>NZ_DS989904.1:194476-899062 GCF_000155595.1 Synechococcus sp. PCC 7335 | reverse complement strand
AGCCCTTTACCATCCCCCAGCAACGACACCGAAACCGTCCGCCATCTTTTATTCGGCAGCCTCACTGCCGTCCAAACCACCATCCACACCCTACACAAACGCGGCTACGCCGAACTCAATGACTGGAGCCAACCCATCTCCACCGGCAGAGCTAACGGAGTCATGGCCATTTTGACCAAGCGGGTGAGAGTAGAAGGCTAGTAGATTATTAGGTGCAGCTATAGAGTTCAGCCTCTAAATTACGATATGGAGCTGATCGACTGTCAGCTCCGCATGAAAAAGCAAAATAGCAATAGTATGAGAGTACGCGTAGCGGTTTAAAGCCAATGCTAGACATCACCCTCAACTGGAAACCCGATCCCACAGTACTGACTAAACTCATAGAGCTAGCTAGTCAGCAACAGAAGCCACTAGAAACCCTACTAGACGAAGCTGTACAGCAGTATTTCCAGATTCACGACAAGGAGCCTCTAGCCATAGACGATGATCCTATCGTCGGTTTTTATGAGGGTTCTCCTAATCTCGCTAGCAACGCCGAAAATATCCTCGCAGAAGAAATCCGGCCCCAGTCAGGATGGACGACGAAAGAATGACGACCGTAGCTGATACCGGATTTGCCGTTGCACTAGGCAACCAACGAGACCAGTACCATGCCGAGGTAAAGAGGGTGTATGCCCAACAAAAGCAAATTCTGTTGCCACAAACCGTTTTGGCAGAAGTCGCATATCTCTTACATCGTGATGCAGGTACCGCTCAGCTAGTGCAATTTTTGGATGCGTTACCCGCCAGCCGGTTTCACCCTATCTGTTTGACAGAGCAGGACTTTGCCCGCTCCGCCGCAATTCTGAAGCAATATAGCGATAGCCGGATCGATTTTGTAGACGCTTCCGTAATGGCCATTGCTGAACGCTACAACCTAGACACTATCCTCACGCTAGACCGTCGCGATTTCAGCCTCTATCAGCCACCACATTGCGCTGCCTTTACCCTCCTGCCTTAGCCGCTGAGGCAAATCAACCCACCTAATTGCCATGTAAGGTGCAATGACCATGAACAGACCAGGGCTGTCCATAGGTTGGCAAGCGCTTGTGCCCTTTCACGGCGCGCATTGTCACCCTGTTGCCCAACACGGACAACCTTTTCTCCTGGACAAAAAGTCTAATAAAACAAGACCTGCTGAGGGAATGAAGCACCTCTATCTCATTGGGGAATTAGTGCAACTTTAATGCAGTCGTAAATTTTAGAAGCTGAAACTACTGATATATAAAGGTTTTAGCGATCAAATCAGTTCATGAAATACGAGCTGTATTAGAATGCAGCTATGCAATGAAACGAAAACCGTAAGGTTAGAGTGTCGCCGTATTATTGTTGAATTTCCTGGGTTGATCAGAAGGATGAAAGAATATTTTCGGAAAAGGTAGAATTATTCGTATGCGCTAAAACATCTCGTAGTTCTACCACGCCCTGCCACGACACTTGTGAATACAGGTACATCAGCTTTCCTTGAAGTCAGTTATAGTTTAAGTTGATCGTTCGGAAAGACAATAGCCATATTGCTGAGAGTAGTTACCTGGTCGCAAGCATACGCTCAAAATGATTCAAGCTTTTGCAGGTAATAACAACTACCCTGCTCGGCCGTGAAATCCAGCAGAGTTTGAAATTTGTCCCGTTTCAGCACGCCTCTCATTTTTGCTTATTCTTCGCAAGCAGCGAACGCTATGGGTACCTATCTAGTGCGTACACCAGAATCCAATCTCATCATCAAAATCAAAGTTCGTCGCGATTCGAGCCAAACCATTTCTCTCGCAGCGATCGCAGATATCCCTGTTCTTGTAATTCGAGTATCTCCTGGCTGACTATCTCCGCCATCTCGGACCCTTCTCTAAACGCTACACCGTAGTCCTCTTGCGTCAGCGGCTCACCCGCTAGATCAAAAGTATCCGGATTGCGGCCGGCAATATATTTAAGTGTGGGATAGTCATGGACAATGGCTTCTATGGTACCGGACTCTAAGGCGGCAAGCGCACTATCAAATAGCTTAAATTCAGTGACTTCGACTGGTTGCGATCGCGTGTATTCCTCTCCAGTTGTTCCATCGACCACGCCTACCTTCTTACCTCGAAGATCTTGGAAAGAGAGTTGACTATTAGATAGGTGTCCTACGGTCAAAGAGGCAATAAATTCAGCCACAATAAAAAAGCTCGCCCCCATCCAGATCACTGCGATGATTCGTCCTGGCAGCTTATCAGGGGTGACGTCACCATAGCCAAAGGTCCCTAGCGTCACGATCGAAAACCAAATTCCTTGACCGATGCCTTCAATCGGACTACCTGAGAACTTCTCGTTGTGCTTGTGCTCTACCATCCACACCAGTAAGCCGACCGCAGCGCTAGTTGCCAGTACCAGCAGCATCGGCTGCCAAAACTGCCAGCTCATTAAGCCGTGTACCATCAATACGATTGGATTGGCTGGCCGCGCACGGACCATCAGCTGCAACCCCGACCGATAGAAGGGATAGGTGAAATCGACCTGCTGCGATTCTCGTTTTGCCGTAATCGAGATGCCGGCGATCGCTGTATCTATTTGTCCGTCCGAGAGCCCTTCTAGCATGTCGACTACAGAGTCATACCGCACCCACTCAGTCTGAACCCCCAGGTCGTCGGCTATTCTATTCCACAGCTCCACGCTAAACCCATAGGGCACTTCCTGATTTAAGAAGACAAAGGGAACAATCTCTTTTGTCCCTACCTTAAGCACCCTTTGAGTTGTTGGTGTGTCTATCGGTGTCTCAAAATTAGTCACGTCGGCCTGTGCTAGTCGTGTGGAGTTAGGCTCAGCAGCGCTTACGGGTACTGTGCAAACTATCAAAAGAAAACCACTGATAAGAGAAGCAAACCGTTTCATAAAAGTGGAGCTAAAAGAGATACAGCCTAAGACAACAGGCAACTTCAAGTATGGTAGAGAAAAACCTCCCCAGCCTAGGTAGCTTATGTTACCTAGGCTAGAGACACTTGCATTCAATGATATCTGATTAGTAGCTACGGTATTCGACGAGGAAGAACTTACCGGCCTTCCCAAATACCTATTACCAAATACCTACTGCGTTAGCTCTTTCCAGGCAGCCTTTAAAGCTTGAGGTAGTTTGACTATTACCCTTTGCACCTCGCTAAGCCGGTGACTGATGCCCTGCTGCAAGTCCTGTAGTGGGTTGGGCCGTGCCGACTTGAGTTGTGGTTCGCCAAGAACAACCTCTTTACAGGCTCTATGCATAGGATCTCTCTGTGCATCCTCATCGAATGGGAAGCTGCGCAAAAACAACCTATCAAAAGGTTCGTTGAAAGGCCGATCAAAAGGCAAGAAGCGAAAGTCTCTCGAAAAGTCTCCTATCAATCTTTCACGCGCTTTGGCCTGCTTCCACTCCTCGTTACCAAAGTAACGGACCTGGCGGCGTCCATTGACAAAGACTTCCTCTATACCCTTTACCCAAGGCTTACTGTTTCCTCTTCTAACGATGTTGACATGGCGATAGCGATATAGTTGAGTCATCGTTCTCTCCTCGATAGCCAGATAGAATATCATCTATCAATTTGTTTCTATGGTAGCTAGAAGCTCTTAGATTTAGAGGCGATACAGAGGTTCGGATTTGAGAACTGGCAGGTCGCGATCGCCAGAACAATCCTTTTAGACTATTTGACTAGCGTTTGATTAGCAATAGTTTGACTAGTGATGGTCGCAGCATACGCTTGTTCTAAATTTCTCGTTCTAAAACAAAGAAAAAAGGATCTGATAATCCTTTGTAGTCCATGAGTCCCAGTAAAGTATTGTCATCAACCTTTCTAAACACGTCGTGTATTGGTAGATAGTCGTAGATCATAGTGGCGCTCACTTTCCCTCTATACTCCATCATCCTCAACCTAGCCTGACTCTCTTCTGTCTTGAGCATAGAGGTCAGTAGCGCATACATCGGCCCTAGGACGTCATTCTTGGGAAGGGGTAAACGCAGCGCTAGCTTCATCATCTGAGGATTCGGCGCGACCTTAAATGTCTGGCCACTACCGTCCAAAAAGAGTAGCGGATGAACGCACTCCGAACCGATAAACGCTTTGCCATACCAATTCGCAGCTTCTAGTAGGCCGTCCATCGGGTGACCAGTCTGAAAGCCAGATCCCTTCCACTGACCTAGCATGAACTCTATATCTACGGGCGCTAGCTGATCGAATAGGGCAAGTGCTGCTGCTGTGGTTTTTCCTTGTCCTCGTAGTTGGTCTAGTGTGGTTTTTTTACTCAGCATCGTTCTTCGAGTAGATACGGTGGCGATGAGGTAAGCTCTTCTACCTTAGCTTGTGGTCGCGATCGCCTGTCCTGCTAGCCAGCCAGTTGTCCAGGCGCTTTGGAAGTTAAATCCACCCGTGATACCGTCAATGTTCAAAATCTCTCCTGAGAGATACAATCCTGGGCACTGGCGACTCTCCATGGTTTTGAAGTTCACTTCCTTTAGCCGGACACCGCCACAGGTGACAAATTCGTCTTTAAATGCACCTTTACCAACGACGTCATAGCTGCTCTGAGTAAGCGATTGAACTAGCTGATTCAGCTGCTTTTTTGAGAGATTAGCCCAGGTAAGGGTACTGTCAATGTTTACACGCTGCAACAGATATTGCCAGAGGCGTTTGGAAAAGGCTGCATAGGGACTATGTGTAGCGATCGCCCGCCGACTACAGTTTGCCTTTACTTCCTGCAACTTAGCTCTCACCTGTTCTTGCGTTAGCGCTGGCAGCCAGTTTATGGTTAGCTGGGCTCTGTACTTTGTCTGTTGTAATTCTCTTGCTCCCCAAGCTGAAAGCTTTAGCACCGCTGGACCGCTGACGCCCCAGTGGGTCAGCAGCAACGGTCCTGTCTGCGTTAGGCTGGGTGACTTTTTCTTAGATGCTTTCTCAAGCTGTCTATCTACTTTCAACCGTAGGGCAACCGGATCGACCGCGACGCCGCTGAGCTGATGCAAGCGTTTGTCGGCGATGTTGAAGGTAAAGAGTGAGGGAACCGGAGATTCTATGACGTGACCTAGTGACCTAGCAATACGATGTCCTGCCGGACTGCTGCCAGTGGTCAATAGCAGACGATCACACGCCACTTCAGTTTTTACAGATCCAGACTTGAGCCGGAGCTGAAACCGACTGCCGGACTTTTCGACGTGGGTAATGGGTGATCGCGTTTTGATCCGTATGCCTGCCTGCTGCGCTGCTCGGTTTAGGCAGTCAACAATTGTAGCTGAATCATCTGTGACTGGAAACATCCGGCCGTCGGCTTCTGCCTTGAGCTTCACGCCGCGCCGATTGAACCATTCGATCGTGTCTTTAGGTTGAAATCGGCTGAATGCACCCCTTAGCGCCTTACCACCGCGGGGATAGCTCAGCACTAGCTGAGCTGGATCAAAGCAGTGATGGGTGACATTGCAGCGACCACCACCAGAGATTCTGACTTTGGCAAGCGGCTGAGGACCTGCTTCATAAAGGGTGACCTGATGGTTGGGATTTTGGTCGGCAGCAGCGATCGCGCCAAAAAACCCTGCCGCCCCGCCGCCAACAACTGCTATCTTCAATCCCCGCTGCGCCATCTGCCTTTTTGACCCATCCGTCATTAGTGAGATCCGTCTGTGTTTACAATCCTTTAATATTTTACTGAGCAAATCAACCAGACTTTTTTCTATGGCCAGCAAAGACAAGATTCGACAGCATCTCGCTCAAAGCGCAACTATCAAGCTAGACAGCATTTCTGAGCCTACCAAAGGCGACGAAGCTAAAAAGATGAAGATGATGGAGCACGTCGAGAGAAGCAAAGGCAAGGTTTAACGGCCTATTGGCCGCTTAGACTGGGCAAGCTATCAATTCGCAAACTGCGCTAATAGCTCCCTTATCTTGGCGGTCATTACGAAATGATCTTAGTAGGCTGTGAGATACCTTTAGATGTTGTGGCTAGCAGCAAGAGATAGCATAGGCAGCTTTGGTGCGATTCCAGGCGCAATTCCATTAGAGTAGCGAAGTTAGGCCACCGTGAGAATGCCTTCAATCAGTACATCTTCAATCAGTACGCCTTCAGAAGTGTGATTCAGTTTTCGTTTGTTTTAGTAGAACCCGGCGAGGCAGGTAATATTGGCGCAGCGGCGCGAGCAATCAATACTATGGGCTATACAGATCTGCGCCTGGTTCGTCCCAAAGCCGATCACCTTAGTGGGATTGCTCGTGCGATGGCTCATGGTTCAGAACACATCCTAGAAAACGCTCCCCAGTACGAAGATCTTGCTGGCGCGCTAGACGGCATTGACTTAGCCTGTGCATCTACCGCTCGCCACCGTATGCAAAAGTATCACTACGTATCGGTTCGAGATCTGCCTGATCTGCTTGAAGCTAAAGGTCACCTCGTCTCGACTGTTGCCATTGTTTTTGGTAGTGAACGCTCAGGACTGAGTAACCAAGATATTCAGACGTGCGATTTAGTGACGACAATTCCTCAGATCACTCCGCAGCCGTCATTGAATCTTGCACAGGCAGTGATGATTTATAGCTTTATGCTTTCACAATCGCAGACTCAGGTGCAGATAGCCGATCAAAGATTAAACCGAGATTCTGTATCGACAGAACAATATGCCCATCTCAAAAGTGCTTTGCGAACAACCATGGCGCAAGTAGGACTACATCAGCGCACCCAAAACTACGTTATAAAAGCGATCGCAAGACTTGGCTACGAAGATCTTGCCTTGATTCAACAAATTCGTACGTTTGTAGACAACAAGATCAACAACCAAATTAGCGATCAATAGCCCAAGAAGAAACAACGAAAGAAAAAACAAAAGGAAAACGTAATATCCTCAATCGTAGCCTGTTAGATACACGAAGTTGGAGATATAGAAAGTTGGATAGAAAGGAATAACTACAGCGCACATCTGCTAGTCGATGTAGTTATTCCTACAGCATTCATCAAGTAATTTAATATTGATATCTAGAGTTCATAACAGGGAACAAAAAACGCTGTGGATTCTACAGGAACTCAGTAGTAGGTGAAACGCTTACTGTATAAGGAATCGGGACTTTTCTGATCTGACGGCGAGGCACTATATATGTGCTAATGTCATGAAGTTGTGATTCGCTGCATTAAATATTTCGTTTTGTATCTTGCAATACGCTTTTGAACCTAGTAGAACTATAGATGCTAACAAATAATAGAACACCTAACTACTTCAAACTTCCCTTAATTCATTAAGGAAATAGTTTGTGGAAGCGTTGGTGATAGGCTGATTGTCTCAGCGAAATATAAATACCCTATTTAACGCGATATATAGCGATACATAAAGGTGCTTTTGACAGTGCTGCAACTTTCAATTGATTATGTTCGATGCTTTCGAGGCTTAGTAGTGTAGCTCAGCTGCACCGTTCGTTTAGTCAGGTGTTTTGTTTAGTTCAATATCTCCTTAGAAAAGCCTATATTAACCGGCCAAATCACACTATAAAGTGCGCCTCCCCACTTGTCCCCAGCCAATTGCTGGCACCTACATATGACAGCTCTATCTACGGCTATTCGCAATACGCTTGACACCCAGCACACTCTCCAGTGCCAAGACCTTTCTTTCATCTGCCAGCTAGCTGATGCTGAATCGAACGTAGAGAATACGCTCGAACAAATACAATCCTGGAGCTTTGAGCAATTCTTTGGATTTGCTTGTCACTTGTTTGTTACTACAGAATCCTCAAGCATTCGCAAGCAGCTGGCAAATCTATTTCCTAAGTTTGGCAAGATCTCGATTCTTTCGCTCGTTAAGATCATGCATTACTTTGATGCCTACAAGCGCAATCGGTCTTATTCAGGCTATCACTTTCCGGTAGAAGTTCAGGTACTGGCTGGGCAAGCACTTGAGAATATGCCTGCTCAGATCTTAGTGGTGGGACTAGCTCAGGTAATCGAAGAAGATGCTCACAGCGAGCTAAGAGAGACAATTGCTGTTTTTTTGGCCAAAGTATTCTACAAGAAAGAAGAGGATGTTCTCTCTTTGCTTTCGCAGCGCCTTTCAAAAGATAGCTGGCATGCAATAGAAGCGAGTCTAGTACGAGAACTCTCTTCCCCCCAGCATGAAAGGGTCATCTCTGGCCGGTTTAACAACATCCACAGCTCCCAAGCTAGCCCTTCGCCAAACGTTCTACAGCTTATAGACGTTGCATAGTCTGTAGTACTACTACTACTGTCATAGGATGCTTGTAGTGCTTGTCGAGCGGGCACAGCGCTCTATGCCCTATGCCAGATAGCTCCTATACCGGACAGCTAAGAACAGCAGTCCTTTTAGGGAGTCGTTTTTAGGGAATCGTCACTGATTAGAGACCACAAAGATAATTGACGGGACTGGCGCGATTCGAACGCGCGACCTAGCGCTTCAGATTTGTGTGAGTTTCCTCACTCTCTGGACTATACCTTCACCGTTGACAAATGATAAACAAATGCCTTTAGGTGGTAGCCGTCTAGTCTCTACACCTTCCCTGTAGACAGGGCTTGGCTCGGTATTGCCTTAAAGTACAACACTTGTTAGGTTTCACCGAATTTGACTACATTCACACGTCGGATTTCTCCTAACGGTGCCCGATAGTTCAGGAGGCGCTTGCTCTATCCAGCTGAGCCACAGCCCCAAGCTCTTGTAAAAGTAACGCTAGCGGCAAACAAACCACTGCGCTATTTCGACAATCACTCAAAGTACTATAGCAAGACTCTTCCGATTTTTGAATCAGCTTTCAACTATCCAAGCTTCCTTCCACGGCGCGCCACCTACTTCTAACCCAGCTAAATCGCTGAACGTATCTACAATCACTTGACCGTTAGCTAGCCATAGCTGCACTCGCAGTTCCCCGTGCGTTGTGTCTCTGCACAACCACTGTAAGCCTTCGCGGGTCGGTACACGCACATAGGCACCTTCGTCAGATGCGCGGCCTGTGATCTCAACTCGATAGCGATAGTCGCGGGCTACTAGATGCCAGTAGCCCCAAGGATCTATCGTCCAGGTGAAGGCTATCTTTGTCGACAAGAACTCGTAGAACTTACCCTGGTAATGAATGCCGATTAGACCCACGTTTTCTTTTAGAAAAAGCACATTGCGTATGCCACCTGCTGCGGTAACGCTCAATCCTGGCGCGTCGGTGAAGGCATTGCACTGTAGCCAAAACCATTTAGATGGAAAAGCGCCGCCCCAGTTTTTTTCCGCGTAGGCAGGCATATCTTTGAAGTCATAGGTCTTTCCCTGCCAATGTATCTGCCCAGAAGCTAAGCCATGCGCCATCAGCACCTGCCAGCCTGGTTCAAAGACAGATGGGTAGGATAGCCATCCAGCGGTTGCCTTTGGCCTTTCTGATTCTCCCCAGGTGGAGATAGGCTCGATCGCATATTCCCATTCTGCTTGCGCAGCGCCGGATGGTGTTAGAAGTTTGCCTCGGTGCGAGTAGGCTGTGAACTGGTAGCCTTCGTCTGAGGCCGGATTGACTGCTCGCTGATGGCCAACAGAGAGATACTGAAGACTTGCCTTGAACCGATGCACATTTGGAAAGGTTCGGCAGTAGTAGGATTCGTCTGGTCCGAGGATTTGAGCTGCGCCGCCGCTATGAGGGCTATCTCCTGCTGGATCGTCGATGGAGTACATAAAGGCAAAGGTCTGTGCGATCGCACTCAAAGTCACTCGCAGATACCAACCCTCAAAAAAACGTTCTGACTGGCCGCGCCAGTGATAGCCGCTGTGGGGCGTTTCGTTCATTCTATCGAGCCTCTACCCAGCGGGGAACATAGCGCCATGCTTTTTTGAGCGCCTGATCTCGCCAGCTATAGTCAGGCTGCTTTTGTTCAACGAGTGCCCAAAATGCTTTGGAGTGGTTCATATGAACGGTGTGGCATAGCTCGTGAACAAGAACGTAGTGCACCAAAGGCCGTGGCAAAAACAGTAGCTTGTAGTTGAGGCTAATGTTCTTTTGGCTAGAACAGCTAGCCCAGCGAGTCTTTTGACCTCGTACCGAGATGCGACGGCAAGGTAGGTCTAGATCAAAGCTTAGCTGCCGAAGCCAAGGCATTAGCTCTTCTTGAGCACGGTGTGCGAGCCATTGGCGCAGAACACGTTGACAGGCATCTAGATGGTCAGTACTACCCGTGAGGGTGAGGCGGTGGTCGCTATCTGGAATGCAGGTGATACGGTTGCTAGGCGATCGCACGTACTGAATTGTCCAAGTCTCTAGCAAGGTGCGATTACTTAAGGTAGGAGCGCTGTTCGATAGATCTTCGTCTAAGCTGTTTTCATTCAGGTCGGGCGATCGCCAGCGTAGGAGAATTCTATCGGGCCTCTTGGCCTGCCAGCTATCGACAGTATTTGCATGCTCACTTAGTAGACGCGATCGCGTTTTCAAAATCCAACTTCGTCGCCGCTCTAGAATCTCCGGTAGCTTAGTGCTATCGAAGTGAAGCGGCACTACTACTTCCACTTGCCTTCTACTGAGATCTTGATCGAAACATGCTTGGCCCGCTTACTCTCGCGTATTCTATAAGGTGGCAAGTCATGAGACGGTAGGTCATGATCGGGCAAGTCAGATGGCAACTCACTGAAAAGAAGCTCTAACTGAGACATCAACACACCAAACTAAACATGTCGGGATACATCCGCTGAATTTCTATAGATAGCCGTAGCGCCTAAGCGATCAGTCCGCTCTTATTATTGCTGATTATCATCTTCGAGTTTGAGTTCATACAGAATAAACGCTATACCTAGTCTTACTCTTATTGGCTCTGTGTGTAACTTTTTAATTATGAAGTCCTTCTTAGAATCCACTTGCCAACCTAACAAGTCTCCCTGTCGACTTTTAGGGCTTGCGCTAGGCTCACTCTTTTTGCTTTCTAGCTGCAATAATACCTCTACCGAGTCAGCTGAAAACACCGTTACCGTACTAGGCGTGGTGGTTGGGGAGCAACAAGAAAAATTAGAGCAAGCCCTAGCCCCGTTTGAGGAAGAAACTGGCATTGATGTCGTCTACGAAGGCACCGATGCCTTTGCCACTCTGCTACCCGTCCGGGTGGAATCAGGCGATGCGCCCGATCTAGCCATGTTCCCACAGCCTGGCCTGCTTGCCGACTTTGCCAGGGCCGGACAGCTCATTCCACTCAACAGTTTTATGGATAGCAGTACGCTAAGTGATGCCTATCCAGATACTTGGCTAGAGCTAGGCAGTGTTGACGACGAAGCCTACGGTATCTGGTATAGAGCTTCTGTAAAAAGCCTGGTATGGTATCGACCCACCGCTTTTGAAGAAGCTGGTTACGATATCCCATCGACTTGGTCAGAACTGATTGCGCTAAGCGATCAGATCGTCGCTGATGGCGCTACCCCCTGGTGTATTGGTCTAGAAAGTGGCGATGCTAGTGGCTGGCCCGGCACTGACTGGGTTGAAGACATTATGCTACGCACCGCTGGCCCCGAAGCTTATAGCCAGTGGGTAGAGCACGACTTGCCCTTCAATTCTCCCGAAGTTGTCAACGCCTTTAACGAATTTGGCGAGATCCTGCTCAACCCTGAATACGTCAATGGTGGGGCCGTTGGCGCAGTGTCTACTCCGTTCGGAGACTCCCCGCAAGGAATTTTTAACGAGCCCCCTAGCTGCTATATGCATAGGCAAGCCAACTTTATCGCCACCTTCTTCCCAGAAGAGACAGAGCCTAGGGTGGACTACGACGTTTTTCCCTTACCGGAGATAGACCCTCGATTTGGCACGCCTATTTTGGTCGCAGGAGATGCTTTTGGCATGTTTAACGATACGCCCGAAGCCAGAGCGCTAATGGAGTATCTAGCGACTCCACAGCCACATGAGATCTGGGCTGGTTTAGGTGGATTCATCTCTCCGCACAAACAGGTTTCGACCGATGCCTATCCAGATATCACTAGCCAGAAGATTGCTCAGATCCTGGCCGATGCCGATGTTGTTAGCTTTGATGGCTCAGATATGATGCCTGGCGCGGTAGGCACTGGCACTTTCTGGTCTGGGATTATTGATTTTGCAGTCGGCGAGTCGGCAGAAGATGTGACTGACTCTATCGAAAATAGCTGGCCCGAATAATTCTTTTTATGAAGCAGCATTTGAGCACAAAAGTCAATAATTGTTTTCCTAAACATTGATATTGAAAGCGTAACGATTGAGAGGCGCTAAGATCGATTTGCGGTGGATACCGTCAGTTAACGCACTCAAATAACACGCATAAAAAGGAAGGTTGAATCTATGGCGGAAAACGAAGGTAACAAAGGCGGTGTTCAAAAAGACAATTTCGACAGAGGAATTGTTCCAGCTGAGACCGCGGCGCGCAAAGAGCGAGAAGGAGAGGATTACAAAGAGACATCCGATAAAAAAGGCAGCATCGATACCACGGGTGGACAGACCATGAGTAATGAAGGGCTAGCCAATAACTATGCAATTGAGCCAGAAATGTACATCGAAGAACCTGGCGATTTGAGCGAGGATTCGTAGTTCTTCTCAAGTTCTAAACTTTTAGGTAAAGTAATTCAAACACTTTATTTCAAATACTTTATCTTCAAAAACTTAGAACTTTGCTTGTTTGGTAGCTTTGTCGCTTAGAGTATCTTTAAGGAAAGAGCTGGAGGGTGTCGTTCTCTCTGGCTTTTTCCATATTTAGTCTTAACTTTCAATAGCAGCTAGGTTACTCACATTAACTAATTTCAAGCCCTTACACGTTCTTTTGATCAGACCAGCAAGCACCTTCCCCGGACCTATCTCCACCACCTCTTCTACACCAGCTTCTGACAATCCCAAAGAAATCTCTCGCCAGCGAACGGAGCCTGTCATCTGCTGGACTAATCTTTTTTTCAGTATCTCAGCGTTTGTTTCAGGCGTTGGATCTACATTTGACATTACAGGAATGCTAGCATCGTCAAATTCAATGGCTGCTAGTACTGATTCAAACGACTTAGATGCGTCGGCCATTAGAGGAGAATGAAACGCACCACTGACGTTTAGCCTGACGGCTCGCTTGCATTTTACGCTGTCTATTACCGCATCGACGCCGGCTGGTGTGCCTGAAATGACTACCTGTCCTGCATTATTATCATTCGCTAGTACAACGCCTACTGTCTTTGCAATTTTGGCATCTAGCTGATCGCGATCAAACCCCATCAGTGCTGCCATTCTTCCTTCTGATGCCTGTGACATTAGCTCAGCTCTACGTTTGACTAGCTTCAACCCTTCAACAAAGCTGAAGACGCTAGCTGCATACAGCGCAGAATATTCTCCTAAGCTATGACCAGCAACTAGATTAGGCCTCTGCCCGCTATCTTTTAAAGCGTCGGTAAGCGCGCACTCAACTACATACAAACAGGGTTGCGTATAGCGAGTATCACTTAGCAACGTTTCATCTTGGCAAATCTCTAAGACAGATCTTCCAATAATTGTCTCGGCTTCAGCTAGACGATCTGCGCACACGTCCGCTAGATCTGCGCCCATTCCTACGGTCTGAGAACCTTGTCCAGGAAAGACCCATGCAGTTTTCGCCATTATTCTTTAAAGCTCCTATATCTTAAAAGCGTTGATGATTATTTGTTCTCTACAGAGCCCCATTTGAGGATGGCGGCTCCCCAGGAAAGCCCAGCTCCAAAGCCTGAAAGTGCAAGCGTATCGCCTGCTTTGATTTTGCCCTTGCGCACCCACTCGTCCAAAGCGATAGGAATAGAGGCGGCGTCGGTATTACCATGCCTGGCCATATTGCTAACGACGCGATCGCCTGGAATCCCTAGCCGCTGGGCCGCAGCATCTAGTATCCGCTGATTAGCCTGGTGCAAAATCAGCCAGTCAATATCGTCAGTAGAAAGTCCAGCATGAAAGAGAGACTTTTCTAAGACTTCGGGTACTCGCTTAACAGCAAAGCGGTATACCTCTCGGCCGTTCATAGTAACGGGATGATACTGACCTGTTTGAATAGTGATATCGTCTACTAGCGGCTTCGATGCTTTCTGATAGTGTGCGGTGAGACAATCGTTCTGGCTACCGTCACTGTGCATCTCAAAGCTCAAGAGACGGTCTTCAGAGCAGCGCTGCATCACAATGGCTCCAGCACCATCGCCAAAAAGAACGCAGGTTCTGCGATCGCTCCAATCCGTCAGTCGCGACAAGATATCTGCGCCGACCACTACCACATTCTGATAAGCGCCTGCGCGAATAAACTGAGCAGCCGTGACTAAGGCAAATACAAACCCAGAGCAAGCGGCGGTAATATCAAAAGCAACGGCCCGGGTAGCGCCAACTTCCGCTTGAATTTGACAGGCTGAGCCGAATAGATCGTCGGGCGTAGAAGTCGCTAGAAGAATGAGATCGATGTCAGTAGGCTCAAGATTTGCCTGGGCGATCGCGCTGGCCACCGCCTCTGCAGCTAAAGAGCGAATAGACTCCCCTTCGTTCGCAATATGTCTTTGCCGAATGCCTGTACGAGTCGCTATCCATTCATCTGAAGTATCCACCACCTGAGCGAGCTGATCGTTAGTCAGCACCGCCTCAAGCTGAGCTGAGCCGCTACCGACGAAAGCGACACCGTAAGTTTGCTGGGTCATACTCTCTATTCACCTTTGGCTTTGACAGTCGCTGCAACCTTTAGGTACTGATCCTCAATCCGTTCGATAACGCGGTTATCAACAGCATCTTTAGCCAGGCGAATCGCGTTAAAAATAGAGGGCGCCTTAGAGCTACCATGACTGATCACCGCTACGCCCGCCACCCCAAGTAGCAGACCACCACCGTGTTCTGCATGATCTACCCGCTGCTTAATTCGCTGTAGGTTCCCTTTCAAGAGGGTACAGCCCACTTTGCCAGCGATACCCTGCGGCAGTTCTTCTCTTAGAATTTGCAAAACTGATTCACCGACCGCTTCTGCAAACTTCAGCAAAATGTTTCCAACAAAGCCATCGCATACAATCACATCGAAGTCACCTGAGAGCACATCGCGACCTTCTGCGTTCCCTACAAAGTTGATCGCACTTTGCTGGCTGAGTGCTCTGTGGACTGCGATCGCGGCTTCATTGCCTTTGCTTTTCTCTTCGCCGATATTTAATAGCCCGACTTTGGGTTCATCATTGCCTAACACATAGCGTGAGTAGATGCTACCCATAAAGGCAAACTGCTCTAGATACTTTGGCCGACAGTCAACATTCGCACCCACATCTAAGATGAGTACTGGCTTTGCCATCACCGTTGGAAACACTGCGCCAATCGCGGGTCTATCTACACCCTTAATTCGCTTTAACCGTAGCAGAGCCGCCGCCATCGCCGCACCTGAATGCCCAGCCGAAACCACGCCATCTGCACGCCCTTGCTTGACCAAATCCATCGACACATTAATAGACGCCTTAGGCTTACGACGCAGTGCGCTCAAAGGCTCTTCGTGCATCTCTATAGTCCCTTCAGCCGGAACGATCTCAATGCCTTGAAGTAAGTCTGGCTTCGGTACCGAAGCCGCTATTTGATCGGCATCACCCACCAAGAGGACTTCGATACCAAGCTCCTCTTTAGCTCTAATCGCGCCAGCGACCACCTCATCAGGGGCAAAATCACCGCCCGTCGCGTCTACTGCGATGCGTACCTGCGTCGAATCCATCAAAGCTCTACCCTTTTGTTGGCCCAATCGGGATCATATAACTTTAAGAATTCTATCAGACTTGTTCTTCCCAGACTTATTTCTTCGCCACTGAGAAGCGTCTAGCGATACCTATACTAAAGTGAACAAAGTAGCTAACTTATTCTTCACCGGGTTCAACAATTCGCTGGAATAGATAGCCAGTGCCTCTGGCTGTCAAGATCAGTTCGGGGTTACTAGGATCATCTTCTAGCTTGGCCCTTAGCCGGGAGATATGAACATCAACTACCCGGGTATCGACATGGCGTTCGGGGGTATAGCCCCAGACCTCTTGTAAAATTTCAGAACGAGAAAACGGTTCTCCTGAACGGCTTACGAGTAGCTCTAACAGGCTGAACTCCATGCCTGTCAGACGAATTCGTTCATCGCCTTTGTATACCTGACGCTTGTTGGTATCGATGCGAATATTGTTGATTGTGATCACGCCAGAGCTAGGAATGCCAGAGGCGCCTGTCTTTTCAACTCGGCGTAGGACAGAACGAATACGAGCTTCTAATTCTTTTGGAGAGAAGGGTTTGACGACATAGTCATCGGCGCCTAGCTCTAGCCCAGTGATTCGATCAGCAACATCGCCTAGCGCAGTCAGCATGATAATAGGAATATCCGATTCTTTTCGGAGCTCTTGGCAAACGCCATAGCCGTCTAGCTTCGGCATCATCACATCTAAAACGACTAAATCTGGGATAGTGTTGCGGAAGGTATCTAGGGCTTCTTCACCATCGGCGGCAGTGACTACGTCGTAGCCAATCATGGAAAGACGAGTTTCTAAAATACGACGGATGCTAGCTTCATCATCAACAACTAAGATTTTTTCTTTAACGCTTTCCAAGGCTATGTAAACTCCTATAAAACCGTGGCTGCAAAGAGACCACTAGCGGGAATGACTGTAATGTCGATCAAAAAGTTTATGACGTATGCATAACGTTTAGCAACTAAACTTTTTACCAAGGGTCATCTCAGCATTCTAATTGTATGCGGTTGAATCCCTCAAAGCTAGAGTCTCAGAGGGGTTTAGTGTTTCTTAAGGTTATGTGGAACTTGTTTGCGAACTAATACGAATCGCTACAATGCCGACCAGCTATGGCTTTAGCTTTATGAAAGTTATTATTTAGAGACCAATTGTGATTGGTTTACTCCTTGTTTTATGTATGACTAAAGGGGGGCATTTGCAAAGAAATGTATCGCATTCTGCCGTCTTAGCTGCGTCCCATTGTTGAACAAGGTACGTATATACTACTTTTGTTGGTTGTTTTGTCCTTGTTGACGTTGTTAACGATGGTCGTCCATGGCTAAGACCCGTTCTATCTATATATGTAATGCCTGTGGCGCAGAGTCGCGTCAGCACTTTGGCAAGTGTCCTACCTGTGGTACCTGGAATTCTCTTGTTGAGCAGGTGGTTGAGTCTCAGCTGGCGGCGAGCACTCGTCCTAGTATGAAATCGCGCACGAGTAGTACTCGGCGCAAGAAAGTACCTCCTGTGCCTCGGCTGTCGCTAAGGTTTGATCAGATTCAGGACCATCCTCAAACGCGGATTCCTTCTGGCTATCACGAACTAGATCGCGTCTTGGGTGGGGGTATCGTGCCCGGATCTTTGGTGTTGCTAGGAGGAGATCCAGGTATCGGCAAATCCACGCTGCTTTTGCAAACAGCGAACCAGCTCGCGAAGGGCACGCCGATTCTTTACGTGTGTGCAGAAGAATCTGGGCAGCAGGTGAAGCTGCGATCGCTCCGCTTGGGGATCAACCAGAGTGAGCAGTCGAACGGTATTCAAGAAAATTTGTATCTCCTACCAGAAACGAACCTAGAAACTATTCTCGAAGAACTCGATTCGCTGCGGCCTAAGGTTGCCGTTATCGACAGTATTCAAGCTTTGTTCTATTCAGCACTGACCTCTGCACCAGGATCAGTTGCACAGGTTCGAGAATGTACATCGGCGCTAATGCAGCTAGCAAAAAAAGAGAACATTTCTCTGTTTATTGTGGGACATGTGACCAAAGAAGGGGCAATCGCCGGACCAAAAGTGTTGGAGCATCTAGTCGATACTGTTTTGTACTTTGAAGGTGATCGCTTTGCGAGTCATCGCCTACTGCGCTCTGTAAAGAACAGATTTGGCGCAACTCACGAACTGGGTGTGTTTGAGATGGTGGATAAGGGTTTAGAAGAAGTGCTCAATCCTTCTGAGCTATTTATGAGCAATCAAGAAGAGAATGTCCCTGGCGTAGCTACGATTGTTGCCTGTGAAGGGACGCGGCCCCTAGTAGTGGAATTGCAGTCTTTAGTCAGTCCGACTAGCTATAGTTCACCGCGGCGCTCGACCACAGGAATCGAATACAACAGATTGCTACAAATTCTTGCAGTTTTAGAGAAAAGAGTGGGCATTCCGCTTTCAAAACTAGATGCGTATGTGGCGTCTTCGGGGGGATTGAACGTAGGCGAACCGGCGGCAGATTTAGGGATTGCGGTGGCAGTAGCGGCGAGTTTTCGCGATCGCATTATCGACCCAGAGTTGGTTTTAATTGGCGAAGTGGGCTTGGGCGGCCAGATTCGCCCCGTCTCTCAGATGGAGCTGCGGCTAAAAGAAGCCGCGAAGCTAGGATTCAAGCGGGCGCTGGTGCCGAAAAGTCAGGGTCGGAATGATTTGGGTATGGAAGTGACTGAGGTTGGACGGGTGATTGATGCGATCGCCACTGCCCTAGCTAATTCAATCCAACACGAACCTCAGACAGCCTCCGTAGAAGACTAAAATCATTCAGACTAAATTAATTTACTATGTGGATATATCTACGACGTAGACTCAACCGTCAACCTTATGGTTCAGTCAAAGCTGAAGAAGCATCTCCCTTCTGGCTCCGAGCTACCTGATTCGGACGACATCCCTGTGGACAATGAGGATCAAAATCTCCTGCCAAATATCTTATTGTTTGTGCTCAATACGCTGTGGGAGCACCGCAAGGACTGGTTTTTTGCAGTAGACATGGGTGTTTACCATACAGCGGAAGGTAACCCTAGAGTACCGGTTGTCCCAGATGCATTCTTGAGCATAGGCGTTCCCCGTCATAGAGAAGGTGAGAATTTTAGGCGCAGCTATGTTGTCTGGGAAGAGAACGATGTTGTGCCTCTGATGACGCTCGAACTGGTTTCGTGGTCACCCGGTGGAGAGTATGCCAAAAAGATGGAAACATACCGCAATCTTGGCGTTCTCTACTACATTATTTACAACCCTTTCTATTGGCAAAGAGACAGACACCAGCCCTTTGAGGTTTATAAATTGGTAGACGGCAGCTATCAACTACAGATCGGCGAACCTTTTTGGATGGAAGAAGCAGGACTTGCCTTAGGTCGGTATATGGGGACTTTTGGGGGCGAAACTCGTGAGCTGCTAGTTGGTTTGATCAAAATGGCGAGCGTATTCTAACTTCAGAAGAGAAAGCAGAACGCTTAGCCGCTCAGCGGAACGCTTGGCCGCTCGATTGCGCGAGCTAGTGAGGATCCAGAATCGGTTTGACCGCAACGGTTGCTGTCATACTAACTTTGAGACCAATAACCCCGATTCAACACGATAAACCTAGGGATGCTAGTATTGCTACGCCCTTCGACAATTTGGGGTAAGCAATTAGAAGTTAGTATAATCTCGCTTTCCTAAGCAGCTTAATATGTCCAAACGTACGTCTGTAAGCGCTTCAGATTTTTGAACTCGACTTAAAAACTGGCTATACCGCTAACACTATACCGCTAACAGGGGAGTAGTTCGGGCGTTGAAGTTTGCAGCCTTAAGGGAAGCGACCGCGGTTTCAGCATTGAGTACGCGGTATTGGTTGCCTAGGCGGACGGCCTGTCTCTGGTTGTGGGTGCGAATGACGGCAATGACAGGGGTTTTGGCGGCGAACTTATTTTCTCCTTGATGTTCCCTAAGGATGTCGCGAAGGCGGTTTTGTTTTTCGATATCACCTGCGATCGCAGGGTCTAAATCCAGCATCACCATGCGCACGGTTTCAATCGGCTGAGCATCGTCGATAATCATCTGAGTGCGATCATCACGGCGATCGACTTTGCCCCACACCATCAGACGAGCGTCAGGTTTGATATATTGACCAATACGGGCATAGGCTTTGGGGAAGATGACCGCTTCAGCGTGGCCGGTTAAATCTTCGATCTGGACAACGGCCATAGAGTCTCCTTTCTTGGTGGTTACGGGCTTAACCATGCTGAGCATCACAATCGCGCTGAGGGTGACTTTTTCAGGCTTTTCTCCAAGTTCTGATAGCTCAATGGGTGCCAGGATCTTGGCTGAGTGCTGAATATTTTTGAGCGGATGATCGGAGATGTAGAAGCCCAAAAGCTCTTTCTCTAGCTTTAGTCTTTCTTGAGGGTCGTAGTCTTCTATAGGGGGAGCTTTAGGCGCAGATTCAAAGGTTGTTGTATGTGTGGGTTCATTGCTGGTGCCACCGCCGAGCATATCAAAGAGATTCCCCTGGCCGACTTCGCGGTCTTTGGCTCTTGATTGGGCCCACTCTATGACTAGCTCTAAATCGTGCATGAGCTGCTGACGGTTCGGCTCTAGGCTTTCTAGGGCGCCAGAAAGGATAAGCGCTTCAAGCGCTCTCTTGTTGACAGCGCGCAGATCAACGCGATCGCACAAATCCGCTAATGACTTAAACGGCCCTTCCTCTTCCCGGGATTTGATCAGCGCTTCAATGGCCCCTAGCCCTACATTTCGAACCGCAGACAGACCGAATAGAATCTGATTCTCCAAAGGCGTAAAGTCTACTTCCGAGCGATTGATATCTGGTGGCAGCACCTGAATACGCATGCTAAGGCAGCTAGCAATGTACATTTGCACCTTGTCTTGATCGCCACTGATCGCCGTCAGCAGCGCTGCCATGTACTCGACCGGATAATTTGCCTTCAAATAGGCGGTTTGAAACGTAACAAATCCGTAAGCCGTAGAGTGAGACTTGTTGAAACAATACTCTGCGAACAGCACCATCTGATCGAACAGATCGTTGGCGTTCTTCCGGGGAAACTCATTTTTCCTCGCTCCTTCAATGAATTCCTCCCGGTGCAGCTCCATCTCTTTTATTTTCTTTTTACCCATCGCCCTACGCAACAGATCGGCTCGCCCTAGCGAGTATCCGGCAAGGTCTTGAGCAATTTTCATGATCTGTTCTTGATAGACCATGATGCCGTAAGTCTCTCTTAGGATCGGCTCTAGAATCTTGTGAGCATAGTCGATCTTTTCTCGGCCGTGCTTACGATCGATGAATTTAGGAATTAGCCCCGCGTCTAGTGGACCAGGCCGATAAAGCGCTAGCACAGAAGAGATATCTTCTAGGCCTGAGGGTTTTAGCTCTTTGACAATCTGTCGCATTCCGGAAGATTCTAGCTGAAATACGCCTGCGAGTTCTCCACCTGCGAGCAGTTCGTAGGTCTTTGGATCGTCTAGCGGTAGCGCATCTAGATCGATTTCGATATTGTGCCTTGATTCAATATGATCCACCGCCTTTTGAATCATGGTCAGGTTCCGGAGACCCAAGAAATCCATCTTCAGCAGACCGATTGCCTCTACATCTTCCATGTAGTACTGCGTAATTACAGAGCCATCGTTGTTGCGTTGCAAAGGCACAATGGTATCTAGGGGATGCTCGGAGATCACCACACCGGCGGCGTGCATCCCAAAGGTCTTGTTGGTCCCTTCGATCGTGATGGCTGTATCAATCCAGCGCTGAAAGGTAACGTTAGTTCCAGGGATCAGTTCGCCGCTATCGTACTTTTCCTTGAACGTCGCATCGGGCGTTTTATCGGAAATCATGACGTTGAGCTTGGTTGGCTTTCCGCGTGAAACAGGAATGAGCTTGGCGAGTTTGTCGGACTCGTTGTAAGGGATATCGAGCACGCGGGCCACGTCTTTGAGCACCGCCTTGGAGGTCATGCGGTTGAAGGTGATGATTTGGGCAACGTGGTCGGTGCCGTATTTTTCGGTGACGTATTCGATCACTTTTTCACGCTTTTCGATACAGAAATCTGTATCAACATCCGGCATGGATTTACGCTCGGGGTTTAAGAACCGCTCAAACAACAGTCCATGATGAACCGGGTCGATGTTGGTGATGCCCATGGCGTAAGCAACGAGTGAACCTGCGGCCGAACCGCGCCCCGGTCCGACTGAGATGTTGTGATCACGTGCAAATTTGATATAGTCCCATACGACCAGAAAGTAAGTGGCAAAGCCCATTTGGTGCATCATTGCGACTTCGTAGGCCATGCGATCACGATACTCATCTGTCAGCGCCTCTCGGTTGCTTAGACGCATCCGTTCTAGCAAGCCATCCCAAGCCACCTTTTCCATGTAGCTTTCTTTGGTATGACCCTCTGGAATTGGGAAATTAGGAATCTGAGGATTTCCCAGGATGTTGTATTCTTCAACTTTGTCAGCTACCTCTTGAGTTCTTGAGACCGCATCTTCAATGATCTCAGGCGCTATGTGGTCACGAAATAAGCGGCGCATCTCTGCTTCTGACTTCAGATATTCCGTACCGCTGTAGCGTAGTCTCTTATCTTCTGAAATCAGCTTGCCAGTTTGAATGCACAGCAGCGCGTCATGGGCTTCTACATCAACACAAGAAATAAAGTGAGAATCGTTAGTAGCAACAATTTTAATGTCGAGTTCTTGAGCAATTCGAACAATCTCTACATTCACGATTCGATCTTCTGGTGAACCGTGATCTTGAATTTCTAAGTAGAAATCATCGCCGAGCAAATCTTTATACCACTGGGCAACTCTACGAGCGACATCTAGCCGCTTTTTAAGAATGGCTTGGGGAATTTCTCCCCCTAAGCAGGCGCTAGTGATAATTAGCCCTTCGTGATACTGCTCTAACAAATCTTTGTTAATACAGGGGCGGGAAAAAAGCCCCTTGCCCTGAACACCTTCTAAGTGAGAAACGGTAGTGAGCTTGACTAAATTTTTGTAGCCGATGTCGTTCTTGGCGAGGACGAGCTGGTGATATTTTGGCCGCTTTTCTTGCTTGGTGATGTCACCGTTGATCACGTACATCTCGTTGCCGATTATTGGCTTAATGCCTTTTTTGCGGCATACCTTTAGCAGCTCAATCGCACCGTACATGACGCCATGGTCTGTTAGAGCGATCGCATCCATCCCCAACTCTAGCGCTCTGTCGACTAACGGATCAATATGGCTAGCACCGTCTAGCAGGCTGTAGTCGCTATGAATGTGCAAACCAACAAAAGACATACCAACTTCTCCAAAAGACGAGGACGCTGTGGATCGAATACTCAGACGAGTAGTCAGTCAATGAAGTACTAGATGTAAAGTACAAACCTACTACCCTACTGCTAACTATCTCATTAAACTCTCATTAAAATCCATTAAAAGTAGAGCTGATGGACGCGAAAAGTATTTATTCCCTAACTGATTCCCTATCGACCGATTCCCCATTGATAGATGACCGATTCCCCCACCAGATATAGTAACCTTCGCAAGGTATTTCGAAGTATAAACGCTATCAATAGCGCTTGCTAGAATTAAGCGTTGATCGTTACAGAACTCATCTCACCCAGCTGATTAGGTCTTGCGCTAGTCTGACTGTGGATAGATGCATCAAGTATTAGAGCTATCCACAATTGCAGCGTCACCGAGATTCTAGAGCCACACAGGTAGAGCGACCATTCGCTAGCGTTTTCCTTTCAATAAAACTAAACCAAACCGACCAGTTTAGATATACTCACATAAGGCCCCTAGCACGAAAACTTCTCAGGCATTCCATAATGGCGACCACTTCTGATTCTGTGATCGGCTCTCTTAAACGGCGACCGTCTCGTAAATGGATTGCCTGGCTAGGCCTCCTGCTATTAGCAGGCGGACTGGGCTTTTTGTTCTGGCGTGTTTTTGCGAGTAGAGGAAACCCAGGGATGCAAGGGCCGCCCCCGGTTGCTGTCGAAGTAGAGCGGTTAGAATCAGAGTCTTTGCAAGACAGCGCTGAGTTCGTCGGTATCCTAGATGCTCAAGCTGGCGTTAGTTTGCAGCCAGAAGCAGACGGTCGTATCGTCCAAATTTTTGTGGATTCGGGTAATACTGTTGCGGCAGGTGCACCGATTATGCAGCTAAGCTCGCAGCGATCGCAATCTGACTACAATGCGGCGCTAGCAAGCGTGAGTGCTGCCCGCTCTAGTCGCGATACGGCTAGGGCTCAATTGCGTGCGGCTAGAGCTAGGCAAACCGAGCTGCTCGCGGATTTAGAGCTACGGAATAACGACTATGATCGGACAGCGGCGCTAGTGGCACAAGGCGCATTGCCCCAGAATCAATTAGATGAAGTGGTTCGCGATCGTACCGTTGCTGAGTCCGCCCTAGCCTCGTCTAGAGAAGAAATCGCCGCTCTAGAAGCGAGTCTGACAGGAGCAGAAGCCACCCTCGAACAAGCTAACGCTAACGCCGCAGCAACCCAGCAAGATCTTTTAGACAAGACAGTTACTGCCCCAATAGCAGGCATCGTTGGCGATATCCCTGTGAACTTAGGTGACTATGTACAAGCGGGTGACCAGTTAGCAACCATCACTCAAAATCAAGATCTTGATTTGGAAATCGCGATTCCGATCAACGAAGCAGATCGGCTGCGAACAGGACTGCCAGTCGAACTGAGCTTGTTTGGCAGTGACGATACTATTGCAACGGGTGCGATTAACTTCATTTCGCCGACTACTGATACCGATACTCAAACCGTTCTCGCCGAGGCCCGATTTTCCACCCCGCGTCAGCCGCTTCAAGACGATCAGCGCCTAGAGGTTCGGGTCATTTGGGATGAGCGTCCAGGTATCTTGATCCCTTCCACTGCCATCACGAGATTGGGCGGGGAGACTTTTGTGTTTGTTCCAGGTGAACCCGATCCTCCTGAAGAAGGCGAGGATAGCGGTCCACCGCCTGGACAAGCCGGAGGGCAAGCAGATGGTCCCCCACCTACCGTAGCAAAGCTGATGCCCGTAGAGCTAGGCAGCCTGCAGGGCAACGAATATCAGGTGCTAGAAGGCCTAGAAGCCGGCGACACCATTATCACAGAAGGCATATTGAACCTTCGTGACGGCGTGCCTATCGACACTAGCGGTGGTAGCAGTCCGCCGGAGGGTTAAGGCCCGGCTTTACAATCTGCTTGGCGTATTAGCTTTTTTCCTCTCCTCTCCTCGGCGTTTTCATGTTCGTCAACTACTTTATTAAGCGGCCCGTATTCGCTACTGTCTGTGCCTTAATTTTGCTATTAGCGGGGGCGGTCAGTATTCCCACCTTGCCCATTGCCCAGTACCCGGATATCAGTCCGACGCAGGTCAATGTCACTGCGAACTACATCGGCGCAGATGCAGAAACCGTTGAACGGGGGGTAACTTCCATCATTGAACGACAGATCAATGGTGTAGAGGGCATGCGATACATGACCTCTAATAGCAGTAATGACGGTATTAGCAACATCGTCGTTACCTTTGATTCAACTCGCGATAAAGATATCGCTGCTGTCGATGTCCAAAACCGAGTCTCTCTTGCAGAACCCCAGCTTCCAGAGACTGTTAATCAAACAGGCGTAACCGTCTCTAAAGAGACCAGCAATATTCTGCTGGCAATGAGCTTGTACACCGAAGACGACCAGTACGACGACACGTTCTTAAGTAACTACGCCGATCTGTACGTCGCAGATGCGCTACAGAGGGTGCCAGGTGTGGGTAACGTTGTGATCTTTGGTGAGCGCACCTATGCTATGCGGATCTGGCTCGATCCACAAGAATTAGCAGGGCGAGGCTTAACGGCGGATGATGTAGTCTTGGCCCTGCAAGAGCAAAACATTCAGGTCGGCGCCGGTCAAATTGGTCAACCGCCTGTCGCTAGCGATCAAGACTTTCAAATTGACCTGCGAGCTGAAAGTCGATTGCGAACACCAGAAGAATTTGAGGATCTGGTGCTGCAAACGGGTGAGGCGGGCCAATTGATTCGGCTGCGAGATGTCGGTAGAGCAGAACTCGGAGCCGAGCGCTACAGTTCGTTCTTGCGCTTCCGTGGGCAAGAAGCGATTGGTCTAGGTATCTTTCAGCTCCCAGGAAGTAATGCCCTCGCGGTAGCCCAAGGTGTGAAGGCGCGAATGGCCGAGCTAGCATCAGACTTTCCGCCGGGGATGGAGTACGGCATTGGGTTTGATACGACTGAGTTCGTAGAGCAGTCTTTACTAAGCGTCCTGTGGACACTGATTCAGGCCGTTGGGCTGGTCGTACTAGTGATCTATATCTTCTTGCAGGACTGGCGAACGACGGTGGTCCCAGCGATTACTATTCCAGTCTCTCTAGTAGCGACGTTTGCAATCGTGAAGCTGTTTGGCTTTTCGATTAATAGCCTGACGCTGTTTGGCTTGACGTTAGCAACCGGGATGGTGGTCGACGATGCCATCGTTGTGGTTGAAGACATTAGCGCGAAGATTAATCAGCGCGGGTTGAATCCGGTTGAGGCGGCAATCGAGGCGATGAGAGAGCTGACGGGCGCGGTGATTGCGACTTCGCTAGTGCTGATGGCGGTTTTTGTGCCGGTTGCTTTCTTCCCAGGCACAACCGGCGCGCTGTACCGACAGTTTGCGCTGACGATTGCCTTTGCGATCGCCATTTCCACGTTCAATGCACTAACCCTTACCCCAACGCTTTCTGGCCTACTGTTCCGCACAAGATCAGAGCCGACTGGCTGGCGAGCCAAGCTGTTTAACCCGTTTAACGATGCGCTCGATTGGCTACGTGATCGCTACGGCAACGCCCTACAAAAGCTGACCAAGTTTAAGCCCGTTGTGATTGCTGCCTTTGTCGCCTCACTGGTCCTGACTGCATGGCTGTATACCACTGTCCCTTCGGCGTTCTTGCCAGATGAAGACCAAGGTTACTTCATTACCATTATTGGCGGCCCAGAGGGCGTTTCGCTCAACTACACCAGCGAAGTCATGGCAGAAGCCGAAGAAATTCTGCTCGCTCAGCCAGAGGTGAGAGCGACCTTCGCAGTTGGCGGCTTTGGTTTTAGTGGTAATACTGCCAACAGCGGCGTTATCTTTACTACGCTAAATCCTTGGGGAGAGCGGGATGCCAGCGCCTTCGAAATCATCGACCGGGTGCGTGGACCGTTAATGAGCAGTACCAAGGCCCGTCTCCTGCCAGTGAACCCACCGGCTATCCAAGGCCTAAGTAGCTTTGGTGGCTTCGAATTTCAGCTTCAAGACAGGCGCGGTAATGCTGAGCTGAATGATTTGGTCAATAGTATGGGCGCCATTATGGGTGCTGCTAACCAAAATCCACAGCTGCAAAATGTCTTTAGTACCTACGCTGCTAGCACGCCGCAGATTGCTATCGATGTCAACCGCGACCAAGCTAAAGCCCTCAACGTCAGCATTAGCGACATCTTCAGCACGCTTCAGACCAACCTAGGATCGCGCTATGTGAATGACTTCAATTTGCAGGGCCGGACGTACCGAGTCTATGTACAAGCCGACCAGCAGTATCGATCGACGCCAAGTGATATTAACAACCTGTATGTGCGATCGCAAACCGGTAACCTAATACCAATGAGCAATCTGGTTTCTACTACCGCTACCACGGGTGCCCAGACCATCAACCACTACAACCTCTTCCGTTCGATCGCTATCAACGGCGCCCCAGCGCCAGGGGTTAGCTCTGGTGCGGCAATTACCGCCATGGAAAACGTTGCCGACCAGGTGCTGCCTGCCGGCTTTGGCTATGAGTGGTCAGGAACCGCGTTAGAAGAGATCGAAGGCGGCAATCAAGCCCCTATTATCTTTGGACTAGGTATTGCCTTAGTCTTTCTAGTGTTGGCTGCTCAATACGAAAGCTATGTCGATCCGGTGATCATCCTCTTTGCGGTGCCGCTAGCTGTATTTGGGGCGCTGATTGCTCAGACCATCCGCGGCTTGCCCAACGATGTCTACTGCCAAATCGGACTGGTGATGCTGATTGGCCTAGCCAGTAAAAACTCGATCCTGATTGTGGAGTTTGCCAACCAGCTGCGCTGCCAGGGTCGCTCTATCACAGAAGCAGCGCTAGAAGCAGCCCAGCAGAGAATGCGACCAATTTTAATGACGGCGATCTCTACGCTGAGCAGTATCTTCCCGCTGGTGATTGCGACGGGTGCGGGCGCGGGCAGTCGCCAGTCGCTAGGCACGGCGGTTTTCGGCGGGATGCTAGTGGCGACTTTCCTCAGCCTATTCATCGTTCCAGTTCTCTATATCGTGATCAAAGGCTTTACCGTCGATAAGAAGGCTCAAATAGATGCCAGCGGGAACGGTGGCGGGAACGATGATGGGGAATTTTCTGGAACCTTGCTGGGTGAATCAAAACCTAACTTACCTGACTTGAATGAGGGCGTCGCGAAGTAGTAGGCCCACGATTCACAGTCTAAAAGCTTTAACAGGCCAAACGACCAGTGTGTAATGACTGTTTCACGCTGGTCCCTATGCTCACCATCTTCTATTGATATTTATTCTCATTTATGGTTGGATGTAGTGTATCGCTGTCTCTCGAGATAGCGATGATATTTCCATCGATAAAGGTATAGTCGCCTCAAGCGACTTTACCCAACCGAGTCAGCAAAAAATAGGAGATAGTTCAGACTCGCCGATAACAATACAGGCTGACGAAACGATAACGCGGAATACTCGTATTGACTTATGCAGTCAAATAATCTCGCTCAATCTACTGGCGGATCCTTGCAGGTTCTGAAGCACGAAGCGCCACAGTACAGTCTCAATAATGTTCAGTCGGTAAGAGATTCTAACTGCACTGAAATTTCTAAGTTGCCTAATCAAGTTTGCGATGGCCTCAGCCAACGTTGGCAACTGCGTCCTGGGCTAAGTCTAATGGTTCACGATTTAAAATTTCGAGAAAAAGCTGTTGTTAGCCAAAAAACCTCGGGTAGTACCACCACATTGGGAATGAGTTTTTGCGTTGAAGGGAAAATTCGGGGGCGCAGTTCCAATGCTAAACAAGCGATTCAGCTTCAGGCCGGGCAAGCAAGTTTAGGAATATTACGCAGCGCGGATCGGACGATAGAATATGCCGCCAAACGTCTGCTGCTGGTTCACCTGCATATTCAGCCTGAAGCCATTGGCTTGGCCGACCGGGAGATGATGAAACAACTGCCGAGACCTTTAGGTAGAGCGATCGCCAAGTGCGATTCAGCGGATTACTTTCAAACGCACACCATGACTACGGTAATGAGTGCGACCGTACAACAGCTCTTGAACTGTCCGTATCGTGGGCTACCTCAGCGCCTATATCTTGAGGGCAAAGCCACTGAGTTGATCAGTCTATATTTTGATCAAATATTGTCGAACCATCATTATCGGACAGCGTCGTCTGATCTTTCACCTGATCTAGCTTCCGGCTTAAGAGAAGAGGAAGTCGATCGAATCTTCTATGCCAGGGATATTTTGCTCAGCCAGGCCGCTAATCCGCCAAAGCTCATGGAGTTGGCTCATCAAGTTGGTATTAATGACCGCAAGCTAAAGCAGGGGTTTCGTCAGGTATTTGGAACTACTGTATTTGGTTACTTACACATCTATCGAATGCAGCAGGCTCATCAGCTGTTGTTGTTGCCTAAAGCCACGATTGCGAGTGTTTCTCAGCGCGTTGGCTATACCAGCCCCGAAGCGTTTAGTGTGGCCTTTCGGCGTACCTTTGGAATCAGCCCTAAAGCCTATCAAATGCAGCAGCGTTAACCGTCTGGTCTATAGCCTTCGCCACTTAGCTCTACACATTTCCAACAGGTAGAACCCTTGTTGCACATAGAGCTAAGTGGTCAGCAATGACCGAATGCATCCGGCCATTGCTATATCTAGGCCCAGAGGCGAGCCCATCAAAACAAACAGCCGCAGGCGTTAGCCTTCTGCGTGCAGCTGCATCCGGCTGTTGGCTATCTAAAAAGTCCGCCTGAGACAGAAAAAAAGTCCGCTTGAGACAGAAAACAACAGAACCCATCGGCTACTATCTTCTTGTCTAGATTATTGAGAATGAATCCCATTTGTTGCGATGAAAGTAAGCATGACTGCGACGCGGATGAGATGGGGTGGTTGGTTAGTCCAACTGATGGCGGGTTGTGGGCTGCTGCTAGGACCAGCCGCGATCGCAAGTGAAAGCGTACTCAAAGAAAATGCTTCAGCGATGGATATGACAGTGTCAGATGCGAAGCCAGATGAGGCCAGTACCCCAACGGTTACAACAGATAGATGGCTACGAGAGAGATGGCTAACGCAGTCTGATCTAGCTGAGCCAGCCGCTGAAGTCGTGGAAATAACAGATATTCAGCTAGAAGAGACCGCAGCAGGAATCGCGCTACAGCTAGAAACGACGGGCGAACTAATCACGCCCGAGCTGTCTGTGGCAGGCAATGCGGCAATTCTAGATATTCCCAATGCCATCTTGAACCTGCCTGAGGCGGAGCGCTTTGCTATCAGTGCGCCCAATGCAGATATTGCCTTCATTGATATCAACAATCGACCTGATAACCAGGTACGCATTGCCATCACAGGGACTGAAGCGCCGCCCACCCTGTCTGTGACAACGGTTGCAACGATGCTGACAGTCAGGGCGATTGCTAGAGCCTCTACCGCTCAAGATTCCATGCCAGATCCTATGCCAGAACCTATGCCAGATCCTAGCGAAGATGCGATCGCAGGTGACCCAGTCCCAGGCAGTTCAGGATCAGATGACGCTATCCAAATTATCGTGACGGGCGGGCAAGTACAAGATAATTACTTTGTCCCCAATGCTAGCAGCGCCACCCGCACCGATACGCCTATTCTAGAAACGCCTGCTTCAGTTCAGGTGATTCCTCGGCAGGTATTAGAGGATCAGCAGGTGAGGGATCTAGGAGATGCCTTGCGTAATCTCAGCGGGGCATCGGTTAATTCGACTGAGGGTAGAGGCTTTCAGATCAGTCTGAGAGGGTTTAACGGGGTCTCTGTGTATCGAGATGGGTTTCGGCTGTATAGCCCTAATGACAACGGAGATGCGGCTGGGCAAGGATTTCCAGAGATTGCCAATATCGAACGCATTGAGGTGCTAAGGGGGCCTGCTTCAGTTCTATTTGGCCAAAGTGAGCCAGGCGGCATCCTCAATATTGTTTCTAAAGCGCCTTTGGAGCAACCGTTTTACGAGATCGGGCTGCAAACCGATAGTCGCGGCTCAGTGCGTCCCCAGATTGATATCTCAGGCCCTCTCACAGAAGACAACCGTCTACTTTATCGACTCAATGCCGTCTATCAAAATGAAAATGAATTTCAAGATTTTGATGAGAGATCTGAGCGTTTCTTTGTAGCGCCAGATCTAGCCTGGCGAATTAATGATCGCACCGATCTCAATCTCCAGCTAGAGTATCTGAATGACGATCGCCCCTTCAATCCAGGGCTGGTAGCCTTGGGCGATGAGGTTGCCGATATTCCTCGCGATCGCATCCTCGGTGAACCCGACGACAGCATTTCGAGTGAGTTTTCTAACGTCGGCTACGATCTAGAACATCGCTTTAGCGACACGTGGAAAATCCGCAATGCGTTTCGCTATCTCAACCAAAGTGATGACATTAGCGCCACCTTGAGTTTCCCCTTTATTGGCGGACTCGATGAGGCCACAGGCGATCTTAATCGGGTCTTTGCCGAGCAAGATGTCAATAACAAAACATTGGCCCTGCAGACTAATGTGGTGGGTGAATTTTCTACTGGGCCGGTTGATCACACTTTGCTAGTTGGGGTTGATTTAGCTCGTTACAGCTTGGATTCAGATTCTTTTACTGATTTTTCGCCAGGACCGTCAAGAACGCCGATTAATATCTTTGATCCTGTCTATGGGACGCCACCTCGACCCGAGCGCGGTGATGTACCCACTAGAAGCGATCGCATTGATACCAATAGTCTGCAGATCTATGCACAAGACCAAATTGACCTGCTAGACAATCTGATCTTGGTGGCAGGCTTTAGTTACGAAACGGTGGAGCAAACAACAGTAACTACTAGTCGAGGTGTTACTACCGAGGTAGATCTAACCGAAGATGCCTTTAGCCCCAGAATAGGGCTGGTTTATCAGCCGATTGAAAATCTTTCTCTCTATGCAAACTACTCTCGTTCTTTTTTTCCTAGTGCAGCCGTCACGGTTGATGGCGAACCGCTAGCAGCCGAAGAAGGCGAGGGGTTTGAGGTGGGTCTCAAAACAGAACTGTTTGAGGGCAATCTGCTCGCGACTCTCGCTTACTTTAATCTGACCAAACAAAATGTTGCTACGACCGATCTAAACGATCCCAGATTTTCGGTAGCGACAGGAGAGCAACAGAGCCAAGGCATTGAGCTAGATGTGATCGGAGAAATTTCACCAGCCTGGAATGTCGTTGCGTCCTACGCCTACATTGATTCAGCGCTAACAGAAGACAGTTCCATTGAGACAGGCAACCCATTGCCAGGTGTGCCAGAACACAGCGCCAGCCTATGGACAAACTATGAAATTCAATCAGGAGACCTGACAGGCTTAGGCTTTGGCCTCGGGCTGAACTGGGTCGGCGAGCGCCAAGGCGATTTGAGCAACAGCTTTGATCTAGATAGTTACTTTTTGACCAACGCCGCTGTCTCCTACGAGCGAAATCGTTGGAAATTTGGCCTCAATTTTCAGAACCTGTTCGATGTGAGCTTTATTGAGGGTACACCGCGCACTCGAACCAGAGGCATTGAGCCCGGCGATCCCTTTACGGTGCTTGGCTCGGTTAGCTACGAGTTTTGATCGCTTTGATAATCAAGCTTTATCGCAACAAACAAAATCTTTTTACAACAGCTTTACCTAAACCCATAAGCCTGACAAGCCCTCTAAAAACTTAGCCCTACTTTAACTCATGGCCCCAAGTGTTCAATTAAAAGCTAAAGAGACTCTTTCTCCACGCAGAAAGTTTGTGTTGTTGAGCTGTCTTTATACCTCTCAGTTTTTACCCGCTGCTTTTTTCTTTCGAGCCTTACCTATTTTCTTACGCCAGCAGGGCGCGTCACTACAGGTCATTGGCTTGATGGGATTGCTTACCCTACCCTGGATTCTAAAATTTCTTTGGGCTCCACTGGTAGACCGCTACGGCTCTCGAAGATGGGGACACTATAAATCTTGGATTATAGGCACTCAGATTCTGCTTGCTCTCACACTAGTTGCCTGTGCCTCCCTCGACACTTTAAACAACAATGAGGTTTTACTCTTCCAGGGCGTGTTTTTAGTGGTAACGCTAGCTGCCACTCAAGATATTGCCACTGATGCTTTGGCCATCGGACTGCTAGATCCCCATGAACGAGGCTGGGGGAACGGTATTCAAAGCGCCGGGCGAGCCATGGGAGGGATCTTGGGCGGCGGCGTTTTGCTCCTCACCTTGAATCAGCTGGGCTGGCAGGTCAGCGTATGGCTGTTGGCGGGGGGCGTTTTGCTGGCACTGCTGCCCCTGCTGTCCTATCGGGAGCCGACCAGAGCCCGACCGCTAGAGAGAACAGCAGGTATTGCCCGTTCTGGTCGATTCCTCAGTGCGAGAAAATCTGTTTTGGACTATTTCAAGACGCTGCTGAGTTTTGTGAGGCGACCGCAGTCACTGTTGTGGTTGTTCTTTATCTTGCTCTATGCCACCGGTAGCAGTATGGCCGCAACTATGTTTCGTCCATTGCTGGTAGATCTGGGCCTGTCGATGGCGGATATCGGCTGGATGACTGGGATTGTAGGATCGGGTGCGGCTATTATCGGTTCGCTACTAGCAGGCGTACTGATTGAACCGTTGGGTCGTAGACGCGCGCTGATTTTGTTCGGGCTATTGCAGGCGATCGCAGTTGCTGCACTCACCCTGCCTGCAATCGGTATTCGCGATCCGCTTGTGCTCTATACCGTTAGTACTGGAGAAGTGTTTGCTCGCAGTGTTGCCAGTACAGCGCTATTCACCGTGATGATGGACAAAAGCCGCCCAGCAACAGCAGGGAGCGATTATACGCTGCAATCGTCGGTGTACGTGCTGGGTCACCATGTTGGGGTGCCTGCATTCAGTGGATTTATTGCCGCCGCCCTAGGCTATGTTGGCGTCTTTCTCATTGGTTTTGTTGTTTGCCTAGCGAGTGTTTGGTTGGCAACAAAAGTGATTTTTAGCCCAGATCTAACCCCTGAAATCGAGCATTCCCAAGATTTAGAACGCCTGAAAGTAAGCACTAAAGAACAGTAATAGCGAGCATCGTCACGCAATACAAATCACACAATACGGCAGCTAGACTGCTATGGAGGTAACCCTTGACAGATTCAAAGCTGGCAACCTCAAAGACGGCAACCTCAAAGCCAGCAAATTCAAAGCCGGCAACTTCAAAGACGGATCGCCAGCGAAATGGCGCTCCCCTAACTGATAAATTACTGCTGGCAATCACCCGGCATTTAAACCAAGATCACCTTGAGGACATATTGGCCTGCGCCAAGGCTGTGCCTCCCAAAGATCGGGCAATGGATTGGGCAGAACAGGCAAGCATTGCTCAGTTAGATGCCGCTGGGATGACGCTTGAGGTCACAGGACCTAACCAGAGCCAGTCCTTACGAATTGATTTTTTAGAACCGGCTCAAGGCGTGCTGTCTCTGCGGTGTCTGTTGGCTGAAATGATTACGGAAAGTCGCGCCCAGCTAGGGTGGAGCGCGGCAATAGATGACTCATAAAATAGATGACTCGTGAAATATATGTTTGACTTTACTGACAAACTCATTGTAGTAACGGGGGCAGCTCAGGGCATTGGTGCGGCGGTTGTGCGATCGCTCCTCCAAGCTGGCGCAACCGTTATCGGACTCGACATCCAGCCCGAAAAGCTGGAATCCTTGAGAATAGAATTAGCTTCGCCGCAGTTTGAGCCCTACCCAGTTGACGTTAGCGATAGCCTAGCGGTAAAGAAGATTGTTGATCATATCGAGAAAAATATAGGAGCCATTGCCGGACTGGTGAATGTAGCAGGCGTTCTTGTGCCAAAGCCTGTTGTTTCCTTGACTGACACAGATTGGAGCCGCACCTTTGCGGTGAATACAACAGGCGTCTTTAACATTTCTCGCAGTGTCGCACAGGCCATGATTCCTCGTAAAAACGGTGCAATTGTAACCGTTGGCTCCAACGCGGCTAGTGTACCCCGCCAAGAGATGTCTGCCTATGCTGCGTCTAAAGCGGCTGCGACTCACTTTACCCGGTGTCTAGGCTTAGAACTTGCTAGCTCTGGTATCCGCTGTAATGTCGTTTCTCCTGGCTCTACAGATACGCCTATGCAGCACATGTTCTGGACTGACGACACCGCTAAGGACGCTGTCATAAAAGGATCGCTAAACACATTTAGAACAGGTATCCCTTTAGGGAAAATAGCCAGTCCCAAAGATATTGCAGAAGGCATTTTGTTTTTGCTTTCTGAACAGGCTTGTCATATTACGATGCACGATTTGCGAGTAGATGGCGGAGCGACATTAGGCGCTTGATACTCATTTTTTGCAACAACCTATCCATCACCCTCCAAAGAATATGCTAAGGCCCTTACAAGAGATTCTGATGAAAAATACTGCCCAAAAGATTTTCCCCAATCAGCCGCAAAGCCAGTCACAAAGCCAGCTAAACAGTGCCACAGCGCTGCTAGAGGCCTCCGACCACGAGACATCGTTTTTCTTGGCGACACCTCACCAAACTATGTTGGCCCAAGGTATTCGAGACATTTTACCCGCTCAAAAAGGAGCGTTGGCTTACCCTGATCTACCGAAGCAGGCGGTCGCACTGTTCGATCGGCAATCTCAGCGCGGGTTATCAAAGCTGCCATTAGTGGGGGCGATTCCCTTTGATGACAGTGCCAACGTTCACCTGTTTATGCCCGATCGTCTTCACCGAGCAGGCCCGCTGAGAAATGACAGAAATATGAGTGTTGCTCCTAAACCTAAAGCATCGGCCTCTAACGCTTGTAGATTACAGATGCTCCCAGAGCCTGCTAGCTACATGGAGGGGGTTGAACAAGCGCTGGAGTACATTCAGCAATCGGAGCTACTTAAGATTGTTCTATCTCGTTCGCTTGAATTGTCATTTGCTCAAATGCCTCATCTAGGCGAATTATTAAACGGACTAGCTCGCTCTAACCGCTACGGCTACACCTATCTTGTTAATTTAGCCCGCTGCCAGCAGTCTGCGCCAAAGCAGTCGTTTATATCAGAGAAACAGCTCGCATCAGAGAAGACGCTGGCTCCAGAAAAGCAATCTGCATTCGTAAAACAGCTTGATTCTAAAAATACACACTCTTTTCTTCAGCACTCGCGCCATCACTTGGTTGGTGCTAGCCCTGAACTGTTAGTTCGGCGGCGGGGAATGCAGGTAGAAGCCAATCCATTAGCGGGTTCAGCGCCTCGTAGTGGTGATCCAATCATTGATCAACAGCGGGCTGAAGCGCTCATGAACTCTGATAAAGATCGGCGCGAACATGCGGTGGTGGTTGAGGCGATGGCAGAGGCACTGCGCCCGTTTTGTCATGACCTAGCAGTGCCCCCAACCCCTGACATTCTCCAGACCGACAGCATGATCCATCTGTCTACCTATCTGCAAGGCACATTGAAAAACTCAGAGACTTGTGCCCTTTCTCTGGCCCTGGCCTTACACCCGACGCCTGCCATCTGCGGTGCGCCTACCCAATGTGCCTATTCGGCCATTCACGCGATTGAACCGTTTGCGCGGCGTTACTTCACGGGTCTTGTGGGCTGGGTTGATAGTCAGGGTGATGGCGAGTGGGCTGTGACCATTCGCTGTGGCGAGGCGGAAGGTCGCCATCTGCGGCTATATGCAGGGGCCGGTATCGTAGCTGGATCGACCGCTGCAAAGGAGCTGGCTGAAACGTCTGCTAAATTTCGCACCATGCTCAAAGCGCTGGACCTAGAGCATCTGTTGGAGGCAAGACTGTGATTGAACAACTTTTTCAACCCTTACAGAAAGAGGGTTTGCAGGCAGACTGTCCGCGCTGGCCCAAAGCATATGCCGATCGCTACCGCAATTTAGGCTATTGGCAGCCTCAGACGTTTGGCCAAATGCTACGGCAGCAGTCACAGCGCTATGCTCAGCGGACGGCCCTAGTCAGTGGAAACGACCGCTGGAGCTACGCAGACCTGAATCAGCGGGCCGATCAGCTGGCGGCGGGGTTACAATCTTTGGGAATTACGGCAGGCGATCGCGTCATTGTTCAACTCCCCAATATTCCAGAATTCTTTGCCGTGTTCTTTGCGCTCACCCGCTTAGGGGCACTGCCCGTCCTAGCACTGCCGGCCCATCGTCGCACAGAAATTCACAGCTTTCTATTAAAAACTGAGGCGGCTGCTTACATTATTGCTGATAGCGATGGACACTTTGACTATCGAGCTCTGGCGCGTACCCTGATGCCTGAGCACGGTAGTTTACAACACATTATCGTTGTTGGTCAGGAACAGGAATTTGTGGCCCTCGATCAACTCTACCTACAGCCGCTTGCTCTATCTGAGCCCAAAGCTGAAGCTGTTGCTTTTTTTCAGCTCTCAGGCGGCAGCACCGGTACGCCCAAACTCATTCCCAGAACCCACGCCGACTATCTATACAGCGTCAGAGCTAGCGCCAAAATCTGTGCGCTAGCGCCTGAGAGCGTCTATCTAGCGGCTTTGCCAGTGTCCCACAATTTTCCACTGAGCTCTCCAGGTAGTCTTGGTACACTTTACGCTGGAGGAAGCGTCGTCCTCGCTCATCACCCCAATCCTGACGAAACTTTTGCACTAATTGCGCGTGAACAAGTCACTATCACCGCGTTGGTTCCGCCGCTGGTTCCTATCTGGCTAGATGCTACCGCCACCCGCAGTCACGATCTCTCAAGTTTGCAGATATTGCAGGTTGGAGGAGCCCCGCTTGCTCCAGAAGTTGCCAGACGTATTTCACCTATTCTGGGCTGTCGATTGCAACAGGTATTTGGCATGGCAGAAGGGCTAGTGTGCTACACGCGGCTTGACGATACAGAAGAGGTGATTTTGCATACTCAAGGTCTACCGATTTCTCCCGCCGATGAGATTCTGATTGTGGACAATCTAGATCAGCCGGTTTCTCCTGGAGAAACTGGGAATTTGTTGACCCGAGGCCCTTACACCATCCGGGGCTACTACCAAGCCCCTGAACACAACAAAAGGGCATTTACACCGGATGGATTTTATCGAACGGGCGATCTTGTCCGGCTAAGCCCGTCTGGGCAGATCATTGTAGAGGGCCGTGCCAAGGAGCAAATCAACAAAGGCGGCGAAAAGATCAGCAGTAAAGAGATTGAACAGCATCTGTTGACTCATCCCAATATTTGCGCTGCGGCTGTTGTCAGCATGCCAGATCCCTTTTTAGGAGAGCGTATTGGCGCTTTTGTAGTCGCGCAAAACGATGTTTCTTCAAATGATTCGATAGGAGACAACAGCATTGAGATCGACCAGGTGAAAGCTTTTTTGCGCGATCGCGGCTTAGCCCATTACAAGATTCCAGACCAGCTAGAATGGCTCGCGGCCCTACCCAAAACTGGCGCAGGCAAAGTCGATAAGAAAGCGCTAAGGGCTCGGTTATAGCAAAGCTTGCTTGTAGCAAAGTTCTAGCAAAGTGCAGAACCTACATTAGACCACTTTCACGTTTACAGGCTTCAACCCATTTCTTTCAGGAGACATCTGATGACCATTCCTCAACTTCCTGCTTACCGCATGCCTACAGCGACAGAGTTCCCCTCAAGCCGTGCGAGCTGGGAAGCTCAGGCTCCCAGGGCAGCACTGCTCATTCATGACATGCAGGACTATTTTCTAAATTTCTTTGATGCCCAGCAATCTCCGATTACAGAACTGCTTCAAAATATTGTTGTTTTAAAGGCATGCTGCCAGTCATTAGGAATTCCAGTTTTCTATACCGCTCAGATAGTAGAACAATCTGAGGAAGATCGCGGGTTGCTGACTGATGTTTGGGGGCCTGGATTGAGTGCCCATCCTGGACAAGAGGCTATTGCAGAAGTACTGATGCCCAGCGGCGGCGATCGCGTCTTAACAAAATGGCGATACAGCGCCTTTCAGCGGACACAGCTGCAAACGTTGCTGCAGCAAGAGGGCCGAGACCAGCTGATCATCTGCGGGGTTTACGGTCATATCGGTTGTCTAGCAACGGCTTGTGATGCATTTATGAATGATATTCAACCCTTCTTGGTAGGAGATGCTATTGCTGACTTTTCTGTGGACTATCACCATATGGCGATGAATTATGTCGCTCAGCGCTGTGGCATTACGTTACCGAACCAAACGGTGATTGAAATGCTGTCGAATTCTGTAAGTGCTAATCATACAGGATTAAACAGTGCAGAAATGCCACTATCTGAGTTGCTCTCTCCCGTTTCAGTCACTCAGGTCTTGAGGCAGCAGCTTGGTGAATTATTACAGCTGCCGCCGCTGCAGGTGAGTACTGAAGAGAATCTGTTGGATTCGGGGTTAGATTCTATTCGCCTGATGAGCTTGGTAGAAGACTGGCGACGTAAGGGCGCTGAGGTCAGCTTTGCCGACCTTGCAGAGCAACCAACAATCTCAGCCTGGAGTCAGCTCCTGTCTCGAAAGTAGGCAACAACCATTCAGCCATCCGTAATCGAACGATCGCGATCGCATTTACCAGGAAGACTCACTATGACCGATGTAGCTGAGAAAAATATAGCTAAGAAAAATACAGCTAAAGAAAATCAACTCAACTGGCCCCTATCTGCTGCTCAAAAAGGAATTTGGCTAGGGCAGCAGCTCAATCCACAAAGTGCTATTTACAACACTGCAGAGTGCTTAGAACTTATAGGAGATCTCGATCCTGTTTTATTTGAGCGAGCGGTGCGCCAAATGGTGGCAGAAGCCGAAACCCTTAACCTATGCTTTACCGTTGCAGACCAGAGCCCAGTTCAGTCTGTTGCTGAAAATTTAAAGTGGAGGCTGACACATCTCGATCTAAGTGGTGATGATCATGCTGAGCAGGCAGCTTGGAACTGGATGAGACAAGACCTGAGCCAGCAGACTCATCTCGGCGCAAACCCCCTCTTTGCTCAGGCCCTCATCCGAGTAGCGAGCGATCGCCACTTCTGGTATCAACGTATTCACCATATTGCAATAGATGGCTACGGGTCTTCTCTACTCTTGCGGCGAGCCGCCGAAATTTACACGCGCCTAAAGCAGCGGCAGCCGGTTTCTCTTTCTCCTTTTGCCAGCTTACGGGCTGTGATAGAAGAAGATATTGTCTATCAAAAGTCTGAACAGAAAGCGCGCGATCGCAGCTTCTGGCTACAGGCTTTAGAAGGCGCACCTGAGCCCGTCAGCTTGAGCTGTAAACCCATGCCTGCCAGCGACGTGTGCCTCCGCCAGAAAAGCGCGCTGCCATCTGAGGTATTTCAACAATTGAAAACAGTTGCACAACAGAACGGCGCTGCCTGGTCGGATCTGCTGCTAGCGGTTACCGCTGTATATCTACATCAGGCCACAAGCGCTGACGATCTCACCCTCGGCGTCCCGATGATGGGCCGGCTAGGATCAGCGTCCCTAAGAGTTCCAGCCATGGTGATGAATATTGTGCCGCTGCGAGTATTGATCAGTCCTGACATTTGCTTTTTAGAACTGGTAGAACCAATCAGGCAACAGCTTCGAAGTATTCGCCCTCACAGCCGCTACCGTTATGAGCAGCTACGGCGCGATCTGAAGCGGGTAGGTGGAGGACGCCGACTTTTCGGCCCGATTGTAAATATTATGCCTTTTGACTATGCCATCCACTTTGGCGAGACAGCAGGCATTGTGCATAACATTTCTGCAGGGCCAGTAGAAGATATCGCTATCAATTTTCGCGCCCAAGCTGGGGGAAAGAGGCTCACACTTGAGCTAGACGCTAATCCAGACTGTTATTCTCTTAATGAACTCACTCAACATCAACAGAACTGGCTAGCAACGCTACACTCAGTACTTAATCATCCAAAACAGGTGATTTCAGCCGCCCAACTCGTTACAAGAACAGGCATTACAGCACTGAACGCCACGGAACTACACAATACGGAATTACACAATTCTCAGAGAGACAGTTCCCAAAGAAGCATAATTTCTCAGAGAAACATAATCAGGGGTGAGCCACTCTTATCAACGCCCCAGCCTGTACTCACCAGATTGATAGAACAGGTTTCCTTACGGCCTCATTCCACAGCTATAGTAGCCAGTGAAGTGAGTATGTCTTATTGCGAGCTGTTAGCAGCGGCTCACAATTTAGCCGTGAGGCTGACGAATGCAGGCGTCAAACCAGGTCAGATCGTAGCGATTTATCTACCCCGTAGCTGGGAAGCGATCATCACCATTCTAGGCGTATTGTTTTCTGGTGCGGGTTATCTAGCTCTTGATCCGACAGCCCCTGTCGCCCGCAATAGTCATCTACTCAAAGATGCACAGCCTGCTCTATTGATCACCACATCAGAGTATCAACCTCACTCTATTTCAGGGTTGCCGCCTACCATTCTGTTGAATCCTTTAGAATATTTGCCAACAACAGACCTTTCAATGGCAGAGGTTGTAACCTCTGATCTTTCAACGATTCCAGCTCAAAATAGCCCCGCCTATGTCGTGTATACCTCCGGCTCTACGGGAGTACCTAAAGGCCTGGTGATCGATCATCGGGCGCTGTCTAATTTTGTCAGTGGAGCCTTACAGCGATATAAGATTCAGCCTGAAGATCGGGTTTTGCAATTCGCTTCGCTACACTTCGATGCCAGCGTAGAAGAGATTTTCTTGACCCTTTGTAGCGGCGCTACCCTGGTGCTGCGTGAGGAATCAATGCTCCAATCTCTTCCTCATTTTCTAAAGGTCTGTCAACAAAAAGACATTAGCATTCTCGACCTTCCTACCGCCTTTTGGCATGAGCTAGCGTTTTGTTTGAGTAACCATCAGGAAAGCTTGCCTACCAGCTTACGAATGGTGATCATTGGTGGAGAAGCAGCCCAGTCTGAGCGGATTAAGCAGTGGCACTCAGTTGTGGGCAATGAGGTGAGGCTGCTCAATACTTATGGCCCAAGTGAAGCCACCGTTGTTGCAACTGTAGCTACGCTAGAGCCTGGATGCGTCGATCAGGGCAAGGTCCCTATTGGTCGCCCCCTACCGGGCATAGACATTGCGGTGATCAATGCCGCTGGATATCCAGCAACTCCGGGACAGCGAGGTGAGCTGTGTATATTAGGGCCGACGCTGGCAAAAGAATACTTAGGAAAATCTCAGCTAACCGCAGATTGCTTTGTCTGCTTGCATCAGCTTCCAGGTAAACCTAGAGCCTATCGGACTGGCGATCAGGTGTTTATCCGCCCGGATGGTCAGCTCGTTTTTACGGGTCGTCTTGATGCGGAATTCAAGATCAGTGGGCATCGAATCAACCCGGCTGAGATTGAGTCTGTGCTGTTGACAATACCAGGTATCCGAGAAGCGGCTGTGGTTGGTCATCACCTGCCAGAAGGGATCAAGCGCCTCTGTGCCTATCTGGTTGCTAAAGCGCCTCATCCACCCGTTCGAACGCTGCGGCAGCATCTGAGTGAAAGGTTACCTGCGGCAGTTATCCCAGCCGGATTCAACTTTCTAGAGGCCCTACCTAAAACATTGTCAGGGAAAGTAGATCGAACCGCACTACACAGCTGCTCACCCAAATGGATCACACAGCGCGAAAACGCCGCATCCTCTTTAGAAGCTGTAATTCTTCGTACTTGGGAAGACATTTTGGGGCAGCAGGGACTCACTGTACAAGATGATTTCTTTGAATTGGGCGGCCAGTCATTACAGACCATCCAAGCGACCAACTGGCTTAGCACAAAGCTAGATCGTGAAATCTCAGTTTCAACTATTTTCCGCCATCCTACAGCCGCAGCCCTAGCGAAGGCGTTGAATTCAGACATTAGCAGTTCGGAGGTTGAGGGCGCTGGTGGTCGTCAGTTTCTCTCTACTGGCTCAAGCACTGGCGATACCTTATTCTCTCCTTTGTTTCCTATTACCGAAGGCAATCAACCTCTATTTTGCATACACCCTGCTGCTGGCATTAGCTGGTGCTACATGAGTTTAGCCAAACATCTGGGAGCTCAGCATTCCCTGTATGGCTTACAGTCTCCTTACTTGGATGCTGGGGCGCTGGCTTTAGAATCTCTCTCGCAAGGCATCTCTAAAGACAGTTGGGAACAGATGATGGAGAGATATCTGGCAATGATTCGTCAGGTTCAACCAGAAGGTTCGTATCGCTTATTAGGATGGTCTTTTGGCGGGATGGTTGCTCAGGCGATCGCAACCCAACTACAGCAGCAAGGCAACAACATTGAGCAGTTAATTTTACTAGATGCATATCCTGGACACTGCATCAAAAGGCGCGATCGCCACTCCGAACAAGAAGTCCTAGAGCTTCTCCGTCAGGCAACCGGACAAGCCTCGTTGCCCTCAAAGCAGATAGCCGGCAAAGAGGATAATAACCGACCTCAACAACTGCAAAGCAACCTAGGATCTCACCTTGATCTGCTTAGGCAAAACACCTTATTAGATATCACCCGATACAACATTCAAATGGCTCAACAAGCACCCACGCCCGATCCATACAACGGCAATCTTATCTTCTTCACAGCCAGCCACGGCCGAACAGATGCCACTCTCACTCATAGACAATGGCAGCCCTTTGTCACCGGCTCGATCAAAAATTACAACATTGATACGACCCATGGGCAGCTACTGACAGGAGAGTATTCGCAAATAATAGCCCGAGCGATCGCAGCCCATCTAGAGGCTTAAGTTTCAAGAACACATTAGCGCTCTCAAAAAAAATACCGTTAACTCTACCTAGAACGTACACATGAATTCCACATCACTTAATTGGAGTCAGATTGATGCAGACAAACCAGCATCCTTCATCGATTATCTAGACACCGCAACAGCACAATCTGAAATGCAGCGATACAAGCGCAAGTCGTATGATCTACTCGGCGCAGCGCCAGGGGCGTTTCTCCTAGACGTTGGCTGCGGCACTGGAGAAGATGCCGCCGTCCTAGCTGAGCGGGTAGGCCCGGATGGTCGAGTTGTCGGTCTAGACTGTAGCGCTGCCCTAATCAAGGAAGCTCGTCATCGTATTAGAGCAGGTGACCTCTCGCTGACGTTTCAAGTTGGAGATGTGCATCATTTAGATATGCTAGACAACAGTTTTGACGGCTGCCGTGCTGACCGACTATTTATGCATATAGAAGACCGTCAGCAAGCTCTAGCCGAGATGGTTAGGGTCACTCGACCCAAAGGGCGGGTTTTGGTTAGAGAGCCAGACTGGGATACGCTGATTGTTGATCATCCTAATCGGGCGCTCACTCGAAAAATTCTCAATCCTCATTTTGATCAAGCAATACGTCATACCTTTACAGGCGGAGAGCTATACCGACTCTTTCACCATGCTGGGCTCGAAAATATCACCGTCGCAGATACCTCCACCCTGCTGCTAACAGACTTCTCGACGGCCAATCAGCTTTATGGATTAGGGCCTGCTGCCACCCGAGCAAAAGAACAGATGCCACAGCTGAGCGCTCAAATTTCAGCTTGGCTAAGCGATCTTCAGCAGGCGGATAAGGAAGGAATGTTTTTCAGTGCCATTACCGGATTTACGGTTGTTGGCTATAAACCTACTCAATAGGACCTTGCAGTTGAATAAGTTCAAGCCTTGGCCTTCTGTAATATGGGATAGGCAATGTATCTATCTGTGCTCTTAATCTGCCTAGATGTTCGTCTTTCAAATACGACTCTAGGTTTCTTCTCAAGATGCGATACCACGGAGCCAACTTTGAGCTGGTTGAACCATCAGGACGTGAGCGATCTTCTCATAAGCAATCTTCAGAACAACTGATAGATATCTATCGGCGCAGTTCAGAAGGCAGAGTGATGTAGGCTTTCAAATAGAAGCTAAGATTCAAATTGAACATTCAATAGCTCTATAAGATCCTCAGGTCCGCTGATTGTGATGAATGCGCTCAGCGGCACGGGCTCTTCTGGCGCAAAGGTAATCGCAAAGCTGTCGGGGTCGTTGATGAAGTCTTTCATCTCTTCTATAAATTCGGGGGAAAGCGTATTACCGTTGGCGACTTCGCTTTCTAGCCCTGCGATCGCCTCTGCCTTAACTTCTTCTACACTGATGCCTTCTGCAGCTGCCGTCGTTTCAAACAGCCTTTTGACGAAAGAGTCATCTTCGTAGGTGATTTTTGCGCCTTCAAACTGCGCTCCAAACAAAGAGAAAGGCAAACTATTGAGGGTTGATTGATCTAGCGCAATGTTGCCCAGCTCAAGGGTCATTTCCATATCACCAACCTGGTCAGCCCCTAGTTTCAGCTGCTTTAGCTCTACTGTTCTATCGTCTGCTTCGTACTCGTACTCGGTGATGACAGTAGCTGAGATTTCCTTGCCATACCCCAGCTCAGAGAACATCTCAGCATTTTCTCCTAGCGCAGTCTCATCTAGCTCAATGCCTCTGATAGCCATGTTTAAATAGGTCGGAACTTGATCTTCATCTTCGTATCTATATAGGGTCATCTCGTCCACCCTAATCGCGTTGCCAGAAGCAATCGGTGTAACCACTACATCTTTGAGCGTAGTGCCCCGACCTAGCAAAGATACGTCTACTTTTCGATAGTCAACATCGACATAGTCTGAAACGTCGGCAATGGCTTTGTCTACTTCTTTGGCAGCCGACCGGGAGACCCAGAGCTTTCCGCCAACGACTAGCGCGATCGCCCCCACAATACCAATACCTAACCAGGCTTTCTTATTCATCAGCTTTGTTACAAAACTCCCCTGTTTGAAACCTCTACAAAAATTAGGTGGAAACCTAGTCGAAAGCAAGCCCCGCTATTTCTACCCATCTATACCTACCCTCTCACAGTACCCACTTCCGCATAGTCTATCCGCTAATAGCTATGCGCAAACTTTCACGACTGCCTGTCTTTTGACTCCCTGTCTATTTGTCTGCACTATAAAAGGCTACGCAGTTTCGTTCCTCCGCGACTTCATGGTCAACTATCGTCACTATAAAACAACCCACAAAACAAGCCTTCAAAGAACTGTAATCATAGGCTTAACCCTTTTAGCTATTGGCTGCAGCCATTCCACACCAAAAAGTGAGAATCACTCAACCGACCTAATCGATCAAGAGCAAGCGATCGCTCAGCCCACCGTATCATCAGAAAGCATAGACGCCGCTGGTGGAGACTCGCATAGTCACGGTAAGGGAGATACCAACCATAGTTCCCATTCCAAAGCAATCGAAATCCCTGCCCGAACGCCAGTACCGGCGCTCACTATCCAGGTCAAAGAAGATCCTGTACGCGGCTGGAACCTGTATGTAGGCACGACGAATTTTGACTTTGCCCCCGAGAAAGTTAATGACGAAAGTAGCCCTACCGAAGGCCATGCCCACCTATATATCAACAACAAATCTATACAGCGCATCTATGGCCCGTGGACGCATCTACCCGAGCTGCCCAGCGGCACGAATGAAATTCGAGTCACGCTCAATGCTAACGGCCATGAAGTTTTAACCACTCAGGGAAGTCAGATTGAAGATAGCGTTACTATCGAGATCTATGGCCCCGATTCAAACTAAATCGACTGATTAAACTGATTTTGAGCTCTCTCTATTTAGCATGCCAACTTCTTTAGATCTATGGTTGACTGCGGCCATAGGCTTTTTTGGAAGCTTTGGGCACTGTGTCGGTATGTGCGGCCCGGTGGCCACTGCCTTTGCTCTGTCTGTAAGGACTTCGTCAGGGAGTTCATCAAGTTCGTCCTCAGCGAATGGACTGAAAACGAATGGACAGAAGACTGCTGGCTCAAGCGCTGACTTGACTGCTAAAGCGCTTTCTAGCAGCTGGCGCCAGCAGGTGGCTTTTCACCTCTTACTCAATCTAGGTCGGCTGTTAAGCTATGCCTTAGTAGGCATGGGAATTGGGGCACTTGGCTCTGTGCTGTCCGCAGGCGGGCAGATTGCTGGGGTGGGCTCTACGCTTAGGCGGCTGGTTTCTTTAGCAACGGGTATTTTGCTGATCTGGTTTGGTCTGACTCAGGCGCGTCCGGGCTTCTTGCCAAGTCTGCCGCTTTTGCATCCGGCTAAACAGCAGCGGCTACACCAGCAAATTAATGCGTCTATGAACCGAGTTGCTCGCTGGCATCAGGCGATTATGCCGCTTACTCTGGGATTGCTTTGGGGGCTAATTCCCTGTGGATTTCTGTACACAGGTCAACTTCGTGCAGCGGCTACCCAGAATGCGCTTGGAGGCGCGGCGGTGATGCTAGCTTTTGGGCTAGGTACATTGCCGGCGATGGTGGCAGTGGGCCTAACAGCGTCTCGGCTAAGTCAAGATCGCCGATCGCAGCTCTTTCGTTTGGGTGGCTGGATTACCGTAGTCATTGGCATCTTACTGCTGCTGCGAACGGGTGACATGACGACTGACTACAGTGGGCATGTGGCGATTGTCTGCTTGACCTTAGCGCTGATCGCTAGACCGATAAGTCGTCTCTGGTCCGGACTCTTGCACTATCGGCGACTGCTGGGGGTCGGGGCATTTGCGCTCAGCCTATTGCATGTGTTGCATATGGTAAGTCATGCCTGGCAGTGGAACTGGCAAGCGGTGCAGTTTATGCTGCCGCAGCATCAGACAGGTGTGGTACTGGGTCTAGTTGCTATTCTACTTATGCTGCCCGCTGCGATTACGAGTTTTAATAAAGCTCAGATCACGTTAGGTAGTCGCTGGCGAAAGCTGCATCTGCTAAGTCTTCCTGCTTTGCTGTTAGCCGCAGGCCATGCGATCCTTGTCGGCTCTCACTACTGGGGGGCGCTGGCTCTAACTTGGCAAAATCAGGCTATGGTTGGCGGGCTGACGGGGGTTGTATTGTTGGTTTTGTTAGTGCGATCGCGCTTAGCCTGGAATCTGCTCTCTCAAGGAGAAAATTATGCCCCACCTAAAATCCAGAGCGTTCGCTCTAGCTCTAATGACTGCTGCGACAGTTTGCCTTAACACAGTTCCAGTGCCTTTTTCTCAGCTAGCCACCGCTCACCAGGTAGAAATTTCCAATGAAGTCGGTGGCACGTTGCATATAGAACCTGACGACACTCCCCGGGCCGGAGAGGAGGTATTAGCTTGGGTCGCGCTGACTAGGCGAGGCGGCGAGACCATTCAGCTAGCCGAGTGCGACTGCCAAATGACTGTTTACACCCAGCCTAGACAACCGAGCTCAGAGCCGATTCTATCGCCTTCGCTTAGTGCCGTGGCCAGCGAAGGCTATCAGGGTATCCCCGGAGCTAATCTAACTTTCCCGACCGTGGGTTTATACACGATTGCCGTCAGCGGCAGTCCCAAGCAATCAGATGACTTTTCTCCTTTTGAGCTAGCCTTTGATGTGACGGTTGCCGCCGGAGCGTCTCCGTCTGAATCACCCGCCGATTCTGCTGCGGCTCCACCGCAGGATAGTTCAGAAGCAGCGTCAGGCGGATCTGCTCTAGATGACGTATCTACTTCAGATACAGCTGTATCGGACGCAACAGCACCGCCCGATGCGGTTGCAAGCGATAATGTATCAGATGCTGGGCAGCGACCTCTCTTGATTTTACTTTTAGGTGGGGTAGTGATTGGCGCGATTTCTTTTCTGGTGCTTCGCAAGCGCTAGGCGGCCAGTCGCTATACAGGTTCAACCTGTTTATTCAACAAAGGCAAGACAACTACGAGATATCCATGCATACGGTTGAAGCACATAAAGACAATCTGTTGGATCGGCTGTTTATTTGGCTGTTTTCTCGAAAAATGGCCAACGCTATCGGTTCAACAACAGCGGCCACAGGCTACGAAGGATTTGTTGATCTTTCTAAACAGATTATGCAGGGACGCAATGCTCAAGAGCAGCAGGCCGCTGTTGCAAGGGTGCTGCAATCTCTGGTTCCGGCTCCGGTACTATGGGTAATTCGTACTGTTTTCTCGCCAACTCGACTGGTGTGCGTCCTAAATGCCTGGTTTGCGACGCAGATGTTTGAGTGGCTAGTCGGACCGTGTGAAGTAGCGCAGGCAGAGGTGAAAGGGTTGGATGGAGAGGTGCGATCGCAACCCAGCGCCGTCCACATCAAAAAGTGCCGCTATCTAGAGGAAAGTCAGTGCGTCGGCATGTGCGTCAACATGTGCAAACTACCTACCCAAACCTTTTTCACCGAGAAGTTTGGTATTCCTTTGACAATGATTCCAAATTTTGAAGATCTAAGCTGCGAGATGGTGTTTGGTCGGGTGCCACCAGCCGCTGATGAAGACGAAGTGATGACTCAATCCTGTCTAAGTGAATGTTCTACCGGTACGTTATCAGTTGGCAGATGCCACAAGCTTCAGGCATAGCAATAAGATGAGCTAAGGCTTCGGTTCTATAATATGCCTATCACTAAAGCTGGTCTTCCAACTATGACCGCAACTATCCCAGCGCCCACTAAACTACGTCTGATCACGACAAACGAGTATCACCGCATGGCGGAAGTTGGTATCTTGTCCCCAGATGAGCGGGTGGAGCTGATTGCCGGACAAATTATTCAAAAGATGCCAAAAGGGCCTCGTCATAGCGCGCTTTGTAAGCGGATAGAAAAACTAATCGAGCGGCTTTTAGGAGATAAGGTACTGGTTCGGCTGCAAGATCCGATACAGCTAGATCTCTATTCAGAGCCTGAGCCCGATATTGTCGTTGCCCATCCTAACGCTAGCTTTTACGTGGATCACCATCCCACACCGAACGAGATTTATCTGATTGTTGAAATTGCAGACTCTACTATAGAGCGTGACTTGGGATTCAAAGCAGATCTTTACGCAGCGGTAGGCGTTGCAGACTATTGGGTGCTCAATGTGCAGGCACAGCAGCTTCATATCTTTAGACAGCCCCAGGCAGACGGATATCAAAGGCAGATGATACTGAAAGGTCAGCAGTCAGCTAACCTTTTGGCTTTCCCGGAATGCAGTATCACTGTGCAATCGTGCTTTGGCTAATACGATTGACTGGTTGATCTGGCAGTATTCTGCTTCTAGCCAAGGCTAAATACTAAACCAGTTAGACTTAAGAAGAACTCTCTTAACCCTTTCATATGACGCTCTCAGCTACAAAATCTAGCCGCCAAACCCCAGATACCAGTGACTGGAAACTTAATCTACTCTACGACGGTGCTTGTCCGCTATGCGTGAGAGAAGTCAACTTTCTACAAAAAAAGGACGCTGGACGCGGTATTGTCAAATTTACAGATATTGCGGATTTGGACTACAGCCCCGAAGAAAATGGTGGTGTCGATTTTGAAACGGCAATGGGCCGTATTCATGCGGTTCGCGCTGACGGTACCGTTGTCAAAAACGTGGCTGTTTTTCAAGAAGTGTATGACGCGCTTGGCATCGGCTGGATGTATGCACCGACCAAGTGGCCAGTTATTGGCCCGGTGATAGACAAGCTGTATGACATATGGGCTGACTGGCGGCTGGCAGTGACAGGACGGCCTGCTTTGGATCAGGTGATTGCCGAGCGGCAGGCCAAGATTGAACAACTAAATGAAAGTCGCTGTCGGGTTGAGGAAGCGTAGTTTCGACTCCGCTTCTTAATGCTTTCTAAAACGATAGCCGAATACCGCCTGCGACCTCAACGCCGTCGTCGCCACCAAATACGTTCTCAATTTGCAAGTAGGCACCAGGACCCTTAGATTGGTCCGTACCTACGCGCTGAGGTATCGGATCGCCATTTTCGTCTAGCACAAACTGATTGACTGCGATCGCCCAAGACTCTCCATTCTCGTCTGTGACGATCTCGACGACTGGATTCCCACTATCATCTAGCAACGGCTCAGTTTGGTAGACAGGAATTGCGTTACCTGCTAGATCAACCTGATAGCTATCCTGCTTGACCTCACCGAACGGATGAAAAACCAGCTCGCCTCTGATACCTACCCCTGAGCGATCAGCGTCGTTGCCAAACACCGTATCTCTGTAAAACACTTCGGTTCGTACCGTATTAGCGGCGGCTGTTTAAGGTGTGTTGCCAAAGTTATAGACACCGCCAAAAGTCAGCTCACCCTGGACAGCTGAAAAGTTGGGATAGCTTTCTTGCTGAAGGAATGATTCTTGCTTGCGTGAGATTTCTCTAACGGGTTGAGTAACCGCAGAGATGTCTTCAGCAACATCTATTTGCGTCCTCGGACCTACTTCTACGTCGCCAATCTGATGAGTTTCTCTATAGCTTTCTGCCACTGTGATTGTATCGAGGCCGGGAGTGAATTCAATATCGGTCAGCTCACCTGCCTCGTTGATCATAAAAGAAGCCCTGCCTATGTTTTCCTCGGTTGTGCCATGCTCTGTGCTAATTGTGTCCATATGCGACTGAGATGAGGAGAACGTCTCGATGGTCCGCCGCTGCAACAGCTGATCAACCGCGCTAACTGTCGTGGTTCGCGACAGGAAGATCGTATCTTCCTGGTTCCCTAGACCACCGCTCAAACTACCTCCTAGATAAAGCCCACCTGCCCTTGTGACGTTGACATAACCCGGCTGCCCTAATGCTTCGAGTTCAGACACGGGCTCAGGGGCGATCGCATCTAACGCATTGCCTAGCCTGGCATCGACTTCGGCTGCTACAGAGACATCAACAGTCGACACCCGCTCACCGCCAAAGACCTCAGCATAGACGCCCTGAACGCCATTAAACTCCTCAGTTACCGCGTTCCCAGTCGCTACCGTATCTTCTACAGCGTAAACTTCCGTCATCTCTTGAACGAAGTCTTGAGGCTGTAAGTCGGCTGAAATAATTCTAAACTCGCCGTCAGTAATTAGGTGCTGCGGCGCTCCTCTAGTTACTGCGTATGTTTGGCCTAGCTGCAGGTTTTGCCCAGATTGCTGAGGCACTAACGCGTACATAATTCGAGTAGCTTTACCTGCTGCTAACGTCGTTGGCGACTCTATATAGCCATCTTTCGTCCACTGCGGTACGAAGGAGAGCGTACCCTCAGCGCTTTCAATCAGTAGGCCGCCGACATTGTCTGTGTAGGCAGAATTGCCTCGACCTACTTGCTGTGGATTAGGTGGTGCGATCACAACAGCTTGATCTGCTGGCAGCGCAAAGATGCCGTCTGTAGAAGCGATCGGCAGCGCCTGCGTAGATGCTGGGACGGCAGGCACATAGCCAACTATCCGGCGATTATTGAATAGGCCAGTAGGTACAAGTAGATTAGACGCTTCTGCGTCTGCCAAGCCCAAACGATTGCCAAAGACATCTTCCGCTCGGCGGTGAGTCGGCGTCAGATACTGGGTGAGCCCTACTGTGGTCACCAGCCCTGCTTGATTGTTGTTCGCAAAAGGATCGAAACGTAGCTGGCCTGTCAGCAGCGTCGGCGGCGCACTAGGGTTGTTGATCAATGGCCGCGTCTGGCCAGTGACACTCAAACCATCGCTACCTAAACGCGCTTCGATAGCGTTGGCATAGCGACTGTATACTAGCTGTTCCCCTTCATCTGTGCGGACACCTCTCGCATGGCCCAACAAGTTTGATGTTGTCTGGTCGTCAATTTCAATCTGGCCTCGTTCTGTCGCTATCTCTATCTCTTCAACAGTGGTTTGTGGCTCACCTTCGACCAACACATCAGATAAGGTCATTGTTTGCTCGATAAGGTCAGGAAGCTCTATTCGCTCAGTGCGCGTGGTCACGGTTAGATTATTGATTTGTCTGGTGGCGATCGCACTGCCTACCCCTGTTGGTCCTTGTACATACTCACCGTCATCGAAGTCTAAATCACCACCATCTTGCATATCTTCAACAACAAATTCTCCAACTTTCCCATCATCGGAAAAATTGCTAGTAAAGTAAATTGCTGACTCAGTCGGTTCTGCAAAGTTACGTCTGATATTCAGTACTCGCAGTTCAACAACATCATCTGCGCCGTAGGCGACCTCTACTGATGCCATGGTCCCTAGACGGCTACCATCGGGTCCTCTTTTCACATTCTGACCCCGCACATATACAGTCTGAGGGACACTTCTGCTACCGTCTGGGCTGATGACTGTTACTTGGATACCCTCCCCGTAGCCATGATGCCCTGGCGCTTGCCTTAGCTCAAAAGTTGTTGTTATCTGTAGTGAATCTCGTAGGATGTTGTAGCGCGCTTCTAGGCCTCCTCCTGACTCATTGACAACCTGATTGAAAGTCTCTTCGATATATGAAACATCGGGTCTAATTTCAATGCTGTTGGGTGCTAGTCGGGTCATGTCGACATCTACCGCTACCCCTTCGGCAGTGCTTGTAGGTAGACTTGCGGGCAATGGCGTATTTGAGCTATTGCGCAAGGGCCCTGTCCGGATCTCGCGAGCATTGTTGTTGACCCAAACTGATCCGTCATCGCTGCGAATAGGAACATTGCGTGGTGCGGACTGGGCTAGGGCTGATTGCGCATTGGCATCGATGCTCCCTATTGCGCTGATGACTGCTAAATGAAGCAGTACAGACTTGATAGAAGCTGTCGGACGAAAGAATTTGAAACAGGACTCAGATAGAGACGATGTTAAAGCCATTGGTGTGATATTTCAGGATTTATAAGTGCAAATTTCTAAGTAGAAACACTGAGAAACCAAGGCCTGAGGAGAGAATTTTGCCCTGGTATTCGAGATTCTACTTAAGTCAATTTGACAACTACAACCCGTCCACCGAGAAAACGCTAGATCTTCACGGGGCCAACATTTATATGAACATCTACATGCCTGTATAGAGCAGCTAGTGCCATATTCATGTTTCTCGTATCTAGCTAGATGCGTGTAATCGCCTAGCAGAAATAGCTTGAATTCCCTGTGATATTTATCACTTGGTTGCTGTGATATTCGTCACGACCGCTAAAGTGTTCCGTGCCTTCATCACTCCTGTACAACAATATGTAAAAGATGTAAAAGCTAGGACAACATAAAACCAGTCCAACAACATGTATTGTCTGTTGTTGGACTGGTTTGTGTGTATGTATGAAGTTGTTGGAAACGTACGGATTCTTTCTTTAAGTTCACAACTCGATTATCTAGGACTCTTGTAAAAAGCTTAGATAGCCATTAGTCAAATCCTTTACAGCGACTTCGTAAAACTGCTTGCCATGCTCTGGCGTAGCTAGCTTAGGATTAGAGCCCATGCGTCCGTCCGGGTAAAATGCTCTAAAGTCTGTTGGGTTGTAGATAGAGCGACCAGAAGGGGCGATCGCAGGCGAAAGCGAGGCTTGTTTAATATCGTTAGGGTAAACAAACTGAGTGAGCGCAACTTCACTAGGGGTTGCATGAGAGCCTTCTTGGTTGCCATAAAGCTGTTCGGACAAAGCAGCAATGGCCTTACTGCCGTACCAGTTGGCAATTTTACAGCGGATACGTCCTGCATTCGGCAAGTTAGCATCTGCGATCACAGCGTACGTTTCGGAAAAAGCCGCTTTCATAGAAGCTACATTGCCGCCATGCCCATTGACGAAGTAAAACCGCTCGAATCCGTGCCTAGCTAACGGCTTCACATAGTCTTGAATCAGAGCAATGAGCGTGCTAGGGCGTAGGCTGACGCTGCCTGGAAAGGCTAAATGGTGAAGGGCCATGCCGACGTTAATCGTCGGGCCAACTAGGGCGCCAGTCGCCTCGCCTACCCCTTTAGCCACCGCTTCAGCGCAGATAGCATCCGTGCCAATCAGCCCAGTTGGACCATGTTGCTCGGTCGAACCAATAGGAAAAATGATGCCGCGCGATTGCGTTAGATACTCTTCCACCTCTAGCCAAGTAGATAGATGCAGCAGCATTAGCTTCTTCGTCCTATAGTTGTTTCCGTGCTTATTCAGCAAAACTCTATTCGGCACTGACAAGATCAAACACCTGCCCATTTACTAGCAGCCGAGTAATTCCCTTTGCTTGTAGATAGGGCCTTGTCCGCGTGATCAAGTTCCCATCAGGCACTTTAATCACCCGCTGCTTATTACGAGAAAACCGTCTTGCCACTCTATGGTTGTCAAATACAGGTAGCGTAGTGGACTTCTCCTCATCACTAGGAATCCGACCCAAATGTCCAAACTCACTTAGCGGACAGGTGATCAGCTCAGCGCGCATATCTACCACTAGATAGCAAGGCTTCGGTATCTTCGCCGTACCCAACGGCATAATCTCTACCGACTCCTTAGTCTGAAGCTTTGGTGGAGGGACTTCAAACTCATCATCGTCGTCCAGATCGTCTTCGTCTTCCTCTAGATCATCATCGTCATCACCAAAGTCATCGCCTATCGTCTCGTCTAGCCCTTCCAAATCGTCCTCGTCGTCGTCATCCTCATCAGAACTCGACTTCACAACTAATACTGGGGGTGCAACTACCTTCTTATCTTTTACCTCCTCGGTCACTGAGGTAGACATATCCTCTTCTACGTCATCTTGCTCTTGGGTTGAGCCTTGATCAAGTAAAGGTAGCTGACCGTCATCAGCATCTTTTTTACGGCTACGCCGTCGACGCGGCACAGATGAAATGGTATCGGTAGATTCTTTAGCAGTTTCCTTCTTTAGCTTCGGTGGCTCTACTGGCGTGCCAGACTGATCAACATCAGATGACTCACGAGCGGTATCAACGTCTGCTTTTGAGCTAGCTTTTGAACTGGCTTTTGATGCAGACCGTTTGGAAGTCGCACTACGCTTACTAGATGCTTGTGTCTTTGATGCCGTTCCTGAGGACATCCGCTTGTGAGCAATTAGCTCGCTATATTCGTCTGAGGGCAGCGCTGTCTTAAGAATTCGACTGATCGTGCTGTTGCTGACGCCAAACTGTTCAGCCAAAGTAGAGGTGGTCTGCTCTGGCTGTTTGTATAGATCAACAATGTCGCTCTTATCTGAGTCAGACAGTTTTCGAGGAGCCATGCTGCCGGTATCCTTACAAATGCCTTTCTAGTATGGCAGTTTTTGGAAAGTTAAGCCTGATACATTAACGCTAGTTTTGCCAGGTATGAAACTGCGGATCATCTCTAATGAACGCTGCATCTTTCTTCAGCGCCCAGACTGATGATGCCAGCTAGCTGTATGTACTTCTGTCTTTACGGGACAGCCAGAGACTGCCTAGAAAAGACAACTGCAGCCAGTTTAGAAAAATGGTCTTTTCATTACCCAGTAAGACATCGAGGGCTGAGAGGGTGCGGGGTGCAAATTGCGATCGCCCAAAAAACTGACTTCCTAGCTGATGCAGCTTTATCAGTAGCGTGCACAAGTCGTTTTCGTCCCAGTCAGGTAACGTCTCTATCAATGGGTTCAGTTTGAGCAATGCGCCTAGGCCCCCTACCTTCTGGATTGGCACCGGCGCCTGCTCCAAAAGATCAGTGCCGAAAGCTTTCGCCTGCTTGCTGCCCAAAAACTGCTCTACGTCGCCGTGCAGAGCCTGAACTAGCAAAAGGCAAGCCTTTGTGTGTGCTGAGGGTAATACAAAGCTCAGCAGTTCCTTCTCAATCCGAATATGTCGCCACAGGCTCAATTGGTGCGGTTCTGTTAGTAGTATGCATACCTTCCCTTCATTGCTAGTCAAATCTTGCCAAGAGGCTTGAGCTTCTACTTGCTGATGAACTTGAAACACACCCAACAGACGAAATGTTTTGTCTTGATAAGATAAGATCGGCACCCGCTTAGACCGTTTGGGATGCTGAACGCTGCTCATTTCGACATTATCAAGGGTGAGCATAGGCATATCGATTTCTATGAAGGCGAATAGTCTAAATCAGCATCAGCGGCTAAGCTAACGTACCCTAAAACATATTTTCCTGATTCATCAAGGCTGTTGGTTAGTTGCGGCAATGCGGTATATTTTCTATCGAGGTAAGCTAGTTCACACACCTTTTCCCTTTGGATCCTTAGCTCAGCTGGATAGAGCAACCGCCTTCTAAGCGGTCGGTCACAGGTTCGAATCCTGTAGGATCCGTTGATAAAACAAGGCTTGTAGCCCTTTATTCATAAGGATTGGATACAACGAGGTTACTCGGTTGTGTCTATTTTTATCCGGACTTTTAGGGAAAAAGTAGGGAAGATTTAGGGAAGCCCTCAGTCGTGATTGAGGGGCCTACGGGCTGAAAAAGAGAATGAAAAGTCATGTAGATGAGCAGCTACTTGCGGATGCAAACGCTCGACTAAAAGCCGCCAGAATTCGTGTCACTATTCGTTGCCAAGGTGAAGCATTGTATCTTCGGGCCACACTGCCACCTAAACCGGGCAGCCGTCGGGTCAAGCCAGGACTACAAGCGTCAGGGGTTGGAGAAATATCAGCAGTATCGGGTGGTTGAGTGTGACGCAGAGGCGAACCGATTGACGGTGGAAACGCCTGATGGTCAACTTATGATGATTAACCCGGCTCGGTGTCAGCGGAAGACGGTGTATGCGGTGCAGGAGATTGCGGTTGCGAAGGGCGATCACCTGCGATAGACGCGCAATAACCGAGCTGCAAAAATCCGCAATGGTCAGCGATTCACCGTGGCTGGCGTTGATAGCAGCGGCAATGCCCAGATTGTGGATGACCGTGGCAACTGCTCTTACATCAATCTACAAGGACAGCAATACATTGACTATGCCTTGGTGAGCACTACCTACAGCAGCCAAGGCAAAACTGCCGACCGAGTGTTGGCCCTGATGGATAGCACCACTAGCCAGGAATCGTTTGATGTGGCGGCTTCTCGTGCCAAGCATCATCTCAGCATCTACACCGCAGACGTCGCTGAGCTGGCTCAGAAAGTTCGGCGATCACGAGCGAAAGAAAATGCCAGTGACTACATCCCTTTATTCCAGGTGGTAAATAGCCATGCCCAGACCCAGAAAGAAAACGACTCAACCCTTGACTACACTCATGACCGTCGAGATGTCGGGGAGTGTATTGGAAGCCGCATTGCTGAAAGGCTTACAGCCTCTCTATGGAGAGATAGCATCGCTCAGGCAAGAGAGTATCAAGCAGCAAGCAGCACAATCAGATACACAAGCCTTTCTGAAAACCTTGAGCGAGCAGGTTCTAACCTTACTTATTCAGCAAACGCAATTGAATCAAACCCTAGCCAAATTATCAGAGCCATCGAAAAGCGACAACGACATTGGCAACAGTTTAGACAAGCTACAGCAATGCTTAATGCAATTGGAAAAGGGGTTGACCGTCTTACATATCAAGTTGGACAACAACAGCGGTTATCAACACGAGTTAGCGAAGGATTTATCCGACTTAAATCAGCCATTGTCGCAGGCCGATTGAATAGGAAACACCACTATCAGAAGTTATGGAAAAAACACAGCCAAGGCGTTCAAGTAAAAAATCCTTGTTCGTTAGATATTCAAGTCGCAGCTAGAGCTTTTCGTACTGGCCTAGCTCGTAGAGACATCGTACTCATGTTGATAGCTGGAAGTCCCTATGTAAGGAGCCTCTATCGAGAGACGAACAGAAAACAAGTCATGCTTTATATGCAGCAAACGGTTAAACATTTGCACCGGCAGAGCGGCTACCAGAAAGTGAGCAAACAGGACAATTAGAAATGTAGAAAAGCACTGAATACAGAGACATAGAGGCATTGTGCTGAATGAGTACAACACCTATTTAAAGGCAAGTAATTCTACGTACGAAAAACCCTGTTTAGATACAGCGCTGAAAGCACTACGCAGGACATTTGGCCAAGCATCCTTAAGACTAAAAAGAAAAATCAATTTTGGTTGAACTTTTAGTAGTGAAATCGAGGTTGCTGCCAAATACATCTATATTTGAATGGCTGTATTTTGTAAGTTGAGAAAAACTCTAAAAAATCAGTTGTTTGGGCAGTAAATTGCCTATTTCTCAGTTTTCAGGACTTTATGACGGATCAATTCTTCGAAAAGCCAATTCTCAATTCGCCCTATGACTATCCAAGCCAGCATTGGGAGTTAGATGAGAAAGGTCAACCGACACAAAAGATCTTGCAGCAACGGCGACCCGCTGAGTTTGTCTCGCTAGTTGCGCCAATACCGAAGCCAAAAAAGCGCAGACAAGGCCAAGATGACGAGCAACAGACACTCGCGCCCTACGATACGGCAGGTATTTCGGATGAGCAGCAGAAGTACGATTTGTCCCTATTTATTAACAGCGTGCGGGAGAAGGTGAATGCGTGGCGCAGGTTGCCGAATCCAGTGGACTGGAAGGTGACACCGGAGACGGCTAGGCTGCTTCAGCATTGGCGGCACCATAAGTTTCAGTCGAAACGGCCTTTCTTTTGTCAGGTGGAGGCGGTGGAAACGGCGATTTGGTTGGCGGAGGTTGCGTCCAGTAGCGGCAAGAAGGAAAAGGCGTTTTTAGAGCATGTTGTGACCGTCAACCAGGCGGCGAATCCGGAGCTGCTGCGGGTGGCGCTGAAGCTGGCGACGGGAGCAGGGAAGACGACGGTGATGTCGATGCTGATTGCTTGGCAGGTGGTGAATGCGGTACGGCATCCACAGAGCAGTCGGTATACCCGTGGTTTTTTGATTGTGGCTCCGGGAATTACGATTCGCGATCGCCTCCGTGTCCTTCAGCCCAACGACCCCAACAGCTACTATGCCGAGCGGGAGCTAGTGCCCAACGACATGCTGGCAGATTTGCAAAAGGCCAAGATTGTCATTACGAACTATCACGCCTTTAAACTGCGTGAGCGCGTAAAGCTGGCCTCGGGTACTCGCAAGCTGATACAGGGGCGAGGCCCGGAGCTGAATACGCTAGAGACAGAAGGCCAGATGCTTCAGCGGGTGATGCCGGAGCTGATGGGGATGAAGAACATTCTGGTGTTAAATGATGAGGCGCACCATTGCTATCGCGAAAAGCCAGATACGGACGATGAAAATAGCCTCAAGGGAGACGATAAGAAAGAGGCAAAAAAGAACAACGAGGCAGCTCGGCTGTGGATTTCTGGCATTGAAATTATTAAACGCAAGATCGGGGTGCAGAAGGTATACGACTTGTCGGCAACGCCTTTTTTCTTGCGCGGTTCTGGCTATGCGGAAGGAACGTTGTTTCCTTGGACGGTGAGTGACTTTTCGCTGATGGATGCGATTGAGTGTGGCATTGTGAAGCTGCCTCGGGTGCCAGTAGCCGACAACATTCCTGGCGGTGAGATGCCCAAGTTTCGCGAGCTGTGGAAGCACATTAGCAAGCGCATGCCGAAGAAGGGACGGGGTAAGGCTAAGGTGTTGGACCCGTTGAGCTTACCGACTGAGCTGCAAACGGCGCTGGATGCACTGTATGGTCACTATGAGAAAACCTATCAGATATGGAAAGAACAGAATATTGGCATTCCGCCTGTGTTTATTGTGGTGTGCAATAACACGTCCACTTCTAAGCTGGTGCACGACTATATTGCGGGCTTTTTCCAAGAAGGAGAGGATGAGAGCCGTACGTTTAATGCAGGTAGGTTAGAACTGTTTCGCAATTATGACGAGTATGGTGAGCGACTGGCACGGCCCCGCACGCTGCTGATTGACAGCGAGCAGTTGGAGTCGGGGGAGTCTTTGGATAAGGGCTTTCGGGCGATGGCTGCGGACGAGATTGACCGATTTCGCTACGAGATTGGGCAGCGGGATGGCGGGGTTGCGGCAGCGAAGATTACGGATCAGGATCTGCTGCGGGAGGTGATGAACACCGTTGGTGAGAAAGGCAAGCTGGGTGAGTCGATTCGCTGTGTGGTGTCAGTGTCGATGCTCACCGAAGGATGGGACTGTAATACGGTGACCCATGTGCTGGGTGTGCGGGCTTTTGGTACTCAATTACTGTGTGAGCAGGTGATTGGCCGGGCGTTGCGGCGGCAGTCTTATGAGCTGAATGAGGAGGGTAAGTTCCATGTGGAGTATGCCGATGTGTTGGGCATTCCGTTTGACTTTACAGCGAAGCCTATGGTGGCAAAGCCAGTGCCGCCCAGGCAAACGGTGGCGGTGAAGGCAGTGCGGCCTGATCGCGATGGGTTAGAGATTCGGTTCCCTCGGGTGGAAGGGTACCGGGTGGAGCTACCAGATACTCGGATTACGGCGAGCTTTAGTGAGGATTCGGTGCTGGAGCTAACGCCGAACTTGGTAGGGCCTTCGACGACGCGCAATGAGGGGATTATTGGTAAAGGGGTGGACCTCACGGTGGAGCATCTGAAGGAGATGCGAGAGTCTACGGTGCTATTTGAGCTGACGAAGCATTTGATTTATAACCAGTACCGGGAAGTGGGAGAAGAGCCTAAGCTGAACCTGTTTGGACAGTTTAAGCGGGTGACTCGTCAGTGGATGAAGGGGTATTTGCGCTGCATTGGAGGGACGTATCCGGCCCAGCTTTGCTACAAGGAAATTGCGGATATGGCCTGTGAGCGGATTAAGAATGCGATTACGGAAGCGACGGGCGATGATAAGCCGGTGAAAGCGATTTTGGATGCTTATAATCCGGTGGGGTCTACGGTGCATGTGAAACTTTACTACCTCTAAGCAAACGCTGTGGCAAACAGATTCGCGGCGGTGCCATGTGAACTGGGTGGTGTGCGATAGCGACTGGGAGGCAGAGTTCTGCCGGGTAGCGGAGGCGCGCCCTAGGGTAAGGGCGTATGTGAAGAATCAAAACTTGGGCTTGGAAGTGCCGTATTTGATGGGGTCTACCCAGCGAAAGTATCTGCCGGATTTTGTTGTGCAGGTGGATGATGGTCAGGAAGACTTGCTGAATCTGATTGTAGAAATAAAGGGATATAGAGGAGAAGACGCGAAAGATAAGGCGAATACAATGCGCACCTATTGGGTGCCGGGGGTGAATAACCTGGGCGGCTACGGGCGCTGGGCTTTTGCAGAGTTTAAGGAGATCTACGAGATTGAGACTGATTTTGCACAGGTGGTTGAGGCACAATTCAAAGCAGTGATGGACACTCACGTTAAATAGGGAGTTGGCAAGATGCTAAAAAGCTATGAAGCGATTTATGAGAATGGACAGGTGAAGTGGCTAAATGAGCAGCCAGTGGCAGCTTCTGCTCGAATCATTGTGACTGTATTGGAAGAATTTCAAGTGTCTACGACTACAGATGAACAGGTTAAGCCTAAGCGACGTACTTTCCCGACAGAATTAGCTGGGCAGGTGAAGATTTTAGGCGACATTGTCAGTCCGATTGTAGATGAGGAAGATTGGGAGTGCCTAAAGTGATTATCCTAGATACTCACATTTGGCTCTGGCAGATCAACGCGAACTTTGATCGGTTTCCGTCACACTGGCCAGCAGTCTTTGAGTCTGAAGATCGCTTAGGTATATCGCCTGTATCTTGCTATGAAATTGCGCTAGCTAACAAGAAAGGCCGATTGGAGTTACCCTATCCAGCTAATAAATGGTTTGAAGCAGCGTTGGAACCTGCGGGGATAGAGCTTTTTCCGTTAACTGCTGAAATAGCTTCTAGGGCAGTAGCCTTATCTGATGCTCATAGAGACCCGTTTGATCGAATGATTATCGCTACAGCTTTGAGTCATGGGTCCAAGCTAGCGAGTGTTGATAGTGTGTTCTCACGGTATGACGAATTGAAAGATTGTTTGATGGTGTAATCAACAGTTTTTCGTTCTTTATTTATTTCTCTTACTTTTAGTTTCTATGGCATCCCGCAATTCTAAGTCTAAGCTGCCGAAGAAGGTGGACGCCCTCAAACATGATGAGGCCACGCGCAAGAATATTCCGACGGCGGAGTATCAGTCGGTGATGGCTGAGGATGAGAAGAGTCCTGTGCAGGTGGCGTATGAGCGGCGCAATAGGGACTTAGACCCGCAGTCGGGGTGGCGGGGAAAGGATGAGCAGGATGTGAGTGATTTGGTGGTGAGTGCGCCGCCGCTATACATTCAGGCGAAGGTGTCTCCGAATGTGCTGACGGTGGATGATTTGCTACGGCAGCACCAGATGCGGACATTTAATATCTCTGGAAAGCAGCTATGAAGTTTTGGGTTGGAGTAACAGATAACAACTGGTACAGTTTTCTTTCTGAGCGGCAACCAGACGAAGTGAACTTCTGGCAGCCAAGCGGTACGCCACCCTTTAAGAAACGGCTTGAGCTTTTTCTCTTCAAGCTCCATAGTCCACTAAACTACATTGCCGGTGGCGGGTACTTTGTCACATACACTTCTTTGCCTATCTCAATAGCGTGGGAGACTTTCGGAGAAAAGAACGGTGTGCAGAGTTATTTGCAATTAAAAGAAATTATCAGCAAATATAGAGAATCTCGGGGAAGAACCAAGACTCTTGACCCCGAAATTGGATGCAGTGTTTTGGCGCAGCCTTTCTTCTTTAAAAGAGAAGATTGGATTTCGATTCCAGAGGATTGGAAATCTAATATCGTTCGAGGCAGGACATACGATACGCAAACAGATATCGGCAAGAAGCTGTTTGAAGACGTGCAATTGCGCTTATCTTCGCAAAGCATTGCACTACCGAAGCAAGATACCTCACCGAGAACGAGCGAACTTTCTACTGAAAGATATGGAGCAGAATGTATAACTCGTCTAAGACTAGGTCAAGGATCTTTTAGAGCGCTAATCACAAATGCATACAGCAGACGTTGCGCGATGACTGGTGAAAGAACCTTACCTGTGTTGGAAGCAGCACATATTAAGTCATATGCAGAGTTTGGCCCTCATAGTATTAAGAATGGACTTCTTCTACGGGCAGATTTACATAAGTTGTTTGATAGACAATACATTACAATCACGCCAGACCTTAAAATCGAAGTCAGCAAGCGCATTCACGAAGAGTATCAGAATGGCAAAGACTACTACAAGCTGCATGGGAAAAAGCTAGCTGTTACACCAAATGACCCAAATGATTTGCCTGCACGAGAGTATATTGAATGGCACAACCAAAGGTTTTACGGATAAGTAAACTACAAAAAACTGCCTGTATTCATAACGCCGACTTCCACATTGCCACCGTCCTCAAAGCAACAGATGAAGCCAACCTCCTGGTCTATATAGCTTTGACCACTTAGCTTACGCCACTACGCAAGGCTGCAACCCCTGTTCTACAAAGCTAAGCACTTAAGCTTTGTAGAACCCAACCTTAGCATCGACGAAGTAGACAACGGCCAAATCCAAGTCACCATTTATGGCGTAGACATAGTCCATCCGCAATCTGGCGAAGTCCCTGCCAGCAGCACCGACGAAATCGTCGCTGGTTCATTGAGACCGACTAAGCGTCTTCGTCCGTTATGCTTACTTCCTGGGGGCTATCTATCCATATGAGCTAATCGAAACTACGCCAAAAGCTGAAGTTGCTGTCGAAGCTTGCCAAGCTTCGACAGCGAGACCTTATGTTCCTTTGATAAGCCAAAATCTGGCCGTATCGCAGTGGAAGTGATTAACCACTTGAGCGATGAGGTTATGAAAGTCTTTAGCGTAGATAGCATATAAAATCAGGTCATATCCTTCCGCTAACCGCTACATCAGAAAACGCTAGCTTTTCGACTAGAGAGGACTCATGAGCAAACAAATCATTGAATATGCTTCACCTGTAGATACTTTGATCGCTCTAGTCAAAAAGCTATATGCCTACGAAACTGAACATCATATGGATTCTGCTGAGTTTTTCGAAAAGTACAATCGAGGAGAACTGGGTGATAATGAAGTGTTTGCTGAATGGTCGGGTAACTACAAACACTTCTCAGCCATAAGAAAAGAGCTAAAAACGAAACTACAGTATGCCGCTTAAAGTCTTTCAAGCATACTTTAGTTCTATTGAGACACGGCTGGCCCCATTCCCGATATCTCTATTTGCGATGATACAGAGGCAGAAAATAAAATCGTGAGCGACTGGATTTCAGCACGTTTGGCAGAAGGATTGCAGCCGGATGAGATAGGGGTGTTTGTGCGATCTTCAGCAGAGTTTGGATAGAGCGATCGCAGCCATCCAATCATCAGGAGCCACCCCCACCGAGCTAGACGATCAGGTAATGCCGTCTAAAGGATGCATTGCCGTAAGCACCATGCACCTAGCCAAAGGTTTAGAGTTTCGTGCTGTCGTCGTTATGGCCTGCGACGATGAAGTCATTCCTTCCCAAACCCGCATCGAAAACATTTCAGACGAAGCAGATCTTGAAGAGGTTTATAGTACCGAACGCCATTTACTTTATGTCGCCTGCACCCGTGCCCGCGATCAGCTATTGATCACAGGCATGGAACCAGCTTCAGAGTTTCTAGATGATCTCGATATAGTCAATTCCATATCGAGTTAAACCAAGATTGTCCTTAAATGAGCTTTCAGAGCATCTAGCGGCTTCCAACGTTCCATAAGACTAGGGCTATTGAGCGATTTTACTTGGGTATTTTGCCAGCCCCAATCCCTCTCTAGTTCTGCATCTAAAGGTGCATGTTCAGGATCGGCATTGGCCCAAATAACCTTCACCCAACGAATAATTCCCCACTCTGAATTATTCCACTGTGGTCTGTCTTCAGAAGGCTCATTGACGACTTCGACCACATGAGATAGATAACGTTTCCCCTCAGCATTTCGAGATTTTTCTGCCCTATAGTTTTGAGACAAAATAATTAAATCTCCCTTCTCTAGATTCATGGCATTTGTTTCAACGCCTTTTCCTTCTCTAAAATTTAAGGGAAAATAAGAACCCTTACCGTATTCTTCGTAGGCCCATTTACCACTTTCTAAATAGCTGACATTTTAAATATATTCCAACCGTTCAAGATTCATTGGGTTTTCCCTCATGGCTATCCTTACGCTAGGAAGATACCCAAGTCAGATGGAACGACCTTAACCACAAATGCAATCGCGAAGAGACGGATTTGTGCGATCGCACAGACACTCAATTACCCAAACCTAGAAGCAGAGTGCTTAACCGGGGCAGTCAATCCATCATGGCTTGACTACAGGGAAAATTCGATCTATCGTCAAAACCAAGGCTGTGATATCTGTCACAGTCGTTCCTTAGAACTCAATTTTTCTTAGCGCCATCGGCAGGTGCTACCAACACCTAGCCGACGGCTAACCCCCAGGATTCACAGGCAATCCCGGACGCTAGGGTTACTCTACCCCAGCCACCCCGATTTGCACTACATCTTCGTGGGGTGGCTAGGTTTAGTTGAGTTCTGGTTTCCTCCCAAACCCATATCTGGAGACCAGATCTCATGTTTATCCCTTCCGTTCAGGACGCCTCAGCGTCCACAGCTTCACCTATCGCGAGTACTACGCCACCACTAATCAACGACACTGAAACCGTACGCCACCTGCTATTCGGCAGCCTCAGCGCCGTACAGTTCACCATCCGGCTCCTATACAAGCGGGGCTACGCCGAACCAAACGACTGGAGCCAGCTTATTTCCACCGGCAGACCCAATGAAGTCATGGCTATTTTGACCAGGCGGATCAGGCTAGAGAGTCAATAGCAAGGTGCAATAGAACCCGATAACGGAGCCGATTATGCTGTCGGCTCCACCGGCTCACCCATTCCCTGACGTCGATAACGCAGAAACTCCGCAAACGTTTGAACCTCTTCGAGTAGCTCTTCTGGCATTTCATCCAGTAGTCGAAATCAACCAACTTTCACCACATTAGAAGGCTTGAGAAGCGTCATTTGCTGCGATCGCAAAGCCTCTCCCGTGGAGACTCGCACAACCTCAACCCCCAATGTTTCCTGAAAAGCGCCTTCCTTAGAAGCCTGTGCTCGCCGCAAACCCTCCGCCCCTTCCAACTTCACCCAGCCATCAAAAAGCTCTACTAAGAACACCTGCCCCGGCTCCAGAACCTCCGCGATAGTGCCCGTCGTCCCAATAGGAGCCTCATTTTGAGCCGTTAAAGCATTACTAGAATCGCTCGCCAATGCAATCGGCTCTAATAACCGCACTTGCTCTAATAGGTTGAACTGCTCCATTTTCACCTCTGCGACCTTTCTGGGATAGCGGTTACAAATCTAGCCGTTGTGTCTCACCAAAGCGTAAATCCATCCAGTTCTCACCCACCAACCAATACCAGAAAGCCCTTGAATCTACTCTACGGACTAATGTTGCTCTCCATACTGATTCTGATAAGGAAAATATAATCTGCCACTTGGACACAATTTTCTGACACTGATTGCACTGGGACAGGTATCTTAGAGCAATTCTCCTGGAACCACTGGAACCATCAGCTAAAATGAAGTAGCAAGGAATCAATGTCCTAGGAGCCCCTCAGGTTGCAACTCCCTAATTGCTCCCAGGCCTACATCCAGCCCAATAAACTAACAGGTTACCTCTTATCTCAGACCCATGATATCGGTAAAGCAAAAGCTAAGTTTTTTCTCGGAGTAGGCTTCAGCCACACAAACCCAACGCCACTGGAGCAAGCACTGCTCAACCTGACTAAAACTCAAGGCGTCCATGAAGTTATCGAGACCATTCATGGAACAAAATACGTCATCATTGGCCCTATCAAAACCCCTTCAGATAAAACAGTTACCATCTTGACAGTCTGGATTATTGATAATGGAGAAGACTCCCCCCGATTTATTACGGCTCGACCTTATAAAGACAGCTAGAGGCGAAGGATTTACTGATTCATGATTAAGGAACTCGACGTCATCACCCTCACACGCGATATCAAAGAGCAGGGCTCCGGAAAGGTCGTTCCGAAAGGCAGCCGGGGCGCAGTGGTGCATTGCTATAGCGACACGCAAGGCTTTGAAGTCGAATTTATGGATGATACTGGAGAAAACTCTAGTGTACTGACCTTAGAAAAATCTGATATCCAGCTAGATAGAACAACGATTCAGGCCCAGGTCATCGAACTACTGAACTATTTACCTGAAGACCTATTGGCAGAAGTTCGAGATTTTGCAGAGTATCTACAACAGAAGCGATCTAAAAAAGCAGGCTAATCCAATAGCGCATGGGTCACGCAGCCTTAGACAAAACCATCTCAAACCGAAGAATTTCTTCAAGCTGCTGACGGCTTAAGTCATAATCGTCAGCCAACGATTCCAAGCTTTCGCCTGCCCGGAAACGGTCAATAATCATATTCGCAGGAATCCCTGTATTGACCACCACAGGCCGTCCAAATGATAACCGTGGGTTAATCTCCAATACACGAGGCTCATCTGCCTGCTGTAGCTGAATCAGTGGAAATAGCCGTTGCGGGTGCCCTTCCTCATCCCATTCAATACGCTGGAGGAACTGCTGTAAGGTCTTTTTCATAGCCAGCTGACCATCTCTAGACGCATTAATCAGCTGACCTACAGACTCCACAAACAAATCCACACCGTCCGTCTGAAATTGGGCTCGCGCCAGCGGGTGAGGCAACCCAAACTTTTGCTCTACGTAATCCAGCGCCGTACGCACCTTGTCCAAACGCACCTTGTGGTTTTGCCTAATCACCCTCAGCACATGAGCTTCAACCAGGTTAGTGAACGAAAGCTGGGGACTATTGCCATCTGGCAAGTGAATCAACGGCTCAAAATACTTATTTCCATTTGCAGTCGGATACGTCCGCCCATGCAACCACGATCGCAATGTCCCCGCTGGAATAGCCAAGTAGCGAGCAGCATCAGCAACCGGATAAGTTGCCACATTACGAATATCTAGTTGCTCATAGGTGGAGGTCATAAATGTTACGCCCAACTAGCCTAATGCGTATTTATACGCAATGAAACCATCTTGATACGAGTGTTTTTAAGACCTGCTCACGGCCTATCGTTTTCTGATTGTGGTGTTGGCTGTTGTTGGGAATATGTTGGGTCGGAGCCCAACACAGTCAATGTGCTGTGTCCAAGGACATCTAGAAATAAGTCAGGTAAAATATTGGTTGTAGGGTAGATAATATTCAAGCGTTTGTATCGTAGCTAGGGAGGTGCTCTGTGACATTGCAAGAGCTTCAAGCTCAAGTATTACAGTTACCCTTAAAGGAGCGCTGGCAACTGGTTCAGCAGTTGTTAGGTTCGATCCAGCAAGAAACGATAGGCTCGGGATTATCTTTAGAGCACGAGCAGGCTTTTCCTCAGATTCAATATCGCGTGGGCACAAGCGGACAAGCCAGTGCGAGCATTAAGGGCACTGGTATTAGAATACAGACTATGGTCATTGCGAAAGCTGACTGGGGCTGGGACGTGAGTAAAATTGCGGATGAATATAACCTGTCCACAGCTCAAGTTGCAGAAGCTTTGAGCTTTTATGAGGCTCATAAAGCAGAGATAGATGATGCGATCGCATCCGAAGCAGCACTAGAAGCAGCTTCCTATGCCTAGTTTAAAGCTGCACTTGGATGCCGATACATCTATCAAAGCCCTGCATAAAGCATTGATAGAGCGCGGACATGATGTCACGCGAACACCAAATAATTGGATGCCGGAAGATGCTAGCGATAAAGCCCAATTGTTGGGAGCTAGTGAGCATAAGCGATGCATATTTACCTTCAATATCAAGGATTTCATCGTATTATCAGCTCAAATTCCCGAGCACAGTGGCATTTTACTCGCGGCACAAAGAAGTTGGTCTTTGTCAGACTTAATCCGCGCTATTGATCGGGTGTTCACCGAGACTCAGAGTGAGGACTGGCGAAGTCAAGTCCTCTGGCTCAATCAATGGCGTGAATGATGCCCTAAAAAATCAGGCTCATGGCACTCAATGAAGTAGAAAATAGCAGCAGGTAGTATGTTGGATATGGGGCAAATTTCGACCTGAATTTTCCACTGAATGGCCGCATGGTTACAGCATCTAGGGAAGATGCTAAATCCAATCTCTACAAAGCCTATACACAAAGGGGCTTACAGGCGAATGTCCACCGTCTTCTAAGCGGTTGGTCACAGGTTTGAATCCAGTAGGATCCGTTGATGAATAGAGACCTGCAGTCCTTTCTCCGAAGGTTTAGGCACAACATAATTAGGATATTCGATGCAGTTTTTCCTGCTAGCAAATGAAGTCGAGTATCACTGATGTTATTTGCACAGTTCGCGAGAATTGTACAACGCTTAAATTTGCCAGTCAGTCATTGGAAGCCAATAGCGCAACCTCACATTCCAGGGTGAAAATCTCTTTTCACCACATAGACTCTAACTGTATGAACCAAGCATATGCTCGTCCGCTTCTTCGAAAAGTGCTAGAAGTGGCGCCACGAGATACCGTCTGCGGGTCTTAAGCAGATTTCGGGCGGGTTTCAAAACCTGAAACGAACCCGTGCTTGTCTGGAAAGTGGGTCAGGCTGTTGATGTTACGACTAAGAACATCACTCAAACCGACGGTTTATGAAACGCTCTTGGACGCTTTTGTTGATCGGATCTGCTTTAGCAACATCTAGCTTTAGTAGTTGTGCTCAATCACCTAACGAGAGTCAGGTAGACTTTACAGAACCAGCAGCAGTCGAAAGTGACGTTGCACCAGACATTGATCAGGTACCGACTGCTCTAGAGGTAGAACAAGCGAGCGAGTTACCAGGAGAACGACCTCAAACGACTAGACCTCAGCTGACCAAGCGAGCCTATCTAACCCTAGGGGTAACTTCAATAGAAGATAGCTTTGGGCAAGTCCGCCAGATTATTCAAAAGCAGCAAGGCGATTTGCTTTCCTTACAAGACAGCAGTGACCGTCAGCGCTCTCTTAGCCTTGAGCTACGGGTACCTCAAGAAAGGCTCGATGCGACGCTAGACGACTTTACGGTCTTAGGTGAGGTTCGCGGCCGATCAATCAGCACAGAAGACGTATCTAGTCAGATAGTGGATCTGCAGGCAAGGCTGAAAAATGCGCGAAAGTCAGAAGAAGCATTACTAGAACTGATGGGACGCACTGGAGAAATTTCAGATATACTCGAAGTCTCCAAGGAGCTAAGCAACGTCCGCCAAACAATTGAACAGATGGCGGCCCAGCAGCAGAACCTTCAGACTAAAGTGCGCTACTCGACGATTACCCTTGAACTGGAGAGCGCGATCACCATAACGTCAGATCAACCTGCACTCTCTCGCCAGCTTGCTAATTCTTGGCAATTGGCGACCCATTCTGTAGGCAGCTTCACTACTAATCTTTTGCAGATTGGTCTCTGGCTCTTCGCCTATAGTCCGTATTTGGTAGTTTTACTTTGCGGGGCAGCGATAGTCAAAAAAGTTAGATTAGCTGATCGCAGCTAGAGGGTATGAATTCCTACTACTTCTGTAGAATTCCTCGGGGCACTATTAGAAGGGCACTATCGGAGATGACACTCCCGATGTAACGCGCGATCGCGATAGATGACTACATCCTCTCAAAAAGGTTGAGCAGGTTTTACTGTGATTCACTCGACGGAACGCTTAGGCTGAACATACGGGCTAATCAGCGCGTGCCTCACGACTGAACTATCTGAGGAAAGACCTGTGGAAAACTCTGTGGAAAACTTTGGATTGAAGAGACGAGTTTATCAAAACCTTAAATATTTCAGAAGAGACAAAGTCTGTCAACAGTGCTGTAAGTGCCTAAGGACAACGGTTGAGATATTGTTAACTCAGATACAGATCCGTGTAAATACTGAGCTGGTCGGTGGTGTAAGTTTTCCACAACTCTCTCAAAACAGTCATAAGATCTAGTCTCACGCACCGCTGTAATGCGGAGCTGCCAATTTGAACCAGCTAGGAACAGTGTGCTTTTCTCTAGCTTTAGGATTGCTGTTTACTAGAGAGCTGCGCAATCTTTTCTTTTAGCAGCTCTATCTGGGCTTTCATCGCATCGATTTGGCCGTCTTTTTTCGCAAGTAGCTCTTCATACTTAGCTAGCAGATGCGTTTTCTGCTTGATTTCTAGCGCGCTTAGCCCAGCACGAATGAGGTTGGAATAGGGTAACTCTGCAACATCTACGGCCTGCGGAGTTTCTGCTGAAAGGTATAAAAATCCTTTCTGCTGGCTCATTTGCACAACTAACAGATGCCCTTCTCCATTCTCAATTGTAAGCTGTTTCTCGTCGTCATTCGTCTCTAGGGTGCCTTTGTAGAGCCGCTTGCTGTGATAGAACTCGATGTCGAGGCGGGCAACGCTTTCTAAGACGCTATAGCACTCAGAGCTATAGTTCGCTAGCTGGGTCTGTGCTCTTAAGTGGCTCTGTTCAGCTACTAAGGAAAGATCGGATGAATCAGCAGGCTGTTCTTTTGCGAGGTCAGCTGATGGTGAAGAGTCAATTAGCTGGATATTTTTATTAGGGTATGGTGATGGTGTGGCTATCTTTGCTTCTCCTTGGCTACCTGACCAAGGGTGGATACCTGCCTTTGTCTGAGGCGCTGGCTTAGAAGGGCGAACGCCGACTAAATCAAGTTCTACGGTACGATGACCTTTCCATTCATTCAGACGTAGCTTGTAGGCAATATCTAAAATTCTTGGAAGCGGATAGTATTCTGCCCAACGCCAGGCGATCGCTTTCATCACTACCTTCTGGGCGTCATCGCTAGCCTTATGAGCCATCGTCAGTTTCAGATGATCACTGTTCTTTCCGATCACCTTTTGTTCGACAATCGTAACAGCAGCAGTCCAAAATACCGGATCGGGATTCTTAATACCGCAGGGATGAATCTGATCGAGCTGCTGGTAGAGATCCAGGGTCACCTCTTCTAAGGGGGCATGAACATCTACTTTGATTAGTGGCTTTAGATGATCCGGCTGTAGATGCTTTCGAGCAAAGTTGCTGAGCCGAGACTTGACTTGTCTAAGCTTATTAGATCTAAAGGAAAAGCCGCCTGCTGCCTGATGGCCGCCGTATTTATTCATCAGGTCATCGCAAAACGTCAACGCCTCGAATACGTTGAATTCTGGAATGCTCCGAGCTGAGCCGCGAATTTCTTTTTTGTTTTCGTCTTCGTATGTACCAATAAAAACAGGTACGCCATAGCGCTCTACTAGCCTAGAGGCCACGATACCGATGACGCCGTGATGCCAATCGGGCTGCACGACAACGAGCACCCGTTCTTTTTGGAGGTTGATTAAACCGGATTCAATCTGAGCATCGCACCATTCTATTGCCTGCTTCTCAATGATCTGACACATTTCACGACGCAGCAAATTCGCTTCTTCGCACTGCATTGCTTGCTGAAGCGCCACACCGACATCATCCGTCGTTAGTAGATCAATTACGATTTGTGGATCGGCAATGCGTCCGACGGCGTTGATTCTAGGGCCTAATCGAAAGCCGATCGCTTCTGGCCTAAGCGCAGTCTCTTTGCTAAGTCCAGCGACTTCAATCAGCGCCTGCACACCTGGAATCAGTGACTTTGGAAGTAGTTTTAGCCCTCTTTTTACCCAACGACGGTTGACACCTGTAAGCGGAGCAAGATCGGCGATAGTGCCTAATGTGAATAGTGCTAGCAGGGTAGCTGTGAGATCTTGCTGTTTGTTTAGACGTTGAGCCAGACAGACGGCCAAAACATAGGCCACACCGACACCTGCTACCCCACGGTAGGGTGAGCTTTCGCGGATCAGCTTAGGATTGAGAATAGCATCGGCTGGTGGTAGCTGCTCAGGAAGATCGTGATGGTCTGTAAGGATGATAGTAAGACCCAGTTCTTTGGCCCGGGAAATGGGCGCGTAGGCAGTAATGCCGTTGTCTACCGTGAGTATAAGGTTGCCACCAGCAGCGTGAAAGTCTTCAACCATGCGCTGATTAATGCCGTAGCCTTCATGCATGCGACTGGGGATGGCATAGGCTACCTGAGCGCCTAGGTATCGAAGCGATCGCATCAATAACGCTGTGCTAGTCATGCCATCAGCGTCATAATCACCACAGATCAATATTTTTTCTTCTAGGGTGATCGCCTGCTCTAGTAGCTCCAAGCTTTTCTCTAAGTCTGGAAATTCACATAAGGGCGAAGGTAATTGGATCGTTTCAGGATCTAAAAACTCCCATGATTGCTCTGGTGTGTAGATGCCTCTGTTGATTAGAACCTGGGCCAGCAGTGGTGATAGTGCCGTTACCGCCGCAATGTGATCAGCTTGAGATTTCTGCGCAGGGAAAATTTGCCACCGCTGCGCTGGAAATGATGCCGGCGATTTGGGATGCGATTTAGGCGACGGCCCTGGACTAGGCAGCGCCAGCTCCCCACCAGCGAGTGCCGTTTCGATAGAGGTTTCTGACACGTTAGACCACAGAGATTAGCTTCAAGTACTCATTCAAAAGCACTATACTCCAAAGCTACTATAGATCATATGTTCTAGCCAAGACGAATATATTATATATTAAGAATGGATTGAGTGGGGCCACCGGCTACTACCACGGTAATCGACTGCCATCCCAGGAGAAAAATGCTCCACTATCTTTAATCGTTACGTTCTCTAAAACACTTAATAGTTGAGTAACCGTCCTTTCGGTGGAGAACAGTTTCTCAGGCGCAACTCCCCTTTGAAAAGGCTTCGAAAGCCCGGTATCTGTTGTTCCAGGATGTAGCATCACCAGTATTGTTTTCGGACTACGCCGGCTGTATTCAATTGCAGAGGTCTTGAGAAACATATTTAGTGCTGCTTTAGAAGCTCTATATCCGTACCATCCACCAATACGATTATCACCAATACTGCCAATCTTGGCTGAAATAGTGGCAAATATACTTAGTTCTGCGTGCTTAAACAAACCCAGTAAGTGCTTTGCTAGCAACACTGGACCAATGCTATTAATTTGAAAATAAGTTAGAAGATTCTTTGAATTCAGCTGTCTGAGCGCCTTCTCAGGCTGTTGCTGCTGATTATGCAACAATCCTACGCAGTTGATAGCAACATGAAGATTGGGGGCTATCAACTTCACTGCTGCAAGACCACTTTCGATCTGTTCTTCATCAACAATGTCTAGCTTAATTAGATGCAAGCGATTAGGATGCTGACTGGCTAGTGTTAGCAGGCTTTCTGCGGTCTGTTTTGAGCGATAAGTGGCAAATAAATGCTTCACTCGATTGTCTAATAACAGCTGTTGAGTAAAAGCTAGACCAATTCCCTGAGTTGCACCAACGACAAGAGCGTTTATAGTCATCACAGAGGGTAGCAGCATCAGTTATAACCTCTGATAATGGACGCTCTGAGCTTATCACTTTTTTTCTTTATCTGTATAGGTTGTCCATAAACGCTGGTCGCATTAGCTTCTTCTACATCCTCCTGTCAGTTATAAGCTATAGGCGGCTCGCCTTATTAGCAAGATAGTGAACTTGCTAAAGAATGAACTTGTTGAAGGCTAAGTTTAGAGGCAAAGTGTCAAGTTCTATAGTCGTCTAAACCTTTGGCTACCACTGCGTAGATACTACACCTGCTATTACCGTGTCTCAGCAGGGTAACGAACATGAGATAAAATCTACGTAGCGGTAACCAACGAAAGGCGAATTGAAGAAAGCGCTCTAGTACTGGCTAAGGGTCAGCCAACGATAGCATCACGAACGAAGAGATAACTCTGCTCAAAGCTCATCTCGTTGATGGCGCTAACTAGCTGTTGGGCATCGTTGGATAGACTATAATCGCCAGGAACTTGAATAACAGATCCTTTTGCCATACCCTGTCCTAAACGATACCAAAGCGCGATCTTTGTAGTATTGCTTAAATTGTTGTACGCATTGGTTAAATCATTCCCCTCACCAGAGAGGACATCGCGCATGAATTGAAGCTGTTCTTCTTTAGACTTCTCTTTAATCTGGTTGTACAGATCGCTAGAGCTGTCTGACTCCTTATTATCATCAGGGTTTTCAAGTCTCTCTTCGCCTAACCCTTCATATACGTACCACAGAGTCGCTAGCTTCTCGTCGGCGCTTAGCGCGTCAAACCGTTGCTTTTGTTCTTTCTGTGATGTTGTGTAGTCGGCAGCAGTGGCCATAGAATTATCTCCTTGCAAACGTATTTGCAAACTTAATTTGGTAAGCTAAACGCGCTCAACTTTCTTCTTGCTTTGATTTTTCTCATTCTAATTGTTTGCACTTCAAACAGTTGCTAAAAACCTCTCATCTCTAGGACAGGTCTTTCAACGCACTTTATGAGAACAATATGTTTTGTGAGAAGCCTCTTATAAGAAGTACTTAAGAATTGCTCGCTTGTCCTTAATGTAGTGAATCGCATCGTCTGAATACGACCTTCTGAAGATAGAACAAGAATACCAATAATCTCTTACGTCTGAAGTAGCCAGATTGTACCTTTAGGACTGCTATTACAGTTGATCTTCTCGTCGCTATGATCTTAGTTTTAGCAGTTCGTTCAGTTTTGCTAGGAGCTTGACCTTTACACTCACTATCTGTTGAGTCTCATTAAGCACAAATTCCCAAGCGACGTTGACTACAAAAAGTGGTGTTTTAACTTTTCCTCTGACGAGAGAGTGTGGGGATAATTGCTGAGATGATCCTGAAGTGTCAGTCTTAGACTCTTCTAAATCGAGAGTTTCGTGGTCAAAGGTGTCACGACCAAGGGCTTCATAGTCTAAAGGTGTAAATCTCATCCCAGTCGCTTCGGAAGTTAGATACTGAGCGATCGCCTTTCTCCCTACAATAGGCTTCTCAAAAGGTGGTATGAGCTGTCCCTCTTCTACAAATAAACCTGCCATCTGCCCAAACTCACCCGCGTTCGCAGTTTCGAAATATCGTCGAATCGGACTGGGTAAAACTAACTCTGCCATTGGATGGGAGTTTGGTGAAGTGGAGGGCTCTGCCATAGCTCTAGTTGTGATGAATTTGTGCTGGTAAATTTGTATCCATACGTTTGCGTTTGTGAATTCATATCTGTGAAAGATAACGCGGGTACGAATTCTAGATGCCTTGTAATCAAACGCCCTTTAATCAAACGATAGAGCGTCTTGGTCTTTCCTCTACCGTAGGTCAGAATCCCCCTTAGACTGGATAAAATCGCCCCAAAAGTGCTTATTGCATAGCTTGCTCTGCAATTAAGAAGTCGACAAACTGCCTGGCGGTGCGACCCGAACGGCCATTGTTTCTGGTGGCCCACTGCCGAGCCCGCCAGTCTAGGTTCCCAGCCTCTATTTCTAAGCCCGCTTGTTTGGCAAGTTCGCGAACGATTGTCAGGTAGGTCGGCTGGTCGGCAGGAGAAAAGGTCAAAGTCAGCCCAAAGCGATCGCTAAACGAAAGTTTCTCTTGTACGGTATCCCAAGCTTGAATTTCGTCGGCATCTTTGGGCCGAGGTCGCTCATCGAAGAACTCACGAATAAGATGGCGGCGATTCGATGTTGCATATACAACCACGTTTTGAGGTCTGACCGTAACCCCCCCTTCAAGCACAACTTTGAGCGCTTTGAAGTTCTCGTCATCATCCTCGAAGGACAAATCGTCCACAAAAATGATGAACTTCTGTGGAGCCTGACTAAGCGGTTCTAGAATCTGAGGCAGGTTGGGCAAATCAACTTTGGGCACCTCGATTAAACGCAAACCGCGATCGCTATACTCATTGAGCAGTGCCTTAACTAAAGAAGACTTACCTGCTCCACGACTACCGTACAACAATACATTTTGAGCAGTGTAACCTCGCAATAGAAACTCTGTGTTCTGAATCAGCTGTTGCTTTGGATGGTCGTAGCCAACAAGCTCAGAGAGTCGGATAGGATCTGGCGTTGAAATACCAACAAGCTGACCGATTGCAGATTTCCATCGGAATGCACTAAATTGTCCGAACAGACCAACGCCTTTAGCACGATAGTAGACAGTGAGTTCTCGTATGGCACCTGTCCATTCTGGTTCGTAGGGAAACTCAACCGGAAGCTTTGCTTCCAACCCAGATTGAGCAGCAGGCAAGTCTACGCCCCCACCTGCGTCACCATTTGCACTATCACAGGTCACTTTTACCCACTCACTGATCTGCGCTGTCGGCAGACTATAGAGATTGTGAAGGATGACAAGATCGTGATGAACAGCAGCAAGGATGCTAGGGCTAAAGTGATTTGATAAGTCGCTTTCGGCAGGGCCTTCAGTCATTGAAGATAGGTGCTGTGCCTGCTGTGAAAACGGAGTATCAGCAGCTAGAATTTGTTGGATAAGGTATTGCTGCCAGCTCTGTGTTCGCGCGGCTAGTGCAAAGAACCATTCCCCGTAGGCCCGGCGACAAGCGGCTATCCGTGCATTTTTGAGAGCTGGTGTAGTCTTACCGGTCAGTACGCTTGCTTCTAAGTTGTCTGTCTTTAGATCAACTATTTGGATCGATAGTAAGGTTTCGAGTAGTCGAACAAAAGCTCGACCAACATTACTCTTTAATACTGACTGATAGAGTAACAGTGAGGCAGATTGCTGGTAGTAGTTCTGAATTTTGGCAACATCTTTAGGGAGTGAGTTGGCCGTCACGTTTGGCTCCATTGCTGATTTAATTTGCGAGTGACTGGTCTGCTTACTAGTAGTCTTTCATTGTGTTAGCTCACCAACTAAGTTCTCTGCAGTGAGTTCTAAAGAGAAGGCACAGGCACCCGCCGACAAGATTTCTCGGGCTTATCTTCAAGCTCATATCTGATAGAACGTGTGTCTCCCAACATTGCTTGGCATCGGCAAATATCGCGCTCCCTCATCTCGCCGTATAATTCCTATGCATAGCCGCATTATGAATTAAGACAGCATTATGAATCTTACTTTTGCACCTTTGTTTACATTGATCTATGGCATCCTTGCGATCGCAGGGGGCGCCATAGGATACAAGCAAGCAGGTAGTCAGGTCTCTCTTATCTCTGGCTTTATCAGTGGGCTACTGCTATTGATTGCAGCCTATCTACTCTATGGCAGAAGTCAAGCAGGTCCTTTGCTAGCTGGCGTGGTTAGCTTGGTCTTAGTCATCGTTTTCGTTATTCGGCTAGCCAAGACACGTAAGTTTATGCCCGCTGGACTAATGATTATCATGGGTGTGATTAATTTAATCTCTCTTTCAACACTATTTACCTCAGTCTAGCGATCGCTCAACTAAACGTAGGCCAAACTGCGCCAGCGTGCGTCAAAGTGCATAGTTGGGCATGCCTACAGTTAAGCCTTCTGAGAGTGCCATTGCAGATAGCGGGTTTGTCACGATATTAACCGGTCCTTTCCAGTACCTATCTACGTTTGCATACCTGTAATTATGTCGTCCGAAGATCTCAGCGCTCTAATCACGCCTGCCTCTGTTCAAGATCTTGCTATCAACCAGCAGATATATTCGAAAGCGTCTAGCTACGAAGGGACTGCTCAGAAAGGGATCTTTCAGAAGGCTGTCTCTTTCGCCTCACATACTCAGCAAGCGAGTGGCCAATCGGGTCAGGCCCGTCTGTGGAAGCCTCGTCAGGTGCTATTTACCCCTGCTGCTTTGGAAGAAGCGTGGGGACAGCAGATATACCAAAGGGTGAGCGATCTGGGCCTATCGATCACCGAGCTGAAAAGCAACCGAATTACCGGGCTGCGGGGCAAAGACGAACGCGAAACCTACGCCAAAGCCAAGCAGACAATGGCCGTGGTCACTGCGCCACCAGGACAGTTCAAGCTACAGCCAATTCCGCCTTCCGCCGACTGGCAATTTCATCTAGCAGAAGGCTGTCCGGCGCACTGCCAATATTGCTATTTGGCCAGCAGTCTTTCGGGGCCTCCGGTGATTCGAGTCTATGCCAACCTTCCTGCTATCTTGGAAAATACCGACCGCTTTATCAAAGAAGACAGCGCGTCTACGAGCTTTGAGGTTAGCTGCTACACTGACCCACTGAGCCTAGAGCATCTAACAGGTAGTTTGGGAGAGTGTATTCGTTACTTTGGTACACAGCCACGCAAGCACCTCCGCTGGGTCTCGAAATTTAACAATGTCGAACCGCTGCTAGAGATTGAACATAATGGGCGGACTCGATGCCGCGTAAGCATTAATGCTAATCCGGTGTCGAAGGGGTTTGAAGGTGGAACAGCAAGTGTGAGCGATCGCATTCAAGCATTAAGAACTTTGGCACTACCAAAATCGCAGGGCGGCGGTGGCTACCCTATCGGTTTTGTCATCGCGCCGATCATGGCCTTTGAAGATTGGAGAGACAGCTACACTCAGCTACTCGAAGAGATTGCTACTGCTATAGATTTTGAGTGCGATCTGACGTTTGAGCTAATCACCCATCGATTTACCGCTAAATCAAAGCAGGTACTAAACGAATGGTATCCCAACAGTGAGCTAGACATGCAAATGGACTCACGAACGACAAAGCGCAACAAATTTGGCGGCATCAAATATGTTTACGATAAAGACACCACACAGGCGTTGCGTAGTTTCTTTGAAGAGAAGATAGAACAGAATTTTACCAACGCGAAAATCTTGTACTGGACATAGTAGTTGTGCGAGATTTACTTCTGAAAATATAGTGGCTAGAACCAATGCATGCATAGAAATCGATATATAGAAGATCGAATACTATTGACCCATGCACTAGATATTATTGGAAATAGTGACGAATTAATGAGTTGTTAGCCTATACCTTATACGATACTGTTGACGAACTAAATATCGACGGCTGAACCCACGAGTTTTCGTTGATTTAGGAAAGGAGGCTACCACGAGCTTATTAGGTTTGAGCCGCTTGAACGGAGTTCGCCAACAGTATCTTATACTTTCTCGGAAATAGTATAATCCTTGCTGTATAAGGCTTTCACGGATTTACAAAAAAGACCTCAAATGAATGCTGAGTAAGGGCTTGAAGCCATTTTGGGCCTCTTATTACCGATAAAGTCTCTTGATTATGTCGGTAGCACTCATTATCCACGATAAGCTAGTCGGAAGTCGTGCAGTTTGTCTTCTTGGTACATTTGATATGATCAAACATGGACATGAGAACGTAGAAAAAACGCTATGGTAATTAGCCTTGACCTTCCGTCGGAGCTGGAAAATGAGTTGTCTACAGAGGCTTGTCAGCCTAAATTGCCTCTAGCAGAGTATATTGTGCGTGTGCTTGCATTCCGCCCTTTTCTCCTAAATCCTCATAGAACGGGTGTAAAACTTGTGGCTTAACGGGAAGATATTGGGATAGTTGGCTCCTGACCTGATATTACTGATAGTCAGGAATATGCACACAGGTTGCGCAACCAAGCTGAGTACCGCGAGCAGGTTTAGGTAGCGAATGCGTCGTAGATACTGATGTCATGATTGACATCCAGTGAGGTTATGCCCCTGTGCTTGCCTAGTTTGCCTCTGCCTCAGAACTGCCCAACATTCCTAACTTCATTGTCATGGAACTGATTCAGGATGCTCAGAATAAGGAACAGATTCATAAAGTCCTACAAACGGTGGCTCCATCCTAATCTTTTGGCCTACTGAAACTGACTGTGCTTATGCTCTGTCGGACTTTACGGCTTATCATTTGTCTCATAAGGGTGGCTTTATTGATGCGTTGATAGCCGCTTGTGCCGCTGGACAAAATGCGACTCTCTGTGCGTTCAATGTGAAACACTACCGAATCATTCCGGGCTTAAGGTTGGAGCAACACTATAGCCGCTGAACCGCCTAATACCGCGTTAGTGCGGACGAAATGAGTGGTATCAGTAAGAGTTTAAGGTTACCTACGCAGCATAACTTCACTGTTAACTGGCTCCCCAAATTTAGTTGGGTGAAGCTTGAGAATTTGGTTTGGTCACTGAGGGTTTGTGATTTTTAGCTTAATTCGGGGAATACTAGCACAAGTCGTGAATATTTTTTAGGCAATTTAGAGCGATTGTTAGAGGTTAAACAATGACGGTTGCGGAAGATTTCAACTTTGAGGCTACAGTCAAAGCTGCTTTACACGAAGCTCTAAGGGAACGTGGTCATGTCAATGTTCTAATCGCCGGACGAACCGGAGTAGGTAAGAGTACTCTTATCAATTCGGTCTTTCAGGGAAACTTTGCTACTACTGGTCAGGGTCGTCCTGTCACGCAGAACACAAGAGAAATCAAAAAAGAAGGGATTCCACTTTCTATTTTCGATACTCGCGGTCTTGAAATGGCAGATTTCTCTGAAACATTAGATGCGTTGAAGTCTTTGATTAATCAGCGTTCAAGAAATACCGACTCAAACCAACACATTCACGTTGCCTGGATTTGTATAGCGGAAGATTCCAGACGTGTTGAACCAGCAGAGGAAGAACTGGTAAAAATGCTGGTGGACCGTAATATACCTGTCATTGCTGTAATTACAAAATCGAGATCCGATAAAGGTTTTCGTGCTGAGGTCCTACGAATATTGCTACCTGTAAGCAATGCTGTTAGGGTTCGTGCTATTGATGAAGAATTAGATGAAGGCATTGTTCTTCCTGCTATGGGGTTGAAAGATCTTGTGGATTTGACTATGCAGGTTGTCCCAGAAGGATTGAAAAGGGCTTTTACGGCAGCTCAGAAAGTAGATATTGAGTTAAAAAAAACACAGTCTCATGTAATCGTTACGGGCGCAGCGACTAGTGCCGCAGGAATTGCGGCTTGTGCCAGTTCCATTTTCTGATGCGGCCGGTATTGTACCAATTCAAGTTGGCATGCTGGCTGGTATTTCAGCAACATTTGGTCTGTCGATTGACAAAAGTTTTCTGAGCACTATAGTCGGGAGCATCATTACCGGAGCAGGTGGGACACTTGCAGGACGCTCTATTGTATCTGGTCTGCTCAAAATGATTCCTGGTGCAGGTTCTGTAGTCGGTGGAACAATTGCAGCAGCTACAGCAGCAGGGCTTACCACTGCTTTTGGTGAAGCATATATTGCCGCATTAGATATGTTATTTATCCAAAATAATGGTGAGCCACCCACATCTGAAGAAGTTGCAGAGGCATTCAAAGCCAAATATCTGCTACTTGCTGGTGGTAAATGAGCTACAGAAGTTTAGACAGTTAGAATTTTTTGGGGTGGGCTCAACGCGACGTATTGACGAACATTCTAGCGTCTGTCTAGTTCTCAAGGCTGAGTAGTTGAATCTGTTGCTTCGCCTTCTTCATTAGATATCCAGTCAGGGACAGGGCGTTCGATCGCGTTGGCGATTCCACCAGAAACAAGATGAATTTCCATCTCACTAGACTCTTCAGCTTCAACTAAGTTGGCGGAATCTACTTCCTCATTGCTGCTATTTTCATCACTGCTAGTGGCATCTGCTTGGCCCATCAGCTCAATAACCTGTACATATCGCTGGTCTCCACCGAAGTCAGCTCCGCCTAGCAGCAGCTGATAGGTATGCTTCTCTGCTTCTGAGGCGGTTGCTTCTAGGGTGATGGTAGCTTCTGGATCTTCTAGGCCGAAATCGACGAGGTTGTTGCTTTCGGCGGTTATAACTCGATTGGATGGACGGGTGATCTGGCTGAGGAGAAAGGCGATCGCCCCCCCTTCTGCTATTGTTTCTTCGGGTGCGCTCATCTGCCAGACACCCGACTCATCTTTTACGAAAGCCAAATCGCTCTGGTTAGAACGGCTCAGCGTGAACCGCGTGATCGCACTTTCTTCAAATGGCAGCAGCGGTTTGCCTTGCGCTTCACCTACGGTTTCATCTGCATTCCTAGCGCGCTCTGCACTATCACTGTTTTCAAATAGTAAAACACCACCGCCAAGCGTGATCGCAATCAACAACAACAACAGCGTTCCGCGATTCAACATAGATCATTTCTCCTAATCCGATCTCTCCTATCGGCGTTTTAGCCATAGCGATCCAGCGCCGATTAACCCAGCTAACGGCAAGACGACCAGCGCTAATACTGTCAGCATAATCTGCTGTCGAACCGTCATATTCAACCGTCTGTCAGTTACCTCCTTCGGTCGAATCTCCAGCGTTGGATTCTCTACCTTGCTTAGCCAGCTCACAGCATTCAAAAATACATCGCCATTGAGCTGCTGGTTGAACAATCCATCGGTCGCAAAGCTAGAATTGCCAATCACGACCATCCGCGCATCGTTAGGGCCCAAGAGGGCTACGCCTAAAGCGAACGGCCCCGCTGGTGGCTGGTTAGGATCGATCGATAGTTCGTCATCATCAGCTAGCGGCTGCGTGTGACTGTTTTGGTTTGTAAATAACAAAGGAGTCCCTTCTATGTCTGGGATTTCTCTAATCTGTAATGGCCTGGCTACTGGAAAGAAAGAGCGCCCCTGCTCGAAAGGCTCGGTAATAGGATGATCGCCATAGTCAGTGACCAAAGGCGCTGCTGGTCCCAACCCGACTAGCTGTCCACCACCTGAGGTATCGATCACAACCGTTTCTTCTGGCACTACGCCCCACTGGTTCATCAGCGCTTCTAGTCCTGTCTCCACTCGCGGATCGATCATCACTAGCAGACTTCCACCAGAGTCTAGATAGTCTTGCACAATGATCACTTCAGTCTCAAACAGTTCCTGCTGTGGCCCTGCTACAACGAGCACATCAGCGTCGTCTGGCACTTGGTCAGTCTCAGCTAGATTTAGCGGTGCCACGGTAAAGTTTTCACTTTCCAATCGACTAGCAGCCTCAAACAAACCAGGCCTCGAACCATCAATCACATACTCATCGTGCCCTTGTAAAAAATAGGCGGTGGGCGATTCATTCTGACTGAGCTGCGCTAGTTTGCTCGTTAGCTGTCTTTCGCTTAGCCGTTCTTGCAAGTCAACTGTTTGAACCAGAAGGGCTCGACTATCGGGCTCTGCTTCGATAGTTTCTTCGGCATTCTCTTCGACATTCCCTAAAGTGCCTTCAGTAGTCGGTTCTGCTTGAACATATACTTCGCCTTCTGTCGTGACACCAAGCGCCTGGGCTTGCTCTGGATTGGCAAAAGGATCGATATACTCGTAGCTCAGATCGCTGTTGTAGCGGCGATAGTTTTCCAATAGCCGCTGGTCTCTTATGTCTGCGTTCGAGCTAAAGATCAAAACTTGAGTGGGAGTCTCTAGATTTCGTACGACTTCTTGGGATGCAGGAGAGAGCGTCAACAGTTGACCGTCGGTTAGATCGATGCGGCTGTCATAGCGAGCGCCGATGAAATTAATCAAGCCTAAGATTGTCAGCACAGCAAGGACTGAGACCGCTGCGTTCGTGCCAGCTTGAGTAGAGCGACGCTGCCAGAACCCTAGCTTGAACACGCCAAAGTCACCAGCGGTAATGCCAACTACTAGCATCAACAAACCCACCACTAGTAGCAATACGGCAACCAGCGTCCAGCTATTTAGCAGACCGACCACGATTCCTGCTGTTATCAGCACAATACCTGGCCAGACGAGATACTTAAGCAAGCCCTGAAGATTTTTCATAAGAGATTACTAAAAAGATTAGGACCGTTGGAACCTTAGCGTATCGATTGATTGCGCAGTTAGATAGAGCCCTAAAACGCTGTATGAGAGAAAGAGAATTAGCCCGCTGGTATCAAATACCCCTTCTGTAAAGTCGGTGAAATGGGTCAAGAGTGAGAGATGACTAAGTGATAAGCCAAACGGTCCAGGTAGGACAGTCGCGATCGCATCGACAACCCATAGCAACAGAACGACACCAAATGTCATCACGGCTGCTAGCACCGTACTGTCTGACAAAGAAGAAATAAACATGCCCAGTGCTAGCGTGCTAGCCCCTAACAGCAAGAGTCCGAGATGTCCTAGTAGAAACAAAGATAGCGGAAACACCGGGTCGCTAGCGCTAAGTGCAATCAGCTCTAGTCCCATCAGCGGCACTAGCATCGCACTGTAGAACGTCACAACCCCTAGCAGCTTACCGAGCGCCACCACCCAGTTAGTCAATGGAGAAGTCGCTAGTAGCTCCAGAGTGCCTTGCTTGCGTTCTTCGGCATATAGCCCCATTGAGAGCATGGGTAAGACAAACATCGATAGTGAGCCCAGTAGGTTGAGGTATATCTTTAAAAACTCATACGGTACATCGTAGGTCTGTCCTAGCCCTAGCTGGTCGGACGCACTGACCTGGGCGATAATGCCTTCTGGCGAAAGCAGTAAGACAATTAAAAACAGTCCACCAATGAGCCAAAATACGACGGCGATAACATAGGCAAACGGCGACTTGAAATAACTCTGTAGCTCTCGTTGATAGATCGCTAGTAGGTTTGCGATAAATGTCTTCATGAGGGCGCTTCCTTATTCAGTATCAGCCGCTGGCTCTGCTTTAGACGACTTAGCTTCAGACGACTTAGCTTCAAACGTCGTAGTTTGTTCTATGTCTAGTTCCGCACTTTCTTCCGCCTGCGCAGCCTCTTGGGTGGTTAGATTGATGAATACGTCTTCTAAGCTCGCCCGGTTGCGAGTGAGTTCAAACAACCCCAAACCTTGCTCGACGACTTGAGCTGCGATCGCACTTCCTACATCTTCGGATCCTGTCGTTACTTGAAAGCGTGAATGCCCAGCCGCTAGCCCTTCGCTCGCAGTTATTTCGGCGTTTACTACCCCTGGTACTGAACGCAGCGCCGCTAGCCCTGCGTCTATATCTCCGGCTATCTCTACCCAGTAGCCTCCTCTACCAGTTAGCCGTTCGACCAAATGTTCGGGGCTATCGGTCGCGATAATTTCGCCTTGGTTAATGATGGTAATGCGATCGCACGTCATACTCACTTCGGGCAAAATATGTGTCGATAAGATAATCGTATGCTCGCCGGCTAAGCTCTTGATCAAATTTCGCACGTCGATAATCTGCTTCGGGTCTAGTCCCACTGTTGGCTCATCAAGGACAATAACCGGTGGATTGTGAACAATTGCCTGGGCAATACCTACTCGCTGCTTAAATCCTTTGGATAGCTTACGAATCATCACCTGGCGCTTTTCTTCTAGATTGCAGCGAACGATTGCAGAGGAGACTTTAGAGGGGCGATCGCCTGCGCTCATGCCCTTGATTCGCGCTACGAAATGCAAAAAGCCTTCTACGGTCATCTCCGGATATAGCGGTGGTGCTTCGGGTAGATAGCCAATTCTTTGACGTACCGCCATCGACTCAGTGTGAACATCCTTTCCCGCTACCCGAGCCGTCCCCCCTGTCGCTGGCAGATAGCCGGTTAGAATTCGCATGGTCGTTGTCTTGCCCGCGCCATTAGGGCCCAAAAAGCCTAGAATCTCACCTGGCGCTACTTCAAAGGTCACATCCTTGATTGCCAGCGTAGATCCGTATGCCTTGCTTAGCTTCTCTACCTCAATCATCGATGCATCTCAACCGTTCTAAACTAGATACAGATACTTCATAGAAAAGGCATATTAGCACCTACCTGCTTAAACCAACCGCCTCGGTCAACCACTTCTTCAACCCTATCTGCTGTGCCCAAACAAAAATTTCCCCACCTGCTTGGTTCAAAGTGGACTGCTCAGCAGAAAACCCTTGGCTGGCGTCACTTTCATGTCGTCAACCGCAAGAACCAAGACACTCTCGTCTTTGCTGAACTTGCGGCCGCTTGCGATCCTAGCGTTCGTTTATGGATCAACGCTAAAGTTCTGAAGAACCGTCTGCTGTGGGCCGCTGGCTGGCAAACTTTACACGAAATTGATGCAGTGGCTACTGACTATACCGGCAGACCTCATCGGCTCAATCCTCCCAATGAATAACCCTTTTCTATCCCTAGTATCGTAACAAAGTCGTAACACTCAAGAGAGTTCATACTAATATAGAGAAAGCTGCTAGCCGCTCTTTGTACTTCTATGCCTTCACCGTCCGTCCCACCAGAAGATGCTGAATTGTTAAAAGCAGTTCTCCCACCGCTTTTAGATGATTTTCAGCACTGGTTTGGTCGGACAGCTACCCTGCTTGAAGAACAAAACATTAGCTTTTTAAGTTCGATGGAACAGGCAGACCTCCTTACTAGAGTCCAATCCGCTCAGCAACAAGTCGGTGCATCACAGACACTTTGCTCTATTACTGATGGACAGGCAGGTATTGAAATGAAAGTTGTGATGGCTTGGCACAAGCTTGTCAATGAATGCTGGAGCGTGGCCATGCGCTATCGCCGGGACCAAGCCAATCAGGACCAAGACAATCAAGACCAAGCTAATTAGCAGAGCTAGCCATCTAGCAAACCGCCTACAGTTAGTTCTTTACAGTCAACCTGTTACAGTCAAACTATTTAGAGTCAAGCCACAAGCGCTAAGGCAACATAGTCAAACACTCACAGCTCATTCATCGAATCACATTACTTTTCAGCGATCGCCCAGCCTAACCCTCTCCCCTTCTCCTACGACCCATGCTCCACCTGCTATACGTTCTTGCTTTCACTGTTTTAGCGGTTCTCGCCGTTTCTAACATGATTCGTAATATGGTTAGGTTGGGCACCGAAGTGCGTCAGCCTATGCAGACAGTAAAATCTGACCGTCCGGTTCCTCACCCTGAATTACTTAACGATAGTGGCGACGTGATCAATGAGCCATTACTAGTGATGCGCTCTATCTCTATTAAAGATGCGAGAGATCAGCTAAATGCGCTTTACGAATCTTCTGGAAATTCTTCTATCAACAATGAAGACCCCCCTGCTGAAGATGTTTAGTCTCATCGGATGCGGCCTATTGTATGATTTGAGCTTATGAATTGCTTGAGTGATGCAACGAAAGATTCTGACCCTTATCCATAAAGAGACGAGCATACCCGGGTTAATAGGCCACAAGCTGGAGCTAATGGGCTATCAGCTTGATATTTGTGCGCCGATTCTAGGCGATCCGCTACCTAGTGACCTTGATGACTACGCGGGCGTATTGGTGTTTGGGGGGCCGATGAGCGTTAATGACAATGAGGCCTTTTTGCATCAGGAAATAGAATTGATCCGACAGGTGCTTGCGGCGGAGCTGCCGTACTTAGGAATCTGTTTAGGAGCGCAGTTGCTAGCTAAGGTTTTAGGGGCAGAGGTTGGACCTCATAGGGAGGCGGTAGAAGAGATAGGCTACTATCCAATTTATGCAACTGAGGTAGGGCGATCACAGTTCCCCGAAAAAATGATGATCTATCAGTGGCATAAAGAAGGCTTCAACCTACCTGATGGCGCAATATTGCTAGCAACGGGTGATAATTTCCCTCATCAGGCCTTTCGATGGGGCGATCGCGCCTATGGTCTTCAATTTCATCCAGAAATGACTGCTGATATGGTTGATTTTTGGAGTACAAACGGCGCGGACCTGATTGGTGCTCCAAACACTCAAACCAAACAGCAGCAGATAGATAACCATTACCGCCACAGCCAAAGCGTAGAGTCTTGGTTGGAAACTTTTTTAAACAATTGGCTTTCCCCCGTGCCTGAACCAGCATGATTGAGAGGTTGCGTTTGTCGGCGAGCAGATGAGAGGCACTAAAGGGAGAAGATCTCCGAGCAGGCCTATTGTTAAGAACTTGGGGAGCTGGCTGCTGGCAGTGATCCTCTCTATCCCCTTTCTCTTTCAAGCCTGTGGATCCAATCCGGCCATTCAGTCAAGCGGTGCTAGCGGCCAACCTACTACAGAACAGCTTGCCACCGAACGTCTTGCCGCCGAACATGAAGGCGATAAACCTACTGCCACACCGATTGCGATCGCCAAACCCTCTGTCTTGGTCACCGGTCAAGCCATTACCTACGCCACCATCGAAGGACAGCCCGTTACTGGCTATCTAGCTCAGCCATCAAATCCTAATAGCGATACACTTCCCGCTATCCTTAGCATCCATGAGTGGTGGGGGCTCAATCAAAATATTGAGGCAATGACTCGTCGGCTCGCAGGTGAAGGCTACACCGTTTTAGCACTGGACTTATACGACGGCCAAGTTGCCACAGATCCTAGCTCTGCCCGGCAGCTGCTGCGCGCTGTGATGGACAATCCAGAGCGGGCTCAAAATAATATTCTTCAAGCGGCCAATTTTCTAGAAACTGAGCTTAATGCGCCTAAAATTGGCTCTATTGGCTGGTGCTTTGGTGGCACCTGGTCTTTACGTACTGGGCTTTTGCTTTCGTCTGATCTAGATGCCTTGGCTATCTACTACGGGCAGCTAATTCTAGAGCCCGAAGCACTTGACGGACTAGAGGTGCCGATTATTGGCTTTTTCGGCGAAGAAGATAGCTCGATTCCTATTAGTGACGTGCGAACCTTTGAATCTGTACTAGAGACCACTGGCCAGACTGCTGAGATCACGCTATACCCCAATGTGGGACATGCTTTTGCTAACCCCTCTGGCCAAAATTACGACGCGGCCGCGGCGGAAGATGCCTGGGAGAAGACCATTGCTTTCTTTAATACTCATCTCAAAGCCTAGACTGCCCAGGCCCAGGATTCTATCTAGAATCTGTCTAGAAAGTTCAAACAGGTGCGGCGGCTCATTAGCCAATACTTGCCAACTCATGTTATGAAATTGGGCACCATCCGACATATTGACTTGTCATGTTGATGTTTAGTAAGTGGCGTCAAGTTGGTCTAACTTAAATTAGGCAGCTTAGTAGACGAAACTAGCATCCAAACCGAAAATATCCAAGCTTTAGAGACTCTATCAAATGAATAATCTTACTCTTACCACCTTAGAAGGCGTTCCCGGCAGAGAAATTGTCGAGCACTATGGCCTAGTTCAAGGCAGCACTATTCGCGCTAAGCACGTTGGAAAAGATATCCTTGCCGGCTTCAAGAATATCGTCGGTGGCGAACTCAAAGGTTACACTGAGCTTCTTCAAGAATCTCGGAGAGAATCAATTGAGCGAATGGCGATGCAAGCCGAACAGCTAGGGGCTAACGCAGTCGTCAACATTCGCTTTGCCACCTCTTCTATTGCGCCGGGTGCAGCCGAGCTGTTTGCCTATGGCACTGCTGTTAAAGTCAGATAGGATGGGATGACTAGGGTGGCCGACTAGTTAACGAGCGACGATTCGGGAGTACTGATCAAGCTAACTGTCACTGTTGAGGAAAACCATGGAGCAGCTGTTAATTCTGTTGATCTTAGTAGGTGTTGGCTTTTTTGCAGGTCGACATTTCGAAGCCAAACACTACGCGTCTATCAAAGCTAGAGAGAAAGCAACGCTTCACGTTCCGATGATTAATGTCGGTGCTAAGCAAGATTTGCCATATGCTCACGATGCTCAGCTGTTTGTAGGCAGCGTTGTCGTGGCCAATGACTATTTCAAAACGATTTCTGCGGGTTTGCGTAATCTAGTAGGTGGTCGAGTAGTCGTTTACGAAAGCCTAGTAGATCGCGGTCGAAGAGAAGCCTTGCTGCGGATGAAAGAAGATGCGATTGAATGGGGTGCCTCTCAAATTGTTAACGTTCGCTTTGAAACCTCTAGCATTGGAGGAAAGTCACGCGACCAGGGCCTTTCCGCAGTCGAAATTCTGGTCTACGGAACGGCGATTCGATAGGGATATTTGATAGTAGCCTCCATGAAGTTTGTCCCCAAAGAAATTACCGAAGAGGTCAACGTTACGCCGATTCATCCCTTAGTGAATCTAGCGCATTTGCTTGGAACGGTGACGTTGGCGGGTGTTGTTATCTATGTTGTGCTAGGTCTAATAGCTGGCCAGCTAGTCAAACGAATCGGCCCTGAAACAGAGGAAAAAATTGGGGCAAGCTTAGTCAGCTCTTTGCCTGATAGAATAGCCGCTGGCGATAGTCGGCTAGAGTATTTGCATGATTTAACCAGCTCGCTTCAAAACAATCTATCGCAAACGGGAATAGCCGCCGTTGATTACCCGCCGGTCAAGATCAGTATCCTAGATACGCCTGAAGAAAATGCAATGGTCACAGCGGGCAGCTATTTGATTGTGACCGAAGGTCTGCTTGCTGAAGTGGAAAGTGAAAACGAACTAGCGTTTGTCTTGGCCCACGAGTTGGGTCACTTGCATAACCGCGATCCGCTCAATGCGCTAGGGCGATCGCTCGTATTGCTGACTGTTAGTGGCCTGTTGGGGTTAGGACAAGGACCGACCTCTGTACTGGTTCCTAATGTATTGAATTTGACAGAACAGGGTCATAGTAGAACCCAAGAGACTACGGCTGACGAATATGCGATCGCGTTGATGATGGCTCGCTATGACCATGGGGGGCATAGCCTAGACTTTTTCAAACGTCTCCAGTCAGAGGAATTCGATTTAGGGATCTTTAGTCCTGTTGCCGAATGGCAACACACCCATCCTCTAACGAAAAACCGTATTCAAAACCTAGAATCTATTGCTGAAGCAAACGACTGGCCCCTTACTGGCTCGCCAATATCTTTACCGGAAGGCATTGAATGCCCTAACTTCAATACGCCCTGCTGAAGGCATCTTTACGCTGCATTTGAAGGCTCTAAAGCAATGCAGGCCCTAAAGTAGCGGCGGGATGACTAGTTAACGTCAGTTCGGGTTAAGCAGCAGGGGGAAGTTCCCACTCCATATGGAGAGAAGGCTTCTTCGGTTGGTGGCAATAAGCAATCAGTCCACAGAGGATGTTGACCCAGCAGTTGACCGGACTACGGTGACGAGAATGCTCTATCTGCGAAATGTTCTTCAGTTGGTCGATAATCGTTTCGATGATGGAACGTTTGCGCGAGAGTAGCTTGTCAGTTAGCCGCACTAGCTGGTTCTTCATGTTGCGCCGAGGCTTAGCAAAGAACTCGATGTTGAACGCGTCGAGTAGTTGCTTGGCCAGCTGCTTCGATACATAGCCTTTGTCTGCGCAGACTTTTCCCCATAGTCCAGTAAGTAAGTCAAAGGCGGGCTCACGGTCGTCCGTATTGCCCGGGGTCAGGGTGAGGTTGAGTAGTTCACCGCACTCGTTCACCACCAGATGTAGTTTGAAGCCATAGAACCAGCCGACAGAGGTTTTGCCCCTAGCTGCCGTATCTTTGCAGACCTTATGCTGCCAGATCCGACGGTTGTGGCAGACCGATAGACTGGTCGCATCGATAAAACTAATGCCTGTACAACGGCCGAAGCAGCGCTTCAGATAACAGCACAGCGGGAACAAACAAGAGGGCGTCCATTCGACAAAGCGGTTATAGCTGACTAGCGTTGGAAACGCTTGCTTCCAGTACTGGCATACATGATGAACGTAGTAGTGTTTGAAGGTGCGGTAGTGGCTTTGGTGAAAGCCGATGAGTATCGTCATGATTTCGCTCAAGCTCAGCGAACGAGCGCGTTGTCGCGTCTTTAGATGGTGGCTTAGCAGTTGACGCTGCCAGAGGGGTTCAAACACTTGGCAGAAGTCATCGACGTGGCAGAACAGTTCTTCTAAGCTGAACATAGTGGAGGATAGGGCTGATGGGTTTTACAACTTCAGCTTACCTATCCTCCTTTCTTCGAGCTTTCCTTATCCCGAACTGACGTTAGTTAAGTAAGAATACTTGCTATGAAACGGCCACCAAAGGGCTGAGGATAGAAGTTTTATCCCTCCCGATATTTTTCCTGGCAAAGTCAGGGATTGTGCTTTTTATACTGGGCATACTGAGCGTAGAACAGCAAACATGCTAATAAAAACAATAAATCTTCATATTTCATTGTTTTTCGGTAACCGGCTCTTTCCCAGATACCTAGCAAGCTGTCGCAAATACCTGTTCACGCTTGCTTAGAATTAACCACTAGCCAAAGTTTTACGTATAACCTCATTCTCTGCTGTCTCCAGCATCTTACGGATGCATATTCATAGAGAAGGCTACGCCTACTAGAAACGCAAGTCACTTGGCCTGTCGTTTCGCCAGACTTTCAGCCAGAAAACTGTAACCCCAGCTAAGTGACAAACGCTATAGAGAGATGAGGCTAAGCGTGATGATGCCTAGTGTCTAGGCTTAGCAAGTATTACCAAATTAGGTCTAAAAATGTCTGAATTTTCGAAGAGTGCAAAGACTAGGACAGACAATACTAGTGAATTGATAGTTCAGCAGTCGATACCTCAAGAATCAGTAGCAACCAAAGCTGATTTGTCGAAAACTAGTCTAAAGCACGTAAAGCTGAAGCGAACAACGTTTGAAGGAACACAGCACAGTCATGCTAGTTCATGTCGTGTTGACCTAAGTGGCGCTAAATTAGACAACGCTAACTTGAGAAATTCCATTCTAAGCGGTGCTGTTTTGCACCGTGTTAGCCTGCGTAAGGCTAGAATGAGCGGTATTGATCTAAGAAATTCCGACCTTAATGAGGCCGATCTTAGCGGTGCTAATCTTAGTCAGGCAAAACTGCACAAGGCAAGTCTAAGTGGTGCTATCTTGCACGTTACCAACTTGTGCCGCTCCAACCTAGGCGGCGCTAACCTATACCGTGCCGATCTGCGTCGCGCTAATTTGAGCCAGACCAACCTAAGCAATGCTAACTCGAGCTGTGCAAAGCTGCGTCATGCCGATCTAAGCTGTGCTAACCTTCGCCACGCTGACCTAAGCCATGCTGACTTGCGTAATACCTATCTAGTAGATGCTAACTTAAGCGGCACTGACTTACGCCATGCCAACTTGGGCAACGCCGATCTGGAGAATGCCAAGCTGTGGGATACCAATCTGAGCAATGCTAACCTGCGAGGCATCAATCTAGAAGAGACTAATTTAAGGAACGTCAAATTTATAGGGGCCGACCTACGGTGGGCTGATCTTAGCGATGTCGACCTGCGCAATATCGACTTGCGAGGTGCTGACCTGCGTAACGCCAACTTACGCAATGCTGACTTGCGAGGCGCTAATCTAGAGGGCAGCAAAGTGCATGGTGCTAATCTTAAAGGTGCTTATATAGCAGATATGAGAATCAACCCAAAGGACAAGCTATCGCTAGAGGACAAGCAGTTCTTGACTCAGCTTGGAGTAGTCTTTTCTAAGGATCCGCGCAAACAGCAAGAGCACTCTTCCATCGATGACGCCTCTAAATTAAGTTGATACGCCCAGTCTATAAATAGAATTCTTCCTATGCACAATAGCAGAAGTCTTTTTTCGTCGTAGTCATGCCCAAGAGAGGAACTCTATGAGGTTACTAAGCTTTAGTGCTCACGGATAAAGATCTCCTTAAGGAGATTACAGGAATCGAGCTATTGTCATCTGTTCTATGATCTCGTCGGACGATTCGCTAAGGTGCTGAGCATAGCGCTGGGCGACAGGTGGCACTAGAGCGAAAGGACCCGTAAAGCCGCTGAAAAGGTGCAGGCCCTTGATACTAGGAACCGAACCAAGCAGCGGGAGATTGTCCTGGGTGAAGGTAACTAGGCAATGTCTCCAGGTGCCAGGGACGTCTTTGAGATTGGGGAGCGGATGGGCGATCGCCTCTCTAATCGCACGTTCACCCACGCTTGCCTCAACTGGTGGCATTAAGGCTGTGTGAAACCGACTGATCTGTCCAATTCGAGCTGTCTTGTCTTGAAACTGAATAACGCCGGCTTCTAGAACGGGCGGCATTACCTGATGATTGGGCTTTTGCCACTCGGCTGGCTCAGGCGAGGCCGATTCCAAGTCGGTGCGAGCATTCGTAGCAGGCATAATCAGTGATCGCACCTCAAAGTCTAAAGGCGCTGTCTCGATGATTTCTGCGTGCGTAAAATACAGCGGCACCTGCACTCCCACTGCTCGCAGTAGCTGTAAGCTATACGCCCCCGCTGCGACAATCACCTTTTTCGCTGCGTATGCTTGTGCCTGGGTCATCACACCCGTTACCGTATCCTCGACTCGAACTATGCCGGTCGCTGCCGATAGGTTGTGATGTCCTCCTAATTGTCGAAACGCTTTGTTGTATCCAGCGACTAGTGACATCGGATCGACCTGGGCGTGTCGAATGGTAAAGGCTCCCTCAATGGCTGTTGGGTTTAGCTGCGGCTCAATCTCACAGGCCGTTTTCGCATCGACAAATTGCGGCGGCGTCCGCATAGCGCAATAGCTTTCTTTCGCAGCCGCGATCGCCTCGCCTTTTGCTACCGTTAGTAATAGATCGAGTTCTCTTAGCTGAGTGTCTACCCCTAACTCGTCCGGTAGTTCCCGATGCCGAACGATACCAGCTCGAAACAGCATCTCTGTTAATTCTGTTGTTCCAGCCCAGTAGCCGATGCCACCATAGCTGTATCGCGTTCCACTATCAGCTCTGCCATCATCTATCAATAGAACAGACTGCCCTACCTTTGATAGCTCGTAGCTAATAGCCGCACCGGCTAACCCATTCCCGATGACGATTGTGTCGTAAGTCTGCATTGACAAGGACTATGAGTTGCGATGAACAGTGCGATGAGCAGAAGGTTATGGGTGGATTTGCGAGAGAATCATTCGCAGGCGATCATAGTCGTCTTTGAGTAATAGGCTAACCATTCGACCTGCACTGATCAACCAGTCGCGATCCAATTCACGCAGATTGTACACTTCTCGAATTGCCGCTGCTATGAGGCTTTCAGTGGGCACACCGCTGACTTGCAACAGCGTTCGTAGCCAGTCTAGCTCTTCTGTAAATTGAACGATCTCTGCTGGCTCACATTGGTACACCGCCTGATGTACTTGTGGCGGCCTAGGAGGCAAATGCTGATAGTAGCGATCACCTAGTTCCATAGCGTCTTTACGCTTGCGGCTAACCCGCATCGGGACAAAGCCTACGATCGCCACTCGAAACTCTGTTTTGAGCATGGCAAAAATCTGTGGCTGCTGCTCACGCAAGTCATCCAAAGACATTCCCAAGGCTCTCGCTCGGTGTACAGAGTCTAGGGGGCTAGTCGTGGCGTGATAGACCACACCGTAGATCTGGTTAGCGGCTTGTTCGTCATAGGCTTTCACCCAACTACCAAACGGCGGCATCGCTGGGAAGCTCAAATCTTCAGGTTCTAAGCACTGGGCTAGAAACTCAGTTGTGCTCGTCTCAATCACCTCAGCAATATGAGTCGAACGACGTTTGGCGGTGGCAAACTGCGGCAGCGGCAGATGCATTATTTACTTCTTCCCACGTTTGGGCTTGACAACTTCTAGATCAGAGGATTTGAAGGTCACTAGCTTGTCCCAGTTACCGCCCTCAAATAGGACTGCAATTTTGCCATCGGTCACACGCTGTACTTGTCCTTCAAACCCGTAATAAGTATCGTCGGCGTTCGTTACTCGGACGGGAGATCCCGGAAAAATCATCATGGCTTTCTTGTGCCCTAATCTCGGTTTTATAGTCTTTACATAGCTTACAGCGCTGATCTTAGACTACACCCCTTATTTTAGATAGTTATCCTAAATATCATCCTATATATCGCTTGAGAGAACGGCTATGTTCATAGAATATCTGTACAACGCGGCCAATGTTTTTGCACTTCCTTTTTGGCTGTTGATGGTTGTGTTACCAGGTTGGTCGGTGACACGGCGGGTGATGGACTCTGTGTGGCCGTTTGTGCCGTTGGCGCTAGCGTATATCTATTGCTTTGTAAATAGCTTAGACCCAGATTCTATTAGGGCTTTTGCGAATCCGACGTTGGCTACGCTTGCTGGACTGTTTGCCGATGAGCGAGTGATGGCCACTGGGTGGATTCATTTCATTGTGATGGATCTATTTGTGGGTCGCTGGATTTACTTACAAGGGCAGGAGAAGGGAATCTGGACTCGGCATTCTTTGGCGCTGTGTCTTTTTGCAGGGCCCATAGGACTGCTTTCGCACCTAATGACAGCTCAGCTACAGGAAAGCGTGTTGGGGCTAAGTGTTGGGGCTGACTAAGGGCAGTGATTCTGAAATGATCAGATGATCTAGATCTGGCTATTTGCTGAACTGACACCCTCTTTGCTGCTAATCTACTCGCCATCACTCATAATGACGTGTTGTAGCTTACACAAGCAGCCCATGATTGTCACTTTATTCTTCAACCGAGCGCATTCTAGACGATGGTTCTTTAGAACAGGGCGCTATGTCGGTCTGTTTAGCCTGTGTCTGATGTTGGTTGTGGGCTGTGGTGGTGATGTTCAGTCTCCAGACCAAGCGAGGGCTGTCGGTGATCGCATCTCTATGGGCACCACGCTCAGTGCCAGGACGCTAGATCCAGCCGATGCCTACGAAATCTTCCCAGGTATCTTGCTCTACAACATGGGCGATCGCCTCTATACCTACAGCCCTGGCACCACCGATTTGGTGCCGCAGCTAGCGACCGAGCTGCCGACGGTCAGCGACGATGGGCTTACCTACACCATTCCTTTGCGTGACGATGTTACCTTGCACGATGGCACGCCTTTTACCGCCGAAGTGATGGCATTCTCTATCGAACGCTTTATGGAGAACGGCGGTCGCCCGGCTTCGCTACTTGCTAGCAAAATTGACTCTGTGACTTCTGCAGACGGGCGCTAGAAATTGTTCTTCAGCAGCCGTTTGCCGCATTTCCAGCGTTGCTGACCTTCTCCGGGGTAACGCCTGTTTCTCCAGAGGCCTACGAAGTCGGGGCAGGTGAATTCAACCCCGATACGTTTATTGGCTCAGGTCCGTACAAGCTGGCCTCTTTTAGTAGCGATGTGATCAAGCTAGATGTTAACGAAGACTATTGGGGCGATCGCCCTGCCAACGACGGTATTGATATCCAGGTCTTTACTAGCGCGGTAAACCTGTACAACACCTTTACCTCGGGCGGTCTAGATGTGGCCTACCAAACGCTTGATCCTGATCAAATAGCTCAGCTAGAAGAAGATGCGCCTAGTAATGACTGGCAGGTAATTGAGGCAGGGTCTACGGTGGTGAACTATCTATCGCTTAACCAAAAGATTGCGCCGTTTGATGATTTAAATGTGCGAAAGGCAGTGGCATCAATGATTGATCGTCAGCTGATTAGCGATCGCGCCTTTAAAGGTCAAGCCGAACCTCTCTACAGCCTGATTCCCAAAAGTTTTCCTGTCTATGATCCTGTCTTTGAAGAAGCCTATGGCGATGGTAACTATGACGAAGCGAGAGCATATCTAGAAGCGGCAGGTATCACCGAAGCTAATCCACTAACCTTCGAAATCTGGTATCCCTCTGCTTCAACCCCTAGGCAGGTTGCTGCCCAAACGATTAAGCAGTCAGTTGAACAAGAACTATCCAACCTAGTCAATGTCACTGTTAGCACTGCTGAATCCGCCACCCTCTGGGAAAATGTAGAAAGCGGTGCCTACAATAGCGTGCTCTCCAACTGGTACGCTGACTACTTCGATCCTGAAAACTTTGTTCAGCCCTTTCTCACCTGCGACGAAGGCTCTAACGAAACCCTCTGTACAGCGGGATCTACGCAGGCCAACGGCTCTTTCTACTACAGCGACACGGCCAATCAGCTTGTCGCTGAGCAAAACGCTGAGCAAGACCCAACCGAGCGAGATGCCATCTTTGCTGACCTGCAGCAGCTAATGATTGAAGATGTTCCCTACGTTCCTCTCTGGCAAACCAAAGACTACGTATTCACCACCGCCGATGTTAGCAATGTTGCGATAGAGCCCAACCAGCAATTGCTATTCTGGCAAATCGACAAAAACAGCGAACAAGCTGCAAAGTAGAGAAATCCTATGTCGTCTCGCACCCGCTCTCTTCGCCTCTACGTTGTCTCTCGCCTGCTGCTCGCGCCGTTAATGATCTGGACGATCACCACCGTCGTTTTCCTACTGATGCGAGCGACTCCTGGTGATCCGGTCGATGCCTTGCTAGGTCCACGTGCCCCAGAAGCCGCCAAGCAGATTATGCGAGCCAAACTAGGGCTCGATCAGTCTTTGATCAAGCAATACATCGACTATATTGCGCAGCTATTCACGTTTGATTTGGGAAGCTCGCTCGCTAGTCAAGGCCAAACAGTCTGGCAGATTATTGGCGATCACTTCCCAGCTACTGTAGAGCTGACCATCTGCGGCATGTTGATCGCAGCAATCGTGGGCTTAACGGTAGGATCGATCGCTGCGTCCCGGCCAAACACAGTATTTGATGCTGGTGGCAGGGTCTTCGGCATTGTCACCTATGCAGTGCCAATGTATTGGTTTGGGATGATTTTGCAGCTAGTGTTTGCAGTGCAGCTACGCTGGTTTCCGATTGGTACGCGCTTTCCTTTAGGTCAGCTAGCACCGACTGGACCGACTGGACTGTATTTGCTAGACAGCCTTTTGCATGGGAACTTAGCGCAGTTTGGCACCGCCCTGTATCACCTAGCGCTACCAAGTTTGACACTAGGCGTGTTGATTAGCGGTGTGTTTGAACGAATTGTCCGGGTGAATTTGAAGCAGACGCTAAAGGCAGATTACGTTGAGGCGGCGAGGGCTAGAGGAATTTCAGAATTTCGTATCATTACCGCCCATGCCTTGAAGAATGCCATGATCCCGGTGATTACGATCTTGGGATTGACCTTTGCTTCCTTGCTCGGTGGTGCAGTGCTTACGGAGGTGACATTCTCTTGGCCAGGTCTAGCAAACAGACTATACGAAGCGATTAGTCAGCGGGATTATCCAGTTGTGCAAGGGCTTATGGTTTTCTTTGCGGCGATTGTAGCGATGGTAAGCATTGCTATTGATATCTTGAATGCCTACGTCGACCCGCGCATTCGTTATTAGGTCTACAAAGTCATAACTTTCATTGGATTTTCTAGTGTAGAAGACAGATCATCCACCCATTGCTATATGCATTGCTATATGTTTAGAACTGCTGTATGGAGCATTAGTAAGCAGATACGGGGTAATGCCGGTTTCCAAGATAGAAGGGTTTGCAAGCCTTGTAAGGGATAAGCGTAGACAACGCTAAAAGCTCTGCTATTTTCGGATGCCAATAGGGGTTTCCCGGTATTTTTGATGTCCTAAATCACGTACTTAGCGATAGACTGTCGGTAGACTTCGGTGAGACAAGACCTGCTGAGCTAAAACCAGCACCTTGAAGTTGAAATATAGCTAAAGTAGGGCTGTATTTTTACTTTATCTTGGTAGGCATTCCCTATCCTGGTGAACATTCCCGGCGCCGTACGACGACGCGAGGTCTTACCGCTGCTAGTTAGGTTAGTTGTCTCATTCAAGGCTTTAAGCAGATATTCACTGTCCAACTAACCTAGCAGACGCAATCCACGCATCCAATACAAGTATCAAAGCGTAACTATCAAGGTGCGGTTGTATCGGTGCTATTGGACGCTTTTCTTGAGGAGGCGAAGAGTTGTCTAAGTGGTTAGGAATCGGTGCGATCGCCTGGGTAGCCTTTTCACTACCTGCTCAAGCAGAATGCACATTATTCTCGGAACCACAGCGGTTTAATACTCGACCAACACAGGACGCTATTGTAGTCGGACATCAGCCTGCTCTCCCCTACCGCGTAGTGGTGATAGATGACTCAGAGGCGACGTTAGATCAGCTTAGGCGCTGCGTGCTAGATGCTTATTTAACGCGATCGCGTTTAGGTAGCTACATCCACATTGCTAGCTTTAGCAGGCGACAAGATGCTGAAATGCTACGTCGAATACTGCAACGCTACGACTATCCGGCTCGTGTGATCTACAGACGTTGATCTATTCGTTTTTAGAAGGTTTAGGAGGCGATTATCCAACTCAATCTACGGCTAAACAATAACAGAAAAGACAATATGATGATGACGATATAAAATTCTATGCTCAAAGTTAGACCTACCTTGCTGCTTGTAGCGCTGTTGGGCTCGTTATTCTGTCTGGTTCCAGCTTACGGACAACTATGGAGGGTTGAGGGCAGCCGCTGGCTGAGTATCACTCAGATTCAAGGAGGGGTCGAAATCGTTCCTCTAGGTCGTAGCCCTCGCCGTGCACTAGTCGGAAATCGCCTTAGCCAAGTTGGCGATCAGCTGATCACCGGACAAAACGCCTCGGCTCAGCTAGCTGTTGATCAAGGTATTGCCAGTATCTCTGTTGCTGAAAAGACCCAACTGCAGATTCGAACATTGAGTATCACTCAATCTGGTGGGCATGTTACCGAACTTTTGCTTATTAGGGGTCAGGCTCGTCTTCAAGTACGTCCTTTCACCAATCCTGATAGTCGATTGGATCTGTATACACCTGCTGGCGTTAGCGGCGTACGCGGCACAGACTTTGGTGTTTCGGTGCAGTCAGATGGCAGAACCGGTGTCGCGACCCTAGAAGGTAGTGTCGCTTTTAGTGCTCAAAATCAAACCGTATTAGTAAGCGACAACCAACAATCGTTAGCGAGTCCAGGAGAGCCGCCAACTCCGCCTGAACCGCTTAGAGACAATCCTTCGCTATCTATCGCTATCCTCAAACCCATCGGAGAGGGCTCTATTCAAGTCTCAGGATCTACAGATCCCGTTAACCTATTAGAAGTTATAGAAGAATTCCGTGTCTTAGATGAGAGTGGTCAGTTTGATTTGACTGTCGAGCTGCCGCGAGATCGTCTGATTCCGGTGAAAGTGACCACGCCTTTAGGAACCCAACAAGCCTACGAACTAGTGGTGCCGTGATTTTTAGAATAAGTAGACGATTCAAAGGAGTCAGTCGTTTGGTTCCTGGACTGATTGCTAGTGGTCTGGTCACACTACTGTTGAGCCTTCAAGCATGGGCTCCAATAGAGCGAATGGTCAACAATCAGGTGATTCGCTGGTATGGCGCCCACGGCTGGGATAGCCGTCTGGTGGTGATTAGCATTGATGATAAAACGATCAACCAGCTTGGACAGTTTCCTATCTCTCGTAACTACTACGCCCAGCTACTAGAAGTTCTAAGCGAAAATAGTGAGACTCAGCCTAATATTGTCGCTTTTAATCTGATTTTATCTGACGATATTGTTGCTGATAGTCCCCCTCCGAGCCTTATTTCCTCGCATGATGGGGAAATCAGGCTTAGCCAGACGGATGGCAGGTCGGCGACGGCGCGTATGGCCGAAGCAATGCGCCAGCATGGCTATGTGGTTCTAGGTCAGATATGGGACTCAGAAGGGAAGCCCATCGAGCCAGCGCCTGTCTTATCAGAGGCTGCGATCACCATCGGTCATTTACGGCTGCCTATTGATCGAGATAGCTTTACCCGATCGGTAGAAGTCTTCTATCGAGATGTGCCGGCGCTAGGAATGGCGGCGGTGCAAGCCTACAGCCTAGATCATGATCCCGTGCACCTGCCGAGCAATCTTAATAACTTCCAAATCAACTGGCCAGGGCCCGTTAGCGATCTTACGACCCTCAGCTTTGTAGATGTGCTCAGCGGCGCTACCCCGCCTGATTTTTTCTCAGACAAAATCGTTTTTGTCAGCTACGGCGCGACTGCGAGCCATACACCTCTGCGAACACCGTTTGACTATCGCTGGCCGGTCCCCGGAGGATACATGCATCCGGCAGTCGTTGACAACTTACTTAATCGTGATTGGCTACGGTCTTTCCCTTGGCAGAGTGTAGTGCTGTTACTGCTATTTGGGGGACCAATTTTAAGCAAATTGCTGTTCTCTTGGAATTGGCTAGTTCAGCTAATCGTTGTGATGACAGTGACAAGCATCTGGCTTTTAGTCTGTGTGATAGCGGTGCGTATGGGCTATTTACTCCCAGTGACATCGCCAGTCGCGGTGGTTCTAAGCACATACGTGTGGGTCGTTGTTTGGCAGCGACTTCAGGCTAACGCCCTGCTACAGGTTCGATCGGCCTTCTTAAATACAGTGAGTCACGAGATTCGAACACCGCTAAACGCGATTGTGAATCTGTCTGAAATGCTGCAGGAAACACCTTTAGATAACAGGCAAAGAGAATATGCAGAGTCGTTACATAGCAGTAGCCAGACATTGATGACGCTAATTAACGATGTGCTCGATTTCTCTAAGATTGAATCGGGACAGCTGCTTATAGGTGATTATCCAGTCAATCTTGTTGAAACCATCGAACGCAGCATCGAACTGCTGGCGCCTAGAGCCGCCTTAAAGAACATTGAACTGGTTTATGCAATCGCTCCGAATGTGCCTGCGCTGATTAGAAGCGATCCAGTTCGCCTACAGCAGATCTTGAGCAATCTACTGAGTAATGCGGTGAAGTTTACTGCTGTTGGTGAAGTCAGCGTGCGGGTACGGGCAAGTCCATCTCATCAATCACGTAGTCACACGCTTTGGGGGCGTCTGCTTGCAAGCGTTAGATCCAAGTTGCCTGACTGGATCTGGCCTCACTGGCTGCGCGCAAACTACGCTGAACGATCACGGCCTGATCAAGGACTGTACGAACTTTGTTTTGAAGTCAAGGATACGGGAACGGGTATTCCGGCTGCTCGCATCCCCCATCTGTTTAGACCGTTTAGTCAGGGTGATATTTCTACTGCCCAAATGTATGGGGGGACCGGACTAGGGTTGTCTATTAGCAAGCGTTTGATCAGACGGATGGGCGGCGATATCTGGGCCAAAAGCACACTGCGTAAAGGCAGTCAGTTTTTCTTTACTTTCGATGCTCAAATCGCTCAGGCGACGCTCCCACCACCTAACTATTTAATCGGTTTGCGCGGTACACGTCTGCTGGTGGTTGATGCTAATCCGACTCGGCGAGAACAGCTCGCTCGCACTTTACAGACGATTGGCATTTTGACCTTACTCGCTGAGTCTTTGGCCGAGGCAAGGCCGTTGATGAATAATAGGCTGACTTTGGCTGGACTGATTCTAGATGAGACTGCCATCAGTACAGCCGAGGCTAGTCAGGCGATCAACGAGCTGCGTCACCTAAGTGGCGATCGCCAACTCCCGGCTATCTTTATGAGTGCGCTCAAAAGTGATTTAGGTAGCGATCTAGGTGCAGCCTTAGATGATGTCGTTATCCTCTGGAAGCCGGTTAAGCAATCTGCGCTTTATCAAGCCTTACGTTCTATCCAATCACCAGATCTGAAGGCCGCTCCTAAAACGCTTGTTTCTAGGCCCACCTCACTACTGAGTAGAACCACGCTCAAAATTCTGGTTGCAGAGGATAATCGGACTAATCAAAAAGTAGCTTTGCGGCTGCTAGAGCTCCTGGGCTATAGAGCGGACGTGGTTAACACTGGAATAGAAGTATTAACTGCGCTTGAGCATCAGCGCTACGATGTGATTTTGATGGATATGCGAATGCCAGAGATGGATGGCGTAGAAGCTACCCAAAGGATTCGTCATATGCCACACCACAAGGAAACCTGGATTATCGCAATGACGGCAAACACGATGGACAGCGATCGCGAGCTATGTCTGTCGGTGGGAATGGATGACTATCTTTGTAAGCCGATTAAGCGCGACGCCCTAGAACTAGCGTTAGAGAGTAGTCCGGCGTTGCAGCAGCTAGCTCTAGAGTGATAGCCTCGGAGGGATTGCTTTGGAGTGCTCTTCGAATCACCGCAGTGAGCTTATCGTAGACGGTTAATGCTGGTGCTATTGCAGCAAATAATCGCTTGTCCTACCTAGATAACGCTAATGCTAGCGATTAGAACCAGCAATAACAGATTTTAAGACCTGATAGCAGTTGCGAATTGCACTGAGATGAGCAATCTCATAGCCATGGGTATTCTCAGTCGGAAAGGCCAGACAAGCGCCTCTAGCCACATGGCCAAACTTCATCGCAATTGAGGCGTCGCTCCCGAATCCATCGATGGTAGCAACTTGCAAGGGTAAATCCATGCGCCCTGCAGCTGCCATGATCTCTCTGTTTAGACCCTCGTCATAAAGACCGTAGCTATCTTGCGAAAATAAAGCTGGTGTAGGGCTATCTATCAGCGGGTATTCCTTTGAAAGCGGGCAGATCTCCAGCGAGATCATCTGATCAAACTGATGTCGCTGCGTGAAATACAGCGCCCCGACCGCGCCAACCTCTTCTTTGGCAGAAGCTACTAGGTAAACATCTATTGGCGGTGATTTTACCTGTTCGGCTAGGGCCAGCAAAATTGCTAAAGATGCTTTGTTATCTAGGGTGTAGCTAGCAATATGATCGCCCATGCGAAACGGTCGTTTGCGATGCTTACCGATGACCATTCTCGTTCCAGGCCGCACGCCAGCAGCGCGCAATTCACCAGGTGAAAGCTTGGTTTCTACCCAGGCAAGTGGCCATTCCACTGCTTTCCCTGCTTGTAATCTTTTTTGAGGTGATTCGTGCGAGACATGGCGCGAGCCAAAGCTGAGAATGCCGCTAACCGTAGCGCGATCGCCTAGCAAATCTACGACCCCTTCGCCATACACCCATGGGTATGCCCCGCCTAGAGCCCGCACCGAAATGCGGCCATCGTGTTCTAACCCCTTCACAATTCCACCAATCTCGTCTTTATGACCAGTAATCACCAGCGAAGGCACCGATAGAGGAACATCTCCTTCCACCTCGGCCGCAAGCCGCACCACAATGTTGTCTGCCTCATCTTGCCAGTGCTCTACGCCTAGCCCTGAAAGCCTAGCTAGCAGATAATCGTTCACCTCATCTTCTACGCCGCTGGGCGAATGCAGCATGACCAGCTCGGAGATAGTGTCAAAGAAATGGTCATCATTCCAGGGATCGCGATCTAGCACGCTATCAAATGGACGAACCTCTTTAGCATGGGGACTTCCAGAATTAGCGCTTTGAGACGGGGTGGAATCATTCATTATCTTCGCTATCGGTTGTAGTCGCTGACGCGGTAGGGTTTAGCACTTCGTTGGCAGTGATGCCTTCAGCAGGATTGCCAAACCGCCAGAGCACGGCTGCAGTCTCAGCGCGAGTAGCCGCTTTATCAGGCTGGAAGAGCGTCGTGTAGCCGAAGGTACGACGAATGTTTGAAAAGTCGCCTAGCTGATGATCCGCGATTAGAGCTTGAGCTACGCGCGGCTCGATGGTATCGGTATCTTGAAAGCTCCACGCTTGTCTGACAGCGGTAGCGGTAGCTTCAGGTAGTGGCTGACGCGTGTCTAGAGGAACTTTCCATAGCAGCAGATCTTTGCGAGTTAAAGGCGCGTCGGGGCGGAAGGTAATGGTGGTACTACTGCCGGTGAGCGAGCTGGGGATGATGCCCGCTTCGGCCAGTCCTTGGATGGCGGCAAAGTCGGCATCGCTGACAGGAACGTCTTGAAAAACGGGTTGACTACTGGTAACGCCAGGGCGGATTCTGCGGTTGGGAGTCCCCTGATAAAAGCGATTGTTCGCAGCGAGTAGCCAGCGAGCGTACTCTCGCCGGGTCGTGGCTTGATTGGGACGAAACTCATTTGCCAGAGGGGGCGATGGTGTCGCATTTTCAGAGGTAGGCGTAGGCGATCGCACCGTCAATACCTCTAGCGCTATCAAGTCAGCTAGATAAGGCCGAATTTCTTCTGGCGCTTTATCAAGATCGATATAGTCTGCTGCTTGATTAGATGACTGACTATCACCATCTAAGTCAGTGGTGGTTTCGGTATCAGACTCGTCCGAGTCCTCTGTAGCATTTTGATCGGTATCAGTCGCTGGCCTAACGGTGATCCTTTGATCATCAGCCGTATCAGAATTAGTTGACTCACTTGGACTATTGCGATTAGCCCGTTCAGCGAGCTGCGGGTCCGGCTCTAGGCTTTGACCTACGCGATCGCCTAGGTTGCTACCAGCACAGCCGGATAAGGATAGCAAGCTGAGGAGCGCTACCGTGCTTGCTGTAGCTGCTTTTACAGTCTTTTTGGCAGTCTTTCTAACAAGCTTTTTAGTAATTTTCTGAATAGTTGATTGTCCAACAAGGCTTCGAGGTATCACCATCGCCAATGAAAGTACTCAAAAGATACTTTGGATAAACGAGTTCGCTATTTTGCGCTATGGCTTTAAGCTATCGTAAAACGCAATACTTCTGCCGATATCGACTGTTATAGAGCGCGGTCTATGAGTAGGCGGCCCCAAGACAAATGGTGTGATCGCTCATTTCCTCTTTTTCAGTGGAGTCGTTGATCCGCCAGCTTCCGCACCTTGCTAAAATGGTGCCAAACTTATCACCCGGCGAGCTATGGCCTACACCACCGCCCAGCTATTAGACATTCTCAACGCCGAGATGAAAGCCGCTGTTCGAGGCGATCGCCTACTACTCAGTACAGACAGCCGTATCGACGACCCTGTTATCGCTAAAGCCATCGGCCCTCAAAAACTTAGCCAAATCTACGCTTTTCGAGACTTTCGTGAACAAATTCATCAGTACCAGATTGCTGAGGGCGTCTCAGGTATCGTTTGGCGTGACTGTCGCTTTAAAGGAGAGTCCGTTCGTTTTCCAGAAATTCATCCTCAGCTTACCGCTACTGCTGAAGATAAACTGCGTTTGAGCGCAGCTAAAGGCGCTGTAATTTCCTTTTGGCGGCGGGCGATCACAGGTCTCAATCTCTGGCGAGCTAGCAATCCTCCGGAGCCTATCACCCTAGCGCGCGTCGAAACCCTAATTGAAAGTGCTGAATGGGCCGATGTCGAAGCTACCCGCAGTGAGCTGTATTTGCTCCTGTGCTGGGGAAATCCCAAAGAGAGCTATTACGCCTGGGCCTATCCTGAATCGGGATGCGATCGCATCATTGCCACCGAAGGGCGGCCTAGCGGAATCAAGGTATGAACAATGAATAGCCGGTGATGGTTTTGGGCTTCCGCTTTCGTCCATATAGAAGGCATATTCTTTTTTCCCGCACTGTTGACTTATCGGACGCTGGTGCTTGTGGACTTTGCGATCTATCTTAAGCATTGAACGAGCACTGAACGCAGAAATCACTACCGTTATCCTGAAATCGACTGGGTTGCTTGGTTTTTGATCTAGTCGAAAGCGTATGATGAATTAGTTAGTACAAGTAGCCCGTAAAAAGCTTTCCTGTACCATTATTTCTTACTTTCTCGTTCCCCTATGCCTATTGCCGTTGTCACTATCGAAACTCATGGATTTCCTGCTTCTTTGGCGGCAGCAGATGCGATGGTCAAAGCTGGCCGCGTCACCCTGATCAAAATTGCGCCGGCTGACAGTGGCCATCAGTACGTCGTCGTGCGTGGGCCTAATGCAGAAGTCGAAGCGGCGCTAAAAGCGGGCCTTAAAGCGGCTAATGCCTGTCATGGCGATGGCGCGTATGCACATACGCTGATTCCAAGCCCGTCTCAAAATGTCATTACGACCCTAGAACTGGACTATACAGAAGAGTCTTTGCCGTTTGTCGAGTGACTTCGACTCCGCTCAGCTACCGAGCCGGATGCATGTATGGTCTGATTGCTTCGATAAGAAACGTAGACACTCACCTAATTGAGGGCGTTCCCCTTCTCATCAATTACTGCTGTCGAGTTGCTCAAAAGAGTCTTCGTCTAAGCCTGTTGTAGGGCAATAGCCACTCGACTAGCAAAGTAAGACTGCATCCTTACTTTGCTATACAATCAGTGATGGAGTTCATAGAGTCACTGCAATAGCAAACGGGTGATCTCCATTCACCTTTAGGAGAGCATAGATGGGACAGGCAGTTGGATCACTTGAAACCAAAGGGTTTCCGCCCGTATTGGCGGCAGCAGATGCGATGGTCAAAGCTGGTCGAGTGACCCTAGTTACCTACATCCGAGCCGGTAGCGCTCGGTTCTGTATCAATATTCGCGGCGACGTTTCAGAAGTCAAAGCCGCTATGGAAGCGGGCGTAGAAGCTGCTCAAAACGCGCCGGGCGGTGTACTAGAAACCTGGGTGATTATCCCACGCCCACACGAGAACGTGATTGGTGTCTTGCCTATTCAGTTTGATGAAAGCGTCGAAGATTTCCGCGAGGCTGTAGAAGTCCCCGTCATTCCTGGCAGCAGCACATTGGGTCGACAGTCATAAGAACAATCGCTCTAGATTAAGGTCTTAGACAATTCTGATTGGTTTCGCTACGTGCTGAAGTCCACTGCTACTCTTCGGGGAGGAGGCTCAATAGGTCGCGGTTGACTCTTTCACCCAAAAATCTCTCACAAAAGAAAGTCCCTGCTCATGCCCGCGCTACTGACTAACAATACTCCAGATACATTTCCGCTGATGGCTGTTGTCGGCCAGGATTCTATCAAGTTTGCGCTGTTGCTTTGTGCGGTTGATCCAGGTCTAGGCGGGGTTGTTATTGCCGGACGAAGGGGGACGGCTAAATCTGTATTGGCAAGGGCACTTTATCAGCTTTTGCCGCCGATTGAGATTATTCAGGGCTCGTGCAACTGCGATCCAACCAACCCAAAAGAGTGGGACGATGAGACTGCTGGCCGGTTTGCGGCAGATACGCCGTTTGACGAGTTGCCTACCCAAGTGATCAAAGCTCCCTTTATCCAGATTCCTTTGGGAGTCACTGAAGATCGCCTGCTAGGTTCTGTGGATGTGGCGAAGTCTATTCGGTTAGGAGAAAGTGTCTTTCAGCCAGGACTGCTAGCAGAGGCGCACCGAGGAGTGCTTTACATCGATGAGATTAATCTGTTAGATACTCAAATCAGCAATTTGTTGTTGACTACGCTGACAGAAGGGCGAAACAAGATTGAGCGAGAAGGCATTAGCTTTCAGCATCCCTGTCGACCGCTGATGATTGCAACGTATAACCCGGAAGAAGGGGGCTTGCGAGAGCATTTGTTGGATCGGATTGCGATCGCGCTGTCCGCAGACGCTGAACTCAGCATAGAAGATCGCGTTGCCGCAGTCGGACAAGTCAATCAGTTTGCCAACAACCCCAAAGCCTTTCTGGCTGATTTTGAAGAAGAAATCGACACGCTCAAAACTCAAATTGTGTTGGCTCGCGAGTGGCTAAAAGATGTGACTATCACCACCGAGCAAATTAGTTATCTAGTCACCGAAGCGATGCGCGGTGGGGTAATGGGCCACCGGGCCGAACTGTTCGCCGTTCGCGTCGCCAAAGCCTGCGCGGCCCTAGATGGTCGGGCCATCGTCAATGCCGACGATCTGCGTAGCGCTGTAGAACTTGTGATCGTACCGCGCTCTAGTGCGATTCCGCCGATGGAAGATGAGCAGTCCCCGCCCCCGCCCCCACCGCAGGATCAGCAGCAAGAAGACTCTGACGATAATCAGGACGAGTCTGATAGCGAGGATGATAATGAAGACGATAACGAAGAGTCAGAACAACCTGAAACGCCACCTTCTATTCCCGAAGAGTTTGTCTTCGACGCCGAAGGCGTGGCCATGGACGAAAATCTGATGTCTTTTGCCGAAAGCACTGGCAAGCAGGGCGCGTCAGGTAAAAATAGCGTTATCTTCTCTGACGAAAGAGGGCGATATATCAAGCCTTTCATTCCATCTGGTCAAGCGCGCCGAATTGCGGTAGATGCTACTCTTCGTGCCGCTGCGCCTTACCAGAAAGCTCGTCGCGCTCGCCATCCTGATCGAAAGGTGATTGTCGAGCAGGCAGACATTCGCGCCAAAAGGCTGGCCCGTAAGGCCGGTTCACTGATCATTTTTGTTGTAGATGCCTCGGGTTCAATGGCATTAAATCGGATGCAGAATGCCAAAGGTGCGGTGCTAAGTCTGCTGACTGATGCGTATCAAAACCGCGACCAAGTGGCGCTGATTCCGTTTAGAGGCGAGCAGGCTGATGTGTTGTTGCCACCTACCCGGTCGATTACCGCTGCCAAGCGAAGATTAGAAACGATGGCCTGTGGCGGAGGCTCACCGCTGGCGCATGGATTGATGCAGGCGTTGCGCGTGGGCATGAATGCTCAGAAGTCTGGTGATGTTGGTAGCGTAGTGATTGTGGCGATCACCGACGGTCGTGGGAATGTACCCCTCGCTAGATCCTTAGGCGATGAGCTAGATGAACCGGAAGAAAAGCCAGATCTTAAAGCAGAGCTACTAGAGATCGCTGGGAATATTCGCACAGCCGGCTATCAGATGCTGGTGATCGATACTGAACGGAAGTTTGTTTCTACTGGCTTTGGCAAGGAGTTAGCAAAAACAGCAGGTGGCAAATATTATCAACTGCCGAAGGCGACTGATCAGGCGATCGCGTCAATGGCTCGCAGCGCTATGTCAGAAGCTAAGGCTTGAGGCAATAGAACCATAAAATTGCATCATAGGCGTTGTGGCACTTCGTCCGATTCGATCTGGCCATAGTCTAGTTTGATGATGCGATCAGCAATGTGAAAGTAGTGATCGTCGTGGCTGATGACGATGATCGTTTTTCCGCGTGCAATTAGCTCGCCTAATAGCTGAGTGTAGAAAATTTCTCGAAAGACGGGGTCTTGATCGGCAGCCCACTCGTCGAATAGATAGAGGGATCGATCTTCTAGATAGGCAGCTAGTAGCGCGAGTCGCTTCCTTTGCCCTTGCGATAGAGCGGTCGTAGAAAGCTGACCGTTCTGAATAGAGACTTTTTCCTCTAGCTGCAGCTTTTCTAGATAGTTTTGAGCAGTGCTTCTAGGAGTGACTTCTTCAAGCGAGGTTTCTTCAGTGCTGACTAGCCGCTCGAATAGGTAGTAGTCTGAAAAGACGGTAGAGAAAAGCTGCCGATACCACTCTCTGTTAATATCTGTAATCGGTTCGTTATCTAGAATTAGCTGGCCCGAGTCAGGAATGTACAGACTTGTAATTAGCTTAGCAAGGGTAGACTTGCCGCTACCATTACCACCAACGATGAAAATTAGCTCGTTTGCCTTGATTGTTAGATCGATCGGTCCAACTGTAAAAGTCCCATCTATTTCCTCACTACGGTAGGTATGGGTTACTCCTTCTAGGGTGAGGGTTCGCCAAGCCGGGAAGTGACTGCTTTTGGTAGGGGAGCTAATTTCTGCCTGCTGGGATAGGGTAAGTCCCATTTCTGTGACTTTGCGAATAGAGGCGTTAGCGCTAAGCAAGTTAGGTAGACGTCCGAGCAGCCCTTCTATATCGCTAACAACGTACGTCAGCGTCAGAATGTATGCTGGTAGAACGGGGCGGATGTTAGGGACAAGCTGAGGAACCCCAAACAACATGATGCCAATGAGGGTAAAGAACAACAGTTGGCCGCTACCTGTAGACAGGGAAGCTAGCTTAAAGGCGGTTTTGTTGTAGTCGCGAGTGGTCGCAGCAGTCACCCGCAAATCTTCGTCTATAAAGCGCTGCCGCCTAAGCGTATTTAGCTTCAGCTCTTTAATTCCTTCAGTAATGCCACGAAAGTTCTTGAACAACCGATCAACTTCTTCACGGGCAAGGGCAATGTAGCGGTATGCTGCGGTGATTAAAGTCTGGACAAGCGCGATCGCAACAACGAGAAAGGCGACTACAAGCGCTACACCCTGGGTAGAAAGAATACCTAGATAGAGCAGACAGCCGCAAATAACAGCGATGTCAATGCATAGATAAGGAAGTACGAAAACAGAATTTGAGATAGACTGCACGTCTTCCGTCAATACGGCGAGTAGATTGCTAGGTCCAACTGCTTCTAGCTGCTGTAAGGGTGAGGCGAGAATTCGCTGGCTAAGCCGCATCCGTAGCTGATAGACCGAATCTTGAGCGAGATCGATTAGTAAGAACTGAGAGATTGCGCCAGTGACGAGGGCAAGTAGCGCTAGTCCTGCAAAGGGAAGGATGAGCGATCGCGGTGTTCCCTGTTCTATCGCCGTATTAATTAGGGCAATCAGCGCCGCACTGCCCACACCGCTAATCAAACCAGAAACAACCGCCACTACTACACTTATCCAAGAAGATCGCAGCAGCATCCAGATAATGTCCATGAGCTAACAAGCTAGTAAGAATGAACGCTTTCTAAGGATAGAGAAGATGTGGAGCCTATGACACCAAGACTATGACACCGAGCCTATGGCAGGGAGACTACGGCGATATGTCAATACTAGAAAGCAAACCATCAGTTACGACAACAGTGACCGAATGCACATTGCCTGCTGCTGTCTGCGCCCGATAGCGCTGCCAGATACTGTTAGGGTGAGCTGCGCGTTCGAGCAGGTTAAGGGACTCGATCGTGTGTGCTTGGATGTATTGCCGAACCTGCTTAGAATCGACTGACCGCGTAGCGTCTGTAGGGCGATTATTCTTTCAGGTGTATGGGCGATCGCTCGGTTATCCCCGTTCACATAGGCCAAAATCTGCTTAGTGAGCGCCGGTTTAAGGTCGAGGATAGCCGCAGTCTCTCTATTGACGATCTTTAGGACCAACCGGAGACCGTAGTCAACGACTCGTCCGTTGCTGAGCCCATCGAAGTTATATTAACTGAATAGAGAAAGAAACGTGATTTTGCTACTAGGTCAGGAAAAGAACAACAAAGAGATTGCTTAGGCGCTACACCTCAGTTAGGGACAGTTCGCAATCATATCAGCCGAATTGTGAGTGGATTAGAATTGCGTGATTGCACTCAAGCCGCGCTTTGGGCGCAGAAGTATCTGAAACATCTGTAAAGCTCTCAAAGTTCAATCATAGGCCACGTTCCATCACGGCTTTACTCACACAGCTATTAGCGCCTCTATATCGGCCTGAGTGATGATTTCTAGATTGCGTGTGATCTTTTCAATATCCCAGTTCCACCAGGCAATCTGTAGCAGTGATCGCACTGTTTGATCATCGAACCGCTGACGCAAGCACTTCGCTGGATTGCCACCTACAACCGTGTAGGGCTCCACGTCTTTCACAACAACAGATTTCGCCGCGACAATTGCACCATCGCCAATTTTCACACCAGGCATGATAGTTACCTCGCAGCCAATCCACACATCGTTGCCGATCACTGTATCTCCTTTATATGGGAAGTCTCCAGCTTGCGGCGTCACCTTTTCCCAACCGTTGCCAAAGATATAGAAAGGATAGGTCGAGAATCCGTCTAGCTTGTGATTTGCGCCATTCATAATGAATTTTGGATTGCGGGCGATCGCACAGAACTTTCCAATAATCAGCTTGTCGCCGATGAAGGGAAAGTGATAGAGGACATTGCGCTCGAAATTCTCTGAATCTTCTGGATCGTCGTAATACGTGTAGTCGCCAACAACAATGTTGGGATTAGTCACCGTATTCTTGATAAAGCAAATCTGAGGAAACCCTGCCATCGGATGCTTGCTATCAGCGTTTGCTCCATGCATTTTGTCGCCTGACTAAAGGGCTCTATCTAAACAATCGCTAGCTATGATAGTCCTAACGCCACCTAAATATTGCTATGCAAACGGGAAAATTAACCATACCGATCTTCAAGAAGAATCAGATGAGTCAACTCACTGAAATGATCACCGTCACCAATCATCAGGCAACAGTTGAAAACGTTGCCGATGATTGGAGATGGCTCATACCTCTATGCGGTTTGATCTCTTGCTAATACCGACCGAGAATATCAAAAAGCCCCAAACTCAAAGAAGAGGTCAGGGCTCAAGGTAGATCTATCTGTTAGTTAATTGTCTGACCAATACAGAAGCTTAACGGCGAGGTTCGCGAGGCTTGGCTTTGTTGACACGCAAATCACGACCCATCCACTCAGCGCCATCAAGCGCTTCGATAGCAGCATCTTCTTCAGAATCAGAGCTGAGGTCAACGAATGCAAAACCACGAACGCGCCCAGTCTCACGGTCAGTCGGCAAGGTTACTCGCTTGACAGTTCCGTACTCAGCAAAAACGCCATTGAGGTCTTCTTGGGTGACATCATAGGAAAGATTCCCTACATAAACGCCCATAATCTTTATCTCCAAAAAATAGGTGAAAGAACGAAAATTGAGAAAAACGAAAGTTGGAAAAAGTTGTTGAATACTCTGTCAGTGCATGAGAGTAAAGATTTTGTTCGCACAGTTAGCCTCAATACAGCTACCCCTGTAGACAGTGTTCTGCCTAGGTAGCGTGTCGGGAGACACAATTCAAGGAACACAATAAGCCTCGAACTCAACAGAGCTCAAGGCTTCTCTCTAGTCACTTACGTATTCACTAGACATGCAAATTCTTAACGACGCGGCTCGCGCGGCTTAGCTTTGTTCACGCGCAAGTCACGTCCCATCCACTCAGCACCGTCCAAAGCCTCGATTGCCGCTTGCTCTTCTTCATCAGAGGACAAGTCTACAAAGGCAAAGCCTCGTACGCGGCCAGTTTCACGATCTGTTGGTAGGGTTACACGCTTGACAGTTCCGTACTCGCCAAAAACAGAGTTAAGGTCGTCTTGGGTGACATCATAGGAAAGGTTTCCTACATAAACGCCCATACAAGTAGTCTCCAAAAATTAAACAGGGTATTGAGAATGATAAGTCGGTCGGAAGCCTGTAAAAATTAAGGAAGATCCCTTTAAACAGAAAAGCAAACCTGTAGCCGATATCGATTTCTTCATCACCATCTTATATCCAATTTAGAGAATAGATCACAGATGCAACGCAAATATCGTCACAAATTGCTAAGTTCACTCTAATGCCCATCCAAATGCTCACCTATCTCAAGGACATCATCACTACGCCGCTGACCATAATGCTAGCACCTAGAAGGCGAGCCCTAAGCCCTTTCTCTCTAAAAATGAAATGACCGAATAAGACGGATAGCAATGCGCTCATACGCTTGACAGCAATCACCTGGGCAACTGGGGCCATCGTCAGCGCTAGCATCTGAAAGGTAATTGCGATCGCATTGAATCCGCCTGTCGTCGTCAATAGTCGCCACTGACACAGCAAAGGCTTGAGCCCAGCACTAGGCTTTCGCCAGAACACAAAGGGCACCATACCACCTGCGATCAACGTAAATAGAGACATTGCCCAAAATAAGGGTGAGGAATTAACAACGCCAATTTTGTCAAAGTTAGAAGTAATGCTCCAAATAAAGGCCACGCAGAGCATCAGGCGGCTGCCTGGATTTTGAACCATAGACAGTAGAGGTGCCCAAAATTTTTTGCGAGCGCCATTCTGATAGGGGTTGGAAAGATTAGCTTGGGAGGAAATAGTTGGCGTGATATTAAGGACATAGGAGCCAACAACTAAAAGGATGGCGCCCAGTGCGTCAGCTAAGGTGGGTCTCTCGTTAACGATAATTGGGGAAGTAATAAGTAGGAACAGAGGTGTAAGGGTGACCAGAGGAACAGTGAGCGAAAGATCGGCAATCTTGATAGCGCGAACGTAGAGCGTGAAGGCCAATATGTTGAGCCCTCCACCAATTAAAAGAGCCCACCAAAAGTTTGGCTCAAGGGTGGGAATCCCGCCAGAAAACCAGAGGATTGGCAGCATGAGTACAACGCCTACAGCCATGAAGCTGAACAAGACAGAATATTCGTCTAGGGTTTTGAGGCTTTGTTTTCCAGTGGCGTCTTTACAGGCCTCGAAGAAAGCAGTGAGCGAGGCAAAAAAGAACCACATATTTAGGGCGAGAAGAGGATAGAAGGTGGAGGGAAAGATAAAGTGGGAAAGGAAGAAAGCTGCTAGATTTTTAGAGAACAGAAAGAGCCATACCGGCTAGTAAGATGAAGCCGATGGTGACGTTTTGGCGAAATAAATTGCTGAAAACTTTTGGAGATGTAGGGAAGTGGGTAAGCTGACGGTACTGGCGATACCAGAGGTAAGTGCTGATAGCTAGAGATAGCCAGTAGAAGATGCCAAGAGACATCACCAGACCCAGCCAAAGCAGCATTAAGACAGTACCGAGGTAAAAAAGTCCGACCGCTTGGGGGACTCTAGATCCAAAGAATAGGGCGCTAGAGTTGATGCCGAGCTTTCGATCAAAGTCGCGATCTGGGATGGCATAGACGGTATCGAAACCTAGGGTCCAAAAAACGGTAGCGGCCCACAGTAGCCAAGTGGCAAATTCAATCGTACCTGTCACTGCGCTCCAGCTAATTAAGACTGCGAAGCCCCACGCAATAGAAAGAACTAGCTGCGGAACGGGAAAGACTCGTTTGGCTAAGGGGTAGAGCACAATCACCGGGAGGGCTGCGACACAGAGCCAGAAGCTCGTTGGATTGAGATAGAACGAGAGCCCCCAAGCGCAGAGAAAAGAGACCAGAGCAACTGCGATGCCTACTTTCGCAGAGAGGGCCTTAGCTGCTAGTGGACGATTGCGAGTGCGTTCTACCTGTGGATCGATGTCGCGATCCCAAAGATCATTGACGACGCAGCCACCGGCGCTAGTGGCAAGCGTTCCTAGAACGATCACACCCAGTAGAGGAAGATCTGGTAGGCCACGCTCTGCTAAAAAGATGGCCCACAATGCTGGAATCATTAAGATCAAACGGCCTTCTGGTTTGTCCCAACGCAGAAGGCGAACAATAGCCATTCGAGTGGTCATTGGAGCGGACTGATCAGATGAGTCACGAGGGCCTTCCTGGGACACTTTTCGGACGATGGGGTTCATATAAAGAGGCGTTGAAAAGAGAAAGTAAAGACCATCTCTCACGATACTTTAGTTTTTTCGCACCGTCTGAAGGAATTTAATTTGAATAAGTATTCAATACGTTATTTTGGTTCCCTTTACTAAATAGAAGCTAGATAGAAAAGAGAATAGTCGCATGCTGCCTCGACAAGTTAATCATCTACAGCCGAGGTAAATATAATGAAATCGTCATCTACCGAATAAAGAAGTAGCGCTATCAAAATATTTATGGTTAAAATAACCATAAATCACTGTGGTTAGCGTATACGTTAACGAAGGCTAATGGATCTTTCTCTCAATGGGACTTCAACGCCAGCTTCTCAGCCCGATGCCCTAGCAGCTTCTTCGGCCATCGAAAAAGGCATCGGTGTAGGGCTAATGCGATCGCAGTCTATGGACTCCCTAGCACAGCCGCTTTCGGTTCTACCGGGTGAGTATGGGCTGCTAAACGATCTATATCAGCTAACGATGTCGGCCTGCTATACAGGTGAGGGAATAGCGAATAAGCCAGCTAGCTTTGAGCTATTTACACGCAAATTGCCCTCCGGCTACGGCTATCTAATTGCGATGGGCCTAGAGCAAGGGCTGGACTATCTGCAGAACTTGAGCTTTAGTCCAAAGCAGATTCTAGCGTTGCAAAAGACAGGTCTTTTTGATGACGCACCGAATAGCTTCTGGGGATTGTTGGAAGAGGTCCGTTTTGAGGGCGATGTCTGGGCGGTGCCAGAAGGAACGGCGATTTTTGCCAATGAGCCGATGTTGAGAATTGAGGCTCCGCTATGGCAGGCACAGATCGCAGAGACCTATCTATTAAATACGCTGAACTACCAGACGCTAATCGGGACGCGGGCAGCTAGGATACGGCAGGCGGCTGGGCCAGAGGCGAAGCTGTACGAGTTTGGCACGCGGCGAGCCTTTAGTCCGCAGGCATCGCTTTGGGCGGCAAGAGCTGCGATCGCAGGTGGGCTAGATGCCACTTCTAATGTACTGGCTGCGCTGAAGCTCAATCGTAAGCCCGTAGGGACGATGGCGCATTCTTTAGTGATGGCAATCTCGGCGCTAGAGGGCAGTGAAGACGAGGCTTTTGAAGCGTTTCATCGCTATTTCCCTGGCGCACCGCTATTGATAGATACTTATGATACGGTAGCAGCTGCAGAGCGATTGGCTCAGAACGTTGCCGCTGGGCTACCGTTGAACGGTGTGCGAATAGATTCGGGTGATCTAGCCAAGGACTCTCAGCAAGTGCGATCGCGTCTTCCTGATACACCGATTTTTGCCAGCGGCGATCTCGATGAATACGCCATTGCACGGTTGCGCTCACGAGATGCCTGCATTGATGGATATGGATTGGGGACTAAGCTAGTAACTGGCCCGCCTGTCAATGGCGTTTATAAACTGGTCGAGATTGATGGCACGCCGGTGATGAAAGAGTCTCGAGATAAGCTGACCTATCCGGGCTGCAAGCAGATTTTTCGTCAGTATCAAGACGGACAGATCGTCGGTGACCGCTTGGCTTTAGCGATAGAAAGTACGCAGCAAGGTGAAGTGCCACTTCTAAAAAGAGTCATGCATGATGGTATGCGACTCTCAAAGGCGCAGAGCCTAGATGAGATTGCTCTGCGCACTGCTCAAACGGTTCAAACCCTACCTGAGTCTGTTCGCCGCCTAGAAAATCCTGAGTCTCTACCAGTCGATCTTTCGCACGGATTAGAGAGTCTCATGCGGTCTACGCAAAAACAGTCTCTTTAGGCGACTGCTCTTTTTAGCTCTTTTTTCTTCCGGTTGCTCATGCGCTTGCTTCCAAAATCACCCCGCATTGCTCTTTTTGGCACTAGTGCCGACCCGCCACACCTAGGACATCAGAGCATTCTACTTTGGCTGTCATCCCATTTTGACCAAGTGGTGGTTTGGGCTGCCGATAATCCCTACAAAGAAGAACAGTCTCCTCTCGGCAATCGCGCTCATATGCTTCGTCTTTTAGCAGACACGCTCTCCACCTTAGAATCAAGAAATAATATCAGCGTTAATCAGCAGCTGAGCGATCGCCATTCTATTAATTCCATCATCCGCGCTCGTAGACTCTGGCCAGAAGCTAAATTTAGCTTTGTAGTCGGATCAGATCTACTCGACCAACTACCCAAATGGTATCGGGCCAAAGAAATCTTTAACCAGGTCAATCTTTTGGTTTTTCCTCGACCTGGATACCCTATTGAGGAATCGTCACTGATAAAACTTCAACAGTTAGCTAGCGTTGATATCGCTCATCCACCGGCGCAATATGATGTCTCATCGAGTGCCTACCGCCAAACTCGCTGTGATCATGCTAGGCAAACGGCCCATTTTTTCGATGACCTCCCTGCTGTCATCCGCGACTACATCACCGAGCACGACCTCTACCCATGCCTACAACAAACCACCCCAGCAAAAACCTCGAGTCGCTAGTATCGGCACCGCCTACAAACCGGCCCACAGAGCCAATAGAACAACCTACGAGATCAACAAGACTGGCTGATTTTAAGGTAGGTGTAGATACCGTGATCTTTTCAGTAGATACGGTACAGCATCGTTTGCTGGTTCTACTGGTAATGCGGCACCAAGGCCCCTTTAGCGACTATTGGAGCTTGCCTGGCACACTTGTCAGAGAAGGTGAATCACTAGAGGATGCCGCCGATCGCGTGCTGACAGAAAAAATACGAGTCAACAACCTCTACCTAGAACAACTTTTTACTTTTGGTGGCCCGAACCGAGACCCTAGGGAATCTGAAGATGCTGATAATATGCGCTACCTTTCGGTCAGTCACTTCGCGCTAGTTCGCTTTGAAGATACGGCGCTAATTGCTGATGGCGTTAGCGGCATTGCCTGGTATCCCCTAGATAGAGTGCCTCAGCTCGCGTTTGATCACAATCAAATCTTGACCTACGGCTATCAGCGACTGCGCAACAAGCTCGAATATAGTCCGGTTGCGTTTGATGTGTTACCTAAGATGTTCACCTTAGGTGATGTCTATCAGCTCTATGCAACGGTACTAGGTGAAGACTTCTCTGACTATTCAAACTTTCGAACTAGGTTGTTGAAGCTAAGAGTATTGAAAGAGACCGGCATCAAAACCTCTCGCGGAGCGGGGCGACCGGCTAGCCTCTACCAGTTTGACGCGGAAGCCTTTGAGCCGTTGAAAGATAAGCCAATGGTGTTTCTATGAACTAGTTACTGCGAACTAGCTTTCATGACCTATTCGACTCCTGAGTACAGTTACTTCGATACGTTGGCCCCAATTCGGTTTGCTTATAAGGGCTTCTTACCAAGATAGAACAGCGCCACAACTTCTAGCTTCTCTTTTTTTCAATTATCTCTTCAATCATCCGTTCCTATCGCTAAATCCTAAACTTATCCCAACCTTATGAAAATTGCGATCGCACAAATCAATCCTACCGTCGGCGATCTTTCTGGCAATGCCCAACGTATTCTCGAAGCTGCGATTCAGGCCGCCGATCTTGGCGCAGATTTAGTGCTGACCCCAGAGCTATCCCTGTGTGGCTATCCCCCTAGAGATTTGCTAATGCGGCCAAGCTTTATCACCAAAACGAAGAGACAAGCAGAAGCACTAGCAAAAGCGTTACCTTCAGATTTATCTGTGCTGGTCGGCATTGCCGAGGATAATCCAAGCGCGGCAATGCAAGGACAAAAGCCTATCTTCAACAGTATGGCGCTCTTGCAGTCTGGAAAAGTGAAAGAGGTTTTTCACAAGCGACTACTGCCCACGTACGATGTATTTGACGAAGATCGCTATTTCGAGTCGGGGACAAAGGCCAGTAGTTTCCTTTTACAGGCAGAGCGCGAGTCTATTCATGTTGGCGTTACCATCTGCGAAGACTTGTGGAACAATGAGACTTTTTGGGGTAAGCGGACCTATTCTATTAATCCCACTCAAGAGCTAGTCGAGAACGGTGTCGATCTTGTCGTTAATCTATCGGCATCTCCCTATGTGTACGCCAAACAGGTGCTAAGAGAAGACATGATTGCCCACGAGGCCAAACAGCATCAAAGAGCCATTGTCTATGTTAACCAGGTTGGTGGAAACGACGATCTCATCTTTGATGGACAAAGCGTTGCTTTCAATCGTCAAGGAGAATTAGTCTGCCGAGCAGCCGCTTTCTCCACAGATTTAAAGCTGGTCAACTTTGATATTGACAAGCAAGATTTACAGCCAGCGGTTATTGAGACTACGCTGCTAGCAGCGGATGCAGAGATCTGGTCAGCGTTAGTGTTAGGGGTCAAAGACTATGCCCGTAAGTGTGGCTTTAGAAAAGCAGTAATCGGCTTGAGTGGAGGCATTGATTCTGCCCTAGTGAGTGCGATCGCCGCCGAAGCCCTTGGCCCTCAAAACGTACTCGGTGTTCTGATGCCTTCCCCTTATAGCTCCAAGCATTCCATCAGCGACGCTGAGCAGCTCGCCAAAAATATTGGTATACCTACCGAAACAATTCCTATTGGCCAGCTAATGTCAGGCTATGAGAAGACGCTAGACGATCTATTTAAAGGAACAGAATCCGATGTTACAGAGGAGAATCTACAGTCTCGTATTCGCGGAAACCTATTGATGGCAGTTAGCAATAAGTTTGGACATTTGCTATTAACAACCGGCAACAAGTCAGAAATGGCCGTTGGTTATTGCACGCTCTACGGTGATATGAACGGCGGTCTAGCAGTCATTGCCGATGTGCCCAAAACCCGAGTATATTCTATCTGTCGTTGGTTAAATCGAAAGCAAGCGCTTATCCCGAATAACATCATCACCAAGCCACCTAGCGCTGAGCTAAAACCCGGACAGGTGGACCAAGATTCGCTACCAGACTATGAAATCTTAGACGATATCTTAGAGCGACTAGTTCAAAAACAACAGTCTGCAGACGACATTGTTGCCGCAGGGCATCCAGCGGCAACCGTAGAGAAGGTTGTTCGTCTAGTCACCCGCTCAGAGTTCAAGCGTAGGCAAACGCCGCCTGTGTTGAAAGTAACTGATCGCGCGTTTGGTATGGGTTGGCGAATGCCAATTGCTAGCCAATGGTCTCTAGAGCTTTCTGCAGAGTCAGATAAGTCAAAGTAGAACAAGAAGCCTATGACAAGCGCTACATTGTCCAAACTAGCCTGATAGCTGTCTAGCATGGACGCTGTTCTATAGCATTCGTTGAGTGGCTTAGGAGAGATTTATCAATTGAGACCATTGTATGCCTACTATGTTTATGTTTGTCGATCCTGGTAGCATGAGATCCTGTGCCAAGTCTCAGGACCAACCTCTTTCTCGAACTCTGTTATCACCCACTCTTCTAGATCGCCTGTGATCTTTCGGGCGCTACGATATAGGTAGTCAATGATATCGAGCTGCTCGTCCCATGTCGGTTTCGCACCATACAGAGACCCAAAGCACCATTCTGCTCTAGGTTCGCGTCCGCACTGATCCATGAAGGTCCTATCGGCCCAGCCGGGTCCTCTACCCTGTTTATAGGCCCGTCGCCGGTGCCCATGATATAGCTCTATTAAAGTTGGAACATCTTTGATCTGTTGAGCTTGAGCGTTCGAATATATTTCCACCATATTCTCGGTGTTTATAGGCCGCTCGCTAATCCATTGATGAGCGCAATCTGGGCATTTCACGATGAAGGAGAGAACAATTCTGCCACAAGCAGGGCAAGGCTTCGTTGGCGGTGCGCCGCCACCGCCAGAGGAGGCTGCTCTCGTAGGTAGTGAATAGCTTTCTATATCTTCAGGAAAGCCTAGCCGCTGTAGATTTCCAGCTTGATCGAGGATAATTCCGTACTCTTTGCCCGTCTGGGGCGAAATCCGCATCACCCGTCCTAGCTGTTGAAAGTGCATGGCGCTAGACATCGTCGGGCGTAGCATCAAGCCTACCTCTACGCTAGGCTCATCAAAGCCAATACTAATCACATTGCAGGAGGTCAGCACCATAAGCTCGCCGACCTTAAGGGCCTGATACAGCCGCTTTCGCTCTTTAATCGACGTGTTGCCATCGACTGTCTCGGCGCTGATACCTGCTTTTTGAAATTCTGCGGCCACGTGGTTAGCATGTTCTATATCTACGCAAAAGGCAATTGTGCGCTTGCCTTTACCAATGCGGAACCACTCTTGAACAATCTTTTCTACAAGTTCGATGCGATCGCAAGCATTCTTTAGATCTTGTTCATCATAGTCACCTCTAGCTGTCTTAACCGCTTCTAAATTCGCCATGCTGTCCCTAGGCATGCTGTAATACTTCATTGTCGACAGATAACCCATCTCTTGCAGCACATTGGGCACCGGAGAAGACACTAGCGTTTCTAAATAATCTCCTAACTGTTCTTTTCCTAGCCGCAGCGGAGTTGCTGTCATTACCAAATGAACAGCATTCGCATGAGTCTTTGTCATTACCTTCTTGCCCACCTGGCTAAAGAGGGTGATGTGTCCTTCGTCATAAAACACCACATCCGCTGGCCACTTCTGCCACCATCTGCGCTTCGCCATCGTCTGAATGCTGGCGATCTGAATCGGTGCGTCCCGGTTCTCTTCCCATCCGGCTTTGATGAAGCCACACTGTAAGCCAAAGGCCTTCATCTTTTCATAGGTTTGACCCACCAGCACATCTAAATGCACCAAAAACATTAACCGCTTACCCGCCGCTTCGGCATGGGCGCAGATCTGCCCACTAATAACTGTCTTTCCAGCGCCCGTACCCGCGATAATGGCAACTCTCTTATGGCCAGCGTTCAGCTCCTTATAGAGATCCTTGATTAGCGTTTCCTGATAGGGCCTGAGTTTGGGAGGCCCAGAGGCTATAGACGCAGCGATGATAGGCTGCGCTTCATCGAGTTGGCTAGGCACAACGACACACGGGTTGTAAATTGTTTGTCGTTCAATAGGATATACGTATAGAAGCTCAATTTGCTATGCGCTCAGCTAGTCGTTATGACGTCTAACCACATATATAGTAATGGCCGGATGCATACTCTGCGAGAAGGTAAAGCCTATGGTCATTGCTGACCACTTAGCTCTTCATGTATTAAGGGTTTCAGCCCTAGAAAGCGTGTAGAACTAAGTGGCGAAAGCTGTAGCTTTCGTAGATTTGCTTTGGACATGCTCATCGGCTAAAACCGTTACAGCAAACAACGCACTGCATTCTGCTACTTGCTAAGCACTCAGCTTCATAGAAGGCGGGTTGTAGCGTTTGATCATGCTATAAGCGAATGTAGATTGCTATATCATCGAATCAGATAGTGTTAATTCTGAGAAAAAATATTCAAAGACTGTGGCGTACATACTCTCTTGTGTGAATTGCTTAAACAAGTGAAATGCTTAAACAAGTGAAATGCTTAAACAAAGATGAATGCTTGAGTTTGTAGCGTCAACCCATTATTGCCACGAACGATCCCAATCAGCTCAGCTTCATCCCCTGCGTTTAAGAAGATGCCTTGTCCGCCTTCGCTACCTTTAGGTGCGCTTCCTATAGAATAGTCGCCGGCACTGCCGTGAAGCTGAATGCGATCGCCTTCATTCGATCGAAAGTCCGAGATAAAAGCATAGTCACTAGTCCCTACCGTGTCGGAGAGTCCATCATCATAGAAACTTCCTGCTTGATTTCCCAACACGAACAAGTCACTTTGGGCTCCGCCTATAAGCGTGTCCTTCTCTCCGATACCTTTCTTCCCAACCCCTTTCTCACTATTGTCTACGCCTACTAAAGTATCACTTCCTTTACGTCCACTAAGATAGTCATTGCCTGTGCCACCCACTAATACATCTTTACCCTGCTCACCAATTAGACTATCGTTCCCCTCTCCGCCATCTAGGAAATCGTTGTTTGCATTTCCAAACAGCTCATCATCGCCGCCTTCCCCAAAAAGCTGGTCGTTACCCTTATCCCCAATTACCGTATCAGACCCCTCTCCTGCGCGAATCTGGTCATCTCCGTTTAGCCCCTGAAAGGTTTGCGATCTCTTACTACCTAGAAGCACGTCATCAGCATTGGTCCCTAGCACCAAAGCGGCGTCAGAGTTCGGTACTTCGAAGACTGGCTTGACTAATCCCTTTCCCTTTCCATACAGCGCTCGAATACCCTCAATATCATCGCTATATAAAAAAGCAGTCCCTAGTCCCGAATAGATGTCGGATGCAAAAGGATGCATAACAGCGTCCTTGTTGGATTCATGATTTAGACCTAGCGTATGGCCAATCTCATGAACAGCAACTGCTAAGAAGTCGAACGCGCTGTCTGTTTGGTCTATTGCCCAATTTTCACTACTATCGAAGTCGATCTCTGTTGCTAAGTCGCCAAAATAGGTCAGTGCTGCTTCTCCTAAAGTACCACCGCTGCCGTCGATCGTTCTGTAGCCGATTCGAATATCTGCTGCATCGGGGTTGCTTTGCGACTTTCTCCCCGTGTCATCCACTTCAACAAAGTTGAGCGGTGCATATTGAGCCCACAGTTCAAAAGATTCTTCGATCGCTGATCTCATCTCCGATTCGGTAATACCGCCTTTGATTCCTCCATCGAGCAAATTGTCATAGCTGTAGGTCAGTGTGATTTCTGAGCCTTTGCCGTTAGGCTGCTGCCATCGAAAGAGCGGATCTTGTAAAGAGAATCCTAATTTGATTGTGCTACCGTCTGAGGTGAAAGCAGCATTTAGTTTCATATCCGAATTAATATCTGAGATGTTCATGGAGTTAAATTTTTTGACATTGTTGAGATGTTCTTATCTGGGTAGAGCTTCAGTAAAACTTGTTCAAGCGCTCGCGATTTCTCTACGATCTCTCTAGTGAAGTAACTGCATAGACTTTTTCCCAAAATAGACTGTTTTTCCCAAAGAAAGTGAATGACAATTGCAGCTTAAAGTCCTTACTTTTAAAGAAACCTATGCTCTCAAATTGTGCGTTTCGATCATCGTGCGTTCTGAATCCTTACTGCCCGCCTTTCAAAAGTGTTCGTACTCTAGAAGAAACTCAGACCTCTAGGCTACTATCATCAAAAGCTGCTATCTTCAGCAGTCTCATCCTCTATAACGCTGCATTCCATAAAGCGATATATTCAGACAAATTAGACAAAGTTTATACAAAGGTGCAGGCTCTTCCCATATCTCTAACAGGCTATACGTGAGAGGTAACATACTATGAGAACGCTTGTATTCCTGAAGAGAATATCAGCAAACAGAACTTGATCGAACGGGGTCACATCATCAGCGTTTGATGAATTATACCGTATAAACACTTAATCTGCGATAGTCGCTCTAGCTATCGATCACGTTTGCTTTGTGTGGACTATTTATATGGAATGTCCTCTTGTTCGGCTTCCTTTCACGAAAGCGCATATAATTCTAATTCGATTACTTTATCTCTATCACTCTATCAGTGAAGCTACCAAGAAGCCTCTAGAAGTGAGGTCTTAAGAAACTGTGCCATCCTCCACACCACCTAGGCCCAAAGTAGATCTGCTAAGTTTCTTGCGATCGCGACTTTCTCAGAAAATCGTACTTTCCGTTTTCGGAAGCATCGTTGCGATTGAAGGACTTATCCTGATTCCATCTGTCATGCGTCGTCAGCAAGAACTGCTAGAAGGGCTAAGGCAGCAATCTTTAGCTAGTTTAAAGGTCGCCACAGTGGATGTGAAAACGACTGATGAAGTTGTCTTTCCTAATCAACTACTTGCAAAGCTCAGTCGGCTAGAAGCCATTCCTGTTGTGGTAGGTGGGAGCCTCTATAACGCTAGGGGTGAGCTAATCGGCAGCTTCGGCGAAGCGCCGACTATGACGTTTTCAGACTTCTCAGCTGAAGAAGATGCGGTAGACTTCAATCCTAATTTGGATAGATACGAGACAGCTCAATCGTTTCCCCTAGTTGGGATTCCTCACTGGGTGGTGATCAACCACGATACTACCAGCGTACGGCGGGAGGTCGGCGCGTTTGTCTGGCGTATCTTCGGGTTAGTCCTGCTTATTTCAGTTGTAGTTACGCTGACTACAATGGTGGTTTTACGGGCTGTATTGATCTCACCTATACTCGCGCTAAACGATGATTTACTAGAGGCAGCGCCCGCTGCTCTAAATGAAGAGAATACGACAATGCAGCCGTTCAAGTCGCTTCGTTATCGGTACAAGAAAGACGAGATAGGGGCGGTTATTTGTGCTTTTCAGCAAATGTTTGAGCGAATTTCTACTAACATCGCACAGCGTCAGCAGGCAGAAAACCAGCTTAGAGATAGTGAAAACCGCTTTCGCACGTTAGTAGAACAGGCAGCAGAATCAATCTTTGTTTTAGATCAAGATGCAAGAATCTTGAATGTTAACCAGTTTGCCCTGGATAGTTTGAATTATGAGCGCTCTGAATTAATTCAGTGTCGCCTATTTGAGATTAACCCGGCGTTCACACCTCAAGACTATGACTTACTTTGGCAAAGGCTACAGGCTGGGATGCCTATCACTATAGAAAGCGTTCACCGCCGCAAAGATGGCAGTTGTTATCCTGTAGAGATCCGGGCTAGTTTTATAAAGATGACGGGTGCGCAGCAGGCACTGGCGCTAGTACGAGATATCAGCGATCGCAAGCAGGCAGAGAAAGCACAAGCGCGCCTGGCAGAGATTGGTCAACTTGCTGCCATGATTGTCCACGAGGTTCGTAATCCTTTTACAACTGTATATATGGCACTTTCTACTTTCCAGACCATGGAACTGCCGCCTAGAGGAAAGATGCGGCTATCTCTTGCTATGGAAGAATCGGAGCGATTAAAGCGGCTACTCAATGAGATCTTGGCCTATTCTAAAGAACAAAAGCTAGCTGAAGAAGCGATTGAAATTAACGACTTATCAAGAGAGTTACTCGGTTCACTACAAGACTCGCCAGCGGCAGTAGATAAAAATATACAGCTGACCACGCCGTCAGAGTCATTGGTGGTCAAGGGTGATCGTGACAAGCTCAAACAGGTATTAATTAATTTAGTCACTAATGCCTGCGAAGCCATTCCAGCCAAAGAAACGGTTACTTGGCAGTTGCAGCGTACCTCTCAACAACTGATCGAAATCCAAGTTCATAATGGTGGCGATCCGATTCCGCCCGAAGTTCTTCCGAAGCTTACTCAGCCTTTTGTCTCTACGAAAGCCAATGGTAATGGTCTAGGATTAGCAATTACTAAACGCATTGTTGAAGCTCACCAGGGCAGTATGACCATTAGCTCTACAGCGCATGAAGGTACAACTGTCACTGTCTTCCTCCCACTATCTACAAACTTGATTAATCGCTAGAAGCCGATGAAAGTGTACAAGTAAAGAGAAAGATTCTTGGCTTTCAACATAATTACACCAACATAATTACACCAAGCTTGATTTGCCGATAAAAGGAGAACCTTTAGCGCCGACTAACGACAATATTCACAAGTTAATAGAATTCTAATAAGTAGAGTCACTAACAACTCCTACGGCTGTTCTACCCACGTTTTATCAACTAAAGAAAATCTTTAAGGAGAGGCGATAGCATAGATTAGACGCTGGGTTAAAACGATGAGTGCTAGAGTAGTCACATCAGGTGCGTTTGCCATTGCGTATAAAATATAAGCAAGTTTCTCTTTTGTACAAGTTCTGCGCTTCTAGCTTGATTCATGGTTAAAATTCTGCATTTATCAGATACTCACATGGGCAGTGGCTTTAGTCATGGCCGGATTAACCCAGAAACAGGATTGAATACAAGACTAGAAGACTTTTCGCGCGCGCTAAGCAAATGCGTAGACAATGCGATCGCCCAGAAAGTGGATCTGGTTCTTTTTGGCGGCGATGCCTTTCCTGATGCGACCCCGCCGCCTTATATACAACAGGCATTTGCCAAGGAATTCTGCCGCCTAGTCGACGCCAAAATCCCGACTGTTCTATTGGTGGGCAATCACGACCAGCATGCTCAAGGTGCAGGCGGAGCTAGTCTTTGTATCTACCGCACCCTCGGCGTTCCAGGATTTATTGTAGGAGATACCCTAACGACGCATCGGATCGAAACTAAAAGGGGCCCCATTCAAATCGTAACGCTTCCTTGGCTCACCCGCTCTACGCTGCTCACCCGCCCAGAGACTCAAGGACTTTCGATGGAAGAGGTCAGCGAGCTGCTATTAGAGAAGCTACGAATTGTTTTAGAAGGAGAGATTCGCAAATTAGACAAAGCGCTGCCAACGGTACTATTAGCGCATGTAATGACAGATACTGCCCGCTATGGCGCAGAAAAAATCCTAGCGGTTGGTAAAGGATTTACAGTACCTATGGCGATTCTTGCTCGCGACTGCTTTGACTATATTGCCTTGGGTCACGTCCATAAGTATCAGCAGGTCAACCAATCTCCCTTGGCTATCTATCCTGGCAGCATTGAACGGGTAGATTTTAGTGAGGAAAAGGAAGAAAAAGGCTATGTCCTTGTAGAGATTAGTCAGGGAAAAACAACCGCAGAATTTCAACCTTTACCAGCACGGGCGTTTAGAACTGTAGAAGTTGACCTAACAAAAGTAGAGAATCCGCAGTCGTACTTGATAGAAGCAATTGAGCAGGCAGCAATCACGCAAGCGGTAGTCAGAGTAATTTATCAGGCCACTGCTAGTCAAATAGAGATGATAGATAATGCTGTTATTGGTGAGGTATTAGCCGCGGCGCATAGCTATACGATCCAACCACAGCTTGTTAGCATGACCTCTAGGCCAAGGCTGCCTGAACTAGGAACAGATAATACGCTGCTGCCAATGAATGCGCTACAGGCTTATTTGGATAATCGAAAAGATTTAGTTGCGATCGCTCCAGATATTCTACAAGCGGCGCAATCGCTTTTGAACCAAGACCCGAACGGTGATAAGACTATAGAGAAAGAAGAAAAAGAAGATTTGCTCAGCGTCGAAACAGAAGACAGTCAACAGCTTAGACTTTTGTAGAGAGTTTGTAAGACCCTATAGAGTTTGTAGGGATAGAGTTTGTAGGGAAGATTGTGGAGCTGCGTAGGCTTATTGAGTTCGTAGGCTGCCTTTTGCCTCTTTTGTTGCTATTATCTGCTCTAAACGAGGTAGCGCACTTTCAGCGGTTTCCCTGATGTAGCTATCGACCGAATCATCGGTAATTAACTGACGCAAGACTTCAAGCGCTCGAGGATCTCCAATGGAGCCTAGGGTGTTTGTGATAGTAAGGGCGATCGCCACGTTATCTGTTGTCTTTAGCGCCTCTAGCAGCGTGTCAACAGCCGGCACACCGACTTCCCCTAGCGACATTACTGAAGCAATCTGCACAACTGGATATGGATCATTCATTGCCTGCCGCAATCCGTCTAAACCTTCGATAGGAAAAGGCTCGTCTGGATGGTAAACCGCAATTTGAGCCATTGCTTTTGCACAGCTAGCTCGCACTGTGTCGTTCTCGCTATTAATCATCTGTTCGACTACTCTGGGAACAGAGGCCATGCCGATCGCACCCAGGGTCTTTACACAGGCGCGCCGATAGACTACATCGTCTTCTCCTAGCGCTGCCATGAGCTTAGGAATAGTCTGCTCGTCACGATTATCTACAATCTCTATCATGGCCCGCTGCCGCATAGCTGGATTAGGATGCTTAAGCTGATTAAAAACAGAGTCGGCGACCATGGCAACGGATCAGTAAAGATAATACAACACAAAAAAACTCCTGGGAAATCCCTATCACAAAGGCATTAGCCAGGAGCTTTTAGTCTTTAACGTTTCACGCTTTTTTTAACGTCTTTCAAGCAATAGGTCAGGGAACTGAACCAGGCTCACTCTTGTCTGCTTACTTTTCTCCATAGAGTTGCTAGATAGAGCTAACAAGTGTAGGCAAGAGCTACAACTTGCCAGCTCTACGAGTTGCTAGCTCTACGAGCGCGATCTATGAGAGTGAGTTGATCACGTAGTCAAGCAGCGCACGGAACTCAGTGAGAGCCTGAGGGGACATGTCACGAGGAGCACAAGCGCGATCACGAGTGAACTGCATAGCAGTTACATAAGGCGCTGTTGGCAAGTTCAAGGAACGATACACTTCACGTGCACCAGCAATGCCCCACTCGTCTAGAGGACCTGTGCCGCCAACAACTAGGCAGTAGTTGATCAGGCGTAGGTAGTGCTTGATGTCGCGAAGGCACTTGTCCTTCTTACCCTGGTTGCCGCCTGCTTCACCTTCGTTAGTGAGGTAAGGATACTTCTTAAAAGCAGCATCATAAGCTTCTTGAGCAACCTGGTCTAGACCAGAATTGAGCTTCTCAGCGGCTTCTAGGCGAGCAGCGGCACGCTGCAATCCACCTTGAACGGCCTGCAGATCAGCAGAGCCAGGGAAGCGTCCGGCAGCATCAGCCGAAGCAATAGCGGAAGTAACAACTGATTTCATTTCTCAAATCTCCAAAGTTAGTTATGTTTGATCGGTTAGTTAAATAAACTCAAAAGCTAATTGCCATAAGGCGATTAGGAAAGAGCCGATACAACGCGATCAAAATAGCCAGCAGCTTCAGAAGCTAGAGCAGAGCAGTCTCCTTCTGGCGCATCGTTCTTGTTATAGCGAGTACCACCAGCTTCGGGGCTGTTAGTTCCCTTGAGGTGAGCGATACTAGAAGCCTTCATGATGTTGACTGCCCGGGCAGCAGAACCAGTGGGTACGCCTAGTGCAGCGTAAGTTTCTTTCAAACCGTTTAGGCAACGATCATCGAGTACGGAAGCATCACCTGCAAGCAAAGCGTAAGTGACATAGCGCAAAACGATCTCACCATCGCGCAGGCAAGCGGCCATGCGACGAGTGGGATAGCAGTTACCACCTGCCTGGATCAAGCCAGTGTTCTCGCAGATCATGCCAGAAACAGCATCAGAAACGATACAGCTAGCGTTGGAAGCGATCGCATTAACAGCGTCTAGACGCTTGTTTCCTTCGGAAACAAAGCCCTTTAGCGCTTCGAGTTCGTCGCCACCGATAGTAGCGGTCTTAGAGTCGGCCGAAACAACGGCTCTAGAGAAAGCGTCAAGCATTAAGCTCTCCTTCTTCTTAATACAGCAACTGACCCTTTCTGTGGTCAGTGATACAAGACTACGAGAAGTCCCGTCATCTAGTCCGCTTTATTAAAAACAAAGCAACAATCCGTTACAATCTTCTCATGATTATCCTCAACACCCCTGGCAGCAAGGAAATACAAATCTTTACAAACCTTGAGCTGCGTTACATAAGTACATCAAATCCTAATATTTTGCAGTACCCGGTACTTCTTTCAAGCTTTGCTGCTTCCATGCGTCAATAGACGGCAACGCTGTATAGGCCGTTAAATTTCCTTGAAGTGGGGTGATCGTGATGTGGTTTTTCTTGATGGCCTGCACGTCTGTCATAAACCGCTGGCCGACTTCTATCAAAGCTCTACTCAATACAGTGTGACTCGGCGAGCTAAATGCCTGCTCGACTGGCATTGGAATTTCAGCATCTTCTTCCTCCATAATCTCCCCTGCTAGCCAGTAATAGATCCTGCCTCTAGGATCGACCCGTTTCTCAAATTGATCGAAGTATCGTCGTACGCCTTGATGGGTGATGACTGGCGGCTGAATCTTCGCAACTTCTACAGGTGGAATATTGACATTCAAGAGCACCGGCAGAGATAACGGTTGCGTTTCTAGCGCTGTGATCAGATGAACGGCAAAATTAGCGGCAGGCTGAAAGTTAGGGTAGCCGCTAAGCAGACTAATCGCGATCGCGCTCACGCCTTCTAGTACCCCCTCCATTGCTGCTGATACTGTGCCGGAATACAGCACATCCGTTCCTAAATTAGCTCCGTGATTGATTCCTGATACTAGAAAGTCTGGTTTTTCTAGCAGCAGTGCGTCTAGTGCTAACTTCACACAGTCCGATGGTGTTCCAGAGCAGGCCCACGCCGTTACCTCTGGGTCAAAGACACCTTCTGCCTGCTCTACCCGAAGTGGTTCATGCAGGGTCAATCCGTGTCCTGTTGCTGATCGTTCTCGGTCAGGGCAAACCACGGTTACTTGGTGACCAGCCTTTGCCAACTTATTTGCCAGCGTTCTAATTCCCAACGCGAACACACCATCGTCGTTGCTCACCAATATCTTCATAGCTTACTTCCTTGTGAAGGTCCCTATGGGCTAGACCTCTCTGGCAGGTTAACATAGACTAATTTGCACAATTAGTAGGTTCTCTATAGCCTGCTTGTTTAAATCTTGTTTGGAGTAGCCGTGAGCGCCACCACCTCAACCGAAATCGAATCTCAGCTCAGTGCCGTCCAGCAGAGTGCCATAGCAGATATTATCGCCGCTAGTAGCCTAGAAGAGGTAGAGGCAGCCCGCGTTAGATATTTAGGAAAGAAAGGTGATCTTTCTAAAGTATTAGGTGGCATGGGTAAGCTTTCAGCCAGCGAGCGGCCCAAGGTTGGCGCTACGGCAAATCAGGCTAAGAGCGCTTTGCAGTCGGCTATTGATCAGCGCAAGTCAGAGTTACAAGCTGCCGAGATGCAGGCTCAGCTAGCTGCCGAGACTATAGATGTAACGATGCCAGGTGTCTACGCGCCTCAAGGCCGAGTTCATCCAATTAATAGCATCATCGACCAAATCACTGATATCTTTGTTGGGCTTGGCTATACCGTTGCCCAAAGCCAAGAAATTGAAAGTGACTATTACAACTTTGAAGCGCTGAATTTCTTGCCAGATCATCCTGCTCGCGATATGCAAGACACGCTGTATCTACCTGGCGGTCAGCTCATGCGTACTCATACATCTAATACGCAAATTCGCTACATGGAGAATAACCAGCCACCGATGCGAGTCCTAGCTTCTGGGCGCTGCTACCGTCGCGATACAGTTGATGCGACCCACTCTGCGGTCTTTCATCAAATTGAGTTTTTTGCGGTCGATAAAGACATCACTTTCACCGACTTGCGCGGTACAGTCCAACTATTTTTGGAAGCGCTGTTTGGCGATATTGAAGTCCGTTTTCGCCCCAGTTATTTTCCCTTTACCGAGCCTTCTGCGGAAGTGGATGTTCGTTGGCAAGGTCAGTGGTTAGAGGTGATGGGCTGCGGCATGATTGATCCTAATGTGCTCAAGGCGGTGGGTTGCGACCCCGAGACTTATTCCGGGTTCGCAGCGGGCTTAGGTGTAGAGCGTTTGGCCATGGTCCAGAGTAAAATTGACGATATCAGACGCCTTTACAAGAGCGATCTGAGATTCTTGAGGCAGTTCTAGGATAGCTTTTAGGATAGCTGTCGGGTTTAGGCACTCAGGGACTTACGCAGCTTACAAGGGATGCGAATAGCCTTGATAGAAGCTCTTGAGGGCACGCTTTTGGGTGCGTGGGCAAGGTCTAGTTCGCTTAGCCCAGAGGGAATAAGCGCTTTTAGTAGATCGGTCAGTTCGTCGCCCTCGGCTGCGTAGTCAACCAGATAAGTAGTGACTGAAGATGTATCTGTATCCATAGGAACCCCGTACGGCTTTGAGTACTCTGTCGACTCATGCTTCGCTAAGCTACGTACTAAATGTTCCCAGTAGGTGATGTTTGTATCTGTGTAATTACATGGATATACGTAGATATATCAAGTCTGGCAAGTCTATGCCTGCAGCAAAGCGTCTAGGTGTTATTGCCAATCGAAGTGAGTGTGTATCCATTTCTTAGCCTGGGCGATCGCGCGTTCTGGGCTATCTGCTCTCGGTACAGCCACGGCGCTGCCAGTGTCGTAGGTTACCCAAGCTGAATAGATCTGTTGCTCGTGGTGCGTAGACTTGGTTACCTCAACTTTCATCCCTCGGTAGATGAAAGCCCAGGTAACTGCTGGATAATCAGGAATAGCGATGTGCTCATGCATAGTGGCCCCTCTCAATAAAAAGTATCTTAGTCACGTTAGTCAGTCACATCAGACATCTAGTCACATCAGACATCTAGTCACATCAGACATACAGCTTGGCAACATAATCACCATACCCGTTGTACAAGCGGGTAGGCTGCTTTTCCCAATCCCAATCGTTGCCTTCGCCCATCAAGCGTTCTTGAGTCTGTGACCATCTGGGATGAGGAACCTGAGGATTCACATTCGCCTCGAACCCGTATTCGTTGGGCGAAATAATGTTCCAGTAGGTCGTGGGCTGCTCAGCAACGAAGTCTATCTTGACAATGGACTTTGCGCCTTTGAACCCATATTTCCAAGGCAGCACCATCCGGATAGGCGCACCGTGCTGCTTGGGTAGCGTGCGACCATAGATACCTACCGCAAAGAAGGCCAACTCGTTTGCCATTTCTTCGATGCGTAAGCCTTCATGATAGGGCCAAGGCAGACTAGATAATGAAAGATTAGGGCCAGACATGACGCTAGGATCAAAGAAAGATTCAAACCGGACGAATTTGGCTTCAGGCTTTGGATCTACGGCTTCAATCAGCTTCTTCATGGGAAATCCTAACCACGGAACGACCATCGCCCAAGCTTCGACACAACGGAACCGATAGATTCTCTCTTCTAAGTCGAACGTGTTGAGAAGATCGTCGGCATCGTAGGTTTTGGGCTGGTTTACGAGGCCACCAACACTCAGCTTCCAGTCTTCAGAAGGAAGGGCTTGGGCTTGGCGCCAAATGTCTTTAGTTCCGCCAAATTCATAGAAGTTGTTGAATCGACTGGCATACTGCTGTTCTGTAATGGGACTATCAGCAAGTGACTCAAAATCGGGATGAGTACGAAAGTTTGAAAGCTTGCGTCCAAGCGTTGCTTCAAAGTCGTCGCGATCATCTTCACTGAGTGGGGGGCGACAGCTATTGAGGGCGATCGCGCTTCCCATGCCAATTCCTACGCCAGCCGCCGCCTTTAAGAACTGCCTTCTAGAACGCTTGCGATTATAGAAGACACTCTCAGCAGTAGCCTGATGCTCCAAGAGCTGCCACTCGGGACGAATACGAGGAAAGACCATAGTCTGTTTTTAAGATGGCGACAATTTTACTCCTAATATATAGAGGCTAGTCGGATAAATTCTGACAGTCTGCTGAGAGATAGGTACTGACAGAAAGCTTCAAGCGCTGCGTTTTCAGATCGCTTAAGCTGCGTGGGTACATAGCTAAAGCTGATAGCGGCTAAAGGTGGTAGCTAAGTGGTATATGGCTGACTTGAGTGCAGTAAAGCAAGAACCGTGGTCAGACCCGCTCAACTTTCGACTGGGCTGTGCCGTTTGGGCGTTCAAAGACTGGGTGGGTAGCTTCTATCCAGCAAAGAGTCAGCCAACAAACTTTTTGAGGCTCTATGGCGAGCGAATGTTAGGTGTAGAAGGTAATACAACCTTTTATTCGGTGCCTTCGCTAGAGGTGGTGAAGCGCTGGTCGGACAATACGCCTTCAGGCTTTCGCTTTTGTCCAAAGCTGCCTCGCCAGGTTACTCACGCGGGTCCATTGGTGGCACATTTACCAGCAGCGCAGTCTTTCTTGTCCTTGATGCAGCAAGGATTAGGTACTCGCCTAGGTCCGATTATGATTCAGCTGCCGCCAAGCTATTCTCCGGCTGCATTTAACGATCTAAAGAACTTTCTAGAAGCTTTGTCCAAAGAGTCTACGCCAGTGGCCGTAGAAGTGCGGCACCTAGATTGGTTTCGGCCACCCTTCGTAGATCGACTGAGAGTGCTATTGACAACTCTAAATGTAGGCCAGGTATTGCTAGATAGCCGGATGATGTACGTTCATGAAGACGAAGGTGATATCGATCCGCAAATGTACTCTACTCGGCGAAAGCCAAAGGTTCCTTTGCAGCCCCAAGTAACGAGCGACTTCGCAATTGTTCGCTACATCAGCCATCCACACATAGTCCGCAATCAGGGCTATCTAGCGGAGTGGGTAAGCAAAGTTGACGAATGGCTGAGCATCGGGACGCAGGTTTACTTTTTTGTACACTGCCCGATGGAAGTAGAGTCGCCTAGAGTCGCTCGGCATTTTCAAACGATGTTAGAAGCCGCAAACGTGAAGGTACCCCCTTTGCCTTGGATGCACTTAGAGCAGCCTCTAGAGCAGTTACGCTTGTTTTGAGTACCTGTCTAGAGCACTTCTGAGCACTCTTGATTTTTGAGCTATTGCGATTTCCGTAGGCGCTGAGTGGCCAGTTCAATCGCTAAGTCCAACGCAGCTTCTGTACTTTGCGGACGAGCGAGTCCTTTTCCCACAATGTCAAAAGCGGTTCCGTGGTCAGGCGACGTGCGAATGAAGGGTAGTCCGATGGTCGTGTTGACAGCTAGATCAAAGGCAAGCAGTTTGACTGGTATTAACCCCTGGTCGTGGTAAAGCGCTAGGTAGCCATCGTGTGCTCTGTGTTGATGGCTGTTCGAGTCAGTACTCGAACCATGCCAAGCTTGGCCAGGGTTGACCCACATTGTATCTGGCGGAATCGGCCCGTCTAATTGGATATGAGTAAATCGCTGCTGTTGGTCTTTGATCCACGGAATTAGCCAGTCTTGTTCTTCTGTGCCTAGCTGCCCTTGTTCGCCGCTATGAGGATTTAAGCCTGCGATCGCAATTCTAGCCTCATTCAATCCGAAGTCATTTTGCAAACAATCGATCAAAAGCTCTAGCTTAGCGGTCATTACTTCAGGCGTTAGCGCCTGCGGAACTGCTTGCAATGGGATGTGTGTGGTTGCTAGCAATGTTCTCAAGAGCCAGCCATTTTGGGGCGATTTAGCAACGAATAGCATGCCGAATCGATGCGTATTTGACATCTCTGCGAGCAGTTCGGTCTGCCCGGGATAATTGTGCCCCGCTGCTAGCCAGGCTGACTTGGCAATTGGAGCGGTAACAATGCCATCGAACTCACCTTTCAAGGTGCGAGCGATCGCGCTCTCCAAAGTCCGAAAGCTAATCTCTCCACTGTTGATGCTTTCCAGTCCTGGAATAATGCTAGCGGTAATCGCCGATGGCACGTCAGCATCTACATCAATAAACGCCAGACTATCCGGCTCAATAAGGTGAGGATGAGCGGCAACGAGACGGGTGTAGGTGTTTTGAAACAGACGACGACTGCCAATCACAGAGATATCTGCGCGCGCTAGAAAGGTTGGATTACTCAGGGCTTTAATCACAACTTCTGGACCGATACCTGCCGGATCGCCCAAAGTGACCACAAGCCTAGGTTTTCGTGAAGGATGGGTTGAGGGAGGATCGATTAAGGGCACAGCTAGCTGACTGTGAGGACTCTTCGAGTGAGAGGGCTTCGAACAAGAGGGATTGAGTGCGGTTGTCGATACCGATGTCATGAGGGGTTCCAAAACGCTCTAAAATGGGCCTGATATTCAGAGATATTCACGATAGAACAGGAGATAGTTGCACATGGGCGGCGAAATTTTTTCTACAGCAGTGTTGGTATTTGGCATGATTCTAGTTGGCCTTAGCGTTGGCTTCTTAATGCTCAAAGTACAAGGCGGAGAAGAATAGTTATTTACCTTTACACGCATGAAGTTCGTCTCTGAAAAAGATAGGACTGACTCACACTCGATTCAGTCCTGAGATATTTGTGTCAGCGACGACTTCTGCTAGACTGAGAAGCATATTAAGTTTTGTTTACCTTAACTCATGGTCTTATTAGTCGTTGGCGCAACTGGCACTTTAGGCAGGCAGATCGTTCGCCGAGCTCTAGATGAAGGCTATGAAGTTAAGTGTCTGGTTCGGAACTTTCAAAAAGCGAGCTTTCTTAGAGAGTGGGGCGCCCAACTTGTTAAGGCAGACCTGACTGGTCCAGGTAGTTTGCCGCCCTGCTTTGAAAATGTAGACGCCGTTATCGATGCTGCGACTTCTCGCCCTGCGGAGAAAGAGGGCATTTATGACGTCGATTGGCACGGTAAGGTGGCGCTGATAAAAACGGCCAAGGAAGCTGGAGTTGAACGTTTTATATTCTTTTCTATTCTAGGCGCAGGTGAGTATCCTAACGTGCCGTTGATGGAGATTAAGGAATGCGTCGAAGCTTTTCTCAAAGAATCAGGATTGAACTACACCATTTTTAGGCCCTGTGGCTTCATGCAAGGGTTAGTGGGACAGTACGCTATTCCCATACTAGAAAGGCAGTCCGTTTGGGTAATGGGCGAAGCTGGTCCTATCGCATACATGAATAGTCAAGACATTGCTAAGTTTGCAGTCAAAGCGCTGAAGCTACCTGCGGCTGAAAATAAGACTTTCCCATTAGCTGGCCCTAGGGCCTGGGGTGCCTACGAAATCATCAGACTGTGTGAGCGTCTTTCTGAACAGAATGCCAATGTCTCTAATATGCCGCCAGCGCTGCTAAGAGGTGCTCGTAACCTAGCGGCTTTCTTCCAGTGGACTTGGGACTTGGCCGATCGCCTAGCGTTTACAGAAGTGAGTGCTAGTGGCAACACTATGGATGCGCCGATGGCAGAGGTCTATGAAACGTTTGAGATCGACAAAAGCGAGATTACGATGTTAGAGGACTACTTGCAAGAGTACTTCACTCGCATCATGAAGAAACTCAAGGAGCTAGACTTTGAGAGTGGTCGCGACGCTAAGAAAAAGGTGCCGTTCTAAGTTGGGTTCAGTTCAGCACTGCTTTCATCGATCCAGCTTCAAGGCACTTTTTATGCACACTTTTATAGGGACGTGCTATCTTTGTAGCCAAGCAGTCAAGGCTGCTTGTCCACTAAACAAAATCCGTTTAGGAATACAGGAGGTGATGCCCATGAACGTTAGTGATATGCGCGTGGGTCTTCAGGTTGATGTAAGCCGGCTGTGTGCCGGGGCTGTCCTCTAGGACTCGCTAAAACATCAGTTCTAGCTAAGGTGCAAGGGGTTCCTCCCGGCGGTTTGGTTTTGACCTGAAGATCCGACTAGACCGCTCCTACCAAAAGACATTTGCTCAGTTTCTGCAGCGAAAGTCTACGGGTAGGAGCGGATAGTTTTTTAAAGAGAAAATCTCTTCATATTGAGCTGATGCCTAAAAGCTCCTTTAAGAGTCTTACAATTCCTCACCTATGATTATCTGAACTTCCCTGTAGACTCTGTTGAAAAATGGAGAACAACAATTACGACGTGCGCTCATATTGAGCCGGTAGAGCTACTAGCGCACATAAAGCTAGAGCGCATTGATGCGTTGGGCCTTGGATAATTTATTCTGATGGTTGCAATTCAACATGATATGTAGCGCTGTAGCCTGCGAAAATCTCTTCTTAAAGCCGTTTGCCTTGAGCTATGAATCGCTATCTGTGAGCCCATTGCAGACACTCCTCGCCTCAACAGGACCTCTTAGATAAGCATCAGGTAATAGATAGAATGGCTGGTTCGATGACAGCCGTCTGGACAGACGCTAATAAAAAGTGTCTAAAAAGTGTCCTTAGGGATTGTATCTGGCCAAATAGATCTGTTAGCATTGCCGATAAGTTGAAGAAGTATTGGTATGCAAGTTCTTTAGTGCCTGTATTCGATGCCATCCTTCAGCCTGGCAAACAGGGTCAAACTTTTTTGCTTATTAGTGTGAGGAATAAGAGAAAAAATGAAAAATTTGAAAGCATTGCTTGCCGTGCCCGCTGCTTTCGGTGCAGTTCTAGCTGTATCCGGTAATGCCGTAGCCGCAGAGAGTCTAGTTGAAAGTGCCGCTGTTGAAAGCTTTGACGTTGAAGCTACAGATACAGAAGTAGTGGTTGCAGAGCCTATTCAGCTCGCACAGGTTACCAGCGTTTCTGAACTGTCAGATGTACGCGCAGGCGACTGGGCGTTCACAGCGCTACAGCGCTTGGTAGAAGAGTATGGCTGTCTAGAAGGCTACCCCGACCGTACCTTCCGTGGTAACCGCGCCATGACTCGCTATGAGTTTGCCGCTGGTTTGAACGCATGCTTAGACGTCGTCATCCAGCTCATTGGCGGTGGTGACATTGATGGTGTTCAGCGTTTGCAAGAAGAGTTTGCAGCCGAGCTAGCTACCCTTCGCGGTCGTACAGATTTGCTAGAAGCTGACGTAGCAGAGCTAGAGGCGAATCAGTTCTCTACGACTACTAAGTTGCGTGGTCAGTTAGACGCCAATCTAGTTGTTCCTTTCGGTGATACTACAGAAATCGCAGACGGTACTGCTCTAGATGGTGGTCCTTCTGAAGCGCTTGAAGCTGGCGATGGCAACGTCGGTGGTGAAGAAGCTGATGCTACGTTTGATTACCGTGCTCGTCTAAACTTCGATACTAGCTTTACTGGCGAAGATAGACTGCGTATTCGTTTGCAGGCGTCTGACGATGCAGGAGCACTAGCCAACACAGAGGGTGGTTTGGCTAGTCAGAGCGGTCCAATAGCTGGTGTTGATGACAACCTTGGTCTAGACGATGTTTTCTACAGCTTTCCCATTGGCAACCGCTTTAGCGGTATCGTCGCAGCGAACAGCATTGTAACCGACGACTTCGTTACTAGCACTATCGTTCCTTTTGATGGCCCTGCTGTAGCTGATGCTAGTGGCCCCGAATTCTACGACCTCTATCAGGGTGGTGACGCATTTGGTGCAGGTGTGAACATTGCGTTCACTGATAACCTTGTTCTAGACCTTGGCTACTCTACTGATACTGGTAACGTCAACCGTGGCTTCGATGAGGCAGGCGATCTCATCGATCCAGATGATACTGGCTTGTTCAACAACTATAGCTACATCGCTCAGCTAAACTTCCTCACTGATGGTTTCATTGACGCAGCTGTTGCTTACATCGATGGTGACCAAGATGGTGAGGGCTCTCCTGAGTACACTGTTGCTGGTTTGGTTAACCTAGACTTCGGTCGTGTTCAAGTTGCTGGTCACTATGCTTACACACCTGCTGAAGGGGATGGTGATCTCGATTCCTACGGTGGTGGTATTAACTTCCCTGAGCTGTTTGGTGGCAATCTAGGTGCTTATGCAGCGATTTCTCCAAACGTGGACCGCGACCCTCTCTTGGTTGAGGCTTACTACGAGCTAGCTCTTAATGAGTATTTCACTCTCACACCCGCTGTTATCTATGCGGACAACGACTCTGATATCGGTGATGATGATAACTTCTACGGCGCACTCCGTGCAACCTTCAGGTTCTAAACTTCTAGGGGCCTCTAATCCCTAAAGAACCATCTGAAGAAGTAACAAAGAAACAGAAAAGACCTTGCGAATCCGTGAGGTCTTTTTTGTTGTCTTTTCTAAAGAAACAATCCCCACCGTGGAACCGGAGTATACTGAATGTACTGGCTAGACGGGTTACACCATCTGTTGATTGGATGTCTGACTTGTTTGCCTAAGTAACGTTTGTCTACCTGCATCACTGTGGAACTATCCTGCAAAAGCGAGTACGCCTTGCTGGCTTTAATAGAGCTAAGCTTGCACTACAGCAAGGGAGAACCGCTAAGAATCTGTCAGATTGCAGCGCAGCAAGGTATTCCCGATCGCTATTTGGAGCAGCTATTAGCGACGCTGCGCAGAGGTGGGTTTGTGAAGAGCCAACGGGGTGCAAAGGGAGGATACTTACTTACTCGTGAACCTTGGCAGGTGTCGTTGCTAGATGTCGTGAGCTGTATTGAGGGATTTGACGCAAACGCAAGAGAGGTGAAGTCTCCGCAGACCACAGAAGGAGCAGTCGTGAGTGAGGTGTGGCAAGAGGTATGGCGTTCGGCTGAATCGGTGTTAGAAGAATACACGCTGCAAGATTTAGTCGATAAGCGCAATACGCGGCAGCAAGTAGATTTGATGTACTACATATAGTTCTATCGCCTAGTCATATTGTTGCCTACCTGTTTGTGATGTGGGAGAAACGCATAGAAGCGGCAGGTCTACCTTGCTTGATTGACGGAAGCTGTAGAGAGTGAATTGTGATGAAGATTGCGAACAGTGTGACTGAGCTGATTGGACATACCCCAATGGTGCGTTTGGCCCGGATTCCTGAAAGTGAGGGTTGTGTAGCTCAAATTGTGGTGAAGTTAGAGGGGATGAATCCATCGGCCTCCGTGAAGGATCGTATTGGCATTAGTATGATCGAAGCGGCTGAAGAAGCTGGTGATATTGTGCCAGGGAAGACGACGCTGGTAGAACCGACTTCGGGAAATACAGGAATTGCGCTGGCAATGGCAGCAGCAGCAAAAGGATACAGGCTAGTATTGACGATGCCGGAGACAATGAGTTCTGAGCGGCGGGCGATGCTGCGAGCCTACGGCGCTGAGCTAGAACTTACACCTGGAATAGAAGGAATGAGTGGCTGTATTCAGCGAGCGCAGACTTTGGTGGATACACTGCCAGATGCCTACATGCTACAGCAGTTTGATAATCCAGCGAACCCCCTAATTCATCGACGTTCGACGGCGGAAGAGATCTGGCAGGATACAGAAGGTCAGGCAGATTTTTTGGTGGCAGGCGTCGGAACGGGTGGCACGATTACAGGCGTCGGTGAGGTGATTAAGCAACGGAAGCCAAGCTTTCGCGTGATAGCAGTAGAGCCCGTAAATAGTGCTGTTCTGTCTGGAAGGATGCCTGGTCCCCACAAAATTCAAGGGATTGGAGCTGGATTTGTTCCAAAGGTGTTGAAGCAGGATTTGATAGATGAAGTCGTAACCGTAACGGATGATGAGGCGATCGCATTCGGTAGACGTCTTGCAAAAGACGAAGGTATTCTTTCGGGTATCTCTAGCGGCGCGGCTCTGTGCGCAGCGGTGAAAATTGCAAAACGGTCTGAAAACAAAGGAAAGCTGATTGTGATGATTCAGCCTAGTTTCGGCGAGCGATATTTGAGTACACCGCTGTTTCAAGATCCTAAGCCAATAGGATAGAGCGATTGAAGATTGACAAAAGCGGCTGGAGGTTTATAGTAGCCATCTGCCTTCGTATACGCTCTTAGCCCAAGAATATGCTCCTACAGTAATCTGCACTTAGCTCGCAGCCTGCTTAGGCGCTACAACCCTCTCCTACAAAGCTATAGCTTTCGCCATTTAGCTCTACACATTTTCTAGGGCTGGAACCCTTGATGTATGAAGAGCTCAGTGATCAGCAATGGCCATCACCTAGAGCTACGACCCTGAGTAAACCCGAAAATAAAGCCCTAAACCACGAGGTTCAGGGTTGCGGCAAATATGAAATGCCAGGAGGCGGACTTGAACCGCCGACACGAGGATTTTCAGTCCACTGCTCTACCAGCTGAGCTATCCCGGCTTGCGCGTTTTGCGCCTAACTAAGTTAACAAAATAGGGGGACGGTAGCAAGACAATTTTTTGGAGGTCTTTTGGCGCACATTTTGGCGCACTATGTTAGCAACTCACCCCTCGAAACGGCTCTATTGTCAACCTATTTGTGTCAACCCATTTGATCTGTCAACCGACCTAGCCTGTCACCTATTTAGCCTTGCTAACTCTTGCCTAGAATTCGATAGGACGCAGACGAGCCACCTTAATCGAAAAAGGACCAGAGCCCTCACCTGCGTAAGAACGGACGCGGATGGTGTATTTACCCGCTTCGCTAATCCGGGCAAATAGCAGAGAGTTAGTGCTCCCGTCAGGGCCATCATCGTTTTCGCTGACAGTGATGCCGTTAGCGTCCATCAGCATAACCAGCGTGTCAAACTCTTCTGAGATAGCATCAACAGTGATCTGGTCGCCAGCTTCTAGATCGACTACGTAATCTTTGGCAAAGCCACCTAGCCCGGTGGGAATATCACTGTTGGAGAGCGTGTCGTTAATTTCTCGTCCGTCTAAAGTTGGGGGGTTATATAGCTCGGCAGCAGCTTTACCCATGCCAAGACCAGTAGTGAGTAGAAAGGCCGGAACTGCGATCGCTAGAAATTTAGTTGGTTTCATAGAATTTAGCTAGGTAGCGTTAGATCAAATGGATGGGCGTTACGACCAAAGAGCGAACAGTCAGAACGTTGAGAAGAACTAGGTAGAAGGTGCGTCTTTGTAGTAATCATCGGCGGTGATACTTTCATCCTTTCCCTGTTCATTGATGCATCCTGACTTTTTGTTGTACTGACAGACTCTAGCCCATAATTTAGCTCGGCTGCCCTGTGGCCCACTAGAGAAGACAACGCGATCGCCTCCTGCTGTGCCAGTTATTATTTTGACGCTGCAAATAGGACAAGTTTGAGTAGTGGAATTTGGCATGATGCGATTAGATCGATTTGCGCTCTAGCCTAGCAAACGGACGCTAAACCATAATTTAAGAACTTTGTACATTAGTCTACTTATCTCTTTTGATCCCATGCCCTTGTGGTAAAGATCATATCCTCAGAGTGAAGGTTTGAGTAATTGATTAGGCTACCTTTGCAGCACATAGCAGCCGATACAAGAAGTCCTAATTGCTTTTATGTCTCTTCCTTCAGATAAGTCTTCTATACACAAAGCTGACGTCACGACTGCTTCTCTTAAACGCCTGCAGCGAATGAGCCATCTCTTAGATAAGGCGATCGCAATTCCTGGCTCAGGTATTCGAGTCGGCCTCGATCCAATTCTGGGATTGCTGCCAGGAGGAGGTGATGTAGTAACGGGCTTACTCTCTGTCTATATTGTATTTGAGGCGGCCAAGATGGGTCTACCTGCCCAGACACTAGGACGAATGGGCTGCAATATTCTCCTCGATGTACTCAGTGGAATGGTGCCTGTGCTGGGGGATTTATTCGACGTGGGTTGGAAGGCGAATAGTCAGAATGTGGCACTGATAGAAAAACATATGGCTGCGCCTGTGCCGAGCCGAGCCGCGGATAAGATATTTTCAATTGTAGTCATTGTGGGACTTGTATCGCTGGTTATTGGGATGGCTGCGGTATCTATCTGGGTTGCTGGCCAAGTGTGGACGCTACTTTTTCGATAGGGGTTTCCTTGTTGTACTTACTCGCGTTGTACTGAACTAAGGTTGTCTGTCACGGCAACCGTCATAGTGGGTCATCAGTAAACTAGTCATCAGCGTTGGGGATAAGCGCATGTCATAATAATTCGGCTTCTTTTTCGCTAAGGTTATCTTTTCCTGATTCCCTTAGCCGATTCTTTTTTCGTGATAGGTATTTCAATGACGATCGCTGAGCAGTTTACCGTAGATATTTCTGAGTCAGATCAATCAGTAGATTTAGGAATTGCGGTACCAGCAGCCGATAGCGACTTATCAGATTATGAGTTCCACCAGCGAGTAGAAGTGGCTTGGCAAGTTTGCGATCGCTTCGATTTGCAAACTGACATTTGGCGGGGGCGAATTTTGCGAGCAGTCCGCGATCGCGAAAAAAGAGGTGCTTCCAACGGCGCTAATCGTCTTTCTAATAGCAATTCCAAGGTCCCTGACTCGACATCTCCACAATCGAAAGGTAGCGTTGGCTTTCTCAACTGGTTAAAAGACAGAGACTTGAGCAAAAGCCAAGCCTACGTCTTGATTGATCTGGCCAACAGCGCCGACCAAATGCTAGAAGATGGTCTGATCGAAACTCAAGATGTCAACCGTTTCAGCAAGCGCGCCTTTCTAGAGACGGCTCAGGCTTCTCCAGAGGTACAGCAAATAGTGAGTGATGCCGCCCGCCGAGGCGACCAGATCACCCGCAAAGAAGTTCGCAACTTGACAGACGAATGGACTGCTATGAACTCGGATCTAGTCCCTGAGTCTGTTCGTGCCAAGGTTAGCGATCAGACCATTCCAACTCGCTATCTAACGCCGATGGTGCGCGAGATGGAAAAACTCCCGCAGAGCCATCAACAGAGCTTAAAAAACGAAGTTGACGAAAACCCTGATATCGATACCCTCAAGCAGGTTACTGCTGAGGCTAAATATTTATCTCGCTACATAGAAGCCGCTGGGCAAGTGCAGGCGCTAGACCCTGAGCGCGTAGACTTAGAGCTAGCCCTGGATGAAGCGCTAAGAATTGGCTGTCTAAATTCCACTGCTGATCTGGTGAATCAGGCAACTCAGCTCGAGCAGGCTGCGGTCAAACTATACACTGCCTGGAAACGGATGAGTAAGCTCTCGGATCGGATATTTGTCGACAGTGGTGAGAGTACGCCTAACTTGCGATCGCTTTTAGCGGCGCTCAGTCCCCTGTGTAGTGAACTGATTGAAGTGCAGCTAGGTGAAGCCAATAGCACCACTGCTAGGCGGATAAAGTTAAGAATGCTCTCCGATGAAGCGAGTGTAGAAGATATGGCTATGAATGAAATAACGGTAGAATCGACCCCAATATCATAATTCCACCACAGCTCTAAGTTATTGCTAGAACTATTGATCGCTATATACCAATTATCGCGATCAATCAATGATTGTCATACCAGATTTCCTACCCTAGGGGCTCCTTATCTAGGACGATTCTGATAGTCTAGTAAAGACACAGATTGGTAAGAACTATTAAGAACTCTTGAGCAATCGCAATTAGAGGTCTAATAGATCAAACAAATTTAATGCAATAGGATAGTACAGCTATGCAAACCCTTGAAGTTAGCCCAGCAATGGATTTCCAAAGTGAAACCTACAAAGATGCTTACAGTCGTATTAACGCGATTGTGATTGAGGGCGAGCTCGAAGCGAACAATAACTACAAGCAGCTATCGGAGCATCTTGGTGACTTCAAGGATGATTTGCTTAAGCTGGCTCGAATGGAAAACCGTCATATGAAGGGATTTCAGGCTTGTGGTAAAAACCTCAGCGTCAACCCAGATATGCCCTTTGCAAAAGAATTCTTCGCTCAGCTCCACGATAATTTTCAAACTGCTCTTGCCGAGGGCAAAATTGTCACCTGTCTGCTGATCCAATCTTTGATCATTGAAACCTTCGCTATCTCTGCCTACAACATCTATATTCCAGTCGCAGATGACTTTGCCCGTAAGATTACAGAAGGCGTCGTCAAAGATGAGTATATGCATTTAAACTTTGGCGAAGAGTGGCTAAAGGCAAACTTTGAAGCATCCAAAGCCGAGCTAGAGACAGCAAACCGTGCCAATCTACCCTTGATCTGGAAGATGCTAAACCAGGTGGAAGAGGATGCGGCTGTTCTGGGTATGGAGAAAGATGCCTTGATCGAAGACTTTATGATCACCTACGGCGAAGCACTTGCTAACATAGGCTTTAGCGCTCGCGATGTGATGCGACTATCCGCTCAAGGGCTTGCCGCTGTGTAGTAGCCGCTTGCAAGCGACCTTAGTCAGCTTTAATGATAGGGTCGCTTTTCCCTTTCTATCGATTTAGTACTGCTTTCCTTTATCTTCCCTCCGAAGCTGGATTTTCATTTCCAGGATCTTTTGACCAGCAGGATGGAACAAAAATTAGGATGCACACGACGAAGTATCCATATTTCTTTTAACGCGTAAGACGTTAGTAACTCCTGAATGTTTGGTTTAATTGGTCATCTCACCAGCCTAGAACACGCTAAATCAGTTGCCCATAAGCTGGGCTACCCTGAATATGCGGAACAAGGCTTAGACTTTTGGTGTAGCGCCCCGCCCCAGGTTGTCGATCACTTTAAAGTGGTTAGCGCTACAGGACAGACGATCGAAGGCAAATACGTTGAGTCTTGTTTTTTGCCAGAGATGTTAGCGAACAGGCGGATTAAAGCAGCCACTCGTAAAATTCTAAATGCAATGGCTCATGCTCAAAAAGAGGGCATCAACATCACGGCGCTAGGTGGTTTTTCGTCCATCATTTTTGAGAACTTCAAGCTAGAGCAGATTAAGCGGGTTCGGAACTTAGATTTAGACTTTAGTAAGTTCACAACTGGAAACACGCATACAGCCTATGTGATCTGTAAGCAGGTAGAGGAAGCGGCTCCTAGCCTCGGCATCGATCTGAGCCAGGCGACGGTCGCAGTCTGTGGTGCAACTGGTGATATTGGGAGCGCTGTGTGTCGTTGGTTAACGGCACGTACAGGCGTTAAGAACCTGCTGCTCGTGGCTCGTAATCAAGAGCGTCTAGAAAACTTACAAGCAGATCTAAAGTTCGGTCAGGTGCAAACATTGGACGAAGCACTGCCCCAAGCGGATGTAGTGGTGTGGGTTGCCAGTATGCCCAAAGGGGTAGAAGTAGATTTGGAGACACTAAAGCAGCCTTGCTTGATGGTTGATGGTGGCTATCCAAAGAACATGGATGTGACGTTCTCGCACCCGGGTATTACAGTACTCAAAGGTGGCATCGTTGAGCACATGCTAGACATTGATTGGCACATCATGAACATTGTGAACATGGATGTGCCAGGCCGTCAGCTATTCGCCTGCTTTGCAGAGTCGATGCTGTTGGAGTTTGAAAAGCTACATACCAATTTTTCTTGGGGCCGCAATCAAATTACGTTAGAGAAGATGGATTTGATTGGAGAGGCATCTAGACGACACGGGTTTAAACCCCTGCTAACGTGATGTAGTGGTTGCTACAAATGCGATACGCTAGTACCGCTAGCTGAGCGCTAGGTTCAGCTGTTGACTGGACCCTTTATTTAGCCCTTGACTCCTTATGGTAACGACTGAACGTAGGCCAATTTTACTGGATTTTGAGAAGCCACTAGCTGAGTTAGAGTCGCGAATTGTTCAGATTCGTGAGCTAGCTGAAGATAACGATGTCGATGTGTCTGACCAGATCCATCAGCTGGAATCGCGGGCCCAGCAGCTGCGTCAGGAAATTTTTACAAGCCTAACACCAGCTCAACGAATTCAGGTAGCTCGTCATCCGCGTCGGCCCAGTACGCTGGACTATATTCAGGCCATTAGCGATGAATGGGTAGAACTACACGGCGATCGCCGTTCGGGTAAGGACGACTTGGCCTTAGTCGGCGGCATCGCTCGTTTCCAAGGCCGCCCGGTAATGATGATGGGTCATCAAAAAGGACGCGATACTAAAGACAACGTAGCGCGCAACTTTGGGATGCCAGTGCCCGGTGGCTATCGCAAGGCGATGCGGTTGATGGAGCATGCCGATCGCTTTGATATGCCGATTTTTAGCTTTATTGATACGCCAGGTGCCTGGCCAGGATTTGAAGCAGAAGAAATGGGTCAGGGCGAGGCGATCGCCTATAACTTGCGTGAGATGTTTCGCCTAGATGTACCGATTATTTGTACGGTGATTGGAGAAGGCGGCTCCGGTGGCGCTTTAGGTATCGGTGTGGGCGATCGCCTAATGATGTTTGAGCACTCGGTCTACTATGTGGCAAGTCCGGAAGCCTGCGCGTCTATTTTGTGGAAGGACGCAGCTAGATCACCGCAAGCGGCTGATGCGCTAAAGGTCACCGCCTGGGATCTTAAGAAGCTGGGCATTTTGGATCAACTACTGCCTGAACCTATTGGGGGCGCTCATGCTGCGCCGATTGAAGCGGCAGATACTCTACAGCAAGCTTTAGCACAGAATCTTAATGCCCTTTTGGATATGAGCCCAGAGCAACGACGTAATCAGCGCTATGACAAATTTCGTCAGATTGGCGTATTTTCCAGCTAGGGCTTTCATTCTCCATTCGTGGCAAATAACAGTTAGCATTTATTAGCACCGATATTAATCTTTCTTGAGTTTTGAAGCTGATTGCGAAGAGGGCGATCAGCTAGCTTTGCCGCCTATGTTAGCCAATCTAGGAGCCTCGCTATTAGCTCCATCACTAGATAGATCCGTAGGTAGCGCGTTGATTACCGGCGCTAGCTCTGGAATAGGAGAAGCAACGGCAAGGGCGTTTGCTCAAGCTGGGTTTGATCTGCTACTGATGGCCCGCTCGCAGGATAAGCTCTCTGTCTTAGCTGAAGAGCTAGCTGTCTTTGGAGTGAACACTCAAGGGGTAGTGATTGACCTAGCCGACTGTAATAGAGTGAAGGCACTAGTGGAAAAGGCGATCGCGCATTTCGGCCCAGTGGATATTCTCGTAAATAGCGCAGGTATGGGGTATACCGCGCCTATAGGTGATATGCCCTTAGCTGATTGGCAGCGAGTAATGTCGCTCAATGTGACAAGCGTTTTCCAAATGGTTCAGGCAGTCTTACCAGGAATGCGGGCTCAATCTAGAGGATTGATCATCAACATTGCCTCGATTGCAGCGCAGCAAGCTTTCCCGAACTGGGGTGCGTATGGTGTAAGTAAGGCGGCGTTGGTGCAATTGTCGAACGCAATTGCGGCTGAAGAGTCTGCTAACGGAATTCGAGTCGTTACCTTATCACCTGGAGCGGTCAATACACCTATTTGGGATACCGATACTGTTCAAGCCAACTTTGACAGGTCTGCTATGCTCACGCCAGAAACAGTTGCCCAAACCATCTTGCATACGGCGCTTCTACCTTCTAGTGCGGTCATTTCTCATCTGACGATAACGCCTAGCGTCGGTGCATTGTAGCTGTGCGTTGTAGCTATTGACTTGAGCTGTTGGATGTAGCTATTTACTGGTTCACATTACTGGTCCACACTCTTGCTTTCATCTCCAGACTAGCTTCATAGTCACACTTTATACTCAACTGTTTATACTCGGCTGTCCAGTTTCACAGCCTGCTTTTTCAGCTTCACTCTCTGCTTTCACTTTGGGTTTTAAGAGGACCTTTTCTATGACTATATCTGACGGGATTCCCGGTATCGATGGCCGCGACTTTAGCGAGAGCGTGCTGAGTAATCGCTCTACTAATGGCGACAAACTCTCCAGCCATCAGGTACGTCCCGATCGTCAGACCAAGCATGGCAAGGTGATTCCTCGTCGCCCTTCTAAAATAAGCCCCAATGAAGACAATGGCCCGATGATGGACGCTGTTCGTACTATGCTGCTCTCCGTTGGGGAAGATCCTGAGCGTGAAGGTTTGCTCAAAACGCCACATCGCGTGGCCGAAGCTATGCGCTTTTTAACCCAAGGCTATTCACAATCACTAGAGACCATTGTCAATGATGCCATCTTCGATGAAGGCCATAACGAAATGGTGCTCGTTCGTGATATCAACTTCTTCAGCCTGTGCGAGCATCATATGCTGCCTTTTATGGGACGAGCCCATGTTGCGTATATTCCTAATCAGCGTGTGGTCGGCTTGAGTAAGCTTGCTCGTATTGTTGAGATGTATGCCCGTCGGCTGCAGGTGCAAGAGCGCCTGAATCGTCAGATTGCTGAGGCTGTACAAGAAGTCCTAGATCCTCTAGGTGTAGCCGTTGTGATGGAAGCAAGTCATATGTGTATGGCCATGCGCGGGGTTCAAAAGCCAGGGTCCTGGACGGTGACTAGCGCTATGGTCGGTGTATTTGACGAAGACGCAAAAACCCGTGAAGAGTTTTTGAGCCTGATTCGCCATCAGCCTGGATTCGCTAATTATTAAAGCGACTAAACTTAGAGCTACCAAACTCAGCTATCGAATCTATCTGCCGAAGTTCGCCACTTTTGACTAGTACAGCTCACCATCTAGCGTAGTTCACTACATGGGAAGAGATAACTTTCCTTTTCGGAAGACCAACGATAGAGTTGTGATAGTTGTTTGTATTTGAAATTATCGACATGACTACAACGCCTGCTATTGAGACGCTTGCAGCCCTTCCAGATAATTCTGAAGAAGAGGCGACTTCTCCTTTAGATGTGATTGAGACAGTCATTTCCAGTCTGGAGCAGGAAGGTACGGCAATGGTGAACCATTCCGATGACGGACACCTATGGAAGTTTAAATACGGCTCAGTGGATGTGTTCGTTCAGCTTTCGGGTGAAACCGATGAAGATACGCTGACGGTCTGGTCGCCTGTACACAAGCTACCGGTTCAAAACGAGGCAGATATGATGCGTAAGCTACTCGAGATGAACTGTGGCAATACGTTTGAAGCCTGTTTCGGTCTGTTAGAAGACAGTGTTGTTGTGTTTTCAGCGCGGACTCTAATGGATATAAATCCTAGCGAAATTTCTCGATTGATGACGATCGTGGCTTCTATCGCAGATGAAAACGATGAAGAGCTGCTGAAGAATTATCCGGCGGCGTAGTCTTCTCTCCATGAAGCTGTAGGTATGAGCTTTGCTTTTTCTCTCTCAATTATTCTGATAGTTGTTGCGGCTGGGATTTCGCTCACAAAGTTAGTTTTTCTGCTTTGGCTGCTCATTCGGACCAAGCGACTCGCCGTATTGGCCTACATGATCTACTTAGTTTCAATAGCAGCGCTAGGTAATTTTGGGGGAGAGGCGATCGCTAGCGTCTTCTCTCCGACTGTGCAACCAGATGCGTGGCAAGTCAGTATGCTTGCTCTCAATATGTTGAACGCATTAGTGGAAACGACTCTTTTCGTTTGGCTTTTGTGGCCGTTGTTCCAGCGAACCAATAGAAATGGCTCACGATACCTGGCGAATGATACCGCTGATGAACAGGGCGGGCGCTGAGCACATGGCGATCGATAGCTGGCTGCTAGATCAACATGTGAAAGGGTTGCAGCCATCGTGCTTACGGTTCTATACATGGCGATCGCCTACAATTTCGCTAGGCTATCATCAGCATCAGTTTCCAGACCATTGGAAGCATCTGAGATACAAGGGTCAGCCTGTAGAACTAGTCCGCAGACCAACAGGTGGCAGAGCCGTTCTACATCAAGGAGAGCTAACTTATGCGCTGGTAACTTCTCGCTGCAAAGGTTCGCGGAAAGAAACGTATCGACAACTGTGTCAGTTTCTGATCGAAGGCTGGCGGGAATTAGGCGTAGAGCTTAGCTTTGGCAATGCTAAGCGAGGCTATATTAACAATCCAAACTGCTTTGGCACAGCTACTTCTGCCGATCTAGTCATGAACGATGGTTACAAGCTAGTTGGTAGCGCCCAAGTCTATCGCGAGGGCTGCGTATTACAACACGGCTCTATGCGACTACGGCCAGATATCAAGCTGTACAGAGATGTCTTTGGAGAGGAACTCGGGAGCCCAACTCTATCAGAAGCCTATCAGAAGCGAAATAGCCCAGATGATCTAGAACGAGTTTCAAAGACTTTGGCCGAGGCGGCTAGAGCGTGCTTTGATATTGATTTTGATACTCAAGCGCTTACTTCCGCCGAGACAGAAAGCGCTATAACAACCCACTTACTAACGTATGAGCAGCAGTCGCATCAAAACTCAAAGGCGTTATGACCAAAGTATGTTTTCCTATGCCTGCTCGATAGACTGAACAATCGCACCTAGCTGTAGGCCTGCCGGGTAGACACCTTCTTGTTTGATTTTCTCGATCATAGGCTCTGCAATCGGAAGTTTAAGTTGCCTGGCAACAGCGCGGACAATATCACCTCGATCCAAAGTCCCTGCTACGGCATCAGCGGGGGTAAGAACGGTAAGACGCGAAATTTGCTTTTCTTCTAAAAGTCTAATTGCTTCGGTTAAGGGAGTATTTTCTCTGACATGAGGAATTTCTAGCAAGGGACGGGCGATACTGTGCAGGTTGCGATATTCCCACTCACTGCGTTCTACCTGTCGTAAGTCTTCGATAGTGACCATGCCTCGATAGCGGCCGTCAGAGGAGGCAAAGTAAACAGGTGCTGATTCCTTGTCTTCGAGGAGGTATTCGTCGGCAAACTGACGTAACGACATGTTCGCATCCAGTACACGAAAGTCGCGCACGGCCGCATCACCTGTTTGCAGCTTGGCAAGCCCTTCTTGCAACGTGTTCATCCGGTTATAGGCGGCTGCATTTCGCAAGATGAAAAGACCAATCAGCACGGGCCAAAGCGCCGCAAATAGACTACCCGTAGAGAAGAACGCGATCGCACCCAACAACAGTCCAGTCCAGCCCACTACCTGACCGGACTTGGCAGCCCACTTCACACCTGTAGTTCGGCTGTTCGTCACTTTCCAAACAGCAGCCTTAAAGATCTGTCCGCCATCTAGGGGTAGCCCTGGTAACAGGTTGAACAAAGCGAGTATCAAGTTGATCTGTGCGACTTCTTTGACTAGCCCGTTAGCAACAGGCGGTAGACTACCCGTATTTCCTAAAAGTGTCAGCAACACAAATAGGGCAATGCTAACAGCAGGTCCAGCAGCAGCTACTTTGAACGCACCACCAGGCGTTTTGGATTCGCGCTCAATCGAGGCCACTCCACCAAACAGAAACAGCTTGATCGAATTAACCGTAATTCCCTGTGACTGAGCTACCAAACTATGGCCTAACTCGTGTAGCAAGACTGAGCCGAAGAGCAGCATTGCATAGATAAAGCCAACCGCCCACGCACCACTTGTCCCCAGTAGCTCGACTCGACTAGGATCGCTACCTTGCGAGAAGGTAATAAAAAGGACAATGAAGAACCAGGAGTTGTCAATGAATAGCGGGATGTTGAAAAGAGAGCCTACTCGCCAGCCTGTTTGCATAATGAAGTGTTTTCCTGCGTGTTGGTCGCCCGGTATCAGTATAAAAGGTCTATAGAGCCTGTTTTATGTGTATCTATTGTACTGAACATGAAGAGGGGCCTGTGCCTGATGCGGTTGGGATAACCGTCTATCGGCTAGAATCTACTGTCGTAGCTATTAATCGAGGCCTACTGATTAAGCCTCTACCCGATCATAATCAAACTCTCATGATCAAGCTCTAGGGTCCATCGTCTGGTTTGGAAAGTTGGTTTGGCAAGTTGAATCGTCCAAAAACCCAAAAAGGAATGCAGTGTTAAAAGTGAAGATCTGTGGGATTACTCAGGTAGAACAAGCCGAGGCGATCGCCAATCTGGGTGCGTCCGCACTTGGCTACATCTGTGTGGGGCAATCACCCCGTTATATTCCACCTGAAAGCATTGCTCCGATTATCGCGACTGTTTCTAGAGCCGCTCCGCAAGTTGAGCACTTCGGTGTATTCGCTAACGCCTCCCTGTCAGAGATTCTTCGCGTCACGAGAACGGCAGGTATAAGCGTGATTCAGCTCCACGGTGGTGAGTCGCCAGCGACTTGTCAGCGACTGCGCGATGCCCTAATCCATGCTGAGCTACCGGATATAAAACTGGTCAAAGCCATTCGAGTTCGTACCTCTGAAGATCTAGAAATGGCACTTAGCTACGAAGCCTACATCGATATTCTGCTACTAGATGCTTACCATCCTGTTCAGCTAGGTGGCACGGGTAAAATTTTGGACTGGCGATCGCTTCAGTCTTTTTCACCCAATCGACCTTGGTTTTTAGCGGGCGGTCTCAACCCAGATAATATTCTTAGCGCGCTTGGCCAGCTGTCTCCTGACGGAATCGACCTCTCTAGTGGGGTAGAGAGGTCACCAGGGGATAAGGACCTATCCAAGGTTCGTCGATTGTTTGACCAGCTAAGACGCCACAGCTAGCTAGACTTGTCTTAGCCGGAACGTTTTCTATACAGCCTCTATACGGTTGGCTTAAGCGCTACCCAGTACTTACTCATAAAGTGGTTAGCTGTGGTCACGTCTGTGAAGCCAGCTGACTCTAAGCGGGCAACTAGATCATCCCCAATGTAATGACGATAGTAGGGCTCGTGGAACATAGCCGGGAAGTTTTCCATCAGCGGTTCGAACTCAGGTACGTCAATCTTCTGAATAGAGTCGCAGATTACAAAAACGCCACCAGGCTTAGTCACCCGGAATGCTTCGTTGATGACGTTTTGACGCGCTTCAGCCGGCAGCTCGTGGAAGAGGAATGTGCTAGTTGTCGCTTCGAAGAACTCGTCGACGAAGGGCAGTGCTTCGGCATTGGCCTGAATCAGCTGCGCTGGAACCTTACTCTTGATATCAGATAGGTTCTCGTTGGCTTTGCGTATATAGGCGGGTGAAAGGTCAACGCCATACAGGGCAGCCTGAGGAATCGCTTGGTTGATCCAGATCAGACTATTGCCCGTACCGCAGGCAATATCTAGAATCTTAACTGACTGCGGCGTATCACCGATGGGCGTCTCCATTTGGGCTAAATGCTGCTTTAGCGGTGCTAGGATGCGCCGCCGCATTGGTGCCGCGGTACCGTTGAAGAGCACTTCAACTTGCAGATCGTACATCCGCGCGGAGCTATCACTGAAGTAGCCGTCCGTTTGATGGTGAAAATTCTGGACGTAGTAGCTAGGATAGCCACTAGTGTCGATGCCATCATCAAATTCTTGATGACGTTTGTTGCTGGCCCTATCCCAAATTTTAGGTAGGTCTAGCCACATCTCTGGGTAGTAGCGAAAAAAGTCGTCCCAGCGGTTTTCAAAGAGCGCTTGCTTTGGATAAATGCCATCTTCCGCGTCTTGCCAGTCTGCTTCTAAAAGAGCATCAATTTTGCCTTGCATCAGTAGAAGCAGCTGAGGGTTGGGTGGGTTAGGCTCCTCTCGCTGAGTGCCGGAAAGAACATTAAGTAGCTGAGTACTAAGGGCTTTGTGAGCAACACCGAAGTACTTTTTGCCTTCCTGGAAGGTTTGATAGGCGGCCTTGGTAAGTGTATCTGGCATGGTTGCGTTGGCTAAGACTTGTTTTTGCGTAGGAAATTGCCTCTATTGTAAAAGAATGTTACGGAACATGTGTGCTTCCATAGCGTGAAAGTGGAAAAAATGAATTCTGAGCAACAGAAATTGGCTTAGATAAGAGATTCGAGGCATGAAAGAAAAAGGAATATGAGAAAAGCCATCTCGTTAGGAGATGGCTTCTGTGATTTGCCTCAGTGGTTTAATAAATCAGTAGTTTGATAGACCGAAGCGTTTAGTATGAGGCGCTTCGCTGGTTAGCTAAGACACCTCGTAGCAACGGAGCCAAAAACTCCACAAAACTGGGGCTCTATTTGATGAAGAGCATTTCTTCATAAGTAGGCAACGGCCATAGATCGTCGGCAATTTCACCTTCTAAAGTATCAGCCGCTTCACGGATGGAATTCATCATGTCGCGAATAGTGCCTGCGCAGTAATCCATGTGCTCTTCGGTTGACCCAAAGTCGTGCTTGGCGATCGCACTATCTAGCTCGTTAGCTCCATCTAGCAGCGATTTAGCCAGACCGGCTACTTTTTCAACCGGTGTTTTGTCAACACTAACTCCAATATCACTGAGATTAGCTACTGTGCCAGCCGCTTCACCCAAATGACGCATCACTGCTGGATAGATCAGCGTCTTCGCTATGTCTACGACTAGTTTTGCTTCTACTTCAATAGAAAGAATGTATTGCTCAGCATATACTTCAAATCGGCTTTCTAGCTCAGTTGGAGAGAGTACGCCTGTTGTCTTGAACAGCTCTACGACGCTGGATTCTTTCAGGTAGGGAAGTGCATCGGCTGTCGTTGGGATATTTAGAAGACCTCGCTGCTCGACGGCCTCCTTATGCCACTCATCAGAGTAGCCATTGCCTCCAAAGACAGCTACGCCATGCTTGTCCATGATGTCTTTAAGAATTGCCTGAACTGCATTGCCAGTTTCCTCAGGGCTAGAACCACTACCGACTTTTGCCTCTAGCTGATCGGCAATCCAACTAAGAGAATCTGCCATCATTGTGTTCAATGCAATTAGTGGCCCTGATACAGATTGGCTAGATCCAACTGCACGGAATTCAAACCGGTTTCCGGTAAAGGCAAAGGGAGAAGTTCGATTGCGATCGCCTGCATCTTTTGACAGAGGCGGCAGCACATCCACCCCTAGATGCATCACCCCTTTGTGGCTAGATCCAACCAGCTTACCTTCCTTGATCTGATTGAAGATATCTTCTAACTGGCTACCTAGGTAGACAGACATAATCGCTGGCGGCGCTTCGTTAGCCCCTAGACGATGGTCATTACTAGCTGTTGCAATCACGGCTCTCATCAAAGGACCAAAGAGATGAACACCACGGATAACAGCGCCGCAGAATGCTAGGAACTGTAGATTCTCTTCAGGTGTATCACCAGGATCTAGCAAATTGCCCTGAGTAGAATTACCAATCGACCAGTTGACGTGCTTCCCAGAACCATTAATTCCAGCGAAAGGCTTCTCATGGAGTAGGCACATAAAACCATGATCTACCGCGGCATCACGTAGCGTAGTCATGATCTGCTGCTGATGATCGCTAGCGACGTTGGCCGATTCAAAGACTGGCGCAATTTCAAACTGACCAGGTGCTACCTCGTTATGGCTAGTCTTAGCTGGAATGCCGAGTTTGTACAGTCGGGTTTCGATATCGTGCATGTATGCCTGCACGCGTGGCGGAATTGCACCAAAGTAATGGTCATCAAACTGCTGACCTTTCGCAGGCGCTTTGCCAAACAAGGTGCGACCTGCGAGGAGTAGATCAGGCCGCGCATTAGCAAAGTTAGCATCTACTAAAAAGTACTCTTGCTCCGCTCCGCAGCTCGAATTCACGGGCGCAACATCAGTGTTGCCCAATAGCTTGAGTACTCGATTTGCTGCCTTATCAACGACAGCAATTGAGCGTAGTAAGGGCGTCTTCTTATCGAGCGCTTCGCCTGTCCAGGAAACAAAGACTGTGGGAATGCAAAGCGTTGCGCCCATCTCGTTTTCGAGGATATAAGCCGGACTAGTTACGTCCCAACCGGTATAGCCTCGCGCTTCGAAGGTGTCACGAATGCCGCCATTGGGAAAAGAGGACCCATCAGGCTCACCTTGAATAAGTAATTTGCCAGAAAACTCTGAAATCACACCACCGTCACTTTGAGGAGAGATAAAGCCGTCGTGTTTCTCTGCTGTTCCTCCTGTCAAGGGATAAAAGACATGGGCATAGTACATAGCGCCTTTTGAGATCGCCCAATCACGCATTGCCCCAGCAACGGTATCCGCGACAGAAGGATCGAGTTTTTTCCCAGTTTTGATGGTCTCCTTCAGCGACTTGAAGACATCTTTAGGTAGGGTTGCCTGCATTTTGCTTAGGCTAAAGACATTCGAAGCCCAGATATCTTCTAACTTTTTGGGGGCTTTAGCCTCAATCGGCTCTCTGTTAGTGATCTCGTAAATTGCCTGCGTGCGCGACTCGTTTCCAGTCATATCGTCTTTCCTAAGTTTTTCCAGACTTGCCTATTTAGATGGAGGCGTAAAATTGTAAAAAGGCCATCTAGACCGATCCTATGAAGAGCTATTGATAGATTTTGTATCCACCTATACGGAATATCCAAACTATACGGAATATCCAATAAGTTTCGCTGAACTTGCTGTTCGCCTTCTTCCAACCTAAATTGTCTTTTCCAAAGTGCTACCTAGAAGTTTGATTCAGGCAAAGACATCACTTGAGTCAAGCGTTACTAAGTAGGTCGAATTGTAAACTTTTCCTTCGATAACACTCATCTAAGGCAGCTGTTCAGTGAGCCTAATTAGCTCTCGTGGTAGACTAAAAAGCGAATGCAAAGAGGCTGAATCTACTGATATTCCTAACTTTGCGAGTGATAGCCTAATAGGCATGACTTAGAACTCAGAACTTATGGTTTGATCAGGCTGTAGCTAAAAGCAGCCTAGAACATTCAAAGACGGAATATCTAGAGCAGCAGACTTTTTAAGAAGCTTTATGGTCAAGCAGCTTTGTAATTAAGCAGCTTTGTAGAAAAAGCTTTACAAACATGCCATTACATCTAAAGTAATGCATCTTAGTAAACCGAGTCAGGCAAACCAAGTTAAGTAACTTTTTAGAGGCGTTTATTCAGTAGTCGCCAAACGTTGGGAGATTTTCATGCGAGATACGGTCACCAGTTTAATCAGCAACTACGACACCACCGGTCGCTACCTAGATCGTGATGCTATCGATTCTTTGCAGTCGTATTTCATTACAGGTGCTAACCGAGTAAAGGTAGCAGCTATGATTAGCGCAAACGCGGCTGAAATTTCTAGAGAAGCCGGAAAGAAGCTTTTTGAGGTTGTGCCCGAGCTTATTCGGCCTGGCGGTAACGCTTATACCACCCGTCGCTATGCGGCTTGCTTACGCGATATGGACTATTACCTGCGCTATAGCAGCTACGCGTTGGTGGCCGGCAACAACGATGTGCTGATGGAGCGAGTGCTGCAAGGTCTGCGTGAAACCTACAACTCTTTGGGTGTGCCGATCGCGCCTACAGTGCAGGGCATCCAGATAATGAAAGAGATGGTTAAAGAGCGAGCCTCGGATATGGGCGTCGACGACACTTCCTTTATCGATCAGCCATTTGACTTTATCTCTAGAGAAGTCAGCGAGATTAGTGTTTAGGCTTTTCTGGCATTTTGTTATTTGGATTTGCTCTTGAGGTCCGTGCTTTTCGGAGCTGCATTTTTTGAGTCTGTTCTAATCAAGCTTGTTTTGATTATTCGGACATTGTTTCGATTAACTGATTAATTTAGGAGAAAGCCGCACTGATACAGAGCGGCTTTTTTTGGTTTTGGTGAGCTGCGACTATTGAGCTGCGACGATATGTATGCGTTGGGAATTGATTTTGGCACCTCTGGAGCTAGAGCGGTTGTTTTAGACGGTAGTAGCCGCAGCCCTAGTGACTCGATTGTGGCTCAGGCTAGCTATCGGTTTTCGAACGTGACGGAGGCCGCTTCTTCAATAGTGTGGAAGCAGGTGTTGTGGCAGCTGATTGAGGCGATCGCCCCCCAGGTGCGTACTCAAATCTATCGCATTGCTATCAATGCTACTTCTGGCACGATGCTGCTGTGCGATCAAACAGGGCAGCCTTTGACCCAGGCGCTGATGTATAACGACGCGATCGCTCGGCCTATTCTCCCCGAACTATCTGCCGTTGCGCCGGCTGATAGTCCTACGCTTAGTGCTACCTCCACCCTAGCCAAGGCTATGTGGCTATATCATAGCGAGCAGTATGCTGGGTATTTTGCCTCGCGCCTAGACCATATTCACATTGCGCATCAGGCGGATTGGATAGCTGCTTGCCTTCACGGCCAGGCGCCTATCAGCGACTATCACAATGCGCTAAAGCTAGGCTATGACGTGAGGGCACTGGCTTATCCCGACTGGCTTGTGAACTTACCAATTGCTAATTGGCTCCCCGAAGTTTTGGAGCCAGGAAAAGCGATCGCCCCTATTCGCTCGGATCTTGCTACTCAGTATGATCTGCCGCCTAGCTGCCAGGTCTGTGCAGGGACAACGGATAGCATTGCTGCCTTTCTTGCTAGCGGTGCTAGATACCCCGGCGAGGCAGTCACCTCATTAGGGTCGACTCTCGTTCTCAAGCTGTTGAGCCAGGTGGATATCTCTAGTCAGTCATATGGAATCTATAGCCACCGACTGGGCAATCTGTGGCTCGTAGGTGGCGCTTCTAATACCGGTGGGTCCGTTCTAAGACAGTACTTTTCATCTGAGCAGATTGCTGAACTCAGTACTCAAATTGATTTATCTAAACCCTGTGAGCTGGCTTACTATCCGCTGATTGAGCCCGGCGAGCGTTTCCCTATTAATGATCCAGACTATCCCCCTCAGCTAACGCCTAGGCCCAATCGAGATATCGACTTCCTATATGAGATGTTGGATGCGATCGCCCGTATAGAATCTGAAGGCTATCAAAAGTTGCAAGCTTTAGGAGCGCCCAAGATCAAGCGGGTTTATACAGCCGGTGGTGGTGCCCAGAACCAAACCTGGCGAGATATTAGACAGCAAAAGTTAGGCGTTAGCGTTGTTGAAGCTTTGCAAACAGAAGCTGCCTATGGAACCGCAAATCTAGCGCTGAAGGGGCTGATAGATTTTTGTGTATAGCAAGCGTTAACCGCCAAGCTGATCGCCTCGACGATACTGCATGTAGGCAGCCACAAATAGACCGATTAGCGTAGCCGGAATAAGACCTAAAACGATGCCTGAAAGTAGAGGCTCTACCACAATAATTCTCCTAATTCTGCGTACAAATTTCGACTAGCTAGTCTCGATTACGATTGATTTGATTAATCGGACTTATCTAATCTTAATGTCTAGTCTTCATCTAAACACATAAGACTAAATACATAAGACCGCTAGGAAAAGTATACTGGCTCTTCGCCAGATCAACTGCAGTCACCCCGCCAGAATCAGTATCCTACTCACTGTTTGGCTGAATTCTGGAGTACTTGAAACCGACTATGGAAAACTGTCTATGGATAAATAGCCGCGCTCCCTACCGTATCAGGGTTGTCTTATTCTCTCAAAGAATCTTAATATACGGGTAACGGTTTATTGCGAGATGCTGAGGGTAGTGACAAAAGTTTTTCAGAAACGAACAGTGCCGAACCAAGCCGTCGACAGTCCGATCCAAAGCGAAAAAGATTTGGCGCAATCGGCCAAGAACTCAGCGCCTAGAGTGGTCACTGTGATCGTGGGGCTCATCTTCATGCTTGGCGTTGCTATGGGAGGAATATATGCACTAACGCCTAGTGATCCCTATGTACAAGATGTTCTGCAGCTACCAGGGAATGCTAGCAGAGGGCATGATATTTTTCAGCTCAACTGTGCGACCTGTCACGGGCTAGACGCTGATGGCGAGGTCGGCCCAGATCTTCACGATGTCTCTGAGCGTCGCTCTCGATCGGCTTTGATCACTCAGGTCATTAGTGGTCAAACGCCGCCCATGCCACAATTTCAGCCGAACGAAAGAGATATGGCTGACCTGCTAGCTTTCTTAGAAACGCTATAGCGCTTGCCAACTACCGGCCTCGCACTCCAAGATTCGATCTAGTGTCGCTATTTGCGCCGCGCTTTGGTTAGCTCGAACGAATACTTCGGCGCCGACGTTGATAAGATCCATCCGTAATCTTATGCGATAGGCTTCGTCTACGGTTTCTGGCTCAAGCGGCGCAGCTCTACTAGCGTTATCTGTGTAAGAAAGTGCTAGATCAAATCCAATTAAACCGCTGAGTTCTGTAATGACGTACTGCTGTTCTGGGCGAGCGATCGCCCTCACCTCGTCTATTGGATCATTCAAAATTTCATCGATGTCTGATTTTGAGACTTGGCGCTGTAGCCACGCTTCGACTGTCGAGATTGGCCAGTCAGTTGTCTCTTCATCTACTTTGGCAAAGGCATGCGCTTCTGCGTAGGAGATCTTTTCGTCTAGGTTGTAGTCGGCAGAGCTAACCAAATTGCCAACGCGATCGCGCCCTGTTAATCCTGCAAAAAAGCTAGAGCTATAGTCTTTGTAGTCTGCCTCATTCACCGCTGGGGTGCAGCCTACTGAAGGCCGAGAGGCCACCGTCGCAAAAAAACCACAGCGAGTCTGCAGTGCAACTGGCTGTGAAGGATCGCCGTCTTCGTAAATCAGATTGGCAAACGCGCCCGAATAGCACTGCGCCATCATCGTCACGAAAGGCTGGTCGGTAGGTAAAGGCGCTAACCAACGGGTAAATTCTTTGACAGAGACAAGATCTTCTTCCCACAAAATCAGAGCATTATCATCTTCGTTGTCTGTGTTGTATGCGCCGTGGCCTGTGAAGTAGAAGAAAGCCGGACAAGGCTTTTCAGCTTCGCTCAACGCTCTAAACCAGCTATAGGTATTCTCAAGCGTAGCGCTGCCATCTAGCTCAGGAATCTCAGCTGATTTGAACTGTTCGTCGCCGTTGTCATCTAGATAGCGAATGGTCTCTTCCCCATCATTACCGCTAGCAAAAAAAAGACTGGCTTTGTCTACTGAGAAGCCAAGCTCGCGCAAAGACCGCTGGAAATACAAAACGTTCTTTTCTAAAGCTATCTCGTTGTAGCTAGGCGCTCCGCCACCAGCTACGACGGCAAAATGCATATCGACTTCCGTTGGCAGCTCAATATCTGTTAACTCAATATCTTTAAAAATGTCTTGTGTATATTGCTCGCTCGAACTAGATGGGTCACTCCACACTTCTCTCGCCAACTCCCTAGCATCCGAAGCCATGACCTGCTCAATCGCTTGCCCAATGGGCTGACAAGCCGATATCCCCATTGCAAAGATGCCCAAGCCCAAAGCTGACAATAGTTTTTGAAGTACAGGTTGCAAAATGCCTTTCATAGTCTTTGCCCTTCGCCTATTCGCTACCTGTAGTTGACTGTTATCGACTTTGGATCTATTCAACTTTAGCCTGCTTGTAGATAGGTCGCTAAGCCTTGGGTGATCTTTGCCATCATCTCTACGTCTAATGTTTCGAGCTGGTCTGAAGCCTGATGATAGTGTGGATTGCGTAGATGAGCAGTATCTGTCACCATCACAGCCGGATAGCCAGCATCCCAAAAAGGCGCATGATCGCTTCTACGAGTGTCTGGGATTTGCCTACCTTGGTTAACTACAGGTAGCCACTCGCACGGGGCACCTGATTGGAGCAGATGTCGTTTAAGTGATCGCATCTTGAAGATAGTCTTGATATTGCCGATAAGGGCAATGAAGCTGCCAGTATCTGGATAAATCCGACTCATTACCTCTAGCGGATATCGCTGTGACCCAGGTTGATTAGAAAAATAGCCCAGCATCTCTAGCGACAGCATCAAGTAAATCGGTCGGTTATGGGTTTGCCATTGCCGGGCGCAGGTAGTGCTACCCACTAACCCGTATTCTTCTAAATCAAAAGCGACAAAATGTACGGAACGCCGAGGTTGAGATCTGGCCAGAAGCTCTGCTAAAACCAGCAGCACCGCAACACCGCTAGTGTTATCGTCGGCGCCGCGAGAGCCTAGAACCGTATCATAGTGGGCTCCGACTAAAAAGGGACTGTACTGAGGGCAGGTGCCTGGAATAGAGACCTGCCAATTAACGTGATGACCGCTTAAGTTTGGCGTTAGAAGATTGAGTCGCTGGCTAGAAACATTGCCGTACCGCGCTAGTTCAGTTCGGATGTAGTGCTGTGCTAGCCGATGGGTTCCTGCCCCTAGATAGGGATCGCGTGGCCCTGACAACGCCTCTAAATGGTTAGTGATCTTTTTGACTAGATCTAGGTGCTGACACTGCTGGGTTTCCATAGAATTGTCTAGTCTGATCCACAAAACAGTGGACGATAAGTATTTAGGTTATCCAGATATAGACAGATGAGAATAGATATCCCGTGGCCACGACGGTTGCCTAAAGTGCGAATCCACATTCAAAACGGACGCTTTCGTGTCTTGGGACTCGGTGGCTGGTACTCTTACTGGCGCGATCCTTACTATCTAATGTTGACGATTCCTTGGCCGGGCTTTGCATTGATTACTGTCGGTGTGTATGTGATCGCCAATGCAGTTGCGGCCCTGCTGTTTTTGTTAGGCGGTGAAGGTGCCATTGTGAACGCTCGACCTGGCTCATTTATCGATGCCTTTTTCTTTAGTGTGCAGACCTCTGCCTCGATTGGCTATGGTGTGATGTCTCCTGGCAATACCTATGCCCACGTACTGGTCACGCTAGAAGCTGTTGTGTCATTAGTGGGTATCGCTGTTCTCACAGGGTTAGCCTATGCGCGCTTCTCTAGGCCGACTGCGATGGTGATGTTCAGTAAAGTAGCAGTAATTAGCAATTTTGCGGGAGCGCCGACACTGATGTTTAGAGCGGCAAACGAGCGCCGTAATCAAATCTTAGAGGCTCAGATGCGGCTGTATCTAGCTATGGATGAGAACTTTGAAGGGCGAATGATGCGGCGGTTCTATGAGCTAGAGCTACATCGCGATCGCAATCCCAGCTTCTTTTTGACCTGGACTGCTCTACACAGCGTCGATACCCATAGTCCGCTCTTTGGCCTCGATCAACCTGCTCTATTTGAGAAAAACATTGCCTTGATAGTCTCTTTGAGTGGAATCGATCAGACCGTCGCTCAAGCGATCCATACTCGCCATACCTACTACGCCACAGACTTGCTATGGAACTACGAGTTTAAAGACATCATTCACGCTGCTCCTCATAACAACGAAGATCCTGATGCTACCATTCGCTATATCGACTTTTCAGACTTTCATGAGGTTGAGAAGGCACCCAAGCATAAGGATTAGCGCCTCGGTGGTGGAATGACGTTCCCTTGTAGTCGACGGTCAATCTGGCCCAGTGTCTCTAGATCGACCATCGGTACGTCATGCTCAAACCCAGACCAGCTGTGCGGGTTGGGTCGCTCTAGGAAATTGAAAGCCCGTCGAAACTCATTAGGTCCCGCTTCAACCGGCGCGCTGAAGTGGCAGGGAATTACCTGTTCAAAGTTCCACTGCGCAATCCTATCAGCCCAGTTAAGGACTGCCTTAGCATCTCTATTGAAAATCAGCGTCTGCAAAATCGGTGCTACTATCAGCCTGCCCTCTTGGCGCAGCTGCTCGAACGATCGATGCCAATCGATCTGCCAATCGAATGGATAGAGCCCAAAATAGTTCTTGCTTGATTTATTCGGCGATTGACTGGCCTCTTTCAAGACACGGCCCGTTTTAGGTACGTTTAGACAGTCGGGCTGAAAGTAGAAAGAAAATAGAGAAATCCGCGCCCAGCCCTTTCGTCTATTCTCAGGAGTATCTATTAGCGCTTCAGTCGCACTATCCCGGGCGTGAAACAGTAGTGGAAAGGGATCTTGATTCAAGACTGCTGGCGGTTCAATTGGAATAGAAAGGATCGTATCGACAGCTAGCAGTGACTGAGTAGCCCGGTGAAAAACAGCGACTTCTGTGTAAGGCTTGACGCTCAGATCAATCGGACCAACGATGGCATAGTCAAACTCATCGTAGAAAGGCACTTGGCTTGGATCGTCTGGCAGAATATGAGTCCGCTTAGAGGGAAAGCCTAGCCAGCTTAGCGGCAAGTCTAGCGGAAAGCTCCATTGGTTAGGTGCGACATACACCTGCGATCGCTTAAAAACTTGAGCAAATGGTCCAGCGAAGTACTTGTGCTCCACCCCAGTCACGGTCGGCAAAATTACGTACTTTACTTCGCCGTGCTCAGTTTCTAGCTCGCGGACTAGCCGAACGCACTCACCTGTCGGCGCCACCGGCGAAAAGACCATCAGCCCGCCGGCTGCTAACTTAATCACCGTCATCCGAATCGGCACAACGACATAAAAGATCCCTTGGACTTGATCGAACGTCCACACCTGGTCACGAACAATTTCGCGACGTAGTGTTCGCCGTTTGCCATACGGATAAATTGGAACAACTGGCCATAGCGGCCAGCTACGGTCCACTCGCTTGTCTCGTTTGAAGATGCCCATGCGTTAGGAAAGCAATTCGATATTAGAAAACGAAATTTCCATATCGGGACCATCTTCCGACACGACAGTACGCTTGGCCAAGATGGTATAGTCGCCAACCTGCGTATACTCATCGGTGAACTTGCTGCGGCCCTGCTTCTGTTCGCCAGTTTGAGGATCGTGATAAATAGAATCGTAGGTACGAGAGAGATAGCCGCTGCCAGTATCGTAAGAGCTTTCTGTGTTGATAGTGACAACAACACCGTGGATATGTCGGTGTACCATCACAAACTCGTTGTCCTTGACCTTGTAGGCATCACCTTCGGACTTTCCACCCACCGCAATCTTGATTGCACCGTTCTCATCTTCACCCTCAATTTTGAAGGTGTTCTCGCCGTGAGTCTTTTCAAAGGGCCGACTAATCCGGTGAATAGCAACCTCCCAAAGCTGATTCTTGATCACCTTTGTAGCGATTTCATCGTCTACGTCAAAAACCTCGGCCGATAGGTCCGAATTGACTTTAGCGCTGCCCGAATAGGTCTGCTGATCGAGCTTTAAGACCACATCGGTGGTGTATCCCGGAAAGTCTTTGTCCCACGTGTAGCGATTTTCGTAAGCAGCTTTGACCAGTTCGCGAGCAGAGACCTGAAGTGCAGTCATGGTTTTTTTGTAGTTGGATTGTTGTCTCAATTATAGGATTTTAGTGCATTCGCTTTTATCCACCTATAGCCCTGACACCGTACTATCCCATTTGTGCGCCTTCAATACTCGCAACATCTACCTTCCAGTGGACAAGATTGCCCCAGCTTTGTTGTCTGATCCAACAAAAGCTGCCAAGGTAACGTTCCAGCACAAAGTCAGGTAGATCAACCGGTTGGCCTTTTAGACGAACAAATTTACCTGGTTGTAGGTGAGTATTCATAATCGTCCCGTTATATTCCGTTAGTAAGAGATAGATGCTTTGAGAGATAGAAATTGACTGCTTTATAAATCCCAAACACATACTAAACTCATTAGTTCTTATGTACTGTAAATCAGCTTACTTTTTAATCCCCCTTTGTTCAGACCTAAGAACCCGTTTGCTCAGACCTAAGAACCCATTTGTTCAGCCTCTATTTTCCTTTTTGCAAAACGAATTATTACTCTATCGATTTGTATATCTTTTATAAGATTTGTAACCTAAAGACCAGAATCCGGATAGAGGTTAGAGCTTAGGTATGCGTTCTAGGTTGGTCACTACAGTAATGACTACACCTACTGAGCAACAGATTACCTATGGCAAGCAAACAAAAATTTCATAAAGGCGATCGCGTTCAGTGGTCTTCGGGTCAAGGAACTTCTACCGGCACTGTTCAAACGAGGATTACAGAGGACCAAGTCGTCGATGGCAACCAAATATCTGCGTCAGCAGACGATCCGCGCTACCTAGTTAAAAACGACAACACCGGTACAGTAACGGGTCATCGCCTAGATGCTTTGTCCAAGCCAGACGACTCGTCGTCGTCTCGGAGTTCATCTTCAAATAGCGTGACTCAGTTTGAGAAAGGCGATCGCGTTCAGTGGAACACCTCACAAGGTAAAACGGTAGGCACTGTTCAAAAAAGGCTGACAGAACCCACTGATATTGCGGGGCATACTGCCAAGGCCTCAAAGGAGGAGCCTCAGTATTTAGTCAAAAGTGAGAGCACCGGCGCTGAAGCGGCTCATAAGCCAGATGCCCTAGAGAAGATCAGCTAAGCACTTTGGAAACCCACCTTAAGCTTGTCTCCTCACTAAGTGCGCCGGCCCTTGTATGGATAACCTGAATAGATCAAGTTAGGTGCTTCATAATCTGCTGCCGGCGTAGCCTTCACCGTAATGATGTATCTAGTGTGTATCTATCAGATCGCTATATCAGCAGCAGAAGAAAGGCCGGTACTAGAAAACCGTATCAGGGACGCTGATATCGAAGATTCAGTGCTGTCAAAGCTTTGAATCGTGAGCGGGAGCGTCATCTCCCCAAACTTCGCTTAGTCGCTGATCACGGCCACAACCGAAGCGATATACCTTGTATCGAACCGGATGGGTTTGGTAATAGTTTTGGTGATAGTCTTCTGCGGGATAGAAGGTCGTCGCTGGCAGAATATCAGTTGCCACTGAAGCGTCAAGCTGTTCGGCTACTTCCTGCTTAGTTGCTTGTGCAACCTCTTGTTGTTCAGCTGTCTCGTAGAAAATAGCAGATCGATACTGGGTGCCTTTGTCACAAAACTGGCCTCTATCGTCTAACGGGTCGATATTATGCCAAAACGTCTCTAGCAGGGCTAGATAGCTTACTTGGTCAGGATGATAGGTCACCTGCATAGCCTCAAGGTGTCCTGTACTGCCACTAGAGACTTGAGTATAAGTTGGGTTTTCAACCTGACCTCCCGTGTACCCAGAGACCGTAGAGGCTACGCCAGGTATATCGTCGAAGGGCTGTTCCATACACCAGAAGCAGCCACCTGCAAAGGTAGCAGTTGCTAGGTCATCCACTTGATCTATGCTTTCGTTAACGGCGACGGCTCCTGGCGAGGCTTCTGTCGCTAGCGTTGAGCGACTGATTGATGAGCAAGAGACAATCGTCAAACCCAAAGCAAAAACACTCAGCCCAATAAACAGTTTCCTTACGATTGCTTCAACAGGTCGTTGAGTGTGTGCGGACTGCTCGTCTTTTGATTTCATTCTTAAGCGACTACTTTTTTCTTCTTTGCAAGCGACCCGGTCGGTTATCAGCTCTCTATTTTTATTAGCAGCAAATCCTAGTAACTCTTGCGCTCTTCTGCCACTAATCTTCTACAGCTTTAGTCCCATTATGACGACGCCTATTGATAGCTACCTATCGACAGATATCTAACAGATGTCTATTAGGTTAATTAGCTTAAGTAAACTGAGCCTTTGAGTCTTCGCTAGATCAATATTATCAGGAATGTCTTGCGTCCGAAGAGATTGAACTGTCAGGGGCCTTTCTGATCGGCATTGAGCAATAGCTTGCTATCTACCAACAAAAGCTGATTCAATGAAGTATGAGACTACTTCAGCACTGATAGTCTTTCTTATGTCTTTATAGTGGCATGGTGATCGCTGCTTGATTGTATATCTCGACCTTGGCGGCCGCTGCTGAAATAACTGGCTTAGCAATAGTTGGCTTACTAGGTTCAAAAAACTGGCCCGATTCGGTTTTTTAAAAAAGTGCGTAGGCAGCAAATATCGATAGTTGATGTAGCCACGCTGATCGTCAGAGCAACGAGCGTCGGGCGGTGAGTGATCTAGGAACTTATTAATCTAGGCACTTATTACCCATAGTCTCTCGCAAAGTCGTGCCTACCCGGCCAAAAGCGGTGTGACAAATCAAAAGTAGTCACATAAATACAACCTGTTGGTTCAGAAAGCCCGCTCAATGGATGCATTACCGACTCTTTTATTGATATAGCTACACTCTTGTCAATAATCGATATAGCTACGTTCTTGTTGATAGAAGCTTCAACCCACCTGCTATAGTTCCTTTTGACTAAGTAACAACATCTATTGAAATCGTAGGTAGGACGTCATCCTTGGGTACCTAATAGGTAGAGACATCTGTAGCCCACCATCTGCTCAGGGATTTATAGCTGATTTCAGCAACTATATTTTCTTCGCCCCATTGCTGAACCGCCGTAGATATGAAATCTATCATTCGTCGCACTACCACACTGACCGCACTGATGGCTACCGTCTTGGGGGCAAGCGCGATCACCTCTACTCGTGCGATCGCGCAAGATTTCGGAGAGCAGCCGATTGCTGTTGGCCAGGCCGTAGCTATTGCCGAACCAGTTTCGAATGGTCGATTCTATCGTTTGTTGATTCTTGAACAGCTTAGCGATAGCCGGGCTTGCTATGCAGAAAAATCAGGTAGTCCGACGGTGATTGAGCCGCTCCTGCTGAACTTTACTTTTAGCGGTATCTGCGGTCGGAGTTCTGATAGCAATAGCTATTCTGTTCGAATTGGCAATGAAGATCTCAGCTTGCAATACCGTCTGCAGATTATTCGTCGGGGTAATAGTCTAGTTTTGATGGCGCTTCCAGGTGCTTTGCCCGGTCGCGGTGGAGATCTACCTGCTTTGGAGATTGGTCGTAGTGACGGCGTTGCCAATGATTTTGTCAAGATCGAGCTAGCCTCTGGCTGGAAGCTTACTAGTCGAACGCTCAACGGTCAAGACCAAGATCATATCTATCTATCGAATGCTCAAGATCTGGGTACTGTCGTTGCTCAAGCGCGTACAAGTAATCCGTCACCGCCATTTATATCTACTTCACCCGCACCTGCTACGCCTTCTCCACCAGGTCCACCGATTCTGAGTAACAGCTCTTTGGGGGAAAACGGACCCTCTGCGTCTGAGAACGGTTCTAAGGCAGGCCCTCCGATTTTGAGCGGTGAGTCTTTACCGGCGCCAAGTGAGAACATACTTGCTGCTGCTCCAAGGGGTTCTAATACTTACTATCAGGTGATTGTCCCCAGTTCTTCGGCGTTGGTCAGGTTGCGAGTACGCCAGGTTGCTAATGACGCCTTTACGACAACTGTAAATGGCAACCGGGTTATCCAAGCAGGTGTGTTCCAAGAAAGGTCTAGAGCTGATCAACTAGTCGCTGAGCTTTCAAGTAAGGGGTTGGCCAGTCGGATCGTTGAAGGGCGCCGGGGGGCATCAGCGACGCCAAGTTCAGCGAGGTCAAGTTCAGCGAGGTCAAGTTCACCGACGCCAAGTTCTTCCTCTAGCTCTGCTAGGTTCTATCAGGTAGTTGTGCTCGAGCGGAATTCAAATACGCGTGCTCGCGTTAATGCAGTGGAGCCAGGTGCATTTCGTACTCAAATTGGGGGACGGCGAGTAATTCAGGCAGGACGTTTTAGAGATCGCAACCGCGCTGAGCAGCTGCAGCGCCGTCTATCTGCTGCCCGGCTTTCCGCCCGCATTATTGAAGGGTCTGCGCCAGTGGCTAGTTCACCGCAACCGGCCACCCGTCCTTCTACCAACACGCCTTCTGCCAACATTCCGCGCGCTAGACAAGGTCAACTCACCGTAGTGATCGATCCTGGCCATGGCGGTCGTGATCCGGGGGCAGTTGGCATTGGTGGCCTCCGAGAGAAAGATATCAACATTGCAGTGGCTAGGCGCATGCAAGTTTCCTTACAGGAAAAAGGCATCAATGTTGTAATGACTCGTTCTGATGATAGAGAAATCGATCTTCAGCCCCGGGTCAATCTCGCTGAACGCACCAATGCCGACATCTTTGTCAGTATTCACTCTAATGCGATTAGTCTTAGTCGCCCTGAAGTCAATGGCCTAGAAACCTACTACTATTCTTCTGGTCTACGTCTAGCGCAGACGATTCATAACAGCGTTTTGCAGCGCACTAACTTACGTGATCGCGGTGTGCGGCGAGCTCGTTTCTATGTCTTGGTCAATACTTCCATGCCAGCGGTTTTAGTTGAGACTGGCTTTGTTACGGGCCGTGAAGATGCTGCTCGTTTTAGAGATCCTCAAGCCGTTAACGAGATTGCTGATGGTATTACAGCCGGTGTTTTGCAGTATCTAAATGTTCGCTAGCACCTGCTGACGAATAATTCCTCATGTGTCTAGAAGCTGTTGCAATTTTCCTTGTCAGAACGTTCTTGGTCAAAGAAGCTTCGAAATAGTTTGAGCTAGACTCCTGGTTAACCGAAGGTTGATATTTTTTCACCTTCTAACGCTGCTTCATCTATAGCGATTTGCCCTTAGCGCTGAAGCAGTTCATTCAATGCTGGCTATAGCTATACAAAAGTCGTTAGAGTAAAGGAACGTTAACTTTCTTAATTACAGGCCAGTTTGCTATGCGCGTACTTTTGATGACCGGGAAAGGTGGCGTGGGTAAGACCTCCGTCGCCGCAGCAACTGGACTGCGCTGTGCGGAAGTTGGCCACAAAACCTTAGTGCTAAGCACCGATCCGGCTCACTCTTTGGCTGATAGCTTTGATACTGAGCTCAGTCACGACCCTAAAGAAATTCAGCCTAATCTCTGGGGCGCAGAGCTCGATGCGCTCAGAGAGCTAGAGGGCAACTGGGGCGCTGTCAAACGCTACATCACCCAGGTATTGCAAGCTAGAGGACTAGAAGGCATCGAAGCCGAAGAGCTTGCTATCTTGCCTGGTATGGACGAGATTTTTAGCCTAGTCCGGATGAAACGTCATTATGACGAGAAGGAATTTGACGTCCTAATTATTGACTCTGCGCCAACAGGAACGGCACTTCGTTTACTGAGCTTGCCTGAAGTTGCGGGCTGGTATATGCGAAGGCTCTATAAGCCTTTCCAAGCCGTTTCTACTGCTTTGCGTCCTCTTGTAGAACCCTTGTTCCGTCCGGTTGCTGGGTTCTCTTTACCGACCAAAGAAGTGATGGATGCGCCCTATGAGTTCTATGAGCAGTTAGAAGCCTTGGAGAAGATTTTGGCCGATCCGACAATTACCTCTGTGCGGCTAGTCACCAACCCAGAAAAGATGGTGATTAAAGAATCGCTAAGAGCCCATGCCTACCTAAGTCTGTATAACGTGGGCACAGATATGGTGGTGGCAAATCGCATCATTCCAGAGACTGTTAGCGATCCATTTTTCCAACGGTGGAAGGATCAGCAAGCGAAGTATAAAAGTCAGATCCACGACAACTTTCATCCACTGCCTGTGAAAGAAGTGCCGCTCTATTCCGAAGAGATGTGCGGTATGGAAGCGCTGAATCGATTGAAAGAAACGCTCTATGGCGATGAAGATCCAGCCCAAGTCTATTACAAGGAAACCACCCTAAGAGTTGTCCAAGAAGAGAGCAACTACAGCCTAGAAGTCTATCTTCCTGGGATTCCAAAAGATCAGGTAGAGCTGAGCAAAACCGCTGACGAACTCAATATTCGAATTGGCAATCACCGACGTAATTTGGTTTTACCTCAGGCTTTGGCTGCGCTCAATCCGTCCGGTGCCAAAATGGAAGACGACTATCTTAAAATTCGCTTTACTGCTGGCGTTTAGCTAGCGAAGGGGACTCTTGCCTTCGTCAAGTTTGTTGAGGATCAGTGCCTACGCAAATCAAACTTTTGTAGCCAGAGAGATGTAGCCAGAGAGAAGGCAGCCGATCATAGAGATGTTCGATGACATCAAAAGTGCGAGTGATAGATAGGTGCGTTGACTAGGAGCGTTTGATGACTGACTCTAGCTGATATGACTCTAACTCAGAGAATCTTCTATCTGCTGGTTTAGCATGGCTTGGCTAGCAGCAGCAGGCAGGCACTTTAGGCCTTGGCAAACGAGTGCGATCGCCCTCTCAGGCAGCGTCTCTTCAAGTCTTAGAACGGCTGTCGGTATCCACTGACTTCGCACTGTTTCTAGATGCTCTGCGGTTGTGCGAATTAAGATAGGGTGCGTGAACCAGTCGAACGCTTGTAAAAGGCTAGGACAGGCACGCGGTGATTTTTGTAACACGGTGCTAAACGATTGGATCGCGGATTCTGCTTTGGGCAGATAGTCTAGATCTTCTGTCAGCAAAAAAAGGCGAACTAGCGATGCGATCGCTACCCCATTAGCAGCCGGTATAGCGCTATCTTGATAGCTGCGCTCTTGCACAATCAAACGCTCGCTGGTGGCATTTAGATAGCCGCCTTGCTCACTGCTAAGGGTTTGGTCGAACTGGGTTTGAAGTGCGATCACGGCTGCTAACCAATCCGCTGCCATGCCTCGATACTCTGCAAACGCCAAACAGGCCTGCTGGATATCGATCAAGGCTTTGATCAGCAGCGCGTAGTCCTCAGACTGAGCGGGCACCTCAGCATTGCCCTCATAGCTTAGTCGATAGAGCATGCCATCCACCTGCTGATATTGCTGGATATAGCCTGCTGTCTCAATTGCGAGCACTAGATAATCTTTTCGGTTAAAGGCTGCTGCTGCTTTGGCTAGGCCCGAAATCATCAGCGCATTCCACGCCACGATTAATTTGGTATCAGTAACCGGCGGAATTCGTTTGCCTGGCCACACTCGCCCCTTTGCCATCTGGGCGTCCACAGCCGGTTCGAAGGTAGGCGTCTGGCTAGCATAGCTACCGTATCGAACTCGAAAGAGCTTATCCAAACTAGCTTCTAGGGAGTCGCTTAGCTCATCGGTCGCTTGGCGCTGCAAGACGTTTTTCCCTTCGAAGTTACCGGCTTTGCTGAGGGTGAAAGCGCTTGCCATCTCGTCTAGCTCAGCTTCGCTCAATACTGAGGCTAGCTCAGCATACGACCATACATAGAAGTCACCTTCTTCGGGTTCAATCGCTTCCTCGCTGGTAAAATTGTCGGCATCTTGGGCCGCATAGAAAAAGCCAGCGGGCGATCGCATCTCCCTTTTCAACCAGTCCACTGTTTTGTCAACCGCTCTGGCGATTGCTGGCGTTCTCTCGCCTTTCTGCCAGCATTCTGCCAAGAACTCCATAATTAGCCCATTGTCATAGAGCATCTTTTCAAAATGCGGTACCGTCCAGGTGGCATCGACTGTGTAGCGATGAAATCCTCCGGCAACATGGTCAAAAATTCCTCCCGTCACCAGATTGCGTGCTCTCTGTTTTGAGAGATGCCAGCCGTCTATAGGAACCTCGCCAGCAGATACTTCGCTAGAGGCTTCGTCTTTCCCTAATGCTGGCAGTGTTTGCACAAGGCGATCGCCTTGCAGCACCCATCGAACGTAAGGAATCATCGGAAATCGATTGCCCATATCAAAGGGCATTAGCGTTCGAGCACAAGCCTGAACACCCCGTGGCAAGAGTGTCTTATCTAAGGCTCCAGCAGCTAGCTCGGATGATTGGGATAATCCTGCTAAAATCTGGGATTTTACAGAACTAATCTGCTCAGAGTCCGTATCGTACAGTTTCTTAAGCGCCGTTAGCACTCTCAAAAATCCAGGCCGACCATAGCGAGCTTCTACCGGAAAATAGGTGCCACCGTAGAAGGGAACCTGATCGTCTGGTGTTAGAAAGATATTGAGCGGCCATCCTCCCTGTCCAACCATCATCTGTAGGGCCTGCATGTAGATGCTATCGATATCAGGGCGTTCTTCTCTATCTACTTTGATCGGCAAAAAATTAGCGTTTAGATAGGTTGCGATCGCATCATCAGAAAAGGCTTCTCCTTCCATAACGGTGCACCAGTGGCAGCTAGAATAGCCAATTGATAGGAAGATTGGCTTGTTTTCCCTTTGCGCTGTCGTCAGCGCCTCCTCGCACCAAGGCCACCAGTCAACCGGATTTTCAGCATGTTTACGCAGATAGAGACTGCTGCTATTAGCTAACCGATTAGTCATGACGTTCGTAGAAGATAGATAATCCGCTGATAAATCATGAAGGCTATTTCATAAGAAAGCTGATCTTTGGTCCAAAATGGTCTATTTTTGTGAATCAATACGTTCGTTGTTTTGCTTATTTGCCAAAGCTAAAATCCAAGCTAGAGCTAGCCGCCCCTATTCTGCTATTTGCCATCATAACCGTAATCAAAAGCGAGCATTTCCGTGACTCAATCCTTCCCTCAGCCGCCTAACGACCCTCGCCCCCCTGAGGAGTCCGACTCAACACCAACGACTCCAGCATCAAACCGTCCCTTGGAATTTGATGAGATGGTAGCTTTGTTTGTTGCCTTCCTTTCTCTAGGAGGTGTTTTGGCATGGGGACTTACCCGGGGCAATCTGTTTAGTGATTCAGCTCCTCCGATTGCTCCGATAGTCCTTCCTGAAGTAGCGCCTGAGATCACTGCGAGCAGAGTTGACCCAGAGATTTCACCTGATGGACTCGCTGATGACGTCGATTTTAGTGGCATGACGGCGCAAGAAGAACTAGCTGCTAGAGCGGCAATCAGAAGAGAACGCTTGCTCTCGCGGGAACCGCGCCCTCTAGAAGAGGCTACCAGGGCTGGGGCTGTTGGTGCTGCGACTGCAGGTGTGGTTGCTACGCCTGATAGAGTTGTTGCCTCAGAAGCAGCTAGCGGGGAAGCCCAAGAAGCAATCACCTTCACCGATGTCCCAGACGACTACTGGGCAGAGCCATACATTGATGCTCTCAGCAGCCGAGGACTGATTTCTGGCTATGACGACGGAACCTTTAGACCCGATCAGCCTGTGACCCGAGCGCAAGTTGCCAATATTGTTTCTCGTACTTTTGATCTAACAGCTGATCAGGCATCGCTTGAATTTACTGATGTAGCGTCTGATTACTGGGCAAGAGAGTCGATTGGAGAAGTTGTTAGAGGCGGCTTTATGACGGGGTTCCCTGACGATACTTTCGCTCCTAATCTGCCCGTAACGCGCACTCAGGCACTGACGACTCTAGTCACTGGACTAGGGATTGAAAGTCCAACAGACGTACAGGCCACGCTTTCTCGCTATAGCGATGCCAATACTATTCCTCAGTGGGCTAACGAAAAGATAGCAGCAGCCACTGATAGTAGCCTAGTCGTTAATTATCCGACTGCTTCTCAGCTTAATCCTACTGAACCGACTACTCGAGCCGAACTTTCTGCCATGATCTATCAGGCGCTTGTAGGAGAAGGTGCCGTAGAACCTGTAGAGTCTGAATATGTAGTCAAACCTCAGTGATGTGGGCCTTTGGTTGTTTTTGTTGGTCGGCACTTGGCCTCTATAGATTGTCAAGTGATAGCCCGCTAAGCGATCGCTAAGGGACAGCGACTACAAATTTTTAGAGGTTGTTTGTCGCGACTCTATCCACCAGACGATGGTGATCCAGCCAATGACAATACATAGGGCAGTCCCGGTGAACTGCCCTATCCATTCCATCAATACTGTAAGCGGAACAATTTGGCCGAAGAAGTATGCAAGGCTAACTGTCGCCGATGCCCATGTCGCAGCACCGAGGGCATTACATAGTAAGAACTTCGGGTAAGGCATGCGGCTAATGCCTGCTAGCGGACCAGCGAATACTCTTAGCAGAGCAACAAATCGACCGAACAAGACGGCTTTGCCTGCATTTTGACTGAAACGATCACGTAACCCCTCTAGCGTTGACTCTGGCACCTTGATCCAGCTACCTACTTTCACCAACAGTGGCCATCCACCGTAATAGCCCAGTAGATACCCCCCACTGTCGCCGATGATGGCCCCCACCGTTGCCACACCCATGACGTACCATACATTGAGCTCGTGGCTGCCTGCGAGAAATCCGCCTACTAGGGTAATGGTTTCTCCTGGTAGCGGGATGCCCATATTTTCTAATAAGATTCCGCAGAATACTGCCCAGTAACCATATTCACGTGCGATATCTTGTACTAGGTCTAGTGAAATTAATTCGGCCATCAAAGGTGGTTTGGTATGGAAAGGGTTACGGCCACGTGCGTACTGTCTCTAATCTATCGGTAGGGATGTTAGCGATTGACCTATTGGCACATCGGCTATCAGTACGTTTGACCAGCTATTAGTAGTCCTTAAAGGAACAAGGCTACAGCTTGCAACCCCCAAAGCTTAACCTTTCTATTCGATGCTTGCGGCTTTTACAAAGCTTTCCATCGAATTTCCTCCTAGCATTTCATGAGGAAACGTAGGGAGAGCTTGATAGCTAGACCCTTGGCGGCTACGCACTGCCAGACGGTAGCTAGTGCGCTGTAGCTCGGCTTGAAGGTCACGATTTTTCTGCTGAATTCTGGCTACCCGGTCCTTGACAGCGCTCATCCGTTCGACAAATTTTTCTTTGTAGACTCTAGGTAGCTCCCGTACAACCTGTTCTAGCATCTGAGCCCTATCTGTGAGCGTTTGATTGGTTTGGCGCAGATGCCGGGTCTGGGCATCACGATCTTCGATCTGTGTTTGGTAAAAGACAACCTGTTCTTCTAACTGGTACATCTGTTCACGCAGCGATCGCGCCTCTTGTTCATACTGCTCAAAGACTCTTGAAGCTGACAAAAAATCTTTATTTCCTTTCACCAGTCGAAATAGCTCCTGAGAGAGCTGTTGTACTAGCCGGTCTCTCACTGCTAACTCTTCTTTGAGTCGAGCTACCTCAAACGGACTGTTTAAACCGTTTTCGCTATATATTTGGGTCACGGGTTAACCTTCCTGACTGATGAATTATTGATTCTTCTTGATATATAACACCCAAAAAATGAATCAGATAACCCGTTAAGTAGTCCGTCAGCCAATGCTCGAACTAAGCCTTCCGAATCTGAGCCTCCCGGTCAAAAAGCAAAAGCCCCTTCGATCAGTCGTCGCTAATCGAAGGGGCTATCTTAATGATCTTAGAGTCTTTATGCTGCCCAAGGTAAGCCTGAGACTATGACCCTAGAGGAGCCGCGGATTCTGTAGATTCCGTTAACTCACCTTCGCTCTCGCTACCCTCTGCTGGTTCTTCGAACACGATTGTCAGATATCTGATGACATCTTCACTTAAACGCATGGCTCGCTCCATCGGGGCGATGACGCTGCCAGGAGCTTCGTAGTTCATCTGAATGTAGATACCCTCACGATGCCGGTTGATTTCGTAGGCAAGGCGGCGTTTGCCTCGGTGCTGCGTTTCAATATCTTCCGCGCCCCCTTCGCTCAGAAGGGTCTGGTAGCGACTGATGGCATCGTCTACGGCTTCATCCCCGAGATCGGGCCGTAGAATATACATGGTTTCGTAAAGTGTGCTCATAACTCTAAAATGAATATCCTTGTGGTCATCGTGGCCTTTGTCTTACGTTGCACGGCGCTCTACTCTTTGGCTTTACTCTTTGTGAGAAGTATCCCAGTGAGATAGCATCCAAATGAGATAGCACCCAGGAGTTAACGTCTCGCTATAGCGCAGACAAAAGCAAGGGTTTACAATCATACCAACAACTGACCCGATTAAAACATATGGCTCATCGCTACGTTCGAGTTCAATCGTCATCAGGTCAGCTTCACTATGGCTTGCTTCAAGCTGATCGGGGTGTCAAGATCCTCGATGCTCCGCCTTGGCGAGATGGTCGAATGACAGAGCTTGAATTAGCAATTGAAAACTACACGCTGCTGGCGCCCTGTGCGCCTTCTAAAGTAGTTGCCGTAGGCAGAAACTACGCTCAGCATGCGGCTGAACTGGGCAACGAGGTGCCTAAAGAACCCCTACTGTTCATGAAGCCACCGACCGCAGTGACTGCCGCAGATATGGCGATCTACTATCCCTCTCAATCAGAGCGAGTAGATTATGAGGGTGAATTGGCGGTAATTATTGGCAATCGCACCAAAGATTGCGAACCTACAGAAGCGCGTAGCAAGATATGGGGCTACACCATTGCGAATGATGTTACGGCTCGTGATTTGCAAAAGCGGGATGGTCAGTGGACGAGAGCGAAGGGTTTCGATTCATTTTGTCCTTTGGGTCCGTGGATTGTGAGGGAGATTCCTGCAGGTGCTCGTTTACAGACCTTTGTGAACGATGCTCAACTACCTAAGCAGTCGGCTACGATCGCCAATATGATTTTCTCACCTGAGTACTTGGTCTCATATATTAGTCAGGCAATTACGCTGTTGCCAGGAGATGTGGTTCTTACAGGGACACCTGCAGGGGTTGGTCCAGTTAATGTGGGCGATCGCATTCGGATCGAGATTGAGGGTATTGGTTCTCTAGAGAATACGGTCCAGACAAAGACAAAAAACGAAGCGCCAACCTCGAAAGAGATGGCACTTCAATAGCGTAATTTTGCCTAGTGTTGACTTAACTCCACTCAACCCTCAAATTAGCAGAGCCAAAGCTAAGGCAACTGCATGTTAATAGCCTCTGAAATGGTAGGAATCTCGGCATATCGACCTAGCACAGACTGAGCGACTGCATACCCTACGATAGCAAATCCACCCAAACACAAAACATTCAGCAAGGTCTCGCCAATGAAAAGACCACTAATTCCTAGAGTAGCAACACAGAAGACCAAAATGGAGATGACAAAGCTCACCATAATCGCTTGAAGAACGTTGAAGCGAATAAACCGACTAATCTCTGGATTGCGGACTACAAAGGCAAATAGCAGAATGAAAACGCCTAGTCCTAGAATACTGTTTTCGATGGCAAGCAGCGGGCTTAGCGGTAGCAGAATCAGCCGGAGCAGAGCATATACAGGGGGTGCTTGCTGCGCTAAAAAGGGTAAGAAATAGTAGCTACCTGCCTGCAGTACTGATGCTAGAGGCATAACGTAAGCTAACGCCGAAAAAGCTCTATCTTTTGCGGGCGCAGAAGCATTCATAAACAGACTCCTATCAAAGAATAGTTAGCAGTAGATCCGATGGCTAACTCTGTACTTTTACTCTTAATGACTCTGCTCATAATAACGTATTCAGATCAGAGCGTTTCTTTAATCAGAAAGCTTGGTTACTCGAAACCCCATCGTGCATTCGTACTGTGGTTCGTACTGTGGCAGGTTCTCTTGCCAGGGCTGCTCGATCATCCGTCCGCAGCGTAAGCGCCCCTGATTCCATCTAGGTAGCCCACTTTGACTGGCCATTGGGCAGCTTTGACAGACAGTCTTCGGCTGAACCATGCGATCTCCTATTAGAATCACTAGCATCTCCGACCGCTCCATCCGAAACTAGAACATGCAATTGTTCTTTATTCTAGTTTACCCACCACGAAAATCAGTATGAGCGACTACACATAGCTTTGCAAACTGTCAAGCTATGAAGTGAACAGCAATAGATGGGCTTCAATACGGACGAGATAGTTCGCGGAAGTTTTAGTTGAGCGTAGGACTGCCTTTCCCTGAGGCAATTTCAAGTGGGTAGCTGCCTACTTACTATCTAACTCCTTCTTCGACGGCTGCTTTTTGAACATCAGCTTCTTTAGACTGCCTTCTTGATGGCAATAGCTTCGGCTTTGGGGTTGGCTTTCTATCAGAGTGGTCTTCGTTTCTTAAGTGAGTAGGCCGAGCCTGGTCGTATGCCATCTGTAGCGCCGCTGCTGCGATTGTGCGAATGTCGTACTCTTCGCTGAGCTGAGAGACGATAGGTAAGAAGGAGGCAACTCGCTCGCTAGTCACCGCTTCACGCACACGGGCTTGTAGTTTCTCTAGATGGCGAGCAGCAATCTGAGCTTGGGTTGGGATCTTGCAATATTCAACTGACTTCTTAAAACGTTTCTCAATGCGACTAAGCTTGTATTTCTCTAAGGTCATCACGATAGAAACTGCACGGCCCTCTTTCCCAGCACGACCCGTTCTCCCAATCCGGTGAACATAGCTATCAAGATTATCAGGCAGCTCGTAGTTAATCACATGGCTCAGATCGTCAACATGGATACCTCTAGCGGCAATGTCAGTTGCGACTACCCAGCGAACTTGACGCTGCTTGAATCGCTGTAGCAGTCTTTCTCTTTGCGGCTGTGTAAGATCACCATGATACTCATCAGCACTATGACCAGCAGCCTGTAGCTGACGAGTTAGCTCAGCAGCCGTGCGACGAGTGCGAACGAAGATAATAGCCGACTCAGGATCTTCCATCTCTAGAATCGGCATCAGCGCTCTTGGCTTGCTCCAGCCGGGAGGCACCGTATAGGCAATCTGCTTAATACGAGCTGTAGAAGATGTTTTCGCTTCTACGCTAACGGTAACCGGAGACTTTAGAAAACGGGTAGATAGCTTTTGAATGGCGGGTTCCATCGTAGCGGAGAAGAAAGCTGTCTGCCGCTCATCTGGCGTGTGGGACAAAATAGTCTCTACATCTTGGATAAAGCCCATGTTCAGCATTTCGTCGGCTTCGTCTAGCACCATGATGCTGAGCCGATCGAGAACCAGTCCGCCTCGCTCAATTAGATCAATGATCCGTCCGGGTGTTCCTACCACAATTTGTGACCCGCGTTTTAGCCTTTGGATCTGCCGATCAATTGATTGCCCTCCATATACGGAAGTGACGTACAGCCGTTTGTCAGTGTTGAAACTTTCCATCGCCTGACTCACCTGCATTGCTAGCTCACGAGTTGGTGTGAGTACCAGCGCCTGTACATAGCGATTGGCCGGATTAACCTGCTCTAACATTGGTAGAGAAAAAGCTGCTGTTTTCCCCGTGCCGGTTTGGGCTAACCCAACGACATCATGGCCAGAAAGTAGCTGAGGAATCGCTTGGATCTGAATCGCTGTTGGTTCAGTAAAACCTATCTGCGTAAGGTGTTCAACGCAAGCAGAAGACAGTCCTAAATCAGCAAAGGAAGAGGTCATTACGGTGTCGGGTTATAAAGGTAAAAACGGATATTAGAAGGGATCAAGTGACGAGGGTGCTCTACAAAGCCAATTGTTAAGAATTAGGGCCAGCTACTGACCCAAATAAATCGTAGCTATCGGCAGCTTCGATTAAAACAGAGGTCATCTGACCCATAGCGGTCTGCCCAGAAGTTCCCCCTTTGACGTAGACCAGGCCATCAACATCAGGGGCAAATCTGGCGCTACGACCAATCAGCTCACCGGTAGATGGATTCTCTTGCTCGATAAGCACTTTGACGGTAGTTCCGATCTGCGCTTGATTACGCCGAAAGGAGATCTCCTGCTGAGTGAGCATGATTGCTTCGCGGCGTTCGTCCATGACCGACTGCTCGATTTGATTTGGTAAATCGTAGGCGACAGCGCCTTCTTCTGCGGAGAAGGTAAAAACGCCAACGTGATCGAACTCGTGCCGCTCGACAAAGGATTTTAAATGGTTAAACTGCTCTTCTGTCTCGCCTGGGAAGCCAACAATGAAGGTTGTGCGAAGAACCGCTTCGGGTAGAGACGCTTTAAGGCCATCGATAATTTCGTCGTTGACCTGTCCCTGCCACGGACGATTCATTGCTCGCAGTATTTGGGGATGCGAGTGCTGAAGCGGCAGATCGAGATAAGGAAGAAAGTTGGGCGTCTCTTGGATGGCCTTGATGACAGCAGGCGTAAGACCGGTCGGATAGGCATAGTGCATACGCACCCAAGGCACATCAACTTCGCCAAGGGCACGGATCAGCTCAGCGAGCTTAGGCTTGCCGTAGAGATCGACACCATAGTTGGTGGTGATCTGCGAAATCAAGATAAGTTCTTTGACGCCCTGGTCGGCTAGCTGATGGGCTTCGGCAACAATAGATTCGATAGAGCGCGATCGCTGCTTACCTCGCAAGTGAGGGATGATGCAAAAAGCACACTTGTAATCACAGCCTTCTGCAATCCGCACATAGGCGACCCCTTCAGAGGTTGTCCGATAGCGTGGGACTGTTTCATCCGCGATATAGATTGGCTCGGCCGAGACAACTTTGACCCGTTTGCCCGCTTCGGCCTGCTCAATAACATCGACAATCTTGTGATAATCTCCCGTTCCAACTAGCGCTACTGCTTCTGGGATCTCATCTAATAGCTCGCCTTGAAAATGCTGTGCCAGACAGCCCGTAATGACTATCTTCTTATCAGCTTCGGCTAGCTCTACGAGTGTGCGAACTGACTCCTCACGGGCTGCTTGAATAAAGCTACAGGTATTGACGATGACATAGTCGGCGCCTTCTTCATTAGCGCCAATGCCGTAACCTGCTTTAGCCAAAAGTCCTAGCATGTGTTCGCTATCGACTCTGTTCTTCTCGCAGCCCAAGTGTGAGATTGCAATGGTGGGTTTTTGTCCCATGAAGGTCTCTTCGATCAGTGAGATGATTAAATCCCCAGAACCATACGCAGAGATTAAATCGCTTTCTTGCGAATCATAACATAACTTCACATTTAGCGAGCAGATGGTCTAGAAGGTATTGATTCTGGGCACTTTGCTTACTCTGTAGGTTCATCAGAGGGGTAATTGGGATGGGGTAGTAAAGATTGGAGGGTTAGTTTTTAGAAATTGATTAGCGCTCGCGCCTAGCTAGAATCCGTAGCTAATCAAATCTGCCGCTAAGAATTTGAGTGCACTCACGCCCTAAACTCTAAGCATTGACTGTTAAGGTAGAGCTAGCGCTCGATGTGCTAGCGTACCGCTTCGCACGTATTGATATGCCGCTCTATGACTATTCGACTTGAAACTGTTCGACAGACTGTTCGATGTGCTGAGTCCGAGACAAGGGAACCGTGGACTTAAACCAAATTTTTAAGACAGGGCATCCTGCGATTGGGGTTGTACATTTACTGCCATTGCCAACGTCTCCTCGCTGGCAGGGTGATCTACGCACTGTGATAGCCCGCGCTGAGCAGGAGGCAACAGCTCTCGCCTCGGGAGGCGTCCATGGATTGATTGTCGAGAACTTTTTTGATGCGCCGTTTGCAAAATCGCAAGTAGACCCGGCAGTCGTTAGTGCGATGACACTGGTCGTGCAGCGTCTGTCTCAGCTAGTGCCCCTGCCAATCGGTCTAAACGTGTTGCGTAACGATGCTTGTAGTGCGCTAGCGATCGCTGCCTGCACGGGCGCTAAATTCATTCGAGTCAACGTGCTCTCCGGTGTGATGGCTACCGATCAAGGGCTCATAGAAGGTGATGCTCATCGGCTCATGCGCTACCGGCGTGATTTGGGGGCGGATATCAAGATCTTGGCAGATGTCTTAGTCAAGCATGCACAGCCGTTGGGGCGCCCTAGCATGACAACGGCTGTACAAGACACAATCCATCGCGGTTTGGCAGATGGCGTGATTGTTTCAGGCACGGCAACAGGTCATGCTCCAACCGTAGAAGATTTGGCCCGCGCTCGAGATGCCGCCGGCGATAAGCCTGTTTTTATTGGCAGCGGTGCAACCATAGACAACATCGCTCATCTAATTCCTGCTGCCAGTGGCGTAATTGTCTCAAGCTCATTGAAGCGAAAGGGTCAAATCGAGCAGCCGATCGATCCGATTCGAACCAGACAGTTTGTGACGGCGATGGCACAGGGATTAACTACTCGGAGGCTAGATCGATCTAAAGCCAACCATTCTATGGCGTTGAATTAGATGTTTAGTCGAAGCGGCCAAAGAAGAGCGGCCAGAGCAGTTGGTTTAGCATTAAAGTTTGACGCTGAGTGACATTGAGTTGAAAGTTTTCCGGGATCTAACGCCTGTCGCTTCCCAGAAATTCAAGTATTATTGATAACCGAACGCTTACTGATTTGTTGAATTTCATCCTTTAGGCATTTTTCTTATGAGACGTCGTCGCCAGGAAACGCTGTGGATTCATAAGTGGTCTCGTCCGCTGATTGCCGTGATCGCCACCGTTGGTCTGATCGGAACTGGCTATCTAACTGCGACTAGGCTCTCAAATGCGTCAGCAGTCTGTGGCAGTGGCTGTGGCAAAGTTCTTTCTAGCGATTGGGCAACCGTTCTGGGCCAGCCGCTAACGCTGTTTGGCGCGATGTCCTACTTTGCGATGCTGGTGTTGGCGATCGCGCCACTGCTGGTCAACCCCGAGAAAGATAAAGAACTGCGGACGAAGCTAGAAGGCATCACCTGGCCGCTGCTATTCGTGGGCGCGACGGGCATGATGGTCTTTAGCGGCTTTCTAATGTATGTGCTGGCGACCGACATCCGAGCGGTCTGTCCCTACTGCATTGGCTCAGCGGCGCTAACGGTCACTATGTTCTTGCTGACGTTGTTTGGTCGCCGTTGGGACGATCGCGGTCAGCTTCTGTTTAGCGGCTCAATCATCGCCATGGTGGCGCTAGTGGGTACTTTGGGAATCTACGCAGTGCCCGGTGGTCCGCTCAGTCCCGGAACGCAGGCGGCGGTTGTTGATGAGCCGGGTGTAGGCCCACCGGTGACGACTCCCTCTGGTGAAGCTGAAGCTTTGCTAGCTCAGCACCTAACTGACATTGATGCGAAGATGTACGGCGCTTACTGGTGCCCTCACTGCCACGATCAAAAGCAGTTATTTGGTCGAACTGCTTATCAAGATATTCCGTATGTCGAATGTGCCCCTGACGGCAAGGCGTCTCAAACTGCACTTTGTCAGTCCGTTCCAGAGATTACTGGGTTCCCTACCTGGGAGGTAAATGGTCAGTTCCTCTCTGGTTCCCAAAGTCTACAAGCTTTAGCTGAGGCTTCCGGCTATGACGGTCCGACTAATTTTGTCAATACTGACGGATAGTAGAGGCTAGCTCATTGACAGGCGCTCACTAATAGACAAAAAGCCACTAGCCACAGGGCGACTATACACAGAGCGACTTCACCTCGTAATCATACCGCTGACCCCTAACGGTTCAAAGAATCGCTAGGGGTTGCTTTTTGCCCATCTTTGTAGCTCTAGTTTTGTCGCTAGCTCTTGACGTATCTGCTGCATGATCGAATCTTCGTCTAGCTCACTAAGAATCTGGGCGACGACAGCTTTAGGGCCGCCCTTGCCCCAAGTTGCCCCGTTGGCTAGATAGGTTTTAGTGACTTGTGCGATCGCATAGGTAGATACCCCCGAAACTGTTGCCTGGGCCAGGGCTACTGACACATAGGGGCTAGCCGTCAGTCCACCTGTGGGGATCGCTGCTGCCGCCAAAACGCTTTTAAGCCCGCTGAGTCCAAAGGTAATAGCCAGCTCGCTAACCGTGAGTCCACCCAATGAAAGCGCAATCTTCTTCAATAGCTGGGCCGCACCTTTTTGCGTCATTTCAATGCCATATAGCTTGGCTAAGCCAACAATCAGCGCAATGTCAATCGCGGCGCCGCTGAGCAAATCGACGACTGTTAGCGGGTTGAGTGCAACTGCAACAGATTTGGTTAGAACGGTTTTCCAAATGGTGTCATCCGCAGCGCGATCACGTAAAGCTAGCTTTTTTTCTACGACCTGTTGATTGATATCATCCGCATACAGCAGCGTATTGAGCGCGACTAGTGCTTTACCCTCCTTCTGCAAGATCTCTAGGATTCTTAGCTTCAGAGCGCTAACGTCTGCAGGTCCTCGTTCTGTCAGTGTGATTAGCTGACCGTCTGACTGTCTAAGCGCTTTCTTGATCAAAGGTGCCGCAGCAGCAATGACAATATTTTCGGCTGGCAAGCGATCAGTAACATGAATGGTCTGAATCTTTTCTAGAATTTGGACACGATCACTTTGGGCATACTGATCGCTCTTGTTGAAGACCAGCAGAACCGGCTTACCGGCTTGGTAAAGTTCTATCAGCGCGTCGTGTTCTAGCTGGGTGAGATCGCTAGCTACTACAAAGAGAATAAGGTCGGCCTGGCGGGCGATTTTTTGGGCGATCACTTGCCTTTCACTACCTGCTACCTCATCAATTCCTGGCGTATCAATCAGTTCCACTCGCGCCGCTGCTTTACCAGAAGCGAGTTGATTACCCGTTTGATTGGACGAAGTATTTGACAGCGTAGCTGAATAGATCTGCTGGTCTTCTTCTACTTGCCAGGTAATCCCTTCTGCCTGCCGCGTTACCCCATGCAGCGGTCCAGTCTGAAAAACCGGTTGTCCTACTAGCGCATTGAGTAGAGAAGACTTGCCCCGACCGACCATACCAAACGCCGCAATATGTAGCACTTGGTCTTCTAGCTTTTGCAATACACTGTGCAAGTGGCCAATTTCTGCTTCTAGGCCCGCTTGCTCACGAGGCGAGAGATCCAAAGAAGCAATCAGTTTTTTGACAGATGCGATCGCCTGCTGATAGCGCAAATCATCGGTTAGCTGATCAAAGGTGTCCATAGCAAACGCGGATCTTCCCATAGCTCAAAGTATAGAAGTCTAAACACGAGATCGAGGTAGGGTTAACCCCCTCTAAGTCTTCGAAGACCAAGCATTTAATTCAGTATGGGGACGCCAAAGTAATTCAATGTGAAGTGATCTGATTAAACAGTGAGAGAATAAAAGTAGTTATTCACAACCTAAGTGTCCCTATGGAGTTTGAAAGTACTGCTCAAAGGGCCTGCTACAACAGAATCGTGCCCTGGATGCAGGATTTATTTGGTGAGGCGGCGGTCCTGTTTGAAGATGAGCCTTTATTCATCATCACTATCGGTTCAGCAGTTGCTTCTACTCGGGTCGTTCCTTGGGGAGAAAACGATGCGCTTATCACCACGCGCTCGTTTGTTGTCACTGACGTCTCGGTCACGCCTGAGCTCAGCTATTACCTGCTGAGGGCAAACAATGGTATTCACTTTGGCCGATTTGCACTTGATGGTGAAAACGACATTGTCTTCGAGCACAGCTTAGTCGGTTCCACTTGCGATCAAATTGAACTTAAGCACTCGGTTACCACAGTCATTCGCCTAGCTGATGACTACGATGACGAAATCGTGGCTCGTTGGGGCGGCCAAAGGGCTTTGGAACGCTGGTCTTCGTAATAGTCTTCATGGCGGCCAAATAGGCCATGCGAATGAGATGGAGGAAAACTTTGCTGGTCAAAGACTAACGGGGCGTTCGTTTAAGAACGAAGATCTGACTAGGGCTAACTTTAGGGGCGCTCAGATTCAGGGCACGAATTTTGCCGGCGCTATACTTACTAGCGCAGATTTCAGCACGGCTAGAGCTGGTGTGGGCTTTGGCCGTTTCGCTAGTGTGCTAGTACTAGTGGGTTTGAGTGGTTTCCTTTTGGGCCTATTTGGAACGGCGATCGCTGATACCGTCAACACCACCTACTTTAGGTTCTTAGGTCCTGTAGATGGCATTGTTGCTTTCTCTACGGTTGGCTTCTTTAGCGTTTTGCTGCTCCGTTGGGATCTTACCGTGGCGGTTTGGGGCACGATTCTAGCTGGTCTGGTCAACTGGATTGTGTTGTTTTGCTGGGAATACTTTCACTCTTTTGATTTTATAGATGCGCTACTGAGCCCTGATTCTGTCACAGGCGATGTGATTACTACCATCATCACCTTTTGGATTGGCACGAGCGTGATTACGAGTGCCAGCGCTCTATTGCTATCAATCGCCCACTTCCGCTCTAATCTACGCAGTCGATTTGGCTTGCTTGAGTATGCAGTCGCTACGGCGGCTGCCGTAACGGCTTTGCCTGGAACTATAGACCACGCTGGTTGGTTAGCAAAGATCAACACCCCCTTAGATACGGGTCTGCTCTTTTGGCTATGCTTACATACAACCCGGCGAATTTTGGCAGATCATCCTCGCTATCGCTGGCTGCGCGAACCTGCCTTGGCAATTGCCAGTATAGGCGGTACTTGTTTTCGAGGAGCTGATCTATCTCTGGCGAATTTTTCTAGAGCCCAGCTCAACGCCGTTGATTTTGTCGGCGCTAACCTATACAGGACAAAATTTTGGCGAGCACAGTCTTTAGACTATGGGCGGGTAGGTAAAACGCTTTTACACCCCACAGCGGTGCGATCACTGCTCACTAGCCTCGAAGGCAGTAACCGCTCGTACGCTGGCTGTAATTTACGCGGTGCCTATCTACAAGGAGCTGATTTGAAATCTGCTGATCTCACTGGAGCCGATCTGTCCGATGCAGACTTGACAGGGGCTGATTTATCGGCAGCGGATCTTACGCGATCGCAGCTAGCAGGAACTTGTTTGCACGGCGTACGGCTAACCGGTAGCTGCGTGGAATCTTGGAATATTGACACCTCCACTCAACTTGAAAACGTAGAGTGTGACTATATCTATCTCTTGGGCAATCGGCATGAGCGTCGCCCTAGCTATGGCAATTTTCAGCCAGGCGATTTCACTAAGCTGTTTCAAGATGTGCTGCACACGGTAGATCTTATTTTTCGTCAAGGCTTAGACATCTCTGCTTTTATGAGCGCATTTCAGCAGATGAGCGCTACTGGCGAAGTCATGACTGTACGCAGCATCGAAAATAAGGGTGATGGCGTAGTGGTTGTGAAGGTGGAAGTACCGGCCGCCGCTGATAAACCACAGATTCAGGCCGCGCTGACTCGCGAGTATGACCAAGCTTTGCAGCGATTGGAAACGCGCTATCAGGCGGAGCTAGCGGCAAAAGATGCACAGATAGACCTGTATAAGCAGCACCAGAGTGAGATCTCACAGCTGACTCAGCTATTGACTCAGAAAGCACCTCAATCGCTTTTACCGAAGGAAAAGCGAGTAGTGCTTAAGATAGCTCGGCAAGAGCAAAAAGGTATTCCAGTCACTGTGCAAATTGGTGACGAAGGGGCAACGGCTCAAGTAGAGCAATCGGCTTGGCTACCGAGTGCAAACCGATTACTAGAGAGTCACTGGCGTTGGCAGCAGGCTTATTGCCGAGCAGCAGAGCAACTGTCCCAGGATCTTCGAATCAGCGCGCTACCGGAGCAAGTGACTAACGTTAGCTACTTAGAACTATTCGATCGCTGCTCAGCCTTAGAGCAAGATTTATCTGAGCGTATCAATGACTGGCTAAACTCTGATTCATTTCGACCCGTGCGTGAAGCGTTGATGATGGCACTAAGGCAGGAAGATTCTACTCGGTTCTTTCTGCAGGCGAGCGATCTGCGAATTCGAGCGCTGCCTTTACATCTGTGGAGGTGGTTTGACTATTATCGACGCTCGGAGCTGGTACTCAGCGAGCTAAGCTACCGGCAGCTATCTACAGCTGATACTGAAGCTGATAGTACAGTCATTAGACAAAATGATCGCAAGGACAATTGCCTAGTAAGGGTACTGGCGGTTTTTGGCGACGGGCGTGGTTTAGATATCGAGCAAGATCGCCTACTCTTAGAACAGCTTACTGATGTCGCGTTAACTTGCGTGGTAGAACCAGGGCGATCGCATCTAAATGATGTTCTCTGGTCGCAGCCCTGGGACATTCTCTTCTTCGCCGGGCACAGTGCTAGTACTGGCGGCAAGCAGTCCCTTCGACTTAGTCCGACCGAGAGCTTGACCCTAGGCGAACTTAAATACGCTCTTAGAAAAGCGACAGAACGCGGCCTTAAGCTCTCTATTCTCAATGCCTGTGATGGTCTTCAGCTGATCCAAGACTTACAGGATCGTAGCGACCTGCCACCTACGATAGTTATGCGCTACCCAGTACCAGATGCCGTCGCCCAATCCTTCCTCAAGCATTTCCTCACTGCCTTTTCTCAGGGTAATCCTCTGCATCAGTCTGTAAGAGATGCTAGAGAGCAACTGCAAGGGCTAGAGTCTCGCTTCCCTTTTGCATCCTGGCTTCCTGTTCTGCATCAAAATCCGGCAACGCCACCACTAACCTGGTCGATGTTGAAGCATTAATAGCGTGTATCTGATTCATTAGGGACACGCGAGTCACGTCGCAGACGCTATTTTGTCGTAGTAATTGAATTTGGCCATAGTTTTGACGCCGCAAGATTACCCACGGTAGGTTTCTCTAAGCAGCTCGCCGGGCGATAAAGACCATCTATCGTGGCACTTCCAGCTAGTCGTGGAGGGCGATGTGGACTTCTCGCTCAGCCGTTCATAAAACCTCAGCTCCCGAGCGACCTTCGACGCGATATCAAAGGTCATTCGCTAGGGGCCTTAATAGAAGCGACTACTCGAAGTTGTGGTTAAGGACGCCCATAAAAAGCTCCATACTTCTTCTAAAGCATGGAGCTGTAAATCCGAATCTTGTCAGTCAGTCTAAGTCGGACAATAAGTAGGGTGACAAGCCCAAGTTGTTGGCCTACCGACCAACGCCGATGTACTGGAAGCCTGCTGCTTCTAGCGCTCTCTGGTCAAGAAAATTGCGACCATCAATCATCACCGGTGCGTTCATCAGCTTGGCCATCTTGCTGTAGTCCAAATTCTTGAACTTAGCCCAGTCAGTGACTAGTACCAGTGCGTCGCAGCCGTCTGCTAGCCGCTCGGGATCAGTCTCGACGATGACGCCAGAAAGACCTTGGCTAACGCCGCTTTGCGACACGATGGGATCGTAGGCCTTGACCTTGGCGCCAAGGCGATTGAGATTGTCAATCATGATCAGCGAAGGCGCATCGCGCATATCATCTGTATCTGGCTTGAAGGTAAGGCCTAATAGGCCAACGGTCTTACCTTTCAAAATCTTCAGCACTTGCTGGAGTTTTTCAACGGTTAGCAGGCGCTGCCGAGTATTGACGTTGATAGTGGCTTTTAGTAGCTCGGCTTCGTAACCATAGTCATCAGCGGTGTGAACCAAAGCCGATACGTCTTTGGGAAAGCAAGAGCCACCCCAGCCAATACCTGCTTGCAAAAACTTGCTGCCAATGCGAGAGTCTAGGCCGATGCCCGCAGCCACTTGAGTAACGTCTGCACCGACGCGATCGCAGATATTTGCTACCTCATTGATAAAGCTAATCTTGGTTGCCAAGAAGGCATTAGACGCATATTTGACCATCTCTGCAGAGCTCAGATCAGTCACTACGACAGGGACTGGCGGTGCAGAACTGTCTTCGGAGAACTGCCGCTCTACCAAAGGCGTATATAGCTCTTTCATCATGCCAATCGCTTTATCGCTGTTGCTACCTAGCACAATGCGATCAGGATTGAAAGTGTCATAGACGGCTGAACCCTCTCGCAAAAATTCAGGGTTGCTGACCACATCAAAAGCAGCTTCGCCACCCTCTCCTTTCTGCCGCTCATTCAACCCATCGAGCACAATCATCCGTACCCAGTCACCTGAACCGATGGGTACTGTTGATTTGTTCACAATCACCTTGTAGCCACCATTGAGGTTTTCGCCGATGCCTCTTGCTACCGCTTCTACATAGCGGGTATCGCTTTCTCCAGTCGGTAGTGCTGGCGTTCCGACCGCAATGAATAGAATCTCGCCGTGAGTTACCCCAGCATTAAGATCAGATGTAAACTCCAGATGACCAGATTCCATCGATGACTTCATCAGATCAGATAGGCCCGGCTCATAGATTGGTGATTGCCCAGACTTCATCAGCTGGACTTTCTGCTCGTTGTTGTCAACACACATTACATGGTGACCAATATGGGACAAACAAACCCCAGTTACCAATCCTACATAGCCCGTTCCGATGACACACACACGCATAGCGATACCACTCTTTTGATTACTGGTTAAATGAATGACTAGTGAAATGAATACTGGTCAAATGACGCCCGATGAGCCTGACTAACGACTCTACAAAAGAGGGTCAGGCTATCTTTGAATAAGCTGTTTCTAAAGGGAAACTTGGAAGACACTATTTTGGGATGAAATGAGCAGAGCTGCCAGAGAATATAGCTCTGTCTACATCTATGGCTATATCTGCGAATGCCTCTAATATCTCTGAATGCCTCTATTCCTACGACTTATGTCGATGCCTTTAAACTCTCGCTTAAGGTGCCAGCAGCGTCCATCCGGCTTCTAAAATCGGCAATGGTTTTTTCTAGCCCGGCTTCTAAATCTACAGTTGGCTGCCAACCTAACAGCTTCTCGGCTTTGGTAATATCAGGCTTTCTTCGTTTTGGATCGTCTTGGGGCAAAGGACGATACTGGACTTCTACATCTGGATTCACCATCTTTTGAATGGTTTGAGCTAGCTGAAGGATGGTGTACTCTCCAGGGTTGCCAATGTTGATAGGGCCTGTGTGCTCGCTGTTCATCAAGCGGATGAACCCTTCTACTAGATCGGAGACGTAGCAAAAGCTGCGAGTCTGTGAGCCATCGCCGTATACCGTCAATGGCTGACCGCTCAACGCTTGAACAATGAAGTTGCTGACTACCCGGCCGTCGTTCTCTAGCATGCGGGGTCCGTAGGTATTAAAGATACGCACGACTCGAATGTCAACGTCGTTTTGACGATGATAGTCAAAAGAGAGGGTCTCGGCCATGCGCTTGCCTTCGTCGTAGCAACTGCGGATGCCGATGGGATTGACACTACCTCGATATTCTTCGGGCTGAGGATGCACTTCGGGATCGCCATACACTTCAGAAGTCGAGGCAAGGAAGAAGCGAGCTTTAACTCGTTTGGCTAGCCCCAGCATGTTGAGCGTTCCTACCACATTTGTTTTGACGGTCTTGACAGGATTGTATTGATAGTGGACAGGGGAAGCAGGACAAGCCAAGTGATAGATCTGATCCACTTCCAAGCGAATCGGCTCGGTGATATCGTGACGAATTAGTTCAAAGTAGGGGTTGTCCATCCAGCGCAGAATATTGCGCTTGTGACCGGTGTAGAAGTTATCAAGACAGATAACCTCATGGTTTGCTGACATCAGTCGGTCGATCAAATGGGAGCCGATGAAGCCAGCACCCCCTGTGACTAGAATTCTCATAGGTTTCGATGTCTAAAGGTCGCTAGCTATAGCTCTCTACATACGTGAATAACTGCATAACATACTAGAGTAGGGATTAGGCTCTTGTATAAGAAGATTCCAAAAGCCTGATAGGAGTTGGCCAAGCTGACTAAAAATGTATCAAAAAATTGTTAAATGTACTTAACAGTAGTTTTAGGTTTTACTAAAACTTCAATTGATCTTATCTATCCCCAAATGGCTTATCTGACGATCAAAAATTCACAAAAATGACTCGTCTACTGTGATTGACAAGGCGATCGCTAAGATCTAATCAGTGTCATCAAGATGCATTTATTGTGAATATTGTGAAGCTGCTCGACTCAACTTATCGACTTAGCTTAGCTTTAGGTCAATTTTAAGACGGCCATAAAGGCTTCTTGAGGAACATCGACAGTGCCAATAGATTTCAACCGTTTTTTACCTTTGGCCTGTTTCTTCAGCAGCTTTTTCTTTCTAGAAATGTCGCCACCGTAGCATTTTGCCAGCACGTCTTTACGTAAGGCCGGAATGCTCTCACTAGCAATAATCCGGCTTCCGATCGATGCCTGGACTGGAATCTTGAACTGGTGACGCGGAATGAGCTCTTTGAGCTTTTCAGTCAGCGCACGGCCGACATAGTAGGCTTTATCGCGATGAACGATGGCTGCCAACGGATCGACGGTATCACCGTTGATTTTGACATCTAGCTTGACGAGGTTGTTCTCTCGGTAGCCAATCAGCTGGTACTCCATACTGGCATAGCCACGCGATCGCGATTTCATCTGGTCAAAAAAGTCTGTCACCACTTCTGCTAGCGGTAGTTCATACACCAGCGTTGTCCGTCCTGGCGTTAGATACTTCATATCTTGGAAATCTCCTCGGCGCGTTTGGCATAGTTCCATCAGCGTGCCGACGAATTCTTCGGGCGTAATGATATCTACCTTCACATAGGGCTCTTCAATTTTCTCTCGATACTGCGGCTCAGGTAGCAGACTAGGATTATCAACCTCAATGACTTCCCCTTGAACTGTGTAGACCCTGTAGATAACTGACGGCGCCGTCGTAATCAGATCGAGATTGTACTCGCGCTCTAGCCTTTCTTGCACAATCTCCATATGCAATAGGCCTAAGAACCCGCAGCGAAAGCCGAAGCCCATAGCGCTAGATGTCTCTGGCTCATACTGTAAAGCTGCGTCGTTGAGCCGGAGCTTGTCTAGCGCCTCGCGCAAATCCTCATACTGATCAGAATCGGTAGGGAAAAGGCCGCAAAAGACCATAGGTTTTGCTTCTATATAGCCAGCTAAGGGCTCTTCGGCAGGTGTCTTAACTAGCGTAATCGTATCGCCAACGCGTGCATCTTCTACCGACTTAATTGAGGCTGCAATATAACCCACTTCGCCCGCATGCAGCTCATCTACTGGCACCTGGTTAGGTGAAAGCACGCCGAGTTCGTCAATGTCGTATTCTTTGCCAGAAGCCATTAGACGGATGCGATCGCGACTTCTGATCGCACCATCCATCACCCGAAAATACACAATTACCCCGCGATAGCTGTCGTAATAACTATCAAAAATTAAAGCCCGCACAGGTGCTTGCGTATTGTCTGCTGGTGACGGTACCAAATACGTAATTGATTCCAAGATCTCAGTAATGCCAATGCCTTCTTTCGCCGAGGCCATCACCGCATTACTACAATCAAGTCCAACGACTTCTTCAATTTCCTGCTTCACCCTTTCAGGATCAGCGCCCGGGAGATCCACCTTATTCAACACCGGGATCACTTCTAGATCGTTTTCAATCGCTAGATAGACGTTGGCTAGCGTTTGAGCTTCTACCCCTTGTGAGGCATCGACGACCAACAACGCTCCTTCACAAGCAGCCAGCGATCTAGATACTTCATAGGTAAAATCTACGTGCCCAGGCGTATCGATCAAGTTGAGCACGTACTGCTCGCCATCTTTGGCGGTATATCTCATTCGGGCAGCTTGTAGCTTGATAGTGATACCGCGCTCTCGTTCAATGTCCATTGAATCGAGAAACTGTGCCTTCATATCACGAGCACTGACTGTGCCTGTTTCCTGTAGAAGCCTATCAGCCAGGGTGGATTTGCCGTGGTCAATGTGGGCGATGATAGAGAAATTGCGCAGTCGTGAGACAGGTACGTCAGTCATGAATGGGCCAATAAGGAAAAGTTGAAAGGAAACAGATAAAAAAGCCGTCGAGCGAGCCTGAACTTATACTAAGTCTTACTGCCAGTGTCTGAAAACAGAGATAGCCCTCAGGGCCTTTAGAAAGATTGAGTCGAAAGAGCAAATGAATGAATGAGTTCTTTCTATGGGCTTTATAGAATTCTATGGGCTTTATAGAAATGTGTAGATCGCTTTCACAAGTACACTAGATAATTTAGGTAACTGTCGTAGCAAGCGCAGTAATAAGCGATAACCTTGCATAACAGGTTGGTTCATATTCAAGCAGGAATAAGAATGAAGCGTTGCCAGTTATAAGGAGTTGCTAGTACAAATAGCGACGAGTTAAGACGCTAACTAGCAACTAAGCTTAGATATCACACCTTCCACAAGCTGCTTTGCGTTTCTATAGAACACATAGAATACAAAGATAAAGCACAAAAGTAAGCGTTTACCCCGTCTATAATGTCTCGGTCTGTCCATCCTCCCTCTAACTCAATCGATTTAGCTGTGGTCTCTGGTATCGGTTCAGCTACCAAGACAGCGGAAACTGGTGAGCAGTTAAATACGCTGGTCGTGGTTCATACGGTAGAAGGTGAAATTCTATCTATGCACTGGCCTCAGGCGGCCGACTGTATCGAGTACGTAGGCGAACAAGGCTCGGTAGATCAGTCGGTAGAGCAGTCGGTTGAAGTGCTGTTCGGGCCAGTTGCTGTTGTGCCTTATATGGAGCATGTCCGACAGGTGGTTGAGCAGCAATCACCCCAAGAATTTCAATGCGTTGTCCGCTGTGGGCATCAGCCAGTCGGATTTGATTTCGTGCTCAGCCCCTTGCCTGCCAATTCAGCAATTCCAAGGGGCGATGGGTTGCAGGTAGATGGAAATTCAGCTGTTGTGGTGGGCGTTGGCCGCCGCACTGTCCCTCAGCCCCTGCCAATCGTAACCACTAATTCTGTTTCTAACAATGGTGGCAGTGGTTATTATGCACTGCTAGCTAGCGTTGCCTCTGATATTCGTAAGACGCTAGATCTCAAGACAATATGGCAGCAGACAGTCAATGGTTTGGGGAGTGTGTTCAAGCTAGATCGCTGCCTAGTCTGTGATTATTCACAGGAAATGCAAACGGTAACGGTCGTCGCTGAATACTATCAACCGAACTTGCATCCTTGCCTGGGCAAAACGTTTGCGCTATCGGCCAAGGCTGACTTTTTGAATACGCTGCAAAGCTTAAAGCCGGTGATCAAAGATTTTAGACAAAGTGAAGGTGAGCTACCCTACACCGTATTGACTATTGCTACTTGCTATCGCGAGCAGCCTAATAGCATTTTGGTTTTGCAGCAGCCGCCTAGGCAGCCGTGGCAGTCATTTGAAATTGATCTGATTCATGAGCTGACAGATCAGGTAGGGACTGCGATCGCCCATGCCAAACTCTTTAGCGAAAGTGAAGCCATCACCCGTGAGCTGCGTACCAAATCTAGAGCCCTTCGCCAAACCAATAGCGAACTTACTCGCAAGCATCAAGAGCTAGAAGAAGCCAAGCGTCAAGCAGAAGAAGCCTCTCGGCGCAAAAGCGACTTCCTCGCGAATACTTCTCACGAACTGAGAACGCCTTTGAACGGCATGATTGGCTTTTTGCGTTTGGTCTTAGACGATATGGCTGACGATGAAGAAGAGCAGCTTGAGTTCATTCAAGAGTCACATAATTCCGCGATTCATCTGCTGAATTTGATCAATGACGTCCTAGACATTGCCAAAATCGAAGCCAACAAGATGGAGCTTGAGCTAAGCGCTGTCAGCTTGAAAGAGCTAATGGAAGAAATCGATAAATCGCAGCGGACTCATATTGAGAACCGGGGGCTAGAGTTTAATATTGTGCTCCCCGCCACCCTAGATGAAATTAAGCTCTACAGCAATTATCAAAGGCTAAAGCAGGTGCTGTTGAACCTCGTGAGTAACGCTAGCAAATTCACCCACGAAGGCAACATTACGATCACCGCCGAGATCAACCCTCAGTCATTTGAGTTCGACAAAAAGACGTGGCCCGGACTCGTCAAGATCAGTGTGGCAGATACCGGGATCGGGGTTTCGCTAGAAAAACAGGACCGGTTATTTCAAACCTTTAGCCAGGTGGATAGCGCTCGAACTCGGCAGTATGAAGGGACTGGCCTTGGGTTAGCAATTTCTCAACGACTCGTTGAAGCCATGGGTGGGAAGGTAAAATTTATCAGTATGGGTGAAGGGCTAGGCTCGACGGTGTCTTTTACGACAATTTTGTATCAAGAGCCAGTCATGGAGCTAGGGGCGACGTAGCGCATTCTTGCCAGCTTGGTTTCGTTTAGCTGATTGGCGATCGCACTCCAATCTTCTATTTCTAATGCTTGGATGGTGTGGTCGATAGCCTGGCGGTACTGCTTGAGTGCTCGTAATATTTCGTTCCGGTTGTACTGAACCATCATTAATCCTAGCTCTGGATTGCCACCGCCTACTCGACTGGTGTCTCTAAATCCAGAACTAGCAAATTTTTCAGCGAGTTCTCTGACGGTATCATCAGGTTCGCTGCTGGCTGAATGAATCAGATTAGAGCTGACCATCACAGGCAGATGAGAGATCCAGGCGACTGCTCGATCATGAGCTGTTGGTGTGCAGCGGTAGATCAGTGAGCCAAGTTGCGTCGCTAGCTGCTCAACCAGTGCGATCGCAGCGCTGTCGGTTTGTGACGAAGGTTTCTCTAAGGGAGTAATGACATAAGAATTTCCTTGAAATAAGCCCGCTTCGGCTGCCTCCAGTCCATTCTCACTTTTACCACTCATGGGATGACCGCCAACAAACAAAGGCCAGTGGTCTGTTGCTAGTTCAACGACCGCTGCTTTCACAGACCCCACATCCGTCACCACAGCCGTGGGCTTTAAGATCTTAGCGAGCGCTATCACTGTGGGCACTATAGTGGCAATCGGTGTGCATATGAACACAACATCGCAAGCAGCAAGACTTGTGAGGTGAACACTGGCATAGTGGACAATGTTGCGATCAAGCGCCTGCTGGCAAGTTTCTACTCGCCGAGCTACTCCGTATATCCGATGGCCAGCCGCCTTTAGGTCTATTCCTAGGCAGCCGCCGATCAACCCCAATCCAATAATTCCAATTTTCATTTCAACCCTCTATTGAGTCGCACTTTATTGACGCGATTCTCTCTGCTCGATAGCGCGCTTTCCCTTCAGCTAAATAGGCTCGATCCCAAGACGCTACTTCTCAAACAATGTGTCACAATAAAATCCACCCGAAGCCGCCGTCAACCAAGCGGTTCTGCACGCTTGCCACTTTACTTATACGCCTGTGATCGAAACAGAAGTTCATCAGCGCCTTCGGGCTTATCTACGAGAGCAGGGACATACTCAGTGGCCGCATCATCTGACTATGGCCCGGTTAGTGGCTAGAGCGCTAAGAGTAGGACGTAGCGCTTTGATCCAAACGGATAGCTTGAGTGCTTATCAGGGCACCCATCGCCTGAGCTACCTCATTCCAGCGCTACTGTGGCCTGAGCCTGCGATATTAGCACTTCCTGACAAGCTGCTAAAGCTGATGTTGCATCAAGACATTCCTGATCTGCAACAGAGACTGCCTGTGATCAAGCCGGTCCAAACTGGAGATAGATGGCCGGGGGAGTCTTTTCGAGGACTGCTGGTGACCTCGACTCAGGCATGGCTATGCGATCGCCTCTCTAGCGATAGGGTTTCTGGTCTGCCGACTACATCTGCTAACTTGGTCAGTCGCTTCCCGGAAGGTATTCCCACCATTATTGAGGGGGCTAGCGATTTAGAAACATGGATTAGGACCACACTGAGCACGACCTTATCTTCTCAAGACTGGGAGTTACTGACGCTTGCCTATCCAGCCCACTGCGAGCTGATTCGTGATTTGCGAGTGCGACTGACTCACACTATCTTGCAACATCCGGCCAATCCTTATGGCTGCCATTTGATAGATGTTCCTGAGCGGATGCTATTGAATGAACTACGCGATTTGCTAATCACCCACGGCGATGGTGATCAGATGCCTGTAGCCTGGCAGGTCTTTTGGCGTCAGTTCGACCAGCCTAGTCAGCTAGCCTGGAGCCAGATGAATCGCCAGGTTGGTAGCTTTGTACTATGCTGTGGCCCTACGGACATTGATTCCACGTTAGCCCCAATTTGGCAAAGGCAACCGATTGTCTTGGTCGGCGCAGCGCTAGATACGGACACTCGAGCCGTGCGATATCGAGAACGTCTCGGTCTTGGCGAAATGACCTGCCTAAGTTTTGGCCCAGATCGACATAATGATCTCATTCAGCTCTATCTTCCCGATCGCTTGCCCATGCCTAATACCAGCCACTTTAAGGCGGCTGCACTAGAGGAGATCAGGCGATTGCTCGGTGCCAAGCAGCTTATGGACGATAGCTCAACGGCTGGTCCGACAGTGGTGATTGTAGGTGATGTGCCTTTGAAGATACAGTTTGCATCTGTATTGGCCGCTGAGTTTGGCTCTAGAGTTCAGGTTGAATCTGAGGTAGATAAACACCAGGGAGTATTGATTACAGGCTGGGAGTACTGGCGATCGCACCAGTCTCAGTTTGCCACCCCAAGTTTGATGATCGTGACAACTTTACCTATTCCGTCTTTAGAAAATCCATTGGTAGCAGGGCGAGTAGCAATGTACAAGCGGCGACAACAAGACTGGTTCAAAGCCTATCTACTTCCTGAAGCACTCAGCACGTTACAGCATGCGGTGGCACCAGTGCGAGCATATGACTATGTCGGGAGTCCATCGCACTATCACCACCTAGACGATTTAAACGATTCCCATCTAGATAATCACTCCCTAAACAACTACGCCTTGCCTAGATACGCCGCTGATAGTGATGTCTCGGAACATAGGTTACCAAACGGGTCAACTCCTGGTGTGGTCGCAATTCTCGATAACCGCATTAACCATCGTAGCTATGGCAGACAGATTATCGCCGCGCTTAGTCCTGCTGCTCGCAGTAGCTATCTTGATGCCAGTTGGTTTGCACCTCATGCAGACTACTCTAAACATTTGCTTTAACTATTCCTTTGAGGGAGTCTACCTTTCTCTCTAGTAGCCTGCTCTCTAGTAGCCTGGTATTAGAATTTTCTTCTGAACTCTCTAAACAAATGATAATTTAGCCAGTCCTGATAAAAGCTCAGCAAGCAGGGCCGCTATGATGAACCCAAAATCAATAGCTAGTAAAGATAATTGACTCATGGGAGAATCCAGACGCCGTAAGCAAGAGCTAGGCGAAAAGTATGGCAAGCCCGAACCGATTATGCGTGGCGTGCCAATCAGCAAAGAAACTGCCGCTAAGTTTGTGACTTGGTCTAGCAGGGGCGCGTGGGCGGGTATTGTATTGATGGTCGCTGCCTGGTTAACAATTCGCTTCATCGGCCCGGGCTTTGGTTGGTGGACGCTTGCAAATTAGTGTTGTTGGCTAAGCAGGGTACACTTTTGGGCAGCAACTGCCTTAGATAGCAGCCATCATGTAATTTTGAAGTCTGGCTCTAGGACTTGTAGTGCCTTAGAGCACTATAGATCTTTGCCAAAGGTTTTCTCACTTGCCATAGACAAGTAAGGTGAGCATGTCAAGTTTTGTCATTTTTTTTGATCCCGTTCGCTCTATTTTCATCAATTGAACACAATTGCGTTAGAACGAAGTGACAACTTTTACAGAGCGATAGTCGAGCAGAGCGAAAATCTATATGTCCTTTGACGGATATTTTGGGCGACTTTCTGCAGGATTTGTCATTTTGGATTAGGATACAGGCGCTAGAAGTTAACATAACTTAAGATGCTAAGCTAGGACTGATAGTTTGAAACTGAGAGCGGGTAGGTTCAGTAGCGAGTGATTTGGTATCTACGAAATCCGCTCAGGCTACGAAAGGCTCAAACAGCCTTAATAAAATTATCGAGGCTATTCGGTTTTCAATTTCACCGCTTGCAGAACATTAAAAAAGTATTAAGCAAACCGTGTAAGATTATTTAGTGGTGTAGGAGACAGTCAATGTTTGTTAGACTTGCAGATCAGCACCGTCAGTTTGTTCAAGACCTCGTATTGAACTTGAAGGCAATGGCGATCGTGTTAGAGAAAAGGGGATACCTAGCCTCTTGCTACACATGTGGAGATGAGCTAAACAGTGCTTCCTTCATGGTGAGCTTAGGGGGGGATCATCTAATTAGATTCCTAGTCTCTGACTATGGAATTACGTGGACTGAGATGCGTGATGATCGCGAGCTGATGAAGCTAGAAGGAGCCGAGGCCATCAATCAGCTTCAAGAGCTTGCCAACTTGATTAAGTATCAGGTAAGTCCTGCTGAATGTGAGGCCATTGCCTAGTCGTTAGCTAGGTAGTCACTAGCTGAGTGGTCGTCTGAACGATCTGTTCATAGGTACTGTAGAAAGCACCATTATCATAGACATCTTTGCAAAGTCTAGACGAACTGTTGGTCTGGGCTTTTTTTATGTATCCACGACTGCTCTTTAGTCTCCCAGCGCTAAACAAAACACTGGATCTAGCGTTTCGAACTACTGGCTACTCGTCTTGTCCTCGGTTTTGTATCTAGTGCATTTTCTGTAGTTAGCACTGCTTGATCGTTTATAAAGATGCCAAAAGTTGAGACATAAAATCTCAATAGAAAGATAAGAAAACCTGTGAGAGATAATATATACGTACTAATATGGCTTTGATTTGTTTGATGCTATCTATTTGTTTGATGCTATCTAGTAGGAGAGGATTTGCTTTCTGAGCAGCCTCTAATGGTCGATACTGCTTCTCAAGAAGACTGCTATCAGCTATCAGCGTCTCGCAAATTCTGGTAGGTATAGCAAGTAAAGATGTAGAAGGAAAGATATATTCTTACTTTTCCAGTTAAGTTAGCTGTTAGCACTTGAGGCCATCATAGATATCCATTTCCTTAACCAAACTGGTAGACGCAGTAGAAAGTAAAAATATCATGGATCAACTTGCCAAGACGACAACCGAGCTAGCCATTGGTGTCGCAGGGCTAACTGACTATTTGAAGCTATTGCTAGAAGAAGATGCTCACCTGCACAAAGTATGGGTGGTAGGAGAGGTTTCGAGTGCTAACCACCACCGCCAGGGTTGTTTCTTTACGTTACAAGAGCCGGATGGATCGGCTGCAATCAGTTGTGTCGTTTGGAAGTCACAGCTACCTCGTCTGACTACGGCGCCGAAAGTTGGTGAACAAGTTACGGTCTTAGGTCAGATTCGCCTATATCCAAAACGAGGTACCTATCAGCTTACTGTTTGGCAAGTATTACCTGCTGGTGAGGGCTTGCAGGCGTTGCGCTACCGTCGGCTAAGGGCACGTCTTGCGGCTGAGGGACTCTTTGATGAAGATCGAAAGCGTCCGCTTCCTGCTTATCCTCGGATGCTGGCAGTAGTTACCTCTATCCAGGCTGCTGCCTGGGGAGATATTCAACGGACCTTAGTCCAACGTAGTCCTGGACTGAGGGTGCTACTTTCTCCAGCAGTTGTTCAAGGTCCGCAGGCGCCAGCTTCTATTGCAAAGGCGATCGCCCGAGTAGATAGAGATGGCAGAGCTGATGTATTGATGCTAGCTAGAGGTGGGGGCGCCGTAGAAGATCTTGCCTGCTTTGATGATGAGCGGGTGGTGATGGCGATCGCGGCTTCCCCTATTCCTGTAGTTACTGGGATAGGCCATCAGCGAGATGAATCACTCGCTGATCTAGTCGCAGATGCCTGTGCTCATACTCCAACTGCTGCGGCTGAAATGATTACGCCTAGCTTAGATGAGCTGTACCAAGAACAGGTGAATTATTTGCAAAGAGCTGGGCAGGTAGTGGCTAGGCGGCTGCAGCACGCTCAAGCGCAGGTACAATCATTAAGGACGAGACTTCAACGTCAGCGTGTGGACCGCCAGCTAACTCAGCATCAGAAATCACTAGTATGGCAGAAGCAGCAGCTGATCTCAGCTATAAATCAGCGATTACAGCACCAGCAGCACCAGCATCAGCTTTTGCAAGAGATACTCGTGACATTAGATCCTCAGGCCGTTTTGAAGCGAGGGTATGCAATAGTCAAAACGGCAGGAGAAATTGCTACAGATGCCAACCAGCTTCCTCCTGGTACCGAATTAGAAATTCAGTTAGGTAAAGGTAAAGTCAAAGCTACGGTGTCTGCTAATCGTTAGCCAGACTGTCTTAACTAAGCTGGCTCTCGTAAGCAAAAGTTGGCTTTGCCTAATTCTTAGCTGTTCCTTACACTCCTTATCTCCCATGCTTCTTGTTTCCTACGCCTACTGTTCCCTACGTCCACTGTTCTATGCCTCGCCAAAAAAAGACACCTTCTCTGCCTGACAATTGGGATTACGAAGAGACGTTAGTTCGCATTGAGTCAATTACCCAGCAGCTAGAGGGGGGAGAACTCTCTTTAGCTGAGGTGTTCGATCAATTTTCTGAAGCTGTAGGCGCATTGCAGCAATGCGATCGCTTCCTTCAAGAAAAGCAAAAGCAGGCCGCCTTGCTAATTGAAACATTGGTGGCCGAAGACGAGGCGCCTTAGTCCTGGCTGCTTCTTATGTTTGGTGATTTCTGATGTTTAGGAGACCAAAGTTCTATAGCTTTTGCCACTTCGCTCTACACATTTTCTAGGGCTGGAAACCTTTAACAGAAGCGCTAAGTAGTCAGCGATAACTGTAGGCTTTGCCTTCTCGCAGAGTATGCATCCAGCCCCGTTGCTATACGAGATCTCTATGAGATGGCAGCGGGTGTCTGTGCATTTACAGATTGGTCATTTACAGATTGGTCATTTACGGATTGATCATTTATAGACTGGCTGTTAGTCGTTCTAGCAGGCCCAAGACTTCTTCTGACAAAGCGATCTGCTTGCGCTATCGGTTTGGAGGCAGCTATCCGCGCTGATGAGGGTGGCTGAACGGGAAGTGCAACTTTGAAAAGGGTGTCTCGGTCTGGCGGACTTTCTACCATAATCTGTCCACCCATCCTCTGCACTAGTTGCTCTACTAGCATGAGATCTAGGTTTGCTATATCACTGTTAGTAGATGGGTGCGTTGATGGGTGGAAAGGCTCGAAGAGCCGATCGATTTCGGATTTGGGAATATGGCTACCTGAATCTTGGACGGTAAGGACGATAAAGTTCTTGCCATCAGGGACAGCGCTAACCCAGATTCGACCACGCTTAGCGATTCTTTTGATACTATTTTTGATCAGGTGAACAACAACTTGCTTGAGCTCGGCTTCTACTCCTAGAACGGTCGCGAGCCGATCGGGGATAGTATAAGCCAGCATAATATCTCGCTCTTGAGCAATGGGCTGATAGATACTAACAATGCCAGGCAGCAGTTCGCTAAGGCCAATAGGTTGGGGTGACTGGCTTGGCGTCATCTGGAGCTGCAAGAGTTCAATGATGCTATTGACAAGATTCTTCTGGCGATCGCACTGAGTCGCAATCATCTCTATGTAGCGCTGTCGTTGAGCCAGCTTGAGCGTGGGCGAACCCAAGAGCGTTAGGGCCGTTTTGATAGTGGTCAGCGGCGATTGCAACTCTTCTCTTGCTTGCCCAAGAAAGTCGGCATTGATCCTACGGGCACCAGAATTGCTCTTAGCCTCTTTGTGACTGCTACGACTTCTGTTGAGCTGGGATCGCAGGTCTTCTTGGCGCTGCAGCTGCCAGCTCAAGAAAGCGTCGGATAGCGGCAAGGTCCCCTGAGTCCATAGAGCCTTTGGAAAGTAACGCTCCCACTGACTAAGCACAGCGGCGCCGGCGATGGTCTGCTCGCATGAGCTGTCTTCAATCACAGCTTTGATATTGGTAGATAAAGCCGCGATTGTGCGCAGAGAAGTTGAACTATATAGCCGTAGTGTTCGCTTATCAGAAGCTGTTCCGGGTGCTACTCTAGCTGCCACTAGCGAGCCTACGAACTGATCACAAACAGCTAGGCACAGGTATTCACGCCTTAATTCAGGGGTCTGCTCGATAGGAATCGGTCGTAGACTAGCTGCTAAGCTGTCGGGCGGATCACCCGTTTGCTCGCCCAGGCTATAGATAGTACAACCTGCTGCCTGCTGAGCATATTGCCAGATATCTTGCCACCAAGCGTCGTCTTTTGGTAGTTTCACCCATAGAGTCGCACGAACCTGATGGGTGATTAAGAATTGAATGAAAGATTGGAGTGCGGCTTTAAACCCTCTTGGATCAACAATCGCTCCTGATGAAGGCGATAGGTTGACCGTGTGAGCTAGTAAGGACGGTAACGACATAGTATATTTGCTTGATTTATGAATATCCGCTCAGCAGCCCTCAAATGCTGATTGGGATAAATGCAAAGTTCCAAATCAGAAGTTGTGGAGCAGCGACCTGACGTATCAGTAGCTTCAGTTCTTTATAGTGGTGTGGGTAGCATGCAAAGTCTCTCTACGTCGAAACGCAGATTCTTGCTAAATGATGCATCCGATACTAGCTGTATGAAGGTCTGTGAAACTCTACGAGAAGCTTGTCGGATGGGATTTTGTTAATAAACACCTATTGGCTAATCTTGCTCTTACAGGAAACATCGAACAGTAGGTTGAGTTTATCTACTCGAATATGCCCACTTATCCGGCCATCTTTGCAATGGGTTCCGCAGTTTTGCTCTTAGGGTTTTTGTAAGCGCTCTTCAAGCGCTGCTCTAGCGTGTTCTCGATCGTCAAAATGAATTTTTTCGGTTCCTAAAATTTGATAGTCTTCGTGTCCTTTACCGGCGATGACAATGCCGTCTCCCGGCTGGGCATTCAAGATAGCGCTACGAATAGCGGCGGCGCGATCGCCAATTACCTGCTCTTCATCTAGCGGCCCTTCAATTCCAGCCACGACGTCTTCTAGTATCTGTTCAGGCGATTCTGTACGCGGATTGTCAGAAGTCACAATTACGAAATCTGACTGTTCGTAGGCAATGCGACCCATCTTAGGTCTTTTAGAGCGATCCCGATCTCCCCCACAGCCAAACACACAGATCAATCGACCCTCGATAAAGGGGCGAGCGGCCTTGAGCGCATTCTCTAAGCTATCTGGTGTATGGGCATAGTCCACGATCACACTAATATCTTGCTCTGCAACAGTATCTGGCTCTGCAACAGTATCTAGCTCTACAACAGCCTGTGCTGCCATACCGGTTGAGATTTGTACTCGCTCCATTCGTCCAGGAACGCCTTTAAATTCAGGGAGCGCCACCACGATTTGGTCTAGGGAGACGCCTAAATGTAGCGCCGCGCCAACGGCAGCTAGTAGATTTTCTAGGTTGAATTGACCGACAAGGGGTGAGCTAAAGCTAGCGTTTCCAGCTGGCGTGTGGATAGTGCCACTGACTCCTATTGGGCTGTATCTAAGATCAGATGTATAGAGATCGGCGCTTCTATCCGTGATGTCATAGGTCAAAGTTTTGTGCTTGCCAATTCGCTCAATCAACTTCTGCCCGTAGGGATCTTTTTGATTAACGATGGCATGCCCCTTCAGGTAGTCAGGGCTAAACAGTAGCGCCTTGGCTTCGAAATAGTCGTCAAGATCTTTGTGATAGTCAAGGTGATCTTGGGTGAGATTAGTAAAGACAGCTACCTCGAAGGGAATGCTCCAAGTTCTATGTTGAGCGAGCGCATGGGAGCTAACTTCCATGACGACGGTTTGACACTCTGCCTGGTGGGCGCTAGCTAGCTCTGCTTGCAAATCAATGGAAAAGGGCGTCGTGTGAACAGCGATCTTCTCGTAGCCTGGCCAGCGAGTGTAGAGAGTGCCAAGAATGGCAGTTTTTTGTTGGGCGTGGTTGAGAAAGTATTCGATTAGATGAGTTGTTGTCGTTTTGCCATTGGTGCCAGTAACGCCGACTATGTTCATCGCTTTGGCTGGCTGAGCGTAGAAACTCGCAGCTAGTTCGGCGCAGACTTTAGCAATATTACTAGTGGTAAGGACTAGCGCGTCGCTGGTGTTGGGTTTGCTAGCAAGAACAGAGGGTGAAACGAGCGCTGCGATCGCGCCTTTCTCAATCGCACTTTGCCAAAATTCACCGCCATCGACCCTAGTTCCAGGCATCCCAATAAACACCATGCCAGGTTCAATAGCCTGAGAATTGGTGGATAGGCCAGTGACTGCCTTAGTCCAGTGAGAATGATCGGCGATCGCCTCAGGAAGTTTAAAATCTTCTAGCTCAGATGCTTCTAGCCCAGTCAAAAGATCTCTTAGCAGCATCACAAAATATCCCCTAGCCAAAATTGATGCTGAAATTATGCCTCAAAGGGGCCAGCGTGCGTCTGTATTGTTTTGGCTACTTGCGTGGCTGATGCCCGTGGAGAAACCCGAGGCAAGGAGCGCTCTATAGAAGCACTACCAGATGTTTCGGTATAGCAAAGAACCGGAATCTCGTACTGATACTTTTGAAACCAGTCTTGGTTTTGGGTAATATCTCTGATCTCTAGATGGACAGGCAGCGTTTCTAATTTTTCCTGAAGTCCTTCGCAAAGATGACACCCGGGTTTGCTATACAAAATGAGCGTTTTCATAGGCATGCAAAAAGATCGTAAGTCTATTTCTATTTTTGAACGTTTGATTTATTGTCGGTTGATTGCTGTGTGGCTGGCCATAAAAAACTGAGAAATAGGTCAAGAAAACTAATGGCCGGTATTCCGATCGGAATACGGGTGTTTATTGGGGTAGGATTGTGAGGGAAACTTGGCGCGACCACTCTTAGGCGCAGGGGTTAAACAATATGGTTCAGTGTATAGAGGCCCCTGTAAGCGATCTATCTGCAATTGATGCAGTAGCCGCTTGCAACCCTAAACGATTTATTCAGCAGTTGGATCTAAACTTACTCAATCGGCGGTTTGCCCAGGCGAGCCCGCAAGAGATTTTGGCTTGGTGTACAACCCAGATTCCAACAGGACTAGTACAAACTACGTCTTTTAGTTTCTTAGCCATCTCGCATATGCTCTACGAAGAGCTAGATCAGCCAGTACCGGTCGTTTTTCTAGACACGCTGCATTTATTCCCCGAAACGCTAGAAACTGCTCGCAAAGCGCAGGTGCGTTATCAGCTTGATCTACATACCTATTCTGCTGTAGGTGCGAGTTCGCGTGAGTCTTTTGCTGCCCGCTATGGTGAAAACCTGTGGGAGACTGACATCGATAGATTCTATGAGCTAACCAAAGTAGAGTCCTTGCAGCGGGCTTTGAGCGATTTAAATGCAGTGGCTTGGATCACTGGGCGGCGGCGCGATCAGTCGGAATCTCGTAAAGATTTGCCTATCTTCGAGCGAGATGATCAAGGCAGATTAAAGATCAATCCATTGGCCCACTGGACACGCAAAGATATTTGGGCTTATATCTTTAAGCATGATGTGCTCTATAACCCCCTACACGACCAGGGCTACACTAGCATTGGCGATCAGCCACTGACGACTCGCACGAGCGCGGACGAAGACGAGCGAGCGGGACGCTGGCGCGGGACTGAAAAGACTGAGTGCGGTATCCATCTATAGGCTTTCTATTAACCGTTAGCTCGATCAGTTAGCTCAGTCAGTAGCTGTCTGCTCAGCAAGCGATAGTGCTTTTTGCTGCATCGTTTTGAAGATGTTGTAAAAACCATTGGCTCTAGATGGCGTTAGGCTGACATCTAACTGGGTCTCTTTGATGAAATCTGGGGAGAGCTTGATAATTTCTGCAGGTGAGAGGCCTTCTAAAGCAATGATCAGCATTGCTAGCAGTCCTTTTGTAATCTGCGCATCCGAATCACCTTGAAAACTGACTTTATCCTGATCGAGACTAGCCGTGACGTATACCTGCGAAACGCATCCTGGCACCTTGTTTTCAGCAGTCTTTCCCTCGGCTGGAAAAGCTTCTAATTTCTTGGCATACCAGAGCAACTGCTCATATCGACGTTTAGGGTCGTTGATACGGGCAAAGCGTTTGACAAGTTTGTCGAGTTGGGCAGGACGGGCAGCAGTACTCATTCGATGCGGCAAAAATTGCGGTATGTAACGAACCTCTCTCAACCATAGCGTGTAAGGCCTTGAACTCGCAGCGTTTCTATCCCACCTTTTGCTTAGTCCGTTTCCTGGCTGCTGCTAATGGCGACCACTAGGTTTGTCAGAAAACGGCGTTTCTAAACCTAATTCTGAACCTAATGTGGATAAGCTATATGTCTCTACAAGATTGTAGTGGGCTAAGCGGGTAGTAAGACGGGTTTATAGTGTTTTAAGGATCTAGCGAAACTTGGTTGATAGCTTGAAATGTCCTTAAACAGTTATGTCTGTGACCTGGTATCTCTGTCCTAAACGATGCCTTTCTTGCTGGCTTCTAGATTTGTAGCTAGCTTTTCTTTTACCATTTGTCTGCTATTTGTCTTATTTCTAATGCCCCTACTGTCCCAAGAGGTGCTTTGTGCAGCCAGTTGATTACACGACTCTATCAGCCGCCAGAGCAGGTCTGCGTGCCCATTGGCTGCCCGCTCGCTGTGAGCAGGTTTATCAGCGCGATCAATACACGCTGTTCATCGCACTCAGAACTATTGAAGAAAAGGGCTGGTTAGCAATTTCTTGGCATCCGCAGGCAGCGCGTATCCATATGGCCTCCCCACCGCCCAGGCAACCGGACACCTTTACCTTCTCTCAGCAGCTCAAGCATCAGCTGGGTGGATTAGCGCTCACTCAGATCAATGTCTTATCGCCGTGGGAGCGAGTGTTAGATCTACAGTTTGCTCAGCGTCCTGATGAACCGGCGCTGTGGCATCTCTATGTAGAAATCATGGGCAAATATAGCAATGTGATCCTAACTACCGCAGATAAATTGATTGTGACCGCAGCTCATCAGGTCAGCGAGCAGCGCTCTAGCGTTAGGCCGATTCAAACGGGTCGACCCTACGTGCATCCGCCGAGGATTCGAGGTAAGCTCCCCTCGCTAGCAGAAGGGTTTGAAGATTGGCGCGATCGCATCTCTTTGATTCCTGGCAAGCTCAAGAAAATGCTGGTAAAAGCCTCTAGTGGTGTTAGCTCGTCAGTTGCTACCCAGCTAATTTGGTCTGCTGATCTATCGGTTGATATTAGGACTTCCGAACTAACAGAAGACAACTGGCAGCGTCTATTCAAGGCGTGGCAGCATTGGTTGAGCTGCCTATCTACCGAAACATTCGCTGCAGCCACCATAGAAACTGGCGGCTACACGGTTCTATCAGATCTGCTGGTCAACAGCGACCAGGTTGTTCTATATCCTGTTCAAAATGAACAGACGCTTCTAGAAGATTATTATCGCTATCAGTTCAATCAGGAAGCGTTTCGCCGACTGCACCATCAGCTTAGTCAAACGCTTAGACATCGCCAGGCAAAACTTAAGCAGAAAGCCAATACGTTTACCGCTAGGCTACAGCAGTCTGACCAGGCAGAAGCGTATCGCCGACAGGCCGACTTGCTCATGGCGCATCTATCCAAGTGGCAGGTAGGGATGAGCGAAATCGAGCTGCGCGACTTTGACTCTGATCAGCCGGTTGTGATTTCACTAAATCCTGAGAAGAACGCGGTGCAGAACGCGCAGGCTTTATATAAAAAGCATCAGAAGCTAAAGCGATCGCGGATTGCGATCATGCCGCTGTTAGCTGAAGTCAAGGCTGAAATCGATTATCTAAATCAAGTCGAAGACAGTTTATTGCAAGTGCCTGCCTACCAGAGCGAGGCCGATCTAAAAGCGTTGGAAGAAACTTACTTAGAGCTGATAGCCCAGGGGTATTTGCGCGATACGAGTGGGCGATCACCATCTACCCAAGCCGCTCAAGCTAAGAGTCGTCATCGAGAAGACATTGTAGATTTTCGTCGCTATACGGTTCCTCAGGGTCTCGAAATTCTTATCGGTCGCAACAACAGTCAAAATGAACAGCTCACCTTCAAGCAGGCCAGCGACTACGACCTTTGGTTTCATGCCCAAGAAATTCCAGGAAGCCATGTGCTGTTGCGCCTGAATGCTGGGGAAGTGCCCACAGACGAAACCCTACAGCTAGCTGCCAGTTTCGCTGCCTACTACAGCCGCGCTCGTCAATCGGACCAGGTGCCCGTCGTCTATACCGAGCCCAAAAATGTATACAAGCCCAAAGGCGCACTCCCTGGCATGGTGATTTACAAGCACGAACAGGTCCTATGGGGACAACCGCAGCAGGCGCTAGACTTTATGAGTAAGTAACCAGATGAGTAAGTAATCAGCTGCCGCCTATGCATCTTTTGAGCATCGCTCCCATGATGGATCGCACCGATCGCCACTACCGCTTCTTCATGCGGCAGATCACCCGGCGTACGCTGCTCTATACCGAGATGGTCAATGCGCAGGCAATCTATTACGGCGACCTCGACCGGTTGATTGGCTTTACGCCTGATGAAAATCCACTGGTACTACAGGTGGGCGGTGATGACCCGAAGCTGCTGGCGAACAGTGCGCGGCGGGCGGCTGAATTTGGCTACAGTGAAATTAATTTGAACGTTGGGTGTCCGAGCGATCGCGTTCAGAGCGGCAACTTCGGTGCGTGTCTGATGGCGCAGCCAGAAAGGGTAGCAGATTGTGTCTCGGCGATGATAGCTGCCTCAGCGCTACCGGTAAGTGTGAAGCATCGCATCGGCATCGACGATCAAGATAGCTATGAAGACATGGCCAACTTTGTCACCATCGTCTCGGCAACCGGCTGCCAAAGGTTTAGCGTTCACGCTCGCAAAGCCTGGCTGCAGGGCCTAAGTCCGAAAGACAATCGCAACATTCCGCCGCTGCGCTATGCCGATGTGCATCGACTTAAGCAAGAATTTCCTCATTTACAAATAGAAATCAATGGCGGATTCAAAACGCTTGCCCAAGTGAAAAATCAGCTGCGAGCAGTTGATGCGGTAATGATTGGCAGAGCCGCCTATGATATTCCTTTTCTGTTTGAAAAGGCCGATCAAGAGATATTTGGTGAAACGACTGAGCCTCAGACTCGATATCAGGTAGTAGAGTCAATGCTGCCCTATATTGACTACCACACCCAGAAGCTAGGAACCCGATTGCACAGCATCACTCGCCATATGCTGCATCTATTTCATGGACAGCCAGGAAGCCGCATTTGGAAGCAAACATTAACAGAGGAGGCTAGGCAGCTGAACTCAGGTGTGGAGGTTGTAGCAGATGCGCTAGAAAAGGTGCGTGATGCCGCCGAACTAGCTTTATACCATCATCAGAACCATCGTCAGATAGCGGACCACCGTCAGATGGCGGATAGTGCGATCACGTTAGACGTGATCGCCTCTAAGCAGAACGTCGCGAGAGCTGCCAGAACAAACTAGACGCAAAATTAGTCACTATGTGCGCGGTAATTGGCACCAGTAGATTACCGGTTGCGATTACGCTTGCCCCTAACAATAGCCCAACTACCGAAGCCCAAATTGCGTAGGCCCACTGCTCACGCCCAGACATGTGCAAAACGCCAAAGCACAGGCTAGATACGACTAACCCTGTTGCATTTAACCCAACGGCTGGAAGCATCACCCCTCTAAATAGAAGCTCTTCACTCATTCCTGGCAATAACCCGATCCATATGGAGTCAGAAAGAATCAACGGTGCCAGCACAAATTCTAAGTAAACATCGGCGCTCCTTTTATACGTCGGCCACAATCGATAGATCAGCGCACTCGTCGTAGAGATACCCAGTCCAAGTGCCATACCGAATCCCAGCACCTGCCAGGTAAATATCAGAGGGAAACGAAACGTTTCGAACAATAGCCAGACTCGGGCTACTAGCAGCAAGATAATCGCCGTCGCTGCCATTGCTACTAGCAGCTCAACCCTACCCAAAGGCTCTATTTCTGGATGTTCTGGAGAGTACTTAGCCACCCAATTTCCTATATCTACGACGTGCTGTAATTAGTCACTCTTGAATCTTACTACCCAGTCAACAAACACACTGGGAAAAACGTTCTACTGAGTAATATAAGCGACACAAACAAATCTAACAGAAATCTAAAGAAATCTATTCCAGTTGGCTTTAATCTAGCAAAGCAAAGCTCTTAGAGCTTACATACGCTACCTTCTTTCAATAAAAGCTTTCTAAAAACTAACCGCTAAAAGTGGCCACAACCGTTCTATATACGGACTTATGAAAGTATCTATCTTTGTCCGTATCTATTTATATACTGTTTCAAAAAGACATCTATGACCATTGACATACTTGCGTATTCAAAACAGTCTATCTAGGGAATGACAGCATTTTGTCTTGTATAAAATAGTCACCGAAGATTGTACTTATTAATGCATTTTTAGAGCAGGAAATATTGCCTATATCAAGTTAATAAAGTGTTATCTATCGCTTTCTTAAGGGAATTCAAAAAGTACCTGAATAAAACATTTATGTATGTTTGAAAGTGCCTTCTCAAGTTCAATTTATGTGAACTTAATGCTTAGAGATTTTTTTAGACGTACTCCTCTTGAAACCTACTTTTACTAACCATGAACAGCTCACCAGATTTACCGCCTGATAATGATGTTGGCATCTACGAGTGCGAGGTCCGCCTTAAATTTCGCATTATCGAGGAACAGGTAGCTATGACTGACAAAGAGCAACTGGTGGAGACGTTAGTGGATGCCTTTGCTTACGGAAGCGACGATTATTTAGAGCCATTAGATAGTCAAGTAGCGATCGCACATATTCAGGACGTTGCTCAAGCCTCGCCTAAAATGCGCAGACAGCTTATCCGCTTACGTAATTCCAGCCGTTTGTTATAGACATGCTGGTTGACAGGCTTAGTCGAGCCCATGGAAGAAGGTGAATAGGAAAGCCGAATTAATCTAAGCCAGCGTTAACATCTACTAGGAGCTGACGCCTCTATTGCGTAACTACACTGTGTAACTACTAAGTGCACACCTGACGCTGGCCTCAAGCAGAGAAAACGAAGGTGATCGAGGCTGATTCTAATGCATGTGATTAGGTTGAGATGTGCTGCATCCTGGGGTTCAAGAGAGTTCTTTGGGTGTGGCTCTATGACTTTTCTATCTTTGTAGATTTACGCTAGTTGTCTGTCGACTTTTCAGCAGGTGAGCGCTGCTGCATTTAGTTTGACACTTGGTGCGAGCACCGGGTATCTTTATATAGGTCCAATGACATACGCCCCCATCGTCTAGAGGCCTAGGACACCTCCCTTTCACGGAGGCGACGGGGATTCGAATTCCCCTGGGGGTATGTAAAAAGGGAGCTCACTAAACATAGTGAGCTCCCTTTTTGTGCGTGCTGCTAAGCGAAAGACCTAGGAATGCTCTACATAACCATAAACTCTATATACTCTGAATACTCTGAGCATAATCTGATCGCTTGTTGTTAGTACTATGAGCTGACCTCAAGCGTCCTTTTGTGGATTGCCAACAAGTTAGTGATAAGGTTGTTGCGAAGATGACGCTCAATCAGCGAAGCTGGCATAGCTGCAGGCGGTTTGACCAGCAGCTCGTAGGATAACCGTGTTCCCTGGTCAGTAGGCTCTAGCCGCCAGGCACCTTCAAAGCGCTTGAAGTCACCTTCTCTCATTAGAAAACCGACTTCATAAGGAAAGTTTTCGCGCATGTCTAGGACGACGCGAGCGCAGAACTTGACCTTTAAAAAGCACTGAGAACCGACTTGCTCTAGGCGAGTGCAGCCTTCTGAATTAGGTATAAGCTTACTGATAGTAAGACTTGGGATAAAGTCAGCAAGTTTTTCGTAATCGGTAATAACCTGCCATACGTTTTCGATTGACCGAGGAATGATCACAGAGGCTAGAATCCTGCGCTCCTTTGCAGGTCGTTTCTCTGTAGAAACATTGACGACTGCTGAGCCCAAAAGAGGTGAGATAGCGCTATCACCTTTGATCGGTAACGTCGGCGCATCTACTAGCTGCCCATCTGCGTCAGACGAATTGGGATAGGATAGCGTGTTGTTTGTCACAGGCTTTAAAGACTTTTACTTATTCTAAGGTTAGGTGATTGCTCGATATATCCCTTTGTACGCCTTGTCTATAGCGTTTTTATATCGCTGCAAGATTGATCCGGTCTGCACTGGCTGATACAAAGGTATTTTAGATGGAGTAAGCATATTTGCTTAGACTCATTGTAGTAGCTAGTGTAGGTGATGTGCCTTCCGCAATCACACTACACTTCATTCCAAGTAATTGTGAGAAATACAAGGCTCTATACTAGCAGTTAGTAACTATGTATTTATAAAGCGTGCGAACCCTTGCTATAACTGCTATAAGAATCTAGAGAAACGTTGTGTTCGATTAGGTTGTCATGGTTGGAACGGTTAAGTCTTCGATGACGAGTCAAGGCGCTTTAAAAACTGGCGTGATTGGAACGGTGAAGGGACCGGGTGAAAATGGCAATCAATATGTTTTTATAACATCAGATAGTCGCCAGGTGAAGATTGGCGAGTTTGTCTACTATGAGGTAAATGCGCCGAATGGTGAAAGTTCTTTTCAAGGTGGCTCTCTACAGATACTAGGCAAGATTTCTGATCGTCGCTTGAGCGATCACTTGCCGGATCGGATGTTAGCAGATGCCGAGATTAGTCCTGATGCGATCGCGGCTCTGATTGGCTTTTCACACCCTAACCCCGAAATCTATGAGGTTACTGTTGATGTCATCGGCTATTTCAATCCAGCCTTAGGCTTTATCAATCCGCGCCTAACGCCCGCCCCTGGCTCTAGAGTCTCTATCACTGACGACGATACCTTACGGCAGGTGGTGAACAAAAAACAGCCAGGTGAGATTGGTTCAGCGCAGGTAGGTTCTTTGCTGTTACGTCCAGGCAATGCGGTGCCTGTTGCGTTAGATGTGAAAGAACTCGTCAGTACGCACATGGCGATCTTGGCCGGTACGGGCTCTGGAAAAAGCTACACGGCCGGTGTACTGATTGAGGAGTTTCTACAGCCGTACAACCGAGCGGCAGTGCTGATTTTTGACCCCCATGGCGAGTACGGTACGTTAGCTGAAATGCGCGGCCATCCTGCGTTTGCCTCAACAGATGGCTACGCGCCAGACGTGCGAATTCTAACGCCGGACGATATTACGATTCGGATTTCGTCTTTGGACTATCACGACGTACTGACCCTGCTACCGGAGATGAGCGATCGCCAGCAGGCTATTCTCAACAAAGCTTTTTTGATCTTGAAGCGGCATCGCAGAGGTGACTACCGCTGGAATGTCGATGACCTGATCGCTGCTGTCAATGAGGCGGATACCTCTGAAGACGATGAAGGCAACTTAAAGATTGGCTCGTCAGCGCCAGCGATTGAGTGGAAGTTAGATCGCTTTGCTAGTTCGCGATATTTTCATCAGACAAATCATCTATCACCACAGGATTTGTTTGAGCCGGGGCGGGTGACGGTGCTACAGATGAATGAAATTAGCCAAGAAGAGCAGCAGGTGATCTGCGCGGCGGTGCTGCGACAGAGCTACCTAGCCCGGATGAATACGGCCAAAGAGAAGAATTCGCCAGGAGATGAGAATTATCTTCCCTACCCTGTCTTCACGCTGATTGAAGAGGCCCATCGGTTTGCACCTGCAAAGGAACCAGCTAGATGTAAGGCAATCTTGCGAACCATTTTGAGTGAAGGCAGAAAGTTTGGTCTAGGGGTAGGGTTGATCACGCAGCGACCCGGCAAGCTAGATTCGGATGTACTCTCGCAATGCATGAGTCAGTTTCTAATGCGGATTGTGAATCCGGTGGATCAAGAAAGTCTAAAGTATGGCGTAGAAGCAGCAGGCCGCGATCTACTTAAAGAGCTGCCGGCGCTGACAAAGGGGCAGGTGATTATCTCTGGTGCCTGTGTGAATACGCCCGTCATGTGCCAAGTGAGACAACGATTGACGAAGCATGGTGGCGAAACGTTGAATGCACCCACTGAATGGCAAAAGCACTTTGATAGAAGCCGGGTGCGATCGCAAACCATAGAACGAGCCCCGGTTACTGCTAAGCCTAAAGCAAAAACATTACGTGGAATCAGCTTGGAATAATCAGCTATAGAGCCGCAGCCCTTTCGAGTGCGGTTTTGCTGTTAGCTGAATAGACGCTAACCCGATCTTGAGCGATGGCGTATTGCTTAAGATCGGGTGGGATCTGAGCCATGAGATCGGCTGCTCGCTGCCAGCGAGCGGCTAGATCTAGCCACTCAGCCGCCGTCGCTGCTGTTTGCCCATCGATAGACGCCTTTTGCGCAATGCGTACGGCGGCTGTGAAAGCATCGGTGCTATCAGCAGAATCACCAGTTTGACTGGCCTTTTCTGCTGGCGCCGTAAGGATTTCGACGGTCGGTGAGGCAGCAGGTGATGGTGTATCAGGGGTTCTGTCTGCGGCGTCTGGAGCGGGAATGGACCCAGTAGTGGCGGCAGTCTGGGCAGGCGAGGCGCTCTTTGAGCTAGTCACCTCAGTTTTCGTAACTACCAGGTCAGGGTTGCCCTGCTGAAGCTGCAGGATATCCTCTCGAAATGTCCACCCTGTCACTAGCGCTAGCGCCGCAATACCAACGCTACCAATACCAAGCAATTTGCTAGGAAGACTATCCGGCATTTTGGCATGAGTGGTTCTGCCCAGGAAGAGGGCTTTGGGCATAAGATGGCGATCGCGAATCCATCGCTGCATAGCGAAAGGGTGCTGCAATGTGACGACTTCAGACCATAGCAGTGTGTTCTCTGGGTCTTTGCTGATTTCATCTAGCCATAGCAACTGCTCTTCTTTGACAATGCGGCTATTGATTTTGACCTTTTTGATATGGCGAGGGCGGATAGTCTCTAAAACTCGACGTACTTTTTCAACGACAGCTTTCTTTTCTAGTTGATCTGGTGAAGCCGCTTCGCATAAGAGCTGGAGTATGCCGCTATCGATAACTGCACGAATGCGAATGCCTGAATCGGCCAGACGTTCATTGAAGACTTGAATAATGGCAGCAACGCTTCCCTGGCGTGCCTGCTCAAGCGTCTCAGTGAGGGGGTTGCTCATGGAAGTAGCAGGTAGGTGCGGAAGGTCTTGATCCCTTTATTGAGGATGATACCCGATCTTGGGGGACCAAGCTTCAACGTTGCTTATTTGCCCAAAGCTGAAAAATTGCCGGTCAGGACTAGCCAGTCAGGATTAGCCAGTCAGGATCAGCTAATTAGGTGAGAGTAGTCGTTAAAGCGATGGATTATCCAGTGTTCAGGATTGAACTGGTCTGCGTCTAGGTCTGTTCCTGGCTCTGTGCTTGAGCTCTGCCAGTAAGTTTGAGATAGCCAGAATTCGAAGCGGGCAGTGTGATGGATAGGAATTTTCCAGGTGCGATCGCATCCTAGAATTACCGACACTATCTGCTGCATGATACCCGCGTGAGAGATTGCCCAGATGACTTCTCCTGGCCGATGCCGATGTCGAATTTTATCGACCCAGAGGTTAGCTCGGTTTCGAGCAGCTGCCGGAGATTCAGCGTGAGGGACAGGTTGCCACTTTCTAGTGTTTAGAAGTTGATGGCAAAGCTGAGGATATTGTGCTTGCGCTTCTAGCCAAGTCAGTCCTTGAAAAATTCCTTGGTGAATTTCTTGAAGATCGCTAGAAAGCTGGTATGAATCTTGAGCCAAAGACGCTGTGAGAATTTCTGCGGTCTGAACAGCTCTAAGGCTAGGGCTGCTGTAGACAACAGACGGTCCTAGCGCAGGCTCAGTGTGTAGGGTGGCACTAAGCTGCTGGGCTTGGTGAATGCCTTGGTTTGAAAGTGGAGTAGAGCTTTGGCCTTCCATGATTTTTTGAGCATTACCTATAGATTGCGCGTGACGAACGAGGATGAGCTTTAGATAGGTCAATACAGTCAAAGGGTTAGGGTCCGTGTGCTCTAGTCGGTGTGCTCTATATGATTGGGGCTCTAATTGGGGCTCTATATGAATATATCAAGCAGCTATTGAGCATTCGGTATATCTACTGGTAGCCAAGACACGTATTGTCTGTAGCGTAGATAGATGCAGTAGACAGGCGAGCGTCTACAATAATTACTTACAAAGATGATTGATAGAGCAGCTACTATCAAGCGCAAGTTCTGGTAGTAGGCTGATGTTTATCTGCTGAAGAAAAAAGCCCTAAGAGTCTTTATTTATGCTGCTAAAATCCACTACTCGCCACATTTTGATCTATGCGGCCACAATTCAGAACAACGAGATTGTTCCTAGCGATCAGCAACTGACGATAGATGTCGATCCTGAAAACGAGTTTAACTGGAGCGATGAAGCCCTACAGAAGGTCTATCGCGAGTTTGATCGGATGGTTGATGATTACGCTGGAGAAGCACTGACGGACTACAATTTGCGGCGAATTGGCTCTGATCTAGAGCATTTTGTTCGGGCGCTGCTACAGTCCGGTGAAATCAGCTATAACTTGCAGAGCCGTGTGCTCAATTACAGCATGGGCTTACCTAGAGTTGTGGATGAACCACTATCTGATCAAGATGCGTCTATAGAACCAGCGGCCAAGTAGAAATGGCTACGAAGTACCTGTGCTGGCGCTATGACTATGTGGGCACTTTAACTCTTCAATGTATGTTGTGGTCTAGGTCAAGTGTTTAGTGATTAATTGCCCCAATCCTAACTGTAATACGGATAATTCTGAGGAGGCCGTTGACTGCCGGGTTTGCTCTTCGGCGCTGCCTCATTACTATTTGTGGGGGGCTGGCGAAACGTTGGCTACGTTGAAGCCAGGGGCAATGCTGAATAATCGCTATCTGCTAAAGCATGATCGCATTTTTTTAGACACAAAGCCCGGTCTTGTCCCCGAAGCGCCAGTAGACATTTCGGGGATGGCGCTGCCCTACTTGTACTTGTCCGTCTATCCACTCCATGTGCCGCGACTATACGCTGCTTTCGAAACGTCAAAAGGCGATCCGGTGCTGCTGTTGGAGTCAAGTGCCTTCTCAATGGCGGACTCGACGACTGCTAATGTCAGCACTCCTATGCTTTTGCCGACGCTAGCGACAGCCTGGACCAATGCGCCTCCTCTACGGCAGCTAAGTTGGCTATGGCAGATTGCTCAGATGTGGGAAAGTTTCCAAGATGAGGGGGTAGCGGCGACGCTACTAAACGACCATCTGGTGCGAGTGGATGGATCGGTGGTGCGGTTGCTAGAACTCACAGCCGACTTAGGATGCTTAGCGCTAGATCAAGATGGATCAGGCGCACCCACACTGGTGAGTTTGGCCCATACCTGGCAGCCCTTGGTGACAACCGCTCATCTATCTGTGCGTGCTTTTTTAGCCGAGCTGTGTGATTGCCTAGAGCAGGGGCAGCTCAATGCTCAGCAGCTATGCGACCAGTTAGCGCTAGCGATCACAATCTGCGCCGAAGAACAGAGCGTCGCCTATGACTTGGCCGTCTATACTGACCAAGGGCCTACTCGAAAGCGCAACGAGGACGCCTGTTTCCCAGAAAGTGGAACCAGTTTGACGTTGAAGAGCGACCAAACAACAGCTGCGCCGCAACTGCTGATTGTCTGTGATGGTATCGGCGGACATCAGGGTGGGGATATCGCTTCCAAATTGGCGATCGCAACCATCAAGGTCCAGCTAGCGCCAATCATGTCATCCGCGCTGTCATCCGATAGTACAGATCTCAGCTCGATAGAGATTATGCTGGCGATTGAACAGGCAATCTGCGCTGCGAATGACGAGATTTCAGCCCAGAATGATCAAGCGCACCGGCAAGCTCGCAATCGCATGGGCACGACTCTAGTTTTAGCACTTATTAGAGGCGCAGAGGTCTATATTGCTCATCTTGGCGACAGCCGAGCCTATCGGATCAGCCAGCATAGCTGCCAGCAGGTCACCCTCGATGACGATGTCGCCTCTAGGCAAGTTCGTCTAGGCGGCAGCCTTTATCGAGAAATGCTGATTCAGCCGGGCGCCGGGTCGCTAGTTCAAGCGCTTGGTATGGGTCCCTCAAAGATGTTGAGGCCAACGGTGCAGCGGTTTGTGCTTGACGAAAGCTGTGTCTTTCTACTGTGTTCGGATGGATTGAGCGATAGCGATCGCGTAGAGCAATTTTGGGTCAGCGTACTGAAGCCTCTAGTCGATGGAGGGAAAAAAGTAGACGAGGTCGCTCAGCAGTTGGTTTCACTAGCCAACGAGTATAACGGTCATGACAATGTCACCGTAGGACTGCTAGCTGCTCGGGTTCTACATAACTCTGAGCGAATGGTTCCGACCACCTTAGCTACCCAGCCAAAGGCAGCGCACGCGCCAGGCGAGACGGTTGCTTTGCCTCATCCTCACTCTAGCCAAATGCAGCTTGAGCAGCCAATCACCAAGCGGCTAGAGCCTCGATCGGTATCTTCTCAGCCGCCTGCTGAATCATCTCCTGTAGAAGGCGCTGCTCTAAATCGAAAGACTAGCCAGGTCATCCTACAGAAGGTCGGGCTGATTGTTTTGCTGCTAGGTGTTTTGGCCGCGTTAGCTTACACCCTACTGCCTGGTCTAAGGCGGTACCTACTGCCTGCGAGCCCCGATGAACCGCCTGCTGAGACTAGCAATGCCGATGCTGGACCGTCCATCCTCCCTGTTCCAGAGTCTCCTATTGCCAGCATTGACTTTGTGGTAGGCGACTATCTACGCATTCGTCAGTCTCGCTTTGCAGAGCCTATTACCGATTTGCAATCTGAACAGATAGGAAGTTGTAACTGATGGCACGTCAGGATGCTTTAGGCCTGTGGGTCGCAGTAGATAGTCTACGGTTACAGCGCGATCGCTTTGCTATTTGGGTGCTGCGATCGCCCCACCCTAGCGGTCATGTTCACTACGACTGTGACTGGAGCCCGCAGCTAGCCGATGCCTGGCAGAGCTGGCAATCCGTTTTTTCACTACGGAATCTACCTCAGGTGCCGCATATTCCTTCGGCCTATATTCCTCAGTTCTTGAACGAAGGCGATCTATCGACCGCAAACTCGGTTGCTCCTGTCACGAATCAACCGGCCAGCTACAGCAGTCGCTACATGCAACATCTAGGCATGAATCTTTGGCAGTGGTTGTTTTCAGGGCCTGTCAAAAGTAGCCTAGAACGGGCGCAAGGGATTGCGATTGGTCAAGATTTACCGCTGCGATTGCGCCTAGAGATTCGCGATCCAGAATTGATATCGCTGCCCTGGGAAATTATGCAGAGGCAAGCGGGTAGCCGGGCCCTCTCACTGAAGCGCAAGATTCTATTTAGCCGGACTAGCAGCGATGTTGATTCGTTAGAAGCAAGACCGTTGGATCGAGCGCTAAGGATTTTGTTGGTCTTAGGAAAAGACAGTCCAAACGACGCTGAAGAAAGATCCACAGCTGGCCAGCTCAAGCTAGATCAAGAAGCAGCGCTGCTAAAAAAGATTCTAGAGAAAAACAGTCATTTGAATCTGCGTCCGACAGCTCGGCGGCGGGTGGATATGTTAGTGCAGCCCAGCGCCGTCGAACTATCGAATGCGCTAGAAACAGGTAGCTACAACGTCTTTTTCTATTCGGGGCATGGGATGCCAGGACCAGATGGGGGTCTACTGTTTTTATCGGATACGACCTTAAGTGGTACTGAGCTATCGCAAGTGTTGCTAAGGGCGAAGGTGCGGCTAGCCGTATTCAATACCTGTTGGGGAGCACAACCAGAAGAAAGCCAGGCGCGATCGCTGCCTCGGAGCAGTTTAGCTGAGGTCTTATTGCATCACGGGCTGCCAGCTGTAATTGCCATGCGGGATTCGATTGCTGATGAAGAGGCTGTTAGCTTTATTCAGGCATTAGCTCAGGCATTAGCAGAGCGGATGGCGGTGGATGAGGCAGTTGCGATCGCTCGCCAGCACCTGCTTACCCTCTATCATTTCAATCAGCCAGCCTGGACATTACCTGTCCTCTACATGCACCCTGACTTTGACGGCAAGCTGTTACTCTCCGAACAAACCACCCAGATCAATCAGCACACCGCTTTTCGGCTACCCGCTCGGCAGGCCATGCTCAGAGATGCCGATGATCCTAAGAAAGTCTGGCCAATCTACAGTGACGTTATGCGCATCGGCCGTAAGCCAGGACTAAACGATCTAGTTATTTCTGATCCATGGGTATCTAGTAGCCATGCTGAGATTTTTCATCGTCGGCAGCAGGCTAGTGACGGTTTGGCGATGGCTTACTTCCTTCGAGACAACTCTCGCTACGGTACATTTTATCGACGAGACGGCAGCTGGCAAGAAGTTCATCGCCAGGAAGTTGCTCTACGTCCTGGCACTCAAATTCGATTTGGCAGTCAGTCTGACGGTCAACTTCTAGAATTTGTCATCGAGTCTTAGCGTAGATGCGGAGCTTCATCTTTAGTTAAATCTTTGATGTGGCGTTGCAGGTTTTGTCATAAATAAGGCGAACTATGCGGAACAACCAAAAGCCTCGATGTATCCTTCCTTTGTCACACAAGCCATTCTCAACCATCAGGTAAGCGCGAATTATGACCCATGTATCTTCATCTCCCGGCGATATGGATAAGTCAACCCCATCTACTACTGAGTCTGAACTGCTACAAACCATTTTGGATCCGGAGCAAAGTTCGCCTTGGGTAGCGGTAGAGATAGCCGCTGAGTACGAGCAGAAACTCTCGGCTGCTGGCGCGTTATTAGAAATTTCTGACGCAGAAGCGGCGCAAGGTTGGGAAAGCCTGTCAGCTCAGCTCGATAGCGTGTGGAGCGGCGTGGAAAATAGTTTGCTGGTTCGGCTACAGCAGAAATTTGCACAGCGACTGCCCGCTGATCTGCTAGCGATAATTGCAGAAAAGGCACAGCAGATGGCTAGTAGCGGTCAGCCGATGATGAAGCAGATGATCGGCTGTGTGCAAGACTGTTTGAGTGATGTAGCAGAAGCAGACCTGCGAGTGGTTGCTAGACCGATGGCATTAGCAATGCGTGGCAGTAGCGCTGATGAATTTGTAGAAGCGACTATCTTGTCGGTACGTCAGGCCAACTGGGCAGACTTATCGGCAATTGAACAAGCTAAATTAAGCTTGGCGGCGGCTAGATACGCAATTTCTGAACTAGATTCTTAGTACTGCTCTCTAATTATGTTCTCTAATTCTAAGCACTCCTTCGCTTGAGTAAATGAGTCAAGATTGGAATGGGAAGGCTTAAGAAGATGGCATCTCTAGGTTCTATGAGCGGCTTTCGAGGATATAGATTGATGTCTATATAGGTGACTACGTTCAAGACGATATCCACGCGAAGGCATCAAAAGACGTTGTGGCCTTGCTCGTCAGCCGGTAGTGCGCCGACTTAGTCTAAGTGCAGGCCCAATCGTTGGCTTTGAAATCACCCAGTTTTTGGCCCGGTTGACCCATTGATAGTCGAGGGTCTCGACTGTGGTTTGCGGCGGATTCCAAATATCTGCGGGTGGATCGCCAAAATGTTGTTGATAAAGCGTCAGTGCCCTATCGCACTGACGATAATATTTCATGCCTTCTTCTTCACCGCCGAGCCCTGGGGTATGGTGAATCTGGCGCTTGAGCAGCTTTTCGCAAAAGTCAATCCAGTAAGACTGGGTATAAAGGATGTGTTGATGCCATACGCGATCGATTACGGTGGCCGGGGATAGGCGCTGCTCTGAGACCATGATCAGGAAAATGAATTTCTTGTATTCACGAATGGCCCGAAGGGTAAAGACGCCTGACCAGCCATATTGCCAGGCGAGTTTGGTAGAAAAAGGACAAAGTACGCCAGGCTGATCGAGTTTGAATTGGACGATTTGGTCGTACAGTAGCTTTTGCTCAGGAGTCATGTTGCTCAATTAACCTTTTATAGACTGAAGAAAGACAAGTTAGGAAAGAGCTAGCTAGAAAAAGGTTGAGTTAGCAGCCGCACCCGCCTGTGCTGGTGGCGGCAACGGTGACGATGGGCATGGGATAGATGGTTTGTAGCTCTAGATCTAGGAAGTCGCTGAGCTCTTGACCAAGCCACCAAAATTCGGCAGCGGACAGACGACTGTGACCAATAGGATATGAGAGTGTACCTGCGTGAACGGATAGTTCAGGTGGGACGCCCCCTTTGCTCTGCGTAACAGTGTTATCTCCTTCTTTGTAGCTGTTGAACTTATAGCCAGGGTTGTATGCCAACAGGTCGAGGGCCTCGTAGCGAGAAGTTCGCTGGTCCCACTCCACGGCTGTTCGGTCTTTTCTTTGAGTGCCTGTACGAATGCCTTGCTTGCGATCGATCTCAACTATCGTTTGTTGCTGGTTCGAGTTTGGTCGGCTTCTAAAGTAACAGCTTAAAGATGACTCAACGCCTGCCCTCAGGACAAGAGATAGAGGCATAACAATAAAACGGAGGACTGGAACATAGGAGACTACAACTATGCCTATCTTTAGAGCAAAAGTCAGAGGCAGAATGTTAAAGAGTAGGACGGGGAAATAGAAAAGTGCAACTATATAGGTTAAGGCAAAAACACCATTTCCTGCCTGCCTGGGTAAGCGACTTTTGGGTTTGTCTATTGAAATTCGTAAGCGATCGCGCGTTCTCTCTACAACTATTTCTGTTCCTTCAGGCTTCAGATGCTGATAGTGCCCCTGATTATGTTCTTTTGCCTCCAGCATAGCCAGAGCTTGCTCGGCAGACTCTATTCTCTGGTTGAGGCTGGGATGAGTCATTTTCTCTAACCATCGAGTGAAGGCAGGTTGAACAGAGTGAGAAGGCAGCTGAACTTTGCCGTTGATATGAGCCATATCAGCAGGATGAGTACCTGTGACCAGATAGATCAGAGTCATCCCTAAGCTGTATAGATCAGAAGCAGGAACAGCCTGTCCAGCGAATTGTTCTAATGGGATATAGCCGTAGCTGCCCACAATGGTAATGGTGTCACTCTCTTTTGTCAGCTCTGTATGGATTGAGCCAAGGTCAATTAAATAAACATCACCAACGTGATCGTCAGCACTATCCTTGGATGATCTAATCTCTTTAGATGAACCGATCAAGATATTGCTGGGTTTGATGTCGCGATGGACGACTGGCGGTACTTGCATATGGAGATAGTGCAAAGTGGTGAGCAGTTGCTTAGCAATGTCTAATACTTCGCTTTCTGAAAATCGTCTGCCTGATTGGAGAAGCGCTTCTAAAGAATCTGCTTCGAGATAGCTTTGCACCAGCACAAAGCTACGAATGCCCTCAACGTCTGTTTCAAAAGCGTCTTTGTACTTTGGTAGCGCTAGATGATCTAACGTTTGCAGAATGTTGCTTTCTCGTTCAAAAAGCTTGAGTTCTACCCATTGATCGGCGGTGTGAATAGCTTGATCTAACCGAATGATTTTGACGACAACAGGTTCTTGCGTATTGGTATCTCTTGCTAAGAAAGTCTGTCTACCGGCCTTTCGTCTTTCTTCCGTACTTAGCTCTTTTTGTAGACTATATTGTTCTATCTTTTGAATGACAGTTTTCATCGGTTCCCTTCTATTCGCGCTGAATTTCTGTTCGAGGTTGGCTTTACTTTGCCTTTCCTTTTATCCTTCTGTTCTTTCTCCGTTCAACCTGACCACTACATCTGGTCTACTTTCCCTGGGCCAGTAGGGTGAATTCTTTGCAAAGGCAGCCCTAAAAAACTGTCTAGTTCTTTGTCAATCCATAGCTGTTCTGCTTTAGAAAGAGATTTGCCTTCGATAGAGTATTCTTGCTTCTCTGCATGAATTGATAGTTTGGGCGGTAGATGAATGTGACTAGGTGAGACAGTAAGCTTTTTCTTGTTGTAGTAGTGGGTGAAGGTATAGCCAGGGTTATAAGTTAAAAGCTTGATGCTGCTAAATGGAGAAGGTACGCATATTGGCTTAATATCAGACAATTGACTGTGGTGATGTCCTCTTGCCGTTCCTACACAAATGCCTGAAGCGCGGCTGATAGATATCACGTTGTATTCATTTGCGCCCTGCCGGTGCCTCTGGAAAGCGTCTAACAGAATACTTCCGTTCAAGATAGAGAAAATAATGATCGCTGCAGGCGTCCCTGTGAAAGGAATTACCATTGAAACCAAGAAAGGCGTAAGGAGAAGGCAACCTAATGAATCAAGGTATGGGTTTCGAGACGATGATTTAGAGATAATCTTGAGTTCGTCTTTTTGGCGGTAGATATGCAGATGAGACGAGTCAGGTCGCAGATGGGAAAAATAGCAGCCAGACCCATCGTCTTTGGAGTTGAGTGCTAAAAGGGCGATCGCAGCCGACTCAAAGCGCTGATCCGAATAAGGTGCGCTCATCTGCGATAGCCAACGAATAAACCAATTGCTTAGACCTACCGTTCTACCTACTTGGTCAATCTGAATGCGGCCATCTATTTGGGGTAGTTCTGACGGATGCATACCAGTTACTAAATAAAGCAATGTCATTCCTAGACTGTAGAGATCTGACACAGGCGTAGTTTGTCCTAAAAACTGTTCTAATGGCATGTAGCCATAGCTGCCGACGACGGTGACTGTACCGCTGCTTTTACTAGCGGTGACCTGTACAGCGCCAAAATCAACTAGATAGACGTTTCTTTCTATGACATCTGCGGTCTTAGCAGCAGCTCTAGGAGAAGGTTCGCTAATAAGAATGTTGCTAGGCTTAAGATCGCGGTGGATAACCGGGGGTAGCTGTTGATGCAAGTAGCTCAGAGTTGTGAGGAGCTGTTGGGCGATCGCAGTGACTTCCGCTTCGGAAAATAATTTGCCCGTTTCGACTACCTTTTGCAGTGACGGCGCTGGAATATAGGTTTGCACGAGAACAAAGCTATGCACGCCATCGATTTCAGCTTCAAAGCTGTCTTTGTATTGAGGAATAGCGGAATGATCCAACTGTTGAAGAATGTCAGCTTCCCTTCGAAACAGCTTTAGCGCATCCCATTCAAACGCTCTATCGAACTGAAGAATTTTGACGATGGCGGGCGTTTTGGTATAAAGATCTCTGGCTAAAAATGTTCGTCTACCAGCTTTGTGGCTCAGCTCTTGCTGAAGGGCATAGTGACGGAGCTTTTGGGTGGCTAGTTCCTTCATGCAAGCTTTCCTGAGAATAAAACAGTGCTGTCTAAGTAACGATTGAGTAAATGCTATTTGATTGACTAATGTTTGTCAATAAATTGCCAACATAAAGGCTAAGTGAGTAATGAGCGATAGGATGAAGCGGTGGAGTTTTAGGGTCTTATGGCTAAGCCTTCTTTGCAGGCTTCAAAGGAAGGACAGCGGCTGGCAGCGCAATCGCTGACGCTGGCTGGACTGACTAAGACTAGCCTAAGTAATGCGGTGGGCTGTAGCCGCCAGCCGGTGACGAATTTCTTTCAGGGGGTGGCAATTGAGCAGGGGTTGTTTTTACGACTGTGCGATCGCCTCGATTTGGACTGGCAGGTGATTGCAGGATTGACCCAGTGTCCAGATGCCACAGTAACGCCTAAGTTATCCCAGGAAACAAAGAAGGTAGAAAGACTCGATGAGCTAGAAGAGACAACAGATATTGACTGGCTGGTGCGATCGCTTCGTCAAACCGCCGCCGAAAGCCTCTATGAGCGCTGCGGCACTATGCGCGTACTCGACATGTCCCAACCCGTTGGGCTGGGGGAACTCTACACCAACGTCAACATCCTTGAACAAATCAGTAGCCACCAGCGCCGACCGCTGCAAGATTTGCTTGTCCAAGCTCAAGCCGGAGACTTTGACCGCTTAGGATTCGGTCAGGTTTTGCAGCCGCGTGTCCCTGTGATGGAGGCAGTCGCTCAACACAAAAAGCTGATTGTGCTAGGAAAACCCGGTGCCGGTAAAACCACCTTTCTAAAGCACCTGGCCATTCAGTGTATCGATGGCCAATTTGAGCCGGATCGCCTGCCCTTGTTTATCAACTTAAAACAGTTTGCTGAGAATCCAAATCGGTTAGGATTGCTCTCTTTTTTAAGTCACCGGCACTTAAAAAGTCGGATAACGGCTTTGAGCGAGACAGAAATTGAAAAACATCTGTTGCAACTAAAACAGGTGCTTAGTGCCGGCCGAGCACTGTTGCTGTTGGATGGTTTAGACGAGGTAACCCAAGACGCGCATGACTGGGTACTGCGTGAAATTCGGATTGTATCTGAAGAGTTCCATGACAATCACTTTCTAATGACCTGCCGAGTCGCTGCCTGGGAATATACCTTCGAGCAGTTTACAGAGGTGGAGATTGCCGACTTTGATGCTGATCAGGTAGAAGCGTTTGCCCATCGGTGGTTTGCGAACAAGCCAATACTACCGCAGACGTTTTTACAAAGTTTGTCTAAGCGGCCTCGACTAGTAGAGCTAGCCGTAACGCCTTTGTTATTGACGCTGCTGTGTTTGGCCTTTGAAGTATCAAGTTCGCTACCTAGTAGCCGCAGTGAACTGTATCAGGAAGGGATTGAAACACTGCTCAAAAAATGGGACTCATCACGGGGAATCCATCGCGACCAGGTGTATAAGAAACTATCGCTTAGGCGCAAAGAAGATCTGCTCAGTCAGATCGCACTAACCACATTTCAGCAAGCACAGTACTTTTTTCGTCAGCATGATTTGGAATATCTCATTACCCACTACATTCGCAATTTACCTGAGGCGAGCGATGATTTAGAGGTGCTACAAGTAGACAGTACAACAGTGCTGCATTCAATTGAGGCGCAGCATGGTTTGCTGGTGGAGCGGGCAAAGCGCTGCTACTCATTTTCTCATTTGACGTTTCACGAATATTTTGTTGCCAGAGAACTGACGCTGAATAGCGCTAATCTTAAAGAGACAATGGCACGGCTAGCCGATGAACAGGCGCTACAGCCTCGCTGGAGAGAAGTCTTTTTGCTGGCCAGTGAGCTGCTAAGAGATGCGAATCTGCTGCTGTTTCCGCTAGCGGCCAAAGTGTCTTCTCTTCTGGCAGAATCATCTAGGCTACAAGCGTTCTTAGCAGATGTCACTCAGCAGGCCAATCAGCCATACTTTGAAAGCTTCAAACCATCAGCGGTACGAGCTTTTTTGTTTGATATTGATTTTGATATTGATGAGAATCGGGCGGTGGCAATTCGGCTAGACCAGCGAGCAAATTTGCTGGTTTGTGCAAGTTTTTTGACCCGAATGCTCGAAGGTGTAAGTCTAGAAGCTGCGATCGCCCGCGTCAAGCAATACGATCAGCAAGTCAGTGAGCCGCTCAAACAAATTGCCCAGTGCAAGTCTGCAAATGAGGCCATGATGATTGCCATTGGGATTGTACTCGATTCTAAAAAGTTGAAACCTAGTGAAGATAAAAAGTTGAAAGATATTATCGAGCGCTTTCACATCGAACAATTTTACCCAGAAACGGCTGAAGTTGAAGCGATCAAAGACGTCGCTGATGCAGCCCGCCACGTCGCCAAAAATCGCCATCATATTCGTCAAAAATGGACCTTCAGCGATGATGAAAAACAACTGCTCAAGCAGTATTATCGCGCTGCGAAGTTGTTGGTGGATTGTCTCTACAGCGACGGCTGTATGCTAGAACCAGCTCGTCGCCGAGCGATCGAGAAAATTTTGTTTAGTCCGGCGGTGGTAAGCGATGTCGATTAATATCTGTTCTTTTGATACCCTATCATCTGTTCTTCTAGATCAGCCTCTTGTTAATCAAACGGATCACGCTGATTGTGCCACCAGAGTGACCAGTAGAGCGGACCGATCGACACAGGTAAGCTTCTGGAAAAACGAAACGTTGATGCTACCGGCAAAGGGAACGCATTTTGGCTTTGTATGGCAGGGCAAAGCGCAGCTAAAGCAAGCGACGCAGCCACTAACTTTCCCGCTGTTAGCTGGAATGTATTTTTCTACAACTGGAGCGACTACCGTTGGCGGTCACAATACGACGGGAATAGTCATTAGCCAAAAGACGCACTCAGGGCAGTTTTTGATCGGTGGTCCGATCGAATCGACAGGCCGCTTTCCCTATATCGATGGTGGCACGACAAGCCTTTTGGTCGCACCGATGGCGGTCGGTGATCCTTGCTTGCACGCGCTGTACATGCCGCCAAATGTGGATCAAACGATGCACGCTCATCCAAGCGATCGCATTGGCATCATCATCAGAGGTAGCGGTCAATGCTGCGATCATGAAATTTGCCATGACCTAACACCAGGCAATTTGTTCTACATTTCATCTGACCATCAGCATCGATTTGTAACGGACAGTCAGGGATTAGATTTAGTGGTGTTTCATCCAGATAGTGATATGGGGTTTAGCGGTCGCAGCCACCCGATGCTCAGCCGCACCCTAGTCGATGGCATTCGCGCCACAGAGCTACCCCAGATTCAAACGTCTCCCTAGGCTTGTGTCAGTCATCTAAATCATCAAGCTAATGACCGAATTTCGATGGTCCCAGAGCTATGTGCTGTCTCTGTCGATTAGCCAATCCCACGCCCGCTCGAAAAGTGGTTCCCCTATGCCCACGACAATGGCCAAAAAGAAAAGAAATTGCCTCATTGATTGCGGAGCCGTCTCGGTATCGTAGAGTCCTAGAACAAAGGCTCCTGCACCGAATGTGATCGCTTGGATCGCACCGCGACTAAGTGAGCGAATGATAAGTTCGCTTTGACTGACCGCCGCTTCTTCGTTCCACCATATGAGCGCAACCTGGGTGTAACCGCTGAGTAATCCACTGAAAAGACCAGCTGCTATACCAAAGAGAACTGTTTTATCGGCTGCGGTGAAATATTCCATCGGCGACTCAGTAGAATTTACGGCTGGTTGCTGTCGTCAGAGACGGTTTGGCGCTGAGCTAAAGCGACTCTAATTTGGCTACTGATGGGTGTGACAACACTGAGGAAGATGGCGGTTTTGAAGAAGAAGGGAACAATGCCTTCGGGAGCTATATTGAGCGATCGCACAGGCTCCCAGTTCGCAATCAAAGCACCCCCTAAGCTGAACAGCGCTGCTAAACTAAGCGTACTGAAAGCGAATTTGCGGATGGTAAGCGTCCATCCTAGCCATTCTTTGTTGATTAGATAGTCCAAGCTGACTTCTTGTATTGTAATCAAGAAACCACTGATAAATCCGAGTGCCGTGACTATCAGAAGGGACTGTGTGATTGGCATTGGTATCTACCTAGAATGCTTAGGTTAGAGGGCTTGAGCTAGCGTGCTTAAAAAAGTCACAGCTGTAAAAAAGCATACATCTACAGACGGAACTTTATCTAGCAACCAAACCAAGTTACTGACGAGTCAAAATAGTTTTATTGATAGCGCGCTAAGCCTAAAGATTCTTGTCGAAATCTCTTTGGTAGTATCAACCAGCACAAACTTGGACCAATCCGTCTTCTAGCTTGTTTACAAGTCAGCTGCTCGCTAGCTCAGCAGAATCGGACAAGCTTATGCATTATTCGTTTGATTTCTCGGTCATCTGGGATAACTTTGGCGTCTTGATAGCAGGGGCGTGGCTAACGCTAAGACTATCGCTACTGGCCGTGGCATTTGGTCTAGTGATCGGTATCATAGGGTCTTTGTTTAGAACGTCTGGTAACCGCTTGCTCAATGGTATTGCCCTGGCCTATGTAGAGATTATTCGCAATACGCCTTATTTAATTCAGCTCTTTTTTATCTTCTTTGGTTTGCCAGCGCTGGGGCTAAAGCTCTCGGCAGAACAAGCGGCGATTGTTTCTTTAGCCATCAACTTTGGTGCCTATTCGACGGAGATCGTCAGAGCGGGCGTAGAAAGCATCCCAAAAGGACAAGTCGAAGCAGGTCTGGCCATTGGCTTCAATAAGCTAGATGTGTTTCGTCATATTGTGATTCCGCCTGCCCTTGCCAACATCTACTCTTCGCTAGTGGGGCAGGTCATTCTAGCAGTTTTGTTTACTAGCGTGGTTTCTCAAATCGCGGCTGAAGATCTCACCTATGCCGGCAACTATCTAGATGCTAGAACATTTCGTAGCTTTGAAATTTATTTCACCTTAGCGATTCTCTATCTTGCAATTGTTTGGATTGTCAAAGCGCTAGCCTATGTCATAGAAGCTCGCTTTTTCGAGTTTGCTAAGTATAGGCAGTAGCCGTCGTAGACGGAGAGCAGAGTATCTAAAATCTAACTTTACTTGTAAAAATCTATTTCCCTAACAACCAACTATTAAGGAAGGTAGCCATGGATGAGTTTACGCTATCTCGTATTTTTATCAATCTCGTGATAGCTACTAAGTGGACAATTATTCTATCCCTGATTGCATTTGTTGGTGGCGGACTAGTCGGCGCTTTGATCACACTGATGCGGATCTCTTCTAACAAGCTGCTGAGTCGAATTAGCTGGCTATATATTGAATTTTTTCAAGGAACGCCTTTACTCCTACAGCTATTTCTAGCCTTCTTCGGTTTCTCGGTTGTCACTGGCATCAACCTCTCACCGCTAGTCGCCGCAGCCATAGCACTCACCGCTTACACCAGCGCCTTTCTAGGTGACATTTGGCGTGGCTCTATTCAAGCTGTACCCAGAGGTCAGTGGCAAGCAGCCTCTGCGATTGGCTTTGGCTATTTCGATCAGTTGCGGCTAATCATCTTGCCGCAGGCGGTGCGATTGGCGATCGCGCCTACTGTCGGTTTCTTGGTTCAGGTAATCAAAGGCACCTCACTCGCCTCTATTATCGGCTTTACCGAACTCTCTCGGGCGGCCTCTTTAATCAACAACGTCACCTTACAATCGCTGCTTATTTTCGGCTTAGCTGGGTTAATTTACTTTGCCCTTTGCTATCCGCTTTCGACCTGGAGCCAGCGGCTAGAGAAGAAGCTGGCCTATAAGTAGACGTCCGAGCACTTTAATTGGCCAAAATTAATCAGCCAAAAACCTAGAAAGAACAACAGCTAGGAGAAACCCGGAGATAGAGATGGTATTAGAACTGCTAAGTGCGATGTTTTCAAAATGGCAGAAGTTTGTTGCATTCTGCCTCTTTAGCTTTTTTCTGACCGTCAGTATTGCTGCATGCGGTGGTGAACCGACTTCAGTGGGTTCAAAAGCTCAGATTACGCCTGAAGATATTGCTCGGCTTCCGGTCGAAGCCACCTTAGAACAGATTCGAGAATCCGGCCAGGTTAAAGTCGCGGTGCCTTCGGATTTTCCACCCTTTGGATTTGTGAACACTTCTATGGAGCCGATCGGCTATGACATTGATATGGCCAAAGAAATTGCCAAGGGATTGAATGCTGAGCTGGAGATTATCCCTGTCGTCGGTGGCTATCGGATTCCATTTCTCCAAACTGACCGGGTAGACATGATTATCTCTAGCCTAGGAAAAAACGACGAACGCGATTTGATTATTGATTTCTCTGAACCCTACGCACCATTCTTTTCTGCAATCTACGGTGGGCCAACCGCAGATATCTCTACTATCGAGGATCTCTCAGGGCGATCAATTGGAGTGGCACAAGGGTCGTTAGAAGATCTAGAAATCTCTAGTCTGACCGAGGATATCAGCAATGTGGATATCAAGCGATATGCCAACAACAGCTTGACTGCCTCAGCGCTGGTGTCTGGTCAGGTGGATGCGATCGCTACTGGAAACGTCGTAGCAGCCAAGCTCATTCGCGATAATCCTGGCAGCGAAATTACTAGCAAGTTCATCTTGAAAGATTCTCCCTGCTATGTCGGTGTTAGAGAAGGCGATACCGAATTTGTTGACGAAATCAACGAAATTATCGCGTTTACCAAACGCTCAGGGCGACTCAACGAAATGTCAAAAGAGTGGTTTGGCGAGCCGCTACCTGAGGCGATCGCTCAAACGGCCTGAGTCCAAACTATACGAGATTCCAAAAGATATCCAAGGTCGAACGATGTACCGGTTCAACAACCGAATTGACAAAACGAGCTGACGGTATCTTTTCTGCTACTCCAAGCCATCTATTACAACAGGAGCCCCACAATGACAAGCCTACAGCCCGGTTTGAACAGCGCAAGCACAGCCACCTTAGAAAGGTCGCCGATTATCGTCGCCAAGGACGTTGAAAAAACCTATGACAACGGCTTCAACGTTCTAAAGGGCGTGAGCCTAACGGTTCATAAAGGAGAAGTGGTCGTACTGATGGGGCCGTCTGGCTCAGGTAAATCCACCTTTATTCGGACATTCAATGGCCTAGAGCCCTATCAAAAAGGCAGCATTGAGATCGATGGCACGCCGATCTCTCATGGCAAGAAAGGAATTGAGCTGGTTCGCCGCGAAGTCGGTATGGTCTTTCAACAGTTCAATCTATTTCCGCATCTCACGATTCTCAAAAACATCACTATCGGACCCATAAAGCTGCGCGGCTTGTCCAAAGCTGACGCTGAGCGAGATGCGATGGAACTGCTAGAAAGAGTAGGTATTGGCCGCCAGGCTGAAAAATATCCAGGTCAGCTTTCTGGCGGTCAGCAGCAGCGAGTGGCGATCGCCAGAGCCCTAGCGATGAAGCCCAAAGTGATGCTATTCGACGAGCCAACGTCTGCGCTCGATCCTGAGATGGTGCGCGAGGTGCTAGACGTGATGAGATCGCTCGCAGAATCTGGCATGACAATGGTGTGCGTCACTCACGAAGTTGGGTTTGCTCGCGAAGTTGCCGACCGTATCATCTTCTTAACAGAAGGCAAGCTCATTGCCGATACTACCCCCGATCAATTTTTCAACAACCCCGAAGAAGAGCGGCTAAAGATTTTCCTCTCCCAAATACTGCATTAGAGTTACTGTGTTAGGAATGCTGCATTAGAGATTGGGTTTCTTCGCCAGGAGTTTTCGTGCCGCTCCAGACATAACATTAAACCTTCTCATATGAAGGGTGAGAACTAGTTTTGGTATCCAATTTGACAACTTTTTACACTGTATTTAGTCGTCAAAATAAGGAACCGAACAAATGAAAACTGCCGCTGCTCCCGCCTTCCAACTTAATCAGGCCTACTGGCCCCTACGTCGTACTTCGTACACATCAAATCAAGGCCAATCAAATCTCTGGCGCCAGCTGAAAAATCTGTTCAGCACCCTCCTCGCCCAGATGGAAGGAACTGCTGGCCCGCGAGTATGGGTCACTAGAGATGCTGCTGGCCAAACGCTGTGGAACGCCTACGATAGTGCATCTGGAAGAACTATCCACCAAGTGTCAGAGACAGAGCTAAGAGTTTGGTTAGAGAGTCGCTATCAGTTTTGATTCTTAGGTGAAGTGAGTCTCAATAGACTAGGTTTAGTCTCTTGCAGGATAAGCTGACTAACGCTCAGTAGAATCAAGCTTTGAAGAATCAAGTTCTGAAAGCTCTTGGCTAACCCCTTCTATCTGCTCTGTAAAATAATCCACTCGTAGATCTAGTCTGTCGGCGAAAACTAGACCCTGCTGAAAGCTTTTAAGGGCTTCGGATAGCTGACCCCGCTCTCTGTAGATTTGTCCTAGGTTGTCGTAAGCGTTCATCATGCCGTAGTCGTTGTAGGCTTGGCGCTCGACTAAGATCAGCAACTCATAGGAGAGCAGGGCTTCCTCTAGATTATCGACAGCTCTATAGAGCTTGCCAAGTTCGCGCAAGGCTTTTGCCGAAAAGCTGTACTGCCCTAACTTTTGGGCAGTAACGTAGGCAGAACGATAGTATGTAATTGCGTTGTTGGGCTGGTTTATCGCCTGGTAGTTTTGGGCGATCACAACTAACAGATTAGGGAGTTTCTCTTCTTCGCCTAGCGCTAAGTACCTATCCAACAAGTCGGTTTGCGATCGCAGTGCGTTCGATAAAGACTCCGCCTGCTGATAGCTATATGCAAGCCTCTCAAGATAAAAGATCTCTCTATCCGTTTTGCCCTCTGCTCTTGCTTCAGCCAGCAGATCCAAATAGACATCCGCTGCATCCGCAAACTTAAACCATTCTAGATTCAGCTCCGCTAGTGCGATCTGCTGGGAGGTAGTCGTTTGCCCCTCCGCTTTGTCTAATGCAATGAGCTGCTGATACACGCCCACTGCCGAATCGATGTCTCTTAGCGTAATAAAAATCTCCGCTAGCGAGCTCAGCGCTATCTTATCCGCAGACAGTACGCCAGTGATTGGCGAATCTTCTGGGCTACCTAAATCCACACCTCCAAAGGTAGGCTCAAACTCAACGCCTAAGTCGGTCTGTGCGGCATTCCAAATCTCTCGGGCTCTTAGCGTCAATAGCTGTATAGCCACCGGACGCTGTCTTTGCCATGCTAGCGCTGCTACACGCTCAAGGGCTTCTAGTTCCGCTTCTAAGCCAAACAGTCGTCTTAGCTTGACCTCTCGCAGTAATAGATCAAAAGCTGGATCGAGATCCAGTTGGGTATTTCCAGCTTGCAGCAAGGCATTAGCCTGGCGCTGAAGCTCTTCTAGATCGGCCGCCAGCGTTCTTAGTTCTAGCGGGCTAAGAGATCTCTCGACGACTAAAACCGGTAGCAGCGGGTCGCGTGGCTCATCTAGAGGATCTGCTAGAAAATCCTGTCTTGCTTGAGGATCAAGCTGCTGCGCCTGCGCGACTAGAGTCCCTAACCCTATGGCAATTACTTTTGATCCTATTGTTTTTGACTCCCTATCCGATTGACTACGATATCTACCTGCTATACCGCCCAGCAGCAGGTTGTTGAGGGGCACACATAACCAAACGATGCTTGATAGCACGCCGAGAATTACAGCCCTCTGTATTCGTTCTGTTTGTAAGGGAGTGTTCACAGTTGTTTATAGAACTTTATGCTTTAGCAATAGCGCGCGCTCTAATTGGGATATTCTGGTGATCTTGCGCCAAAAAGCCGCAGCCAAGTCACCATAGCAAACGCCCGCTTTAGTATGTCTTCTAATGTTGCCACTCGGACCATCCGGATCGGTTCTCGCAAAAGCCAGCTAGCCCTGGTTCAAACCCACTGGGTCCAAGCTGAGCTTAGCAAAGCGTTTCCAGATATCACCTTTGAGGTGAGCACAATGGAAACTCAAGGCGACAAAATTCTAGACGTTGCCCTCTCTAAGATTGGCGATAAAGGTTTATTTACCCAAGAGCTAGAAGACGATATGCTCAGCCACAGAGTTGACTTTGCAGTGCATTCGCTCAAGGATTTACCAACGCAATTGCCAGAAGGATTGATGTTGGGATGCGTGACTGAGCGCGAAGATCCAGCAGATGCTTTGGTGGTACACGAAAAGCACAAAGATAAGCAGCTCGATACGCTACCAGAAGGTGCGGTAATTGGTACGTCTTCTTTACGCCGTCTAGCCCAATTGCGTCATCATTTTCCGCATTTCCAGTTCAAAGACATTCGCGGTAATGTCAATACCCGTCTGCGTAAGCTCGATGAAGGTGAGTACGATGCAATTGTGCTAGCAGCGGCTGGGCTCAATCGATTGGATATGAGCGATCGCATTCATCAACTCCTACCTGCCGAGATTTCTCTGCATGCAGTTGGCCAGGGTGCACTTGGAATTGAGTGCCGTAGCGGTGATGAGGATATCTTGACAGTCATCAAAGCGCTAGAGCATTTGCCGACTGCCCAGCGCTGCTACGCTGAACGTGCCTTCCTAAGAGAGTTAGAAGGCGGCTGTCAGGTGCCAATCGGCGTGAATACCCGCATCGAAGGTGACACGTTGACCTTAGTCGGCATTGTGGCTAGCCTAGATGGACAGCAGCTCATCAAAGATACTGTGCAAGGTGCGCCTGCGGATGCGGAAAGTATGGGTAAAGAACTAGCAGAGCGTTTGCGTGAGCAGGGTGCACAGAAGATTTTAGATGTCATCAACGCAGAGAATCGGTCGTAAGTTAAGCTTCGAGTAGCCTTAACTCGACCTATGGGGGATGCTTTGTAGAAGGCGATCGCCCAAATTAATAAGACTGTAAGCCAACCGTTTTATCCAAACTATTTTATCTATGAGAGTTCCTCCCGAAATTTCCTACCGAGGCGTCAATAAAACTGAGGCTTTAGAAACCCTAGTTGCCGAAAAGATTGCCAAGCTAGAAAAGTTTTACAGAGAAATTAGCAGCTGCCATCTGGCGATCGAGAAAGTTCATGATCACCCTAATAGCGGCTCTCCCTACCGGGTTCGGCTTGATATCACAGTGCCCGAAGATCGAGAAGTCGTTGTCGATAAGAGCCCTGATAAAGGTGTGCAATACCAGCCGCTAGAAGCGATCATCCGTGACACCTTCGACATTGCTAACCGTCAGCTCAAAGAACTGAACGAGCAGCAGCACAACCACATGAAAACCCATATCCCTGGAGAGCGAGAGATCCTTCTAGATGAGCTAGAAGAAGAAGTCGCTATTAAAGCACCTCCGGCTGATACTACTGTCGAATAAAGCCACTAACAAAATCGTTTGAGCTACCACCAAGCCAACAGCTAGCCTCTTAACTCTTTTTATAGATTGGATCACCTCACTATAAACTTGAGATGAGAGGCAGTGATCTATATAAATAAGGCTTGGATATGAAAATTTTGTTTGTGGCCGCCGAAGCCGCACCGCTTGCCAAAGTGGGCGGGATGGGTGATGTCGTCGGAACATTACCCAAAATCTTGCGGGCGATGGGCCACGATGTTCGCGTTTTTATGCCTTACTACGGGGGGGTATCTAGCCAAGTTGACGTGCCCGCTGAGCCAATTTGGTGGGGCTATGCCATGTTCAACTCGTTTGCGATATACGAGAGTAAGCTGCCTGATAGCGACGTGCCGCTCTACTTGTTTGGTCATCCTTGCTTCGATCCTGAAAACGTCTACGGCGGTGATGACGAAGGCTGGCGGTTCACTTTCTTTTCTAATGGTGCGGCTGAATTTGCCTGGAACCATTGGAAGCCCAACATTATTCACTGTCATGACTGGCATACCGGGATGATTCCAGTCTGGATGCACGATACTTCTGATATCGGCACCGTTTTTACAATTCACAACCTGGCCTACCAAGGACCTTGGCGCTGGTGGTTAGAGCAAAACGCCTGGTGCCCTTGGTATATGCAGGGTCACAACGTAATGGCCGCAGCTCTACAGTTTGCTGATCGCGTCAATACGGTCTCGCCTACCTACGCCCAGCAGATTCAAACACCTGAGTATGGCGAAGAGTTAGAGGGACTGCTTTCTTTTATCAGCGGACGGTTAAGCGGCATTGTCAATGGCATTGATCTAGATTCCTTTGATCCTTCAAAAGATAAAAAGATTGACCATCCCTATAGCGTAAAGACGCTAGATGTGCGCGATAAGAACAAAGCGGTCGTACAAAAAGAGATGGGGGTAGAAGTCAACCCGGACAAGTTTTTGATTGGGATGGTCAGTCGTCTGGTAGAGCAAAAGGGGATTGACCTGATCTTGCAGACGATGGACCGCTTTTTAGCCTACTCAAACGCTCAGTTTGTGCTGTTGGGCACAGGCGATCGCTATTACGAGACTCAGCTTTGGGAATTAGCCGCTCGCTACCCAAATCGGGCCTCTGCTTATCTGATGTATAGCGATGCCCTAGGTCGCAAAATTTATGCTGGCTGCGATGCATTTCTAATGCCGTCTAGGTTCGAGCCCTGCGGTATTAGCCAGATGATTGCAATGCGCTATGGCTGTATCCCGATTGTTCGTCGAACTGGCGGGCTAGTAGATACAGTTAGTCACAACGATCCGATCAACGAAGCCGGGACCGGCTACTGCTTTGACCGCTACGAGGCGCTAGATCTTTTCACCTCTATGGTTAGAGCATCAGAAGCCTACCGATTCAAACCACAGTGGAAAGCGCTACAGCAGCGGGCAATGGAAACAAGCTTTAGCTGGGAGAAGTCGGCCGTAGAGTACATTAAGCTGTATAGCGACGTAATGAACTTGCCCCACGAGACTCAGCTCCCGCCAAAACACGGCGGTACACTAGAAATGTAAGTGATATATTCAGTGTCGTAAACGGGCCTGACGGGATTCGAACCCGCAACTTCCGCCGTGACAGGGCGGTGCTCTAACCAATTGAACTACAGGCCCTCAGCAGGGAAAAGGCTTTCCTCTCTCAGGCGATCTCCATTGTGCGGAGTTGAGGCCGCTTTGTCAAACGAATTCCCAAACGATTTTAATCCCTTCACCTGAAAGCACAAAGAAAGCCCAGAGCGATCACCTGGGCTTGATAATCCATTGTGACTACCTTTTGCTTTGTGCAAGGGCAAATGGAACTCATGCTTGAAGTAGAGTGGCTAATGTATCTCTACGCGCCGCTTCTCTACGTACCGCTAGCTGACTAGTTTTTAACAACCTCTTTCATGTCGTCGCTACTGGCTTTTTCCATTGGATTCTCAATGTATCGGAAGTTCTCGTCAGAGTTCCAAGGTCCTCGATGATCCGTGCCATCCTCGCCTTCAGTAGATAAATTGTAGTAGATGTCTACTGTCTCGTCGGGCTGCACATTTCCAAAGAAAGGATCGTCTAGTTTACCCAACGAATCCAGTGCCTTCATGAACATCTTCGTATGAGAAATCTCACGGGTCAGCAAATGTACCAAGGTATCTTTGGTACCAGCATCAGGGGCAATCTTAATTAGCGACTCGTAGGTTTGACGAGCGCCCGCTTCAGCGCCAATGTTAGCGCGTAAATCACGAACAACATTCCCGCCTTCGTTTAGATAGGTCGCTGTCCAAGCCGAACCCTGTGAATCCAAGAAGTGAGGACCAATGCCTCTTACTGCGAACAAGCTACTGTTAAAGGCCGCTTCTTGGCCAGCTTGCTTTGCGTTTTTCGTATGGACTTCGATCAATTTGCCCACCATTTCCAAATGGCTAAATTCTTCGATTGCAATGTCTTGTAGCATGTCTTTAATGCCTTTATTCTCGACATGAAAAGACTGTACCCAGTACTGCAAGGCGGCAGTTAGTTCACCTGTTGCACCGCCAAATTGTTCTAATAAAAGCTGAGCAAACATAGGGTCGGGCTCATCTACCTTCACCTCTTTCGCAATCAACTCTTTTTTGTGAAAAAACATAGTTTAAATCCCTAATAATCCATAGGCAGTCAGCAGCTTGGTCATGTCAAAGTTCAAGCCTAACTTTACCGGTGGTGATGCTCTAAGCGTAGGAAAGCTAGCTGACTATTTCCTCTACCTCCAGGAGCACGTTCAGGTTGCCATCTTTTAGAAACGGTCTCTTAAGAGGTAGAAGCAAAAGAAAAGTATAATCGTCAAAACTCTCAACCCCTGCGATAGAACCATGGCGCTTAATACTTCTCCTCGCAGGTTATCAATAGGTGAAACCCTCTCCATTGATTGGAATGCCGACTGGAACTCATAGCGAGTACTTGACTTTCTTTCTGTCTAATCATGGATGCAAAGAGATTAATCTAATGGCAGATCTTCCGAACCACTTTTATCTTGTAAGACGCTGTAGATATCAATCTCTAATGAAATCTGATAGATCTCTCTTTTGGATAAGTCGCTATGTTGAGCTAGGTTGCGACTGGCTTCTGTTCGAGATTGGCCCTGTGCTAAGAGGCTTTTCAATTCTGTTGTGATTTCTGCTTTTGAAAGAGAGAAAGGTGTAGACGTTGGTGCGAGCAGCAGCGTGAATTCTCCTTTTGAAGGGACGGATTGATAGTGGGTAATTGCCTCCTCAATGGTCCCTCGCCAAAATTCTTCGTAGCGCTTGGTGAGTTCGCGGGCAAGAACAACTTGGCGATCGGGTCCTACAACAGCTTCTAAATCCGTTAGCGTTTTCAGCAGACGATGGGGGCTTTCGTAAAAAACAGCAGTGCGAGGTTCGCTCTTGAGTGCTTTGAGGCGAGCCTTTCGATATTTGCCCTTCACTGGCAAGAACCCTTCAAAGACGAAGCGATCGCACGGTAATCCAGCAGCGGTGATCGCTGTGATGACTGCCGACGGTCCCGGAATCGGTACTACCGTAATATCGGCTTCTACGCAGGCGCAGACGAGTTCGTAGCCAGGATCGGAGATACCGGGTGTGCCTGCATCAGTAACCAGGGCGATCACTGCCCCCGCCTGTAGTTTTTTCACTAGCTGCGGAATTCGCTGTTGGGTATTGTGATCGTGATAGCTAATCTGCGGTGTGCTCACCTGAAAATGATGCAGCAGCTTACCTGTGTGCCGCGTATCTTCAGCCGCAATTAGATCTGCCTGTTTTAGCACTCGCAACGCCCGAAAGGTAATGTCTTCCAAATTGCCGATAGGCGTACCAACCAGGTAGAGCGTGCCGGAAGCAACCGAGTGCGTTTCTGTCTCCAAATCTATCACCAGAACGAGCCTAGATAAGCTTTATAGTAAAAAGCCTAGCAGCAACCACCGTCTTACATCACGCGACCATACGCCATAGACCATTCATCACAGACCAGCTATGACAGGCAATCAACCAGGCAATCATGGGCTTTTTGTAGGCGTCACTACGCTGGACTGTATCTACCAAGCCGACCATCCGCCTAGCGCTAACGAAAAGGTAGCCGCAACGAAAAGCCTGATAGTGGCCGGCGGACCTGCGACCAATGCTGCGGTTGCCTTTGCTCAGCTCAACAGCCGGAACCGAGCAACCCTAGCTTCTGTGATTGGATCGCACCCGCTTACTGGCCTAATTACTGAAGACTTGCTGGGTCAAAGGGTGATTCTAGCTGATCTAGACCCACAGCGGCTAGCGCCGCCGCCGCTGTCTTCTATTGTCGTATCGGCAGCAACTGGAGAGCGCGCAGTGGTGTCGCGCAGCGCCGAGGATGCCAAAATCGTGGCAAGCGGTTTTTCTGCTAGTAGCCTAGATAATGTCGATATTGTACTCATCGACGGGCATCAGATGGCGGTGGGGGCGGAAGTTGCCCAGTGGGCGAAAACGAAGCAAATCCCAGTAGTGGTGGATGCGGGTAGTTGGAAGTCGGGTTTTGAGACTGTTTTGGCGCTAGCAGATGTGGTGGTAGCCTCTGCTAACTTTCTGCCCCCAGGCTGCGAGACGGCGGCTGAGGTCATGGAGTGGGTGCGATCGCTGCACTCTGCCACAAACAGCTCCATCACAAACAGCTCCACCACAAACGGCTCCACCACAAACGGTACCAAAGCGGACAGCCCTCAGATCGCCATTACCCAAGGCGCTGCCCCTATTCTCTACCAGACAGGCGATACCATCAGCGAGCTTGAGGTGCCGCAAATCCGCGCGGTAGATACACTTGGCGCTGGCGATATTTTCCACGGCGCGGTTTGTCACTTTTACCTAGCTCACACTTTTGAAGAAACGCTGCTAAAGGCCAGTCGAACGGCTTCTATGGCCTGTCAGTATTGGGGCACCCGGGACTGGGCGAAAATTTATCGTATAGCTGAGGATACTGACGATGAAGAAACCACAAACTAAGTGCTACCTTTTTTGAAGTTCGCTCAGTGGCTCGTAGACTAATGAAGGTTTTTGGTCAGGATGCCTATCTCGAAGTGCTCAAGTTCTTTATGAGATAGGTCCTCAAAATCGACCTTTCGTGAAGCACTGTAATTAATTTCTATTATCAGGGAGAATTTCTATGGCTTTTGAACAAGAAAAAGAAGTTGCCGTGGCAGCTGCTACCGCTGCTGCTATCGTCTGTGAAAAAGTCCGCGCAACTATGGTGCCAGAAGCCATTGAAAAGAAAGATAAGAGTCCGGTAACTGTCGCCGACTTTGGCGCTCAAGCAGTAGTCTGCAAGGCGCTGATGGAATCTTTCCCAACCGATCCTGTCGTGGGCGAAGAAGATGCCGCTGAGCTAAAAGCGCCCGAGATGGTTGAGCGGCTAAAACAGGTGACTAGCTACGTTCAAGAAGTCATTCCCGAAGCTTCTCCAGATGAAGTGACTCGCTGGATCGATCATGGTAATGGCGCAGTTGCCAATCGCTACTGGACGTTAGATCCAATTGATGGCACTAAAGGCTTCTTGCGAAAAGACCAGTACGCAGTGGCTTTGGCGATGGTGGCCGACGGTGAGATAAAAGTAGGTGTCTTAGCTTGTCCGGCGCTGACACTGGAGCTAAAAGGTGGTTCTGCGACCGGTATCTTGTTTGTCGCAGTGCGGGGTGAAGGTGCGACAATGCAGGCAATTGACGGCGGTACGCCTGAAACGATCAAGGTAACTAGTTCTGAAGACAAGGCGCATTTTCGCTTTGTCGAGAGTGTAGAGTCTGGGCATGGCGATCAGAGTTTGCAAAGTGCGATCGCTCAAGCTGCAGGCGTCACCACCGAATCTATGCGCATGGATTCACAAGCCAAATACGGCGCAGTCGCCTCTGGCAATGCAGTCCTGTACCTACGCTTACCCTCTCCAAAATATCCTGGCTATCAAGAGAAAATCTGGGACCACGCTGCAGGTGTGATCGTGGTTGAAGAAGCCGGTGGTCGCGTTACCGATATGTATGGTGAAACGCTAGACTTTTCCAAGGCAGATAGACTGAGCACCACAGGGGTTGTGGTTAGCAATGGAGAGATTCACGACAAAGTTTTGGCAGCGTTGAAGGCGGCTGGATAGACTCACACGAACTCTACGACTCATATCGATAGAAGAAACGCCCTTCCTTGATGAAAGTACGGGCGTCACAGGAGAAGACATGCCTCGGCCGCCTCATAACAAAGATAGTCGTTATCTGATGCGAATTGGAGAACGACTTAGAAAACTATCAAACATACTGGTAATCCCAATGGTTGTTGGGCTAATTGTGTTCGGCTTAGCCTACCTAAGTACTAGTCCGGTGGCGGGCATTTTTCTGTTGATATGTGGCGTAGTCGGTACTATTGGACTACTTTTGGTGAGTCGACAAAGCGGTGGCTAGCAATTACTCTTCTACCTATTTTTTTATTCACTCTCTTTTCCTATTCACTCTCTTTTCCTATCACAGCTACTCTTATTGCAGCTACCCATTGCGGCATCCCCTGATGGAGCTGGCAAAATCCTTCCTGGCAAAGTCCTTCAATAACATAAAGTCCTCGAATACGCTACGCTGGTGAAGTAGTTTCCGGTCTTTAGTCAGTTTGTCAACTGCACGGCGCGATTTGGCCAACTCCGTCAGTACAGCGCAGCTTGAAATAGCGCAGCACAAATCTGCCTTTGAACCCTTGTGGATCACTGACCACATGCTGTTTCAATATCACCGATGTCGCCGCCGCGTTTACCTTGACACCTACGGTGATCTATCCCAAAAAGACCCTCCCAGTGACTATTTTATTAAACTGCGACAAGACAGCGCTGCCCATCGGCAGTCTATCCTAAACCAGTTTTCGCCGCTTAGTCGCCCTGTCTATGAGCGCCATGACTGGCAAGCGGCGGCGGCGGCTACCTACCAACTAATGAGCGATGGTGCTGATTCGATTCATCGCGGCGTCCTCACTATCGAAGGTCCCAATAGAACCTATTACCGGACCGAGCCTGATCTGTTAGTTAGGCAACCTGGTGAGTCTTGGTTAGGCGATTGGTACTACGTTCCCTACAATATAAAATTCGGCAAAAAGTCTAAGCCCGAATATCAGCTTGCTGCTGCCTTTAGCGCCTATCTTCTCGCCGAAGTTCAAGGTGTGTGGCCTGAAACGGCTTGGCTTTTCCTCAAAGATAAACAATACAGCGTCAACTTAGAACGCTACGTGCCTAAGCTTCAAGCGGCACTAGACGATTGTCATAAAATTATGACGTCTAACACTGCTCCAGAAGTTTTTATTTCTCGCAACCGCTGTGGCCTATGTCCATGGCTTAGTCACTGTTACGCTGAAGCAAAAGCGACTAAGCATCTCTCATTACTTCCAGGTGTGACACTGGCTCGCTATCCTACGCTAGTAGAGCTAGGTCTGACGACAGTAGAGGCCCTTGCAGACGTCAGTGCGCCTCGGCTCACAACTGCGCTTGGCACTGATCACCACATCAGCGAAAAGCTAATCTATCAAGCCCAAGCAACTGCTCGCAATACTGCCATCCCCCGACTTCATACTGGGTACTTTCCACTAGAAGCGTACCAGGTCCCAACTGCTGATGTGGAGCTGTATTTTGATATCGAAGCTGCCCCTGATAAAGATTTGATCTATCTTCATGGTGTGCTTGTTGTGGATAACCATAAACAACAACAAAATTTTCATGCGCTTCTTGCCGAACACCCAGAAGAAGAACAGAAAGCTTGGTTCGAATTCCTCTCTCTGGTTAATAGCTATCCTGATGCTCCTATCTATCACTTTTGTCCTTATGAGGTGCAGACAGTTGCTCGCCTAGCTCAGCTCTATGGTACGAATGGAATAGATATCAGTGCGCTGCTGAACAGGTTTGTTGATATTCACAAGCGAATTATAGATTCTGTTGCATTACCGGTAGAAAGCTACGCGCTCAAGCATTTGGCCCGTTGGATGGGCTTTGAGTGGAGAGATGAAGATGCCAATGGAGCGCAGTCGATCTGTTGGTATGACGACTGGCTGACAACAGGCGATCGCACTCACTTAGACACTATCTTGCGCTACAACGAAGACGACTGCCAAGCCACCTACCGGGTCAAAGACTGGCTAATAAAATTCGCCAGGCCCTTCTGGCAATAGCTGCCTCACGCCATTGTCATCACATCGTGAAGGTGAAGATATAGATGTGGCCTGTCTGCGCCGAGACACCGACCCAACCATGTGCCCTACCGGATAGAACGCTAGGTTCGTAAAACTGTAGCGCAGTGAAATCGTCGCTAGCAATCCACCAATCTACAGGTTGAGCTGGGGCCTGATCGGGTGCGTTGTAGTTGGGCGTTGTGGTAAGTGGTGTGAGAAGTTGTGTCCACTGTGCGATGTCTTTGGGGGCTACCTCGATAGAGTAAAACGCCCAGTAATCTGATGGCCCGAAGTTACCGTCTCCCAACTGCTGTTGGAGGAAGTTTGCATCTAGAATGGCGGTTGGTGGCGCCGTATGCTCGCCGATAATGGCTGATACGCTAGCGATTCTTTCAGTGCGATCGCCTTCAATCTCATAAACCGAAACCTTAGCCGCCCTGCTTTGGGCCGTGCTAACCTGACCACAAGCTGCCAGGATTACAAGACAAGCGATGATAGTGAGTCTGAACATAGCACTCTTATAATCAGCAGGTCATGGTCAGCAGAAACATCTGGAGTAGCACGATGCTAAGCATAACTACTCAATAAAAAAGCAGAGCCATAGCTCTGCTTTTCAAGTTTAAACTATTAAGAAGACTCAGCTTTTAGCCTAGCGCCTCAGCGCCGCCGACTACCTCAAGAATTTCTTGGGTAATCGCTGCCTGACGCGCTTTATTATAGGAAAGCGTTAAAGACTTCATTAGCTCTTTAGCGTTATCGCTAGCGCTGTTCATCGCAGTCATTCGTGACGCAAGTTCACTAGCCGCAGATTCTTGTAGCGCTCTAAGGATCTGGTTGTTCAAATAGAGCGGTAGCAAAGCATCTAGAATCTGGGCAGGGTCTTGCTCGAAGATCATGTCTTTGGGGAACTCACTGACTTCTACGCCAGGAGCCTCACTGCGTTCTACAGCTAGGCGACCCTCTCGGCTAGTCAACCGGAAAATCTCATCGTCTTTAGCTTCTAATCCTTGAGGATCTAGTGGCAGCAAAGTTTGTGTGACCGGGCGGTTACTCACCAAAGAAATAAACTTGGTGTAAACCAGCTCTACTCTATCGACGCTTTCTGCTAAGAACAAAGACAGTAGCTCATCTGCTATCGACGCAGCTTCGTCAGCGGTAGGGATTTGCTCTAAGCCGATATACTTTTCGTCAATTGGCTGGCTGCGACGCTCAAAATATTGAACGGCCTTGCGGCCAACTAGGACATAAGTGAAATCCACGCCCTCAGCTTTAAGCTCTTTGGCGCGGTTCTCGGCTCGGCGAATAACGTTGGAGTTGTAGCCACCACACAGACCTCTATCACCAGAAATGACAAGTAGCGCTACTTTTTCAACATCGCGCGTTTGCATGAGTGGCAGATCAGTCGTGTCTTCAAACTTAAGACGACTTTGCAAACCGTAGAGCACTTGGGCCAAACGGTCGGCAAAAGGGCGAGTCGCATTCACCTGAGCTTGGGCGCGGCGCACTTTGGCTGCAGCCACTAGACGCATCGCTTCGGTGATTTTTCGAGTATTTTTGACCGACTTAATGCGATCGCGAATCAGTTTCAAATTAGCCATAATCGTTTCCTCACAAGGCCGCTTGCTCCATCACTAAAAAAGTTAGCTGCTCATCTAATGAAATTAGCGACCTTGTCTATGCGTCTCCCTACGCTGCTAAGAATGCTTGCTTGCTTTCGTCAATTGCTTCTTCCAAAAGCTTGACGGCATCATCTGTTAGCTTCTTAGTGTTCATAATCTCATCGACGTAAGCCTTCTTACTCGTATTGACATAAGCGATCAGCTCACTGACATAATCGGCTACTTTATCTACTGGAATGTCGTTGAGCTTGTCATTGACCCCTGCATAGATAACTGCAACCTGCTCAGCCAAAGATCTAGGAGAGTACTGCGGTTGCTTTAGAATCTCGCGTAGACGCTGACCCTTAGCCAGTTGCGCTTGAGTGGCAGGATCAAGGTCCGATGCAAACTGAGCGAATGCCTGCAATTCATCAAACTGAGCTAGCTCCAGCTTCACCTTACCAGCAACTTTCTTGATTGCTTTCGTCTGTGCAGCCGAACCTACCCTAGATACTGAGATGCCAGCATTGATCGCTGGGCGCAAACCCGAGTTAAACAAGTCAGAAGAAAGGAAGATCTGACCGTCGGTAATCGAAATTACGTTGGTAGGAATGTAGGCTGAAACGTCACCTGCTTGGGTCTCAATAATGGGAAGCGCGGTCATGCTGCCTTCGCCTAGTTCGGGGCTGAGCTTAGCAGCACGCTCTAGCAACCGTGAGTGTAAGAAAAACACGTCACCAGGATACGCTTCACGACCGGGTGGACGACGAAGCAAGAGAGACATCTGACGATAAGCCTGAGCCTGCTTGGTTAAGTCGTCGTAGATGATTAAGGTTGCTTTGCCTTTGTACATAAAGTACTCAGCGATCGCCGCGCCCGTATAGGGAGCCAGGTACTGAAGTGCTGCCGGGTCATTAGCATTCGCTGCAACGACAACGGTGTAATCTAGCGCGCCTCGCTCTTCTAGCACGCCGATGACTTGGGCAACAGAAGAAGCTTTCTGTCCAATCGCGACGTAGACGCAAATCACGTCTTGGTCTGCCTGGTTGAGAATGGTGTCGATGGCGATCGCCGTTTTACCTGTTTGTCTATCACCAATAATTAGCTCGCGCTGACCACGGCCAATCGGAATCATCGCATCAATTGCGGTAATGCCTGTCTGCAAAGGTTCATATACCGATTTGCGCTCGATAATGCCAGGTGCCATTGATTCGATCAAACGACTCTCAGACGTATTGATATCCCCCTTACCGTCGATCGGACGACCTAGCGTATCGATTACACGACCCAACATTGACTCGCCCACCGGAACAGAAGCGATTTTACCGGTAGACTTGACCGTACTGCCTTCTAGAACCTGGCGACCGGTTCCCATCATCACCGCGCCGACGTTGTCTTCTTCAAGGTTTAGGGCAATGCCGATAGTGCCATCATCAAACTCTAATAGTTCACCAGCCATGGTGTTATCGAGTCCATAGATGCGGGCAATCCCATCACCTACTTGTAGGACAGTACCAACACTATCGGCCTTAACGTCTTGGTCATACTGCTCTATCTGCTGCTGAATAATGCTGCTAATTTCGTCCGGTCTAATACTTACCATTAGGAGTCGCTCTACTAACTACGGATATGTACAAATGGAAAAGGCTGATTGGAAGGCGGTTCTGTGACTAACTGCTCTAACGAGACACTTCCTTAATTATGGTTTGAATCAATCAGTGGTTTTAGTTCAATAGTTTCTGATAAACAGCTCTGATCAAACGCCTAGCTGTAAGCTGATGCGGCGAAGCTGTCCGCGCAAGCTAGCATCTAAAACCTGAGAACCGATCTGAATAATAACCCCACCTATCAGGTCAGGATCTACACTTGTTTCTAGATCGACGGCCTTTGCCTGGGTTATTCTTTGCACTTTTTGACGAACGGTTTCCCTTTGTTCGTCGCTAAGTTCTACGGCTGAAATGACTTCAGCTAGAACCGTTTGCTTCAGTTCACGCACCTGAGATTGAAACTGTTTCAAAATCGGTTCTACTAGATAGATGCGATCCTTATCTACTAACAAGAGCAAAAAGTTTCTCATCTGAGCATTAGTCTCATCGCCTAACACCTGATTGATCACGCCTTTCTTAGCGTCCGCATTCGCAATGGGGTTTGTCAAAAAGTCTGAAAGACCTTCTGATTCTTTGATTAAAGCCAAAAAATCAGATGCAATTTGACTAGTTTCGTCAACGGAATCTTTTGACTTAGCAATCGAAAGCAGCGCTTGGGCGTAAGGAGCGGCAACCTCTGAAGTAGCAGTACTCATTGTTTCTATTCTCCTAGCTGGGAAATACTTTGATCCACTAGCTTAGTCTGTACGTCCTGGTTGAGGATATCAGGTAGACGCGATCGCACCTTTTCCATTGCCATTGCCGAGACTCGTCGCCGCAATTCCTGCATCACCTTATCCTGTTGAGAAGACAAATCCTGGGCAGCAGACGCTTTAATCCGTTCAATGTCTTTGGCAGACTGCGCTAAAACCGCTTCACGAGCCGCTTCAGCATTTGTCTGGGCTTCTGCCTTGATACGTTCAGCCTCTTTCTTTGCCATCTGAAGCTTTTGCTGCTGCTCAGCTAGAGATGCTGCCGCTTTCTTCTGACGCGCTTCCGCATCCTTGATTGCCGTCTCGATTGCTTGGCGACGCTCTTGGAGTTTGCTACCCAAAAAGCCCTTACCAAAGTAGATAAGAACGCCAATAACAATAGCCAGGTTGATGATATTCGTTTCGAGGATGTCGAAATTCAACCCGAACCCTTTAGTTTCAGAGGCTAGCAGCCCCCACGCTTGCGTTAACACTTTCGATACCTATACTGCTTCGTCTCTTTTTGCTTGTGTCTGCCGCTAGACGGTTCGTCCTTTAGCGATCAATCTCTTTCCAACTCAGCTTTTCGCCAAGTCCCCGCAATTAAGCTGCTGAACCTAGCAACTTACCTAGAATCTGATCGCTCAAGGAATCGACCTGCTGCTCCAGCTGACTGAGCGCCGCTGCTTTCTGCTCGTCTAATTCCTTCTGTACTGCTTCCCGCTTGCTAGCTGCTTCTTGCTGAGCCTCTGCCTGCTTTTGCGCGGCAATCTGCTGCGCGTCTGCCTGGGCTGCTTCAATGACGTTGCGAGCTTCTTTGCGAGTATCTGCCAAAGACTGCTCATACTCAGCGGCTAGCTTTTCGGCTTTAGCCAGACGCTCTGAAGCGCCCGATTTTGCACTACGTATGTAGGCATCTCGCTCATCAATAGCGTTGCCTAAAGGCTTGTACAAAATAGCATTGAGTACCGCCATCAAAATCAAAAACTGGATCGCCATCAAAGGAAGCGTGGCGTTTAAATCAAATAACCCGCCCGCTTCTTCAACTGCTTCAACGCTTTCAACAGCTAATAGTGTCAGTCCTATCCACATGTTCTTTACTTACCCTCGCTGAAACTTACTCAGCAAGTAACTCCCGATTGAATAAACAGGCAATTTTGACTGTGGCCGTTTCTTGCTGACTTATCCTAAGCGAATTGGCCCATTTGGCCTCGATAGATAGTAGCAAGCTGGCACACATGACAAAGCTGGGTAGAAAAGAAAGGGGCTTCTTACTCTTCCCAGCTTTATGAATGCTTATGCAAAGGGGTTAGCAAACAAGAGAACAAGCGCGACAACGAGACCGTAAATAGTCAATGCTTCCATAAATGCCAAGCTAAGTAGCAAGGTGCCACGGATTTTACCTTCAGCTTCAGGCTGACGAGCAATACCTTCTACAGCTTGGCCTGCTGCATTACCCTGACCAATACCAGGGCCGATAGCCGCTAGACCGATAGCCAAAGCAGCCGCGATAACAGATGCACTAGCAATAGTAGGATTCATGATGTTTTTCCTTGTGATGTTAGAGTGTCTTGTCCAAGCCTTTTACTATTTCAAACCAAAGCCAAGAGAGTTCTCCAGCGATGTTCTCCATAAATAGGACGGCTAGCCCAGAGTGAGATTAACGAGAGTCTCCATCTCTCAAGACTTAAAATACGAAAAATACAGAGTTTAGATGCTTAGAACGTAGCAAACTCTAATGACCCTCCATGGCCTCACCAATGTAGGCAGCCGCCAGCGTAGCAAAGATCAAAGCTTGGATGGCACTAGTGAACAGACCTAGCACCATCAAAGGCAGCGGAATAAATAGAGGAACTAGCAGTACCAATACACCGACCGCCAGCTCGTCTGCAAGGATGTTTCCAAAAAGTCGGAAGCTGAGTGAGAGCGGCTTGGTGAAGTCTTCAAGAATGTTGATAGGCAGCAAAATCGGCGTTGGCTCAATGTATCGTTTGAAGTAGCCTAGGCCGCGTTTGCGAAATCCTGCGTAGAAGTAGGCTAGCGAAGTCAGCAAAGCCAAAGCGACAGTTGTATTGATGTCGTTGGTCGGTGCTGTCAATTCACCGGATGGAATGTGAAATAGTTTCCAGGGCACTAGCGCGCCGGCCCAGTTAGACACAAAGATAAAGAGGAATAGCGTGCCGACAAACGGAACCCAGGGGCGATATTCCTTTTCTCCGATCTGATCTTTGGCCAAATCGCGAATGAAATCCAGAGCATATTCCATCAGGTTCTGCAAACCAGAGGGAACGCGCTCTACTTTGCGAGTAGCTAGAAAAGCGACACCAATCAGAGCAGCAGCCACAAACCAAGAGGTAATGAAAACCTGTCCGTGAATGTTTAGACCGCCAATTTTCCAATAATAGTGCTCACCTACTTCTAGTTTGGCTAGGAGTGGCGCGTTGAGGAAGTGAAAGGTGTTTAGCATCGCCATTTAGATCTCTAGATTGCTGTTGGCCACTTTGGAGTCAAACTTTGTTGTCTGTGCTACAAGGCCGATGAATTGAACCAGTTATTAAACTAGTGGAAACTTGATAAAGCTGCTTGGGTATTCGACAGTTGATGCTCGACTATTGAAAAACTCTACAGGTTAGCCGCACAGGCCAGCAGGGTCAGCTAACGACTACACTAGCTCTTCTGAAGCTACTGACTTGTCTGGCATCACGGCCGTCCACAGCACAAAACTAATCAACGCAGCTTTGTAAGTTAGGAAGCCTAGAAATACCGGTAGTACAGAAAGCTGCTGCCATTGGGTAGCAACCACCATAACGCCGATAAAAATGGCTATCCTACCGCTGCTTGGCCCACTAGAAGTCGTCGGCTGCTGGCGGCCGATGTTACCTACGCTCTTCGCTAGCATTCTGAAGTAGACGATACCGGTGACTGAGCCCACTATATAGTTGAGCGCAGTATTAAGCGAGTAGGTGCCCCAAACAGCTAAGAAGATGACGACGGTGAAAACCAAGGTCAGCTTGAGCAAGTCTTGCTGTAGTCGGTAATACTCCTGCATCGAGGTTTCAGACGCGGGTGGTAGCGGCGGGCGACCCGACACTGCTTCGGTCTCTCCTTGAGCGGCAGCGGCTTGAGGAGCTGCTTCAATCGTCTCTAGCTCAGCGATGGCTGAACCAATATTCTCTTCAGCGGTCGCCGAGAGATTGAGAGAAACATCAGCTGTTTTTTCCCCAGAAGTCACGTTAAAAATGGTGCCAAGAAGTATTAATTGCCTGCTGATTTGTCTGCCTCTTCCTGTTTGCTTTTTTGCGATCGCCCGAAAGAAAATATCGATCAAACGGAACGCTTCAAAACAGTTGAGTAGCTAGAGTTAAGTTCTGTGAAACCAAGGGCAATCATATCACGGCAATAATACTTATTACAGAAAGATTTAATAGCTAGCAGTGGTTTATTTCTCAGTCGTCGCTAGCATGATCAGCTGCCGATTCTGCAGCGATCGCACCATATCTAGTCCCTCAGTTCGTGCCTGAGTGTCTATCTGCGTCAGAATTTCAGCGACCGATTGACCCTGATCCGGATCGCACTTTTCCATAAAGGCGAACTCCGCTTCGCCAATCGAGACCACCTGATAGTCATAGTTGAAAAAACTACGGCTAGGCCAGCCCTCTATACAAGGGTGCCGCTCGGGAATAGCTGTTAATAGCGTCTCATCATTATCCCAGTCGATTTGCTCCAAAGGTGGGCGGCTCAAAAAGAACTCGAAGTGAGTCAGTTCTGGATCGAGAACTTCTATCAGGCGATAGCGATCACGCTCCTCCATTTCTGCTGCTCTGTCCATTAGATCGGGCGCTGACCCAATTAGTCTAGATAGATCCCAATACTGCGGATTTGAAAAGCCTACGAAGTCTAGTCCTGAGGCATCTATGAGATCAAAAAGCGTTTTAACGTTGTAGTCGATCTCTTGAGGGTGGACATACATATCGGCAAAGCACTCATCGCGCTGATTTTCCAATGCCCAGCGTGTCTCTTCTCGTTGGCGTAGCCGATTTTCTTTGGGTAAGGCGGAGAAGAGGTTGCGACCAATAGCGACGCCATTTTTGTAGTCACCGCGTTGGTCGCCTTGCAGCAGCGCGATCGCCTCTTGAGTCAGCTGAATCTCCCAGCGCCCTAGCTCGGCGTAGACAAAGATATGAAAAATGCCGCCGGGCTTGAGCTTTTTAGCGAGGGCCTGAATGCCACGAATAGGGTCCGGCAGGTGGTGAAGTACGCCTACACAGTTGATTAGATCAAACTTACCGGGGATTTGTTCAACGTCGTAAATGCTGGTGTTGTAAAAGCTAGCCCTATCTGCACCGGAGCGTTGACAGCGTTCTTTCGCAACCGCAATTGCGCCTGCACTTAAATCGATGCCTACGACCTCTGCTTCTGGATTTAGATGCACCAGGTATTCCGTGCTTACTCCCGTCCCGCAGCCCGCATCTAGAATCCGTACGCTGTTTGTTTCGGGCTTCCGCCCTGTGCAGAAACTGTATGCCGCAGGCCAAGTCCAGCGCCAGTTGTAGCCGGGAGGAGCTTCATCTAGCAAAGGCTCAGGTGGAAAGGGATAGGCGTCATACAACTTCGCTACCGCAGAACTTACGGTTGCGGTATCAGTCTCAGTCTTGGACGAATTGGATGAAAGTCCAGGCAGGTTAGTTTGTGGGTTGGCAGGCGGCTGAGTGGACTGCATATAGAGTTATAAGTTTAAGGATATTCTAAGTTGAGACATGAATCTCAAAGGTGGCTAAGGTGGCTCAACGGAAAAGAATACAGATGAGCCTGCTCTTTCTAGCATCGCCTATTTATCCAGTATCCAAAAAGCTTCGCACAGGTGTACCGAACGAGACACACCAGACAAAATCAAACATTACAAAAGTTCACACTCTTCTCAGAGAACGCTACTAATCTTTTATGATCGGCTAGGCTGATTCGGTATCAAAGGTATCAAAAAGCGTGCTTCACCTATCAGCTCCTGGCTTTTGGGCTTTTTGTGTTCAACAAACGTCCAACAAACAATACGGTTCTTAACAATCCAGGATTTGCGATTCCAAATCGTTTTAATCTGAGAGCAGAACCTCAGGAAACACAAACTTTTTAACGAATCCTAAGTACTTAATATAGGGAGTCTTTGAGAACCCATGACAGTGACAGCTAGCGGCGGAAGCTCTGTAGCACGGCCCCAACTTTACCAAACCTTGCCTGCTTCCACGATTTCTCAGGCGGAGCAAAAAGACCGCTATATGGAGAACACCGAACTTGGTGAACTCAAGACTTTCTTTAATTCTGGAATGAAGCGAGTGGCGATCGCCCAAACGCTTACTCGCTACTCTGAGCTAATCGTATCTCAAGCGGCCAATCGCATTTTTACGGGTGGCTCTGCGCTAGCTTATCTAGAAAAGTCAGCAGACGATGCCCCTCAAGAGATGACGCGGGGTGGCGTTCCACTTGACCAAAAAGAAGCTTCTAAGCTAGGAACGGCCACCTTTGTTGCGGCTAACAGCGATGGTAATGGTAGCAGGGGCGGCATCTTTAGCGGTCTTCGTAATCTGCTAATTAACGATCCCGATGCCGGCGTCACCCCTCCCAACTTCAGGCCGATCAATGTGGCTCGCTACGGCCCTAGCAATATGCAAAAGTCTCTTAGAGACATGAGCTGGTTCCTGCGCTATCTCACGTATGCCGTTGTCGCGGGCGATCCGAATATTTTGAAAGTAAATGTCCGGGGACTACGAGAAATTATTGAGAATGCCTGTTCAACCCCGGCTACTATCGTTGCGATTCAAACGATGCGTGGAGCTTCAGTGGGTTACTTCAAGGGCGATCCAGAAGCGCAAGATATTCTGCGTCAGTACTTTGACATCATGCTGAGCGAGTTTAAAGGGCCAACCCCTTCAAAGAAACTCCGTCAGCGTTCCTCAAAAGATCAGCAGGGTCTGCAGCTACCGCAGATTTACTTTAACGCTTCAGAGCGTCGGCCTAAGTACGCGATGAAGCCTGGGCTTTCGCGGCTAGAAAAGAACGAAGCGATCAAGGCTGCCTACCGTCAGGTATTCGAGCGAGATATTACTCGTGCGTATTCGCAGTCCATCTCCGATCTAGAATCCAAAGTCAGAAACGGCGAAATTTCGATGAAGGAATTCATCCGTCGCCTAGCGAAGTCTCCTTTATATAGAAGGCAGTTCTTCGAACCGTTTATCAACAGCCGAGCCTTAGAGCTGGCTTTTCGTCATATTCTTGGGCGCGGGCCAAGCTCTCGCGAAGAAGTTCAAAAATACTTTGCTATTGTCTCTGAAGGCGGCTTGTCTAAGCTGGTTGATGCTTTAGTTGATTCGCAAGAGTATGCCGACTACTTTGGCGAAGAGACCGTTCCCTACATTCGCGGTCTGGGCCAAGAAGCTCAAGAGTGTCGAAACTGGGGTGCGCAGCAAGAGCTATTCAACTACAGCGCACCGTATCGCAAGATCCCTCAGTTCGTTACGCTGTTTGCCTCTTACAATCAGCCCCTACCTGACCAACATGTTTATGGCTCTGGCAACGATCCGCTAGAAATTCAGTTTGGCGCAATCTTTCCGAAAGAGACTCGCGATCCGAGTTCGAGCCCGGCGCCGTTTAGTAAAGACACTCGTCGGATTCTAATTCATCAAGGTGCTGGCATCAACAATCAGCTCAGCAATCCTGCTGCTCGTCCTGTTGCGCCGGGTTCTTTGGGCGCGAAGGTGTTTAAGTCTTCTGAGGCTAGCAAACAGACAATTATTAGCGCGGTTTACCGTCAGGTGTTTGGCCGTCCGGTTTATGCAGGCCAAGAAATTAGTAAGGCAGAAAGTCGCTTTAACAATGACGAGATTAACGTTCGTGAGTTCGTTAAGGCAGTTGCAAAGTCAGAATCGTTTAGAAAGATCTACTGGACTTCACTATATGTGATGAAGGCGGTGGAATACATTCATCGGCGTTTGTTAGGTCGTCCTACTTACGGCCGACAGGAGACTAACCAGTACTTTGATATCTGTGCTAAGAAAGGTTTCTATGCGCTGATTGACGCCATTATTGACTCTCAAGAATACACTGAGTGCTTTGGTGAGGATACGGTTCCTTACGAGCGATATTTGACGCCAGGTGGTCAGGCGATGCGATCGCTCAGAGTTGGCAGCATCCAAGAGACGGGTGCTCGCCCAGAAGAAAAGACGACGCCTCGATTTATAGAGCTAGGTGCTGTCGATAAGAATCGGCCAATCCCTGAGGTGCAGCAGCGAGTTAACCAAGGGGTGAGCGTACAGCGTGAACAAACCAAACGCTTTAAGCTGACTACTCAGGAAAAAACCGCCGTATTAACTGTTGCTCAAGCTGCCTATCGTCAGATATTCGAGCGTAACATCGACCCCTACGTAGTCAAAGGCAGTGAATTCTCTGAGCTAGAAAGCAAGCTGGTCAATGGTGAGATCAACGTTAAGGAATTCATCGAAGGCTTAGGTAACTCCCAACTTTATATCAAAGAGTTCTATGCCCCTTATCCCAATACCAAAGTTATTGAGCTAGGGACCAAGCACTTCTTAGGCCGTGCTCCTCAAGACCAAGGGGAAATTCGTAAGTACAACAGAATACTGGCATCAGAAGGCATTCGTGGCTTCATCCGCGCCCTGGTTGACACGCCAGAATATGCTCAGTACTTTGGCGAAGATACCGTTCCCTATCGCCGTTTCCCCACGCTACCGGCTGCGAACTTCCCTAATACGGAAATTCTATACAACCGTCTAACCAAGCAAAGTGACGATGTTGTTGTTCCTAGCTTCGATGCGTTAAATCCCTCCACATCGGTCTCTGAAAAGCTACCGCTGATGGCTGGTGCGTTAGAAGACTAGCTGATAGCTTCTTGAATCGTAACAGGATGCACATTCACCCTCTGTGCATCCTGTTTTGCTTACCCAAGGAAAACCATCTTTTGTCGACCTACCGAGCGATCGCCTTTCGGAAAACTGAGGATTTAGATTACGAAATGTTTCTAAACCTCTAAGAAGGTAAGCTAAATACTGGAAAATGTTTACAGAAAACTGTTGCTGAGCAAGGCCAGAGCAGCTTCTTAAAAGGAATATTTCTGTTGCTTCTTCTCTAGTTTGTTCGCAGGCCAGAAAAGTAACAAAGTTTATACCTTTCGCTGCTCGTAAGACTTCATAATAGTGTTGTCGGTACCGCATACTGTGCCCAAAGCTTTGGCAAGGGCTATGTGCGATTACCTTAGAACAGCATCGAAGTCTTAAAACTAAGGCTCAGCTGTTTGATCTTTCATCTGTTTTTACACAGAACCAGTGAAACTCATCTGGTTTATTCTTTCGGAGGAATCCATTAATGAGTATAGTCACGAAGTCAATCGTGAATGCTGATGCTGAGGCCCGCTACCTCAGCCCCGGTGAATTGGATCGCATTAAGGGGTTTGTGACCTCTGGTGAGCGTCGTGTTCGTATTGCTCAGGTCTTGACTGAGTCTCGTGAGCGAATCGTCAAAACTGCCGGCGACCAACTTTTCCAAAAGCGCCCTGATGTTGTTTCTCCTGGCGGCAACGCTTATGGCGAAGAAATGACAGCCACCTGCCTACGCGATATGGACTACTACCTACGCCTTATCACCTATGGTGTGGTCGCAGGGGACGTGGCGCCTATCGAAGAGATTGGCCTGGTCGGCGCTCGTGAGATGTACAATTCGCTAGGTACTTCTATCCCTGCGATGGCAGACTCCATTCGCTGTATGAAGAGCGTTGCTGGCTCTATGATGTCTGGTGATGATGCGCTTGAAGCTGCGTCTTACTTTGACTACGTTATTGGTGGCTTGCAGTAAGCCATCTATGAGCTAGTACCTAGAGCTAACACCTGAGAGATCTGTTGTTGCTCATTTGTCCATATCTGTTCTAGTCCACTTTTAGGAAGCAAACCCCATGCAAGATGCAATTACTGCTGTAATTAATGCTTCAGACGTGCAAGGTAAGTACCTTGATTCGTCTTCTATGGATAAGCTTAAAGCTTATTTCCAAACTGGTGAACTGCGCGTTCGTGCAGCAACCTCTATCAGCGCTAACGCTGCTGAAATCGTTAAGGAAGCAGTTGCGAAGTCTCTGCTTTACTCAGACATCACTCGTCCTGGTGGCAACATGTACACCACTCGTCGCTATGCTGCTTGCATTCGCGACTTGGACTACTACCTGCGCTACTCTACTTACGCCATGCTCGCTGGCGATCCTTCCATCCTCGATGAGCGCGTGCTCAACGGTTTGAAAGAAACTTACAATTCCTTGGGCGTTCCTGTTGGTGCTACCGTTCAGGCCATCCAAGCAATCAAGGAAGTTACTGCTAGCCTAGTTGGTGCTGACGCTGGTAAAGAGATGGGTGTTTACCTCGACTATATCTGCTCTGGCCTGAGCTAGGTCCTGAGTTAGGCATAGCTAAGTAGATACAGTTAAGTAATTCGGTTCCACTTTAGATTCACGAAGGCTAATTCTTAGTCTTTTGACGAGTCTTAATCCTCTCTAGAAGTCTGGAGTGAGTGTTAAAGAATTGAAGGCTTAGCGGATGTCCAGAGTGATGACTAAAAGCGACCTTTGGATATCTGAGAGGCTTCGAAACATTAGCATTGATTTATCAGACTTCTAGATTGCTCTTACTTCCGTAAAGGAAGCTTTTAAAAAAGTCCTGATACGAAAGTTTAGTAAGAGGCCGCTGATAAAGTAGTTCTAATCAAAAGCACAGTATTTGCGAGGTGTAGTAGGTGGTTAGATTACTTTTATAAGCGCCTGACAAGCATGAGATTTCAGTGAAAGAAAACAGCTGGTGTAAGTGTTGTAAAACAAAAGCTCGTAAGTTTCTGACTTGATATCTGTTGCCCTTATGCATTTCAAGGACCCGTTTCAGATAGCAAAAGTGCTTAAGTCAATCCTTGCGTTACGAGCGCTGACTCAGCGACAAAATTTTAGATTTAGACCCTTTAGATTTAAACACCCAAGAGGCCATTACCATGCGAATGTTTCGAGTCACTGCCTGCGTCCCTAGTCAAACCAGGATTCGAACTCAGCGCGAGCTCCAGAATACTTATTTTACCAAGTTAGTTCCCTATGATAACTGGTTCAAAGAGCAGCAGAGAATCCAAAAAATGGGTGGGACTATCGTGAAAGTAGAACTTGCTACTGGTCGGCGCGGTGCGAATACTGGTCTAGCATAGGCGCTCATTCTTAGGTAGCTTTGTCCAAAGCCTATCTACCCTTACAAGTTAACGATGAAAGGCTGTACGAACTAACGTATGAGGAAGGCTGCGCATTCACTGCGCAGCCTTCTCTGTCTTCTATAGTAGTTATCCTTAGGTGAAATGAATCAAGGTAGGAGGTATCCTTCTCTTGCTATTCGCTGTGGGCTTCATTGAGTAGTGAGTGAACGGATGGAGGCACAGAAAATTGACATTACCTATAGCCTAATGCAGTTGATACCCTGTCCGTAGAAGGGCTGAGGCTAGCTCTTGAGTGGGTTCTACTAGCTACTGCCTACTACTGCTCAGTGCTGGACCAATAGTTCTTTTGAGCACGCATCCGACGCTGTTGTATTTCGAGCTAATCGCCTGTCTATCGCCTGCGACTAATTGCGCTGAAGACTCAATGCAACCCTATCCAAGTGAAGAAGTCTTGTCCTGTGAACAGCTCTAACAGCAGTAGTGCGACAAATCCAACCATAGCGAATCGACCATTGATTTGTTCTGCATATTGAGTCCAGCCAAAGCCAGGTTGTGGTTGTTCAGGCGATGCCAATGAGTCTGTGGAATCCGGTGTGTCTAGAGAAGGTCCTGCCATTGAAAGATAGCTAGTTAAAGTCTATTGTCTGTATATTATCGGTTAATCGATACATTGGAGAGGCTTTCTTGAGTACAAATTAAGTCAACGGAATGGTGTAGAGAAATGCTGGTAAGAGTGCTTGTATAGGAGCGCTGAATGAAAAGACGCGTAGTATCTTTTATAGGAAGAGGGTAGCAGCCCATCTATCACTGTTAATTTCACTGTTGTGTTTTCGATGTGTTTTGGAAGTGCTATTTGAAATGGCATTTAAAGAAGAGTGCTTTTTTTAAAAAGGGTTTGCCATTTGCTCAAAACCATTCTGCCGTAGACTATAGATGGCTATTACGATATAGCAAACTGATAGAATGATTAGTGGAGAGTGTGTTGATGAAGTCGCAATAGTTGGCTAGACTTTGATAGATGTTTTGGTATTCTTGATGAATATTTAAGCGGTATCATCATTAATAAATTGCTGTCAAGATTGATCTCTGATTAAAGTATTGTTTGTGACTTCTACTTGTTGCTAATTGTTCTGATCTTGGGTTATCTGATGAGACTGGACATGATCACTAGATAGTGAGAGATATTAGCTGTGAGTACCTTGTAGTTAGCGAAATCTAAGCTAGATGAAAGAGTGCTATGGCGAATAAAAACCATCCACTGAAGGGAAAGTCTCTCCTTCAGAAAATCAATGAACTCGCTCATCTATCTAAGCGTGAAAGTGCCCAAGCATGTGGCTATTACACAGAAACGAAGGATGGTCAGATAAGGGCAAACCTAGCGGACTTTTACGATGCGCTGCTAGAGGCTAGGGGAATTTCGCTAAATCCTGAGGGGACTAAAGATGGGCGGGGACGAGAGCCAACCTATCGAGTGAGTGTCCACAAGAATGGTCAGATTGTAATTGGTTCAACCTACACGCAGGCTATGGGTCTAAAGCCTGGAGATGAATTTGTTATCAAGCTGGGCTATAAACATATTCGGCTCGAACAGGTGGGTAGTAGTGATGATGACAGCGAAACGGACCAAGGCTGAAACTGACTAGCAGTGAAGCCGATTAACAAGTGAAACTATCTGAAAGATCCGGCATGCATGATTGATATGATGACTGATAAATCAGCAGCGATGCTTGTTTTCTCTTTCAACTGTTTGCTCTAAATAATTGCCCATCGATAGCGTCATTATGGTGATGGGATTAAGTGGCAAGAATCTGGTCAGTGGTCCAACCGGAATTGAGCGTGAGATATTAGCTTGTATTAGCTGATGTTGCCAGGTGTGTTTGATTCGTTTCGAAGTTAATTTTTGGCTATCTTTCGATCTCTCTATCGTCGACTTTACTGCTGTCTCTGTATCTTCTTGGTCGAGCCAACTGATGACTTCCGCGACGTTTTCTACGGTAGCTAGGGCCAGAACAATTCGCACTGGGTGATGAGAATTGTTCTTTGAATTGTTCTTTGAATTGATAGTGTGGTTGCGCTGAAAGTGTTTATGAAGATAGCTGAGGATATCGGTTAGGCGACCGCTGCTTCCGCCGATAAATACTCGATCTGGGGTGGGTAGCTGTGAGAGGGCATCGGGCGCTTTCGCTTGGACAACTTGTATTGGACCAATTGCTAGCTGCTTTACATTGTGTTTGATTAAGGCTGCGCCTATTGCCGTTTTCTCAAGTGCATAAATCCGCGCTGCCGGACAGAGTCGACTGAGCTCTATGCTGACAGAACCTGTCCCAGCACCAATATCCCAGATAACTTGGTGTGGTAAAGGGGCGATCGCCCCTAAGATCAAAAGTCGAATCTCCCGTTTGGTCATCAGCGTCGGCCGATCTGGAAATCCTTTAAATACTGAATCAGGTAAGCCAATGAGTGGCAGACTTTCTATACTGGCCGAGTTGGATTCAAGCTCACGCAACATCACTACGACATTTAAGCAGCTGTAGTCTACCCCTTGCTCGCTGCTATACAGGCTGAGCCGCTCTGACTTAGCGCCCAGATTCTCGCAGACCCAGATCCGATAGCGTATGGGCAGCTCTAAGGCCTCGACAAGACGGGCGATCGCGCTGGGTGTCAAAACAGAATCTGTCAGCACCGCGATCTTCTCGTCACCTCTTTTTAGTGCTTTGATTAGAAGCGCTTCACCTCGGCCATGAACACTGACCAAAGTCGCTGACTGCCATGGAATCTTCAGACGGCTAAAGGCCAGCTGAATAGCACTGAGTTGGGGATGGAAGGCCAGCTGCTCTGCTGGAAAATATTCAAGGAGCAGTCGCCCGATGCCAAAGAAGAGCGGATCTCCAGAAGCTAGAACGACGATACGCGCATTCGGATGGTCAATCAGATATGAGCGTAGCTTGTCAAACGCTTCAGAGAAGTTGCCTAGCGCCCATCTTTCTACTTCCCACTCTTTTGCTCCTTGGCCAGTTGCTGCCTGACTAGCTGTGGACTTTTCAAGCTTTTGAAACCCGTCTAGATGCCGCTGACTACCTAACAGTACCGTTGCTGATCTGACAATCTCTAGAGTCTTCGAGTTTAGGCTATCAGCGCCGTCTAGGCCGACGCCAACAACCTGAATTTTTGGTTGTCCCAAAGGTGTCTGACCCAAAGTGCTACTTATGCCTCCCAAGCCCAGATCATGACTGCGTTCAGAATCGCTGCAGCTACTGCCGATCCACCTTTTCGGCCTTCGACTAGGATATGGGGGATGCTCAAAGTTGAGAGTACCTGTTTTGATTCGACCACGTTAATAAACCCCACTGGCGCGCCGATCACTAGAGCAGGCTGCCAATAACCTGCTGCAACCGCTTGGCAAAGCACCATCAGAGCGGTGGGCGCATTGCCTATAGCCACAATTGCACCAGGATGGCTTCGCACGCAGCTAGCCATCCCCATAGCACTACGAGTCTGAGCTGGTGTGACTAGATCTAGGTCAAAAGAAGATCCAACGGCAGAGTGAGAAGCCTGCTGAACCGCAACAGTAACTTGAGATTGCCAGGTGCGCTCAACGACTGTCCCGATGCCAGCAGCCACCATAGAAACATCAGTGATGATGGGTGCGCCTGATCTAAATGCGGTAATTGCGGCTTCTACTGGCTGATAACAAAATTTTATCAGCCGCTTAAACTCAAAATCGGCCGTTGTGTGGATAACTCGCCGGGCGATCGCATATTCTGCTGCTGTAAACGGGTGTTCGCCAATCTCTCGATCGATCTGCTCAAAGCTAGCTAAGGTGATTGCATGCTCGCTGTAGGCTGGCACTAATTAACTTCCCTCCGGGCGGGTGAGGGCTCAGCAGTGCCGTCAGCAGCGCTATCAGCAGCCCTGTAAGCGTGCTCTTCTAGATAAACTTCGCTAGCATCGACTGCCTCGATCACAATTGCCTCATGTTTTACAATTCCTGACACCGTTGCGATCTCGCCTACGTTAGGATCAGATTGGCGCGTCAAAACCCACAGACTGCCTGTATCGTCTTTAATTTGATAAATCCAGCCATCTAAAGTCGCGACTCGCTGCGTTACCCTACCAGAGATAGAAACATTATCCTCGGCCCGCTCAGCGCTCAGTGAATCAATCGCTATTGGCTGATCGGGTAGTCGTAGACCGGGTAGCCTCATAGAAGGCAGAGGGACTTCCGAACCAGACGGCACACCAGGACCGGTCTCAGCTACCGCGCAGCTGCCCAATAGCAGTGCTAAGAGAACTAATCCTCTGAGACCCAAGGCTAGTCCAGGTAGTTTTATGAGCTGGTTGCTGGTTGCGAATACTTTCATAAAAAGTCTCTAACAAGAACTAAAATTCGAAGGATAGCTGAAGAATGAGCCTCGTTACTTTTGCTACATTACTTTGGTAATCTGAGCTCTGGTAATCTGGTTTTAGAGCTTTATTGCCAGCAACTCGATTCGGCTTGTAAGGCCAGTAGCGTACTCTAACATTATGGCCCAGCTCCTCGACGGGAAAGCGCTCGCAAAACAGATTCAAACAGATCGCATATTAGCTATTCGAGCTTGGACCCAGCAGGTTGGGCGGCCGCCGGGACTAGCGGTGCTAATGGTTGGGGATAATCCTGCTAGCGCCGCCTATGTGCGTAATAAAGAGAGAGCCTGCGAACGAATAGGCGTTGCTTCTCTAGGAAAGCACCTACCCAAACAAATCAGCCAGAATGAGGTTGCCCGAGAAATTCTGACGCTCAACGAAAATCCGAACGTAGACGGCATTTTGGTGCAGCTACCTTTGCCTAGTCATCTAGAGCCCTCTAGTCTGCTAACTCTAATCGATTCTAATAAAGACGCGGACGGTCTACATCCTCTTAATTTAGGCCGGCTAGTCAGAGGTGAACCGGGGCTGCGTAGCTGTACACCCGCCGGGATTATGCGACTGCTGGCAGCCTACGATGTGCCCTTGGCTAGCAAGCGAGCTGTGGTTTTGGGCCGCAGTATCTTGGTGGGTAAGCCGATTGGGCTAATGCTGCTAGCCGCAAATGCAACACCAACGTTTGCTCATTCTAAGACAGAAAATTTGTCTGAACTGACGCGCTCAGCCGATATTCTTATAGCAGCGGTCGGTATCCCTCAGTTGATCACTAAGGGGATGGTAAAGCCTGGAGCGACAGTGATTGATGTCGGTATCAATCGTGTAGAAGACGAGACTACTAGCAAACCTAAGTTGGTTGGCGATGTGGACTTTGACAGCGTAGAGCCGATCGCTGGAGCGATCACCCCGGTTCCGGGTGGGATTGGTCCTATGACGGTGACCATGCTGTTAGAAAACACAATTAAGAGTTATTGCGATCGCAACCATATTCCCTTTAGCCCATAAGTAACCCATAAATAGCCCACAAGCTAATTGCCAGCTCTGAACTATCGCCTTATCGAAACACTATTTGACTATACCTAGCTTTTCAGAATCCTGTTTCATAGTCTGAAGTTACTATCCTTCGAATTCAGACGCTTCCAAAGTCAAAATCCTTTAAAGACATCATCCGTTAACACCTTCTCCCATCTCCTCTCATGGCGACCACCAATCTCGATAGCCCCAGCACTTTCGATCTCAAAAGCTATCTTAGCGATCGCTCCTGCCAGGTTGAAGCCGCAATCGATGCAGCTTTGCCAGTAGTCTATCCCGAACAGATCTATGAGGCTATGCGTTACTCCTTGCTAGCTGGGGGCAAACGACTACGGCCGATTCTATGTCTGGCGACCTGTGAGATGCTTGGCGCTAGTGCGAATATTGCGATGCCCACTGCCTGTGCCCTAGAGATGGTCCATACCATGTCGCTGATTCATGACGATCTGCCTGCTATGGATGATGACGACTATCGCCGGGGCAAATTGACCAATCACAAAGTGTACGGTGAAGGGGTGGCGGTATTGGCCGGTGATGCCCTGCTGACCTATGCTTTCGAGCACATTGCAACCCAAACGCCGCAGGGCTCAGACGGCGCCGATCCACAACACATTTTAAAAGTAGTGGCGCAGCTCGGCCGGGCAGTGGGCGCAGAAGGGCTAGTCGGTGGGCAGGTGGTTGATCTAGCTTCAGAAGGAACGCTCGTCGATGAAGAGACACTGACATTCATTCATATGCACAAGACGGCGGCGCTGCTGGAAGTGTCGGTGACTAGTGGCGCCATGCTAGCCGGCGCATCCGAAGCTGTCGTCGATCGGCTGCGGCGATATGCTCAACGGATTGGACTGGCCTTTCAAATCGTCGATGATGTGTTGGATATCACTTCTACGCCTGAGACGTTAGGCAAATCTATCGGTAAAGATATTGCAGCTCAAAAGGCGACTTACCCTAGCCTATGGGGGTTAGAAGAATCTCAGCGGAAGGCCGAACAGCTAGTGGCCGATGCGATCTCAGAACTCTCAGAATTTGGCGAAGGGGCTCAGCCTTTAGTGGCGATCGCCCAGTTCATCACTGCTCGTACGCATTAGCTTTTGATTTTCAAGCCCGTACTCACCATTCCTTAACTTGCCACTATCCCGACTCATGCAGGACTTCAGCGACGTTTTTCAAAATCATGTGCTTTGGGTGGCCCTTGTCGCCTGTCTTTCAGCTCAAGCCCTCAAACTAGTGTTCGAATTCGTCCAGCACCGCTCCATCAATCCTAAGGTCTTAGTCGAAACTGGCGGTATGCCTAGCGCCCATTCTGCATTAGTCACTGCCCTTGCCTGCGGGGTAGGTCAAACGATTGGCTGGAGCACACCTGCTTTTGCAGTGACCTCGGTGTTTGCTGTAATCGTAATGTACGACGCTGCAGGGGTGCGGCAAGCAGCAGGCAAGCAAGCTAAGATCCTCAACCAAATTCTAGATGAGCTGTTTCAAGAGCATTCAGAATTTAATGAAGATCGACTGAAAGAACTACTTGGCCATACGCCTGTACAGGTGATTGTCGGTGCGATGCTAGGGGTGCTAGTAGCTTGGCTATCTACCCCTGGCTGGTTGAGTTAGCGAGTTCTATTCATCGTTGGTCAAACTTCACGGTGGGTTGACTTCACGGCTGATGCTAGCTAGTTGGGTAGATAGAATAACTTGGCTGGTGACAGGAGTTAGTTGTTAGATATAACAACTGATTTTGAGATTTGTACAACTTCTTGCGCATCGACTACCACGGCAGCTAGCTGGGCATTGCTAAGTTCTTGTAAAGTTGTCGCGGCGGTGTCTTCACTCTCGCTATAGCTTGCCAATAGATATGGACGTTGCTGATAGACAGCTAGCCCTACCGAAGAGACGAGCTGACTGAGAGTTTCGGCAATCTCCGGGTTACTGCTGTAATCGACCAAAACTGCGTAGCCCGTTTCTAAGCGAGTCGGCTCAAAGGTAGGGGTAATAGGCGCAGCAGCAGATTGCGTCTCCGTTGCTTCTGGGCTAACGGTTGCTTCTGGCGCGGTTTCTGGCTCAGTTTCAATTGGCGCGGTTGCTTCTGGTGCGGTTTCTGACTCAGTTTCTGGCTCAGTTTCTGGCTCAGTTTCAATTACCGGCGCGGTTGTTGTCTCCGGTACGGTTTCGGGCGATGTACTGCCGCTAGCTACGGTCTGATCGTTAATTTGGTCGCCAGGTCGAATGACGAAGCTTTCGTAGTCTGCTTCTGAGCTCATATAGCTAGCCCAGGCGTTAACGGTTTCTAATTGAGTAAAGCCCCCTGCACGTACTAGCACTTCGTCGAGATATCGGCAAATGATTACAGAGCTTTCGACGGGCAGTATAGATGCAATATCACTGCGCTCGGCTTCGTCTTCGCCACGTACTAGGAGTAGGTATTCTTGGTCGCCTGGAGGTGGACAGACTGGTGGATCTGACTGTGCGGACGCTAGTGTTGTCGCCATTAGTAACGGAGCAAAGAAGGCAGAGGTGCCCCATAACAAAGTCGCTAGTGTCGAACGGTAGAACGGTTTCATGATCGCCTTTTTACAGAAAAAGATGCGCTAGAGCAGTAGAAAAGATCTGAAGCAGAGAGAGCGGAAACGACCGATTAAGCGGCGGTTTCCAAAGAGGCTAGCGGATGGGGAATAGTCTCAGAAGGCGCTTCAAATTCGCCCTTGGCAACATATTCTAGGCGAAGCTTTAGCCAAGTAATAAATGTTTTGTCAGTAGAGACCACAGCAGCTACAGGCTGAGGGCACTTTTCTTTGACTTCAGCTAGTTCGGGCGCCTCTAGAAACGCAGGTTGTTTGATTAGCCAAAAGTCAGGTTCTTTCTCTTGTGACTGGTACTGGCGGTAACGCTCTTCTAGAACCTCCGCGAAGGGCTCTTCTTCAAGTAAAAAGCGCTGGCTAGCAGCTATGAAGTAGTAGGTTGTCATGATTGAGCTGTATGGCTTCTTGATTAGAGTAGCCTATGAAGAGAACTCGTCAGAACTCAATTTGACTACTAAATTCGACGACTAATAGCTAGCTGTGCAGACTGTAGCTATAGAGAGCTATAGAGTCTGGTGATCGCCTCCTGGTGAGTAAAGTAATTTTGCTAAAAAAAGTACCTCTCGGACTTCTAGAATATCCTCACACCAGGCTGATATAGAAATCTATACCAAGCAAATACTTAGTCTAATTAAATCCAACTAGCTTAGGCATCATGCAAACCATATCAGAACTGAGCGCTAACTGTTGGCAAATAAGACCGCTCTAAGTCCTGTCACAATCAACATCTCTGCTGTGGACCAATCACCTTAATGAATTCAATCTCTAAACTATTCGCTTCATGCATTGGCCTTACTGTTGGATACGCTGCACCTGCGATCGCCCAAAGTAATACCTACTATGCAGGTCAGGCAACGGGTGGTCAGTCAGTTGTCGTCGACTTAGACTCGATCTATAGCATTGACCGTGACGATACTCGGTTTATTTACTTCTTTGCAGGTGAGCCAATCCCTAGTCAAGCGCATTGTGCAGGTGGAGGCGCTTGGACAACATTAGACGATGGGATTGTGCGTACCCCGCAGTCACAAGCTACTAGGAATATGTTGAATGTCGTTTGCAGCTACTCAACCTATGAAAGCGCTGCGCCTAGCGTTGTCTCGCGTCAAGCTGCGCTCGTTAATGCGCCTCCCTCGAATATCAGAGCAACGCCTAATGGCCGTATCCTCTGTACTATTCGCACGCGCTCATACATTGATGTCTACGGATATTCTGCCGGCTGGTACAGCACGGATGCCTGTAGCCAAGCAGGGGTAATTCATGAAAGCCAAGTTCAGTTCTAAGTAGTCAATGGAGATCTCATGCAGAAGGCTAAGGCCAAAGAGATGAACGTCTAAGAAGGCATCAAGCTGCAGTCAGGACGTAACCTCTAGTGATTGGTATAAGCCATTCTACGAAAGCGATAAGTGCGGACTGCCATCATTTTTTGGTCAAGGAAGGGCTTTACAAACTGACCTCATTTACTGAGCATAGGAAAGGTTAAAAGCAGTTAGGAGTCTTAAGCCGTGGAAAAAAGTTTCATCATGATCAAGCCCGATGGCGTTCAGCGGGGTTTGGTGGGCGATATCATCAGCCGGTTCGAGACGAAGGGATTTACCCTAGTGGGTATGAAGCAGATGTCTGTATCGCGTGAATTGGCTGAGTCTCACTATGCTGTGCATAAAGAGCGGCCTTTCTTCAGTAGTTTGGTTGAATACATCATCTCAGCACCGGTCGTAGCTATGGTTTGGGAAGGTGAAGGTGTAATTGCTTCTGCCCGCAAGCTGATCGGCGCAACCAATCCTTTAGAGGCTGAACCAGGAACGATTCGCGGTGATTACGGCATTACGATTGGCCGCAACCTAATTCATGGCTCCGATGCATCCGAAACCGCACAAAGCGAGATCAAGCTATGGTTTGGTGAAGACCTATGTAGCTGGGAGCCCACTATGAAGCCCTGGTTGTACGAATAAAGCGCTTCTAGATACAAGTAGCCTGGATGAGCAAAAGATCATCCAGGCTTTTTAAGTGTTTTCTATTCTTAATTAAGAGTCCTATTACAGGCAAAGACTCGTCACATATTGGCGCGGGCGTCTTTGACAGCTTCTATGAATGACAGGATGCCGACTGGAATGCTAAGCGCTAGGATGACAGCGGTGGGTGCTTTGCCCCAGTCTGGATCACCGGAAGAAAGTTCAAACATTGAGCCGACGGCTGCGATCGCAGTCAAACAGGCCACACCCAACAACGCACCACTTTTTGGAGTCACAGAATTTTCCTTTTGTTATGAAGTTTGCTTTTGAAGCTTAATCTCTTAAAGCTCGCTCTAAAACTATTTGGCTATGAAGTGATTTGGCTGAGATATTTATCTAGAGCAAATTGCAGCACGACTATTAATAAATAGAAAAGCCAAAATAACTGCAACCAGCATCATTCCACTTCTATTTCACTTTCTGAACGTGTTTGATCGCAAAGCCGTTCTTTTGCAGCTCCTGATTGAGCGCAATCGTATTTTCCACCCTATCTACAAACAGCACACCATTTAGGTGATCCATCTCATGCTGAATCACCCGAGCAAGCAGATCATCCGCCTTCAGCTTACGGGGTCGACCATTCTCATCTTTGAAGCTAACTTCTATGGCGGCAGGACGAATTACATCTAGATAGACGCCCGGGATGCTCAGACAACCTTCCTGACCAGCGGCTAGCTCGTCACTGTAGCGAATAATTTTGGGGTTGACCAATACCAGAGCTGAAGCCGCTTCATTTTCAGGGTCAGCGTCTATAACGAGGAGCTGCTTATTCACACCAACCTGAGGGGCAGCTAAGCCAATACCGTCCTCGCTATACATTGTCTGCAGCATCTTGCGGACAAGATCGCGCAGAGCGTTGTCTATCTTGGCAACCCGTTTGGCGGGCTGGCGGAGGACACGATCGCCCATCTGGTGAACGGTGAGCGGCGGTTTCTTCAGCTTTTTCTTTTCAACGTCGATGACTGCGGCCATGGGTCTTCGTAACTAAGTCCAGTTTGAGCAATGTTCTTCCCCACATTGTAACAACTCACACCGACTTCGCTGTAGCGACTTCAAGCCGATAATCCTTAAGCTACAGGTTCAGCCCCAAAGTCAGTCGAGTATTCCCTCAAAGAGGCTCCTTCACAGATGTAGGCGGATTAGTCAACGACACCTTATGTTTCACACTCAGATGTAAATGTATCAACTCAGATTGATTCAGGGCATCTTGATTGTGATTGTCTTGTGTCAAAACGCTAAGAACCTACCCTATGCTCTTGCGCCCAAAATCTGTGCTGAAATCTTTAGCTAGAACAGACTATTTATTTCAAGAGACCTTCAGAGGGTTGCAGCGCGGCGGCTGGATGAATTGGGCTGCTATCAGCACGATGACGGTCTTACTTTTTTTGTTTGGGACTAGTCTGCAAGTGAGCTGGCAGGTTGAAGGAATGCTAAACCAGTTCGGTTCACAGCTGGTGATTTCAACCTATCTAGAAAGTGGCGTAGGTGCTGACACTTTGACTGAACAGGTGAGTCAGTTGCCGGGCGTTGTCAGTGTAGAAGCGGTAAGCAGGGAGCAGGCTTGGTCACAGCTAACTTCGGACTTAGGACTGTCTAATATCTCGAACGCGATTGATCAGCTCAATGGTAATCCACTGGTTGACGAGCTGAAGGTAAAAGCTAGAGATACCCAGCAGGTTCCTCAGCTGGCAGCGACACTAAAGAATTTACCTGGCGTCGATGAAGTGCTGTATGTAAGTGAAATGATTCAGCAGCTTCGAGATCTTAATATAGGATTGCAATGGGCAAGTCTTGTGGTGGTGAGCCTGCTGAGTATTGCCGCGACCACAGTGGTGACGACGACAATTCGGCTGATTGCGATCGCCCGCCGGCAGGAAATCGAGGTCATGCAGTTAGTCGGTGCCACTCGTATCTGGATTTACCTACCATTTCTTATTCAGGGGGCGGTCTTTGGCATCATTGGTGCTGGCGGTGCGTGGGGTCTCTTACTTGCGGCTCAACAAGGCTTAAGATCTGTATCTACTGGTAACGGTCAACCTAGCTTCATCGAATTTTTAGCGAACGGTCTCCAGCTCTCATCTCACCAATGGATGGTACTACCTTGCTCATTAGTGCTACTAGGCACCGGACTAGGGGTGCTAGGCAGCCTGTTAGCCGTCGAAAAAGCTGTCGCAGCAAGATAGAGTTCGGCGTAGTTACTAGGATGTAGCTGCTAGAGGTCATCGCCAAAAAGCCTTCGCTAATCTTTGACTAGCGAAGGCTTCGATGAAGTTTGTCGAAGGTGTTGAAGGCTTTCAATGGGGTTTTGTAGGAGCCTTAACTAGGCGGCTGCGCTTATAGATGTCTCTAGTAAGCTAAACCCATGCTCCGACTGGTCTCTGCACCTAAATAAACACGGATGCTTAGAAAGTCGGTTGGACAAGCTGTTTCGCAACGCTTGCAGCCAACACAATCTTCTGTGCGGGGAGAGGCAGCGATCTGCCCAGCCCGGCAACCATCCCAAGGCACCATCTCTAAAACATCGGTAGGGCAGGCACGGACGCACTGCGTACAACCAATACAGGTATCGTAAATTTTGACTGAATGAGACATGAAGTACAGACTCCAGAATTATTGTTGCAATATCGCTAAGCGAGTGCGAGCAAGGGTTCCCCGACCCACCAGCAGTGTATCTCGCTGGCATCAGCCATACCTTAACAAGGTAGGCAAAAATTTATGGAACGTAATATTCGCTTCACATCAAGTTTTAATCTCACCGGAGAGATAGGCGGAGTAAATTACCGGGTGTCCCGCTTTCCTATAAGATAGTGAAGCTTAAAAATGCAGACTGCTAGAAACGGTCGTCGCTACAGACGTAAAGGTTTTTAACTTAAAGAACGGTTTGCCTGTTTGATAAAAAGCTACTTGACGTCCTTGGGATGTAGCTGGTAGTTTCGGCTGGTTTTTGCACTTTTTGCTGCTGTTTGAAGGTAAGTATAGTAATGAGTGAAGAGATTTTAGGGAAAGTTCAGAAGATCGTTTCTGAACAGCTCGGTGTAGACGAAGCGGAAGTAAAACCGGAAGCTAGCTTTGCTAACGACTTAGGGGCTGACTCTTTAGATACCGTTGAGCTAGTTATGGCGCTAGAAGAAGAATTCGATATTGAAATTCCTGATGAGGCAGCTGAGAGTATCACAACCGTGGAATCGGCAGTTGAATTTATCGAAAAGGCACAGGCATAAGCATCTGATAGCTAGGCCTATGTAGGCTGTGATATCTACTGGCCATAGTACTTACTTCTAGGTGTAGAGCTAGCTGCTAAGGCTAAACTGCTAAGGTCAGAACTATTTCTGAGCTATGGAGCTTAGACTATCAGACCAGCTTGTAGGGCTACCTAGCTAGCTGCTTAACGATATGAGTGGCCCTGTCCTACCAAAGCTATCAGCTTCAAATCGATACCTAAGCCTTGATACACGGCACCTAAGTCTTGATACACGGCCATAGCGGTATGAATCCTAACTTTCATTTGCTTTTTGTCTTTATCTTTCTTGGTGCAATGATTGCAACGATCTAGGTAGTACGATCTAAGCAAGTGAGTGTTAGCAAGTTACTTCTGCAAAGTTTGCTTTGAGCGGTGTGATTCGACGTTTGAATGATAGCTGGTGTTCGGCTATTCCCCCGATGTTGTCCTTAGAACTATGGCTGATTTAGAAGATAAGCAAGAACGAAAGCGGGTTGTTGTCACAGGTATGGGCGCAATTACGCCGATTGGCAATACGCTAGCTGATTATTGGCAGGGGCTGCTGGAGAGCAAGAACGGCATTGGCCTAGTGACGGCATTTGATGCTTCTGCGCATGCTAGTCAGATCGCCGGCGAAGTCAAAGGTTTTGACCCGCTCGACTATATGGACCGTAAGGATGTGAAGCGAGCGGCGCGGTTTGCTCATTTTGCGATCGCCGCTAGCAAACAAGCGATCGCCGATGCCACCCTAAAGATCACCGATCTAAACGCTGAACAAATCGGTGTAATGATCGGCACTGGTATTGGGGGTATTCAGGTGATGGAAGAGCAGCAAGAGATCTATTTAAACAAAGGTCCTAGCCGCTGTAGTCCATTCATGATTCCGATGATGATTGCTAACATGGCCGCTGGCCTGACTGCGATTCAAACCGGTGCAAAGGGCCCTAACTCCTGTTCTGTGACCGCGTGCGCTGCGGGTTCAAATGCTATTGGAGATGCCTTTCGTCTAGTTCAAAACGGCTACGCCCAGGCCATGATTTGCGGTGGCACCGAGTCTGCCGTTACGCCTTTGACCTTCGCGGGCTTTTCTTCTATGCGAGCAATGTCTACTCGCAACGACGATCCTACTCATGCTAGTCGTCCCTTTGACCAGGATCGAGATGGCTTTGTCCTGGGTGAAGGGGCAGGCATCTTAATCTTAGAAGAGCTAGAACATGCGCTGAGCCGAGGCGCTCGTATCTATGCGGAGATCGTCGGTTACGGTATGAGCTGTGATGCCTATCACATGACCGGTATCGCACCGGGTGGTGAAGGCGCAGTGCGAGCTATCCGTCACGCTCTAAAAGATGGCAATCTGTCACCGGATGAAGTGAGCTATATCAATGCTCACGGCACTAGCACCCCAGTCAACGATCCGAACGAGACTGCCGCGATTAAGACCGTCCTTGGCCAGCATGCCTACAACATCACCGTAAGTTCGACCAAAAGTATGACGGGCCACCTACTAGGTGGATCAGGTGGTATCGAGGGCGTGGCAGCAGTTATGGCTGTTGCTAATGATAGAGTGCCGCCTACAATCAACCTAGAAACCCCCGACCCGGACTGCGATTTAGACTACGTTCCTGCTCAGAGCCGTGAGCAAGAGGTCACTGTAGCGCTCTCAAATTCCTTTGGCTTTGGAGGGCATAACGTTACCCTCGCTTTCAAGAAATTTCAAGAAATACAGTGAGTAGAAACGAGTTTGCCAGACGGGTCTGCCAGATGGGTTCTTCAGAATAAGTGCATTACAGCGGTAGTGAAGCAGCCTTCAAGATAAGGCTATGCCTACGTTCACCCTGAGTTCATCTAGCTAGCTGTTATATAGGCTTTTGACTAACAAGGTATACTTCAGCCAGGTGGCCATGGCTTGACTATAGCTGACTATAGTTATAGTGAGAAAACGCTGACGAGTTCTCATCAAACGGTCACAGATGTTACAAATTCATCGGTATAATGCTTGGAAATTCTCAAGTCTTTTTAAGCACTTTTTGTAGAGTAAACCTCACACTGTATAGAGTTAGTAGACCTAGCATCAGCATCCTATAAGTTAGCAGGCCGTAAAGCTAACAGACATCTTCTAGGCAGATTGGCTGCTAGCTTTTGTCCATCGCATAGGGTTCGCTTTTCACTTTCTATTTCTTTTTATCAACCTTCTTACTGTCCACCTCCTCACTAAAAAGACCATGGCTGTTGCAACCCAATCGCTCGAAACACTTTGTATAAATTCCATTAGATTTTTGGCGATTGACGCCGTCAACAAATCCAAGTCAGGTCATCCTGGTTTGCCAATGGGTGCTGCGCCCATGTCGTTTGTGCTGTGGGATAAGTTCATCCGGCACAATCCTAAGAACCCTCAATGGTTTAACCGCGATAGATTTGTGCTTTCGGCGGGGCATGGCTGTATGCTGCAATACGCCATGCTCTATCTCACCGGCTATGACAGCGTGAGCATGGACGATATCAAGCAGTTTCGTCAGTGGGGCTCTACGACACCTGGACATCCCGAGAACTTTGAGACTGCTGGTGTTGAAGTAACCACTGGCCCGCTAGGTCAGGGCATCTGCAATGCAGTGGGTTTAGCGATGGCCGAGGCGCATTTAGCAGCTAAGTTCAACAAGCCCGACTGCGCAGTAGTAGACCACTACACCTACACAATCATGGGTGACGGTTGCAACATGGAGGGCGTCTCGGGTGAGGCTTGCTCTTTGGCTGGTCACTTGGGCCTAGGGAAGCTGATTGCTCTATACGACGATAATCATATTTCGATTGATGGTTCGACTGATATTGCCTTTACTGAAGATGTGAGCAAGCGCTTCGAGGCATATGGCTGGCATGTGCTGCATGTAGAAGATGGCAATACCGATTTGGATTCGATTGAGAAGGCGATCGCCAAGGCTAAAGAAGTCACTGACAAGCCGACGATGATCAAGGTGACCACTACCATCGGCTATGGCTCACCCAACCGAGCAGGGACCGGTGGCATTCATGGGGCAATGCTGGGCGACGAAGAAACCATTGCTACTCGTGAAAACCTCGACTGGAAATACGACTTCTTTGAGATTCCTGAAGATGCGCTTAGCCGCTACCGCCAAGCAATTGACAAAGGTGCTAGTGCTGAAGCCGAATGGAATGAAACCCTAGCGACCTACCGCACTAAGTACGCTGAAGAAGCCAAAGAGCTCGAGCGCATGCTATCCGGCAAGCTTCCTGAGGGCTGGGAAGATGCACTGCCTACTTACACTCCAGAAGACAAGGCACTTGCCACACGGAAAAACTCGGAAGCGACCTTAAATGCACTTGCCCCTGTCCTACCTGAGCTAATTGGCGGTTCGGCGGATTTAACCCACTCAAACCTCACTGAGCTAAAAGTGTCTGGCGACTATCAAAAGGGCGCCTATGAGAATCGCAATATTCACTTTGGCGTCCGCGAACACGGTATGGGTGCAATCTGTAATGGCATTGCCCTCCACGGCGGTGGATTGATTCCCTACTGTGCCACCTTCCTGGTCTTTACTGACTACATGCGTGGCGCTATCCGACTCTCAGCGCTATCCGAGGCTGGCGTTATCTATGTGATGACCCACGATTCTATTGGTCTAGGTGAAGATGGCCCTACTCACCAGCCTGTCGAGACTGTCGCTTCCTTGCGAGCGATTCCCAATCTCTACGTCATTCGCCCAGCCGACGGCAACGAGACTTCTGGTGCATACAAAATCGCAGTCAATAAGCGCCAAGCTCCCACTCTAATGTGCTTCTCCCGTCAGGGTTTGCGCAACCTACCGGGTTCCTCTATTGATGCGGTTGCCAAAGGCGCATATATCATGTCAGATTCGGACGGTACACCTGATTTGATTTTGATTGGTACGGGTAGCGAAGTGCAGCTCTGTGAAGATGCTGCTGAAAAGCTACGCGGCGACGGCAAGAAAGTTCGCGTGGTGTCTATGCCCTGCTGGAAGCTTTACGAAGAGCAAAGTGCAGAGTACAAAGAGTCAGTCCTACCTAAGTCCGTGAAGAAGCGTCTGGTTGTTGAAGCGATGAGCAGCTTTGGCTGGGCTAAGTACTTCGGTGATGAAGGCGATATGATCTCTGTTGATACCTTCGGTGCTTCGGCGCCGGGTGGTGTCGTTATGGAGAAGTTCGGCTATACCGTTGACAACGTGGTCTCTCGTGCGAATGCACTCATGAGCTAGTAGCGTTCTAGAGCTAAATAAAGCCTCTGCCGATAAATGGATTAGCAGAGGCTTTTGCGTTTGTACTAAGTGGCTCAGTCGTAGGATACGAGCCTTTTTAATACATTGAGTAGTGAAGGTCTCGTTGGCTATAGGTCTTGTTGGTTATAGGTTGTACGCTTGACTATAGCGATAGCTCTTCTAGTAACCCCTTAATGACCTATTTGCTGCGCATCAGATCCGAAGCGGAGTTTGATATGCAAGATGCATACCAATATTACGAGAAAAAAGAGTCTGGTCTTGGCTCTGAATTTGTTCGCGCTGTTGACGCTTGCCTTTCAAAGGTTGCTCGCAACCCATCCGCTTATCCGCCAGTACATAGTCAGTACATAGGTAGATCCGCAGAGCTTTAATTCGTGGGTTTCCTTGCGGTATCTTCTACATTATTGAAGACAGTACAGTTGTTGTTCTAGCTTGCTTTTATGCCAAACAAGATCCGAAGGCATGGCGAGATAGACAGTAAATTAGATTCGCAACCTTAAACTTATGCCACTATACGATTGCATTATTGTAGGTGCTGGACCGGCAGGCGCGAGTGCTGCTTACCATTTGAGTAGAAAAGGACATCAGGTGCTGCTGATAGAGAAAGCAGCACTGCCCCGGTATAAGCCCTGTGGGGGTGGGGTTTCACCGCAGGTAGCGCAGTGGTTTGATTTTGATTTTGAGCCGGTGATTTCGCAGAAGGTGACCCGGGCTCGGTACACATGGCACTTGGGCGAGGCCATCGAGGTTGACTTAAAAGCGCCGATTTGGATGGTACGGCGAAATGAGTTTGATCATTATCTAGTACAGCAGGCTGAAAAGAGGGGAACGAAACTACTAGATAAGACGAAGGTTGTAGCGGTTGAGTTTGTTTCAGGTGGTCAGACAGACACTACTAGGGATGACGCTAATAGGACTGATGGAGGTGACCAAGTAGATCGCTGGAAGGTGATGACGAGTAGGGGCGAGACGTTCGAGGGTCAGTATCTGATTGCTGCGGATGGGGGACGTGGCCCGATGGCAAAATGGCTAGGGTTTGGCGATCGCAAAGCCAGTATCGCTGGCGCTATCGAAATCGAGCCTAAAGGTGAAGTCGAAAACAGCCATGTCGTGCATTTCGAATTTGGTCTGCTAAAAAATGGCTATGTGTGGAATTTTCCTAAGCGAGATGGCTATTCAATCGGTAGCGGCGTCTTTCGAACAGATAGGCGAAAGGGTAAAGATTTGGTAGCGCCGATGGCTGAGTATGCGTCAGCGTTTGGAGTAGATGGGGAGGCGGAGCCAAAGTTTGGGCATCCGGTGTATATCTGGAAGGGCAACCAGCGACTACATACCCAAAACGCTGTGCTAGCGGGCGAGGCTGCTTGTGTGGTCGATCCGTTAACGGCTGAAGGAATTCGCCCTTCTATATTCACCGGAATAAAGGCGGCTGAAGCAGTGAGCGATGCGATCGCCGGTAACCCTTCGGCTTTGGCTGAGTATACAGATATTATTGCCGAGGAAATTGGCCGCGAAATGAAGCTGGCGACCAAGCTAGCAAAAGCATTCTACGCCGCTCCTTACCTAAGCTATCGCACGATCATGCAACAGCCGTCTGCTACCTGGGCAATGGCTAGAATTTTTGCAGGTGAGCTGAAGTATGCCGACATGGTGCAAAAAGCGCTGCGGCGATTGAGCGGAGGGCTGCTCGCAAAGCGTTAAGTCTCTGTATGCTAAAGCCTCTATATAACGAACGCTACATGAAAGCCGCCGCTCCCTAACTGCCACGCCGGTCCCAAAGCCTCAAACGGTTAGGGGTTCTCTAGTCGGAGCGCCTCCATCGGTATCAGAGCCAGTTTTACTATTTCCCTGGCCGCTGCCGTTTTCCTCACTGCCGTTGAGAGAGACTTTACCGAGCCCTGGCAACAGTCTTCTTGCCATCTCTGGACTCTCTTCTTTAAGGAATGTTAGGAAAGTTTCGGCGACAATAGAGAGCTGTTTACCCGCTAGGTGAGCAACATACCAATCTCTTTCGATTGGGAATCCTTGTACATCGAGAATGGCAAACTCGCCTGTTGTTCCTTCTGAGATAATAGTGTGCTGCGAAAGGACAGAAATACCTAATCCACCTGCGATCGCTTGCTTAATCGCCTCGTTACTGCCGAGCTCTAAGCTCACATTTACAGACACATTATGCTCTTCGAATATCTTTTCTACCGCTTTACGAGTGCCTGAACCTGGCTCTCTCATGATGAAAGCCTCATTATTGAGTGCTTCAATCGGGATGTTTTGCTTCCGAGCTAGCGGATGGCTAGTAGGCGCTAGTACAATCAGCGGATTTTCTAAGAAAGGATGAATGGTGAGATCGGGCTGCGTTGGCGCTTGACTGATGATGTATATATCGTCTTCGTTGGCCAACATACTCTCTTGTAGACGCTGGTGGTTAGTGACTTTCAGCGAAATGTCGATGCCGGGATAGCGCTTACAGAAAGGCCCCAAGATTCTGGGCACGAAGTATTTTGCTGTGGTGATCACCGCTAGTTTAAGCTGACCTTGCTTCATACCTTTTAGATCGGCTACAGACATTTCAAACTGATCTAAGCCAGTGAAAATATCTTGGCAAGTTGACAGTAGCTTCTCTCCTGCCTCCGTCAGATAAAGTCGCTTGCCGATTTGCTCAAATAGAGGCAGGCCAACCGCTTTGGTGAGCTGCTTTACCTGAATTGAAACGGTAGGCTGCGTAAGATAGAGCTCCTCGGCAGCGCGGGTAAAGCTACCGTGACGAGCCGTCGCTTCAAATACTTTGAGCTGATGGAGTGTTGCGTGAATCACAGCTTGATGGCCTCTATCTATGTCAACTGATTTATTTTGTATAGTCTGATACAGGCTGAGAAATATCAGGCTGCATAGAAGTAAGTCTATCAAATAATCAAAGTAATGCCGACATTTTCAATGATAATCACCAAAAAAATAAGCGCGTATACCTGTATTCGGTAATACGCGCTTATTTAAGTTGCTATTTCAGTGTCTAGATTGAGATAGGTCTATGAATTTCTCGTCCGGCTTTGCTCTTAGCTTTACCCTTGATAAATGCGAGGAAGTTAGAGCTTCACCACACTTTTAGCTAAAGCGCTTGCTTCGAACTAATCGAATCGTACTGACTCATGTCAGCCGCGTTTTATCGACTAGATAGTCTACGGCTGCTATAAGCATCCCCACTATAAGCAGGCGTTCTAGTTGCGTAGTTAGTGGGCTGGCCCGTAATGGGTACGGCGATCGCCTCGAAAGATTCAGATCGCCAGTTGCGCTCGTGAATCGGCTTAGTCTGCTCACCCAAGAAGTAGGTTTGCGTGCCAATTAAAGCAACGGCTACCCAACCTGCAATGAAGAGCGTGACTAGAATTGTGGTCATCATGGTGATGCCTCCAATGTGTTTGTGTTATGTCTGTGTAAATAATTGTAACGTAAGTTTTTAATAAATGTATATGTCTCTTGACAGAGCTTTTTGGAAGTAGTAAGGAAGTACTTCAGTCTGTTTGCAGAATTAAAGCTCCGAGCGACATCGTCGATTGAACCTATCTACATTGAACCTTTACATTGAACCTATTTCCTAGAAGGAGCCGATGAACTATGCCGATCTACTTCTTCTGGGGTGAGGATGAGTTTCGGCTGAAGCAGGCGGTGGAGAATCTACGCGATCGCACGTTAGCTCCGGCCTGGGCCACTTTTAATTATGACCGTATCTCGCCCGATGCTGCTGACGCTGCGATTCAGGGTCTAAACCAGGCAATGACACCTCCTTTTGGTGAGGGTCAGCGCTTCGTTTGGCTAGTAGATACTCCTGTGGCCCAGCGCTGTTCAGAGTCGACCCTAGCAGAAATGGTGCGGACCTTGCCTTTGGTGCCAGAGTCGACAGTGCTGCTGCTGACCAGTTCAAGTAAGCCAGACGGTCGGTTGAAATCGACAAAGTTGTTAAGGAAACATGCGGACATGCGCGAGTTTTTGCCAATCGCGCCCTGGCAAACCGATCAGCTAATTAGCCAAGTGCGGCGAGTTGCCCAAGAAATGCATCTGCGCCTAAAGCCAGAATCCGCAGCGCTCTTAGCCGAAGCCGTGGGTGCCGACACCCGCAGACTATACAACGAACTAGAAAAGCTAAGCGTGTATTGGAGTTCTCTGGGGCAGGTGAAGACGGATCCTCTGCCGCCAGAAGTGATTACTCGGCTAGTAGCGGTGAGCACCCAGACGAGTTTTCAGTTGGCAGAGTCTTTGATCGCAGGGCAAACCGATCAGGCGCTAGGACTAGCCACAGATCTGCTGGCCAATAATGAGCCTGCGCTAAAGGTAGTTGCAACGCTTGTAGGTCAGTTTCGGCGGTGGCTGTGGGTGAGTTTGCTGGCACAACAAGGGGAAATAGATGTGAAGGCGATCGCAAGGGCAGCAGAAATCAACAACCCCCGGCGAGTCTACATTTTGCAAAAACAGGTTCGAGGCTGCGCACCTTCCCAGTTTGAAAAAGCCTTGTCACTGCTGCTGGGTTTGGAATTTAGCTTAAAGCGCGGCGCACCCGAGCAGATCACCTTGCAGACTAAAGTGATTGAAATTGCAGCCTGCTTTGGTGCATAGTCTTAACCCTATTACTGGCTGTAATATCAATATATTCGACCTCTCTTAATCCGATTGGAACGCTTCTTTTATGTATCAATCTGGTTAAGGATTTACCAGATTGCGAAGCCCTTAGTTCTATCTAGTAAGGAGCGTAGCTCTAGGTAATGGGTCAAGCCAAGTGCAGAATTGATAGACAAACTAAAGTATGAAAAGGAATTGAACTCACCATGACTTTGACGTGGCTTCGCCTTCGCCGAACCTGGTTAGCACTTGCCTTTGGCACACTAACGTTGAGCCAAATTGGTTTTCTTCTAGCTGACAGAGATATTCCTGCTGCCTACGCCCAGTCCTACAGCGATGACGAAGTCGCCAACTACGCTCGTGCGGCAGCCAGTATTGAAACCGAACGGCTTGAGGCCTATGAGCTAGCCAGCAATATCTTAACGAACGCTGAGGGCGAACTTAGCATCGTAGAAACCCCACTTAGCTGTACCAGCACTCGTTTAGCTGACATGCCCGATATCCCAAGAGATAGCAGAGTTGAGCTACGCGATGTGCTATTGGCTTTTTGCAATAGTGCCAGTCAGATGGCCGAGGAGAATGATCTCACACCTAGAGCGTTTAATCAGATGACAGCCGCTCACCGTGAAGACGCGGAACTCTTAGATCGAATCAAGGATGCGATCGCTGCTTTATGATCCAGACCCTAAGGGCATGAGGAAAATCAGGTTAAAATGAATGCCCTACAATTAGATGCCTCTCACTACAGCGCTCCACAGTCACTCCACTACAGCGCTCCGCAGTAAGTGCTCTAGAATATATCGCTTCTCTTCTTTATCTATGCAATTTATTGACCAGGCCGAAATCGAAGTAGAGGGTGGAACCGGTGGTGACGGTTTAACTGCCTTTAGAAGAGAGAAATATGTGCCTGCTGGAGGTCCTTCCGGAGGCACGGGTGGTAAAGGCGGCTCAGTCATACTTGCGACCAATACCAACCTACAAACCCTATTAGACTTTCGCTATGCACACCGTTTCAAAGCAAAAGATGGCGAAAAAGGGGGACCCAAGAACAGAACTGGCGCGAATGGCGAGGATTTAATTGTTGAAGTGCCCTGTGGTACTTTGGCATTCGACTTAGATACGGGTGAGCTGATTGGTGATTTGACTGAGCCCAATCAGTCGCTGGTGATTGCCCCTGGTGGGAAAGGTGGCCTTGGTAATAAGCATTTTTTGAGCAATCGAAATCGTGCACCTGAGATGTCTCAGCGCGGCATCGGCGGTATGATTCGGCGCGTGCGTCTAGAGCTGAAGCTATTGGCAGAAGTCGGCATTATTGGATTGCCGAATGCAGGTAAATCGACACTGATATCAACCCTTTCAGCGGCGAAGCCCAAGGTCGCTGACTATCCATTTACTACGCTCGTTCCAAACCTAGGTGTTGTTCGTAAACCCACTGGCGATGGGACTGTTTTTGCTGATATTCCCGGACTAATAGAAGGTGCCCATGAGGGGCAAGGCCTAGGTCACGACTTTCTACGTCATATTGAACGAACGAAGCTATTGCTGCACTTAGTCGATGGGACGGCTCTAGATCCGGTGAGCGACTATCAGACGATTCAGCAGGAGCTAAATGCATACGGAAGAGGGCTTGTTGGTCGGCCTCAGATTTTGGCGATCAATAAAGTAGACGCGCTTCTAGACGAAGAGATAGACGAGATTGCGTCTAGGCTTTCTTTACTTACCGGTGAGAAGGTGTTTCGAATTTCGGCGGTAAGTCGTCAAGGAACGGATGAGCTGCTGCAGGCAATTTGGCAACTTCTAGATGAGACCAACCAGGCGATCGCCGCCGAAGCAGCCCGCGCCGCCCAAGCGGTCATCGATTTCAATACGCCTGTTCTACGCCCATAGCCTGATCATCCTAGCTTTCTTCGAACTAGGTATTGGGTTTTTGCCTCTACAATCTTTCAAAACTCTAACGTCGTGAGAGTATAGACACCAGAGATAGAGAAAAGTGCAATGAAGGATTTAATCAAAGGACTACGCGAGTTTCAGAGCAATTACGTTCCAGAACATAAAGAGCTGCTGCAAGAGCTAGCTCGTGGTCAGCATCCTCGCGTTCTATTTATCACCTGCTCTGATTCTCGTGTTCAGCCAGAGTTGATTACTCAGTCAGATTTAGGTGATTTATTTGTGATTCGCAATGCGGGTAATATTATTCCCCCTTACGGTTCTACTAATGGCGGCGAAGGAGCAACGATTGAATATGCCATCAAGTCTCTAGACATTCAGCACATTGTGGTCTGTGGACACACAACTTGTGGAGCAATGAAAGGCTTACTGCAAGTAGGCGAGCTAGAAACGACAATGCCGCTAGTCTACAACTGGCTAAAGCATACGGAAGCAACCCGTGAGCTAGTAGAAGAGCACTACGGTTATCTACCAAAAGCTGAGAAGCTCTCAACTTTGGTCGCAGAAAATGTGCTGACACAAATTGATAATTTGAAGACATATCCTTCGGTGCGATCGCATCTCCATAGAGGTGAAGTTCAGCTCCACGGTTGGATCTACAACATTGTCGACGGCTCTGTTCTGACCTACGACCGGGCGAATCACTCGTTTATGCCGCTATCGAGTTCGACCAACGAAGACATTCAAGACATTCCAGTAGCTTATCAAGCCAGCGGGTCTTCTCGGCTTTCTCAAGGGCAACGCGATCGTATCTTCAGGGGCTCTCCTGCTTTCTACAACCAATAACAGCGGGTAACTATAGGCGGCTAGCGGGTAACTATAGGCGGCTAGGCAATAGAGGTAACTAGGCACTAGAGGTGTAACTATGTAGAACGTTCGTTCTCGACGGCAATGTCAAAGTGTAGAACTTCTTCTTTGGTGCCGAGTTTTGTGTAGAGTGCAATCGCTGGCTCATCCTCAACACTAGTATCGGCTTGGACAAATATCACACTAGCGCCGCGTATAACTGCTATCTTTCTCAGTTCTTCAATCAAGGCTGTTGCGATGCCTTCGCGTCGATGAGCTGCTGCGACGGCCAAGTCATATAGATAAATCTCGCTGCGCTCTTGTTCATACTTTCTCAATTCGTAAGCTGCAATACCACCTACTACCTTCTTGTTCTTGAATGCAACCAACGCTATGAAGTAGTCACTTTCAAGTAACCGACGCATGTAGTCAGCGCTTGGGTGTTTATCGACATAGGCTGCTTCTGCAAAGACCTTGCCGAAAAGGGCTAGCAGCGCGTCCATCGTTGATAGGTCACTAGAAGTAAGCTGTTGAATCCTACAGGGAGTTGAAAGGGACATAGTGACTTCGCTGCGCGCTTAACTATGGCGTTCGCCATCTATAGCCACCTACGCATTAGCTTGAGCCATATCTGGGCTATATTCTTTGTCTCGTGTAGCGCTATGTGTAATCACTCCACTAATGCGTCTAATGCATTAGCGGATAGTGCACCAGCGGATTGCCATAGCTCAATATTTAGGCTATCTATCTCTTACGACTCTTTTCTAGCTCATCATAGACAGCTTCTACAATAGCCTGATTACCAGAGCTTACTCCTAGAGGCGCTAGGTGATTGCCGAGTCGCGATTTTTCAACTGGGACGCTACGAAAATCAAGTAAAGTCTTCTTCAAAATCTGTTTTAACTTGACGATTGAATCTTCAGCAACTCGGCTGTTGAATGCAATGATAGACGTCAGTGCGAATAAATTCGAGTTTCTGACCAGGCAGAAAGTCTCTTGTCTGGAGGGCAAAACTTGAATCAGACGACTAAGCAATCGCTGCAAAGGCTTAATTGGAACGGCACTGTCCAAATCAGAAATTACTGGGTCTAATAGAATAGAAGGTTGGTTATATAGCGATATAGATGCTAGAGACGACTTATCGATCTGAGTGCTGATCCGTTCAGCCTGCTGAGGTCCTAAGCATTGAATCAAGGCGTTCTGCTTATCAAAGATCTCAAAGTCAGTCAGCAGCTCCATCAGGGCAATGTATTTGCATCCTAAACTATGGCCCATCCAATACTCCTTTATCTTTGCAGTGTTGATTTTGGCTTCCTGCTCGTACAACACAGTTTCAAATCCTTGCTTTTGAGCTTCTTCCTGGATCTCTCTACGAATATCATCCTGATTTTCAAGTAGGCTCAATGCAATCGACCAGTGGCGGAGCGAAAACCTGAAGGGTAGCGCGATAACTGTATAGCCCCTATAGAAGAGACTTTTCAGTAGAAAACGGTAGAACAGCGTTGGGAAAGAGCCGAAGAAAGCACCTCCAATGAAGTAAACAACGCCAATCGGTCGAGGATGGATAGCCGCCCAGGTAAACCTAGTTGGAAAAAAACGAAACTTGAAGGGTTTCGTAGCTATTGAATCTTTCATAGTCCTAGCTTCTATAACTTTGCGTAGCAGAAGATAAGGAATATCTCTCAGTTGCTAGGAAAGATATTCCTCACCCTGCTATCACGGTTCTCTTTAGAACAGATAGTCAGTAATAGATTGAGTACGAGCTACGTCATCTCAAATCTAGCTTTGACTGACCGCCAGGCCATTTTCGATAGATTCGATTCTCTCTGCCATTGCGTTCAAAATTTGTGGCAAGTCTGCCTGTACAGATGCTCTGTCAGCGCCGTTGCTATCAGCCAGACCAGATGCTGTAGGCGAGACGGTAGTAGGATTTGGAAGGGGGATAGGGATAGGATTTGGAAGGGGAATATGAGGGATAGGAGGATCAAAGATAACGTCAACTTCCATGAGACTGGCGCCCGTGGAGGTAGGCAAAGACACGGCTAGCTGATCAAATTCTCCATTCCCACCAGGGGAGGGTAAGAATGTTCCGCGATGCTCAGGCGTCAAGAGTAGCGAAGCAGGATTTCCAAAAAAGAAGGGAACGACAATAAAGACTTCGACAAAGCCTCTGACTTCTACTTGATCTGTTGCTGGATCGAGATTGAGAATATCGGGCTGTAAAATGAATAAGCCTGTGTCGCCAGCGCTCAGTGAAAAATCATATCTAAATCGATTAGGCCCATCCGCAACTAAACTTCCGGCAAAATTATTGGTACCTCCTGTGTCTAGTATGTCTAGAAGTTCTGCTGGATTAATTGATGGAGTCGTCGCATTGAATCTCAGACGGATTCGCAAATTACGGTTGGTTGGGTTGGCAACGTTCAAAAAGTAACCTTGAAGAATGCCGCGATCCGATCCGGCAACGGTGCCTGGGTTGGGTGTAATTGGCTTTAGCAGTAGTTCAAATGTCGAAAGTAGCATGTATCGATTCCTCTTAAACTGATGTTAAAGATGAACGATTTGGCTAGTAGAAGGGGATACCCATCGGGGTGATTCTATGAACGGTTGATATGGCGCGATCGCAGATAGTTCGTAATTCTGCTTCTGTTTTTACTTTATATCGCCTGTTCTTATACCACTTTTGCCTATAGCGTGACTGAAGAATTGACATAGACAGTCGGTTTTTCAATCGTGAATTGGATGTTGGATTTTATTAGTTGAGCCTGAAAGGGTGACACAACGTCTACAATCCAGTGTCAGTAAAGCGTGAACAGCCCAGATAGAAGAAAAGATAGGCTAGTTTTGCGAACTCCACCTATCTACCCGATGATATTCCAAAGCTATCAAGCTCCGCTCAAGTCTCACCTCAGCGCTCGTCAGTATCTGTTGCTGAGCCTGTTGGTGACCGTTCTGCAGACCTGTCGCGATGTTCGATTAGAAACGCTTGTCGAAGCCCTACCGCTGCCGATTGTGTTCGAGTCCCGCCGAAAAAAGTTCAACGGTTCCTTACACTGGGTGTCTTTAACCTGAGAAATCTGTGGATGAGCGTATTTGAGGAATTTGTTCACCATCACCTCACGCCATGTCGTCCGGTCGATAGCTACATAGACCGGACGACATAGCGTGAGATTAACGTGCTAATGGTCAGTGTGGTCTAGATAATCCTATGTAGAACTGCAACGCAAGTCTCGAAGTATTGCTCTCCCAGTAAGGCCTCAAAACGAAGGCAAGTAAGGCCTTAAAACGAAGACAGTAAAGGCTCAAAACGAAGGCTGAAAAAAGGCAGCTAGCTAACCTAGTGCGACTTCTTCTTGTGGTGAGGTGAACGTTCCAGAGCAAACTACTCCGTTACTTACATCTAGCGTCACAATGGTGCCATTTCGGATGATCTCGGTGGCCCTATTTACCCCGACAATTACCGGAATTCCTAGTCGCAGACCCAACACCGCCGCATGGCTCGTTAAGCTATCATCCTCAGTGACGATGCCACCTGCTCTACGAATCGCATCGACATAGTCCGCACTTGTTCGTGGTACCACCAAAATCTCACCCGTATTAAAGTCTTTGATTGCTGCTGTATCGTGGGCGACGCGGGCTCGACCGCTCACGGAGCCTTCGCCAACGCCTCGACCAGAGCCAATCACGGCTGTTACCACCTCGACTTTGATCAGGTCGGTAGACCCAGAAACACCCTGTAGCGTACCTGCTGTCATCACCACGAGATCGCCGTCATTAAGCAATCCATCTTCTTGAGCTACGTTCATCGCCGCCTGGAAAGTTTGCCCTGAAGAATGCAAATCAACAACTAGCAGTGGATTCACTCCCCAAACTACCTGAAGCTGCCGAGAAACATCTACTAGCGGTGTTACCGCCAAAATGGGAGCTCGTGGTCGGAACTTTGATACGTTACGTGCGGTTGCGCCTGATCTAGTCAGTGTCATGATGGCTGATGCATCTAGCTGAGCCGCAATCTGCCCTACCGCCTGACTAATCGCATTCGGAATCGTATGACTTTTGTTAAATTCGTCAATAGAGCGCACTTGTTGCTCTTGTTCGGCCCGGAGCGCAATTCGTGCCATCGTAGCAACGGCTTCTACTGGATAGTCACCGACAGCTGTTTCATTCGAAAGCATCACCGCATCGGTCCCGTCAAAAATAGCATTTGCTACATCCGAAACTTCTGCCCTAGTTGGCCTTGGGCTCTCTACCATACTATCTAGCATCTGAGTAGCTGTAATCACCGGAATGCCCAATCGGTTTGCTGTTGCGATTAGTCGCTTTTGCAAGATCGGCACATCCTCAGCCGGCAGCTCTACACCGAGATCTCCCCGAGCCACCATAACCCCGTCTGAGAGCGACAGGATTGCGTCCATCTGCTCAATCGCTTCGTGCTTTTCAATCTTTACAATTACCGGCACCCGGCGATTCGTAGAGCTTTGGATGATCTCTTTAATTTCTAAGACGTCTTGGGGATTACGTACAAAGCTCAGCGCTACCCAGTCCACATTCTGATTTAGACCAAACTGTAGATCTTCTTTATCCTTTTCGGTGAGCGCCTTGATCGATAGATAAACGCCCGGAAAGTTGACACCTTTGCTATTTGAAAGCTTCCCACCAACGACAACCTCACACTTCAAGTTGCGCTGTGCGATGTCTTTTCCAACTACCTTCATCTCTACTTTGCCATCATCAAGCAAGATAGTTGCGCCTTCTGGAACTTCTTCGACTAGCGGCTCATAGGTGACCGAGCTCTCAGTTTGAGTGCCTGGAATTTTGCGACTAGTAAGAATAAAGCTATCTCCTTTAGATAACCAAATAGCTCCCTCTTCGAATTGCCCTAGGCGAATTTTGGGTCCCTGAAGATCCTGTAAGATGCCTACTGGCTGCTGCAACTTAAAGGAAATTTGACGGATTAGCTGAATGTTTTGACGGTGGTTCTCTTTGTCACCGTGCGAGAAATTTAACCGAAGGGTCGTTGCGCCTGCCTCGATAATTGCTCTAAGTGTGTCAGGGTCCTGGGTGGCAGGGCCTATGGTTGCGACGATTTTGGTTCGACGCAAGGCTGGGCGTGCTGTCAGCGCCTTTCCCAGATGAGATCGCATACGTTTATGGGTGGAAATATAAGAACAGATATCTGCTCAAACGATACCACTGCGAGGTCCGCTACAAAGCAGCAAGCCGTTCAAGAAGCCCGTCAAGAATTGCTGTGCAGATACGGGCATTTCTTAGCCAGAGGCGATCGCTCTATTGAAAAGAAAAAAGCTGGAAAGGAAAAAGCAGCGATAGAATACGTAATTGATATAAGTGTCAGTTTTCAAGAAGTTTCTACTTATAGATAGCTTTTAAACAGATTTTGTACACCCATAGGCTTGAAGTCTACGCTACAGTCTCATCTACAGATAGCAAACTCTATTTACCTCTATCTACGGCCCGTTGAAGAAACGTGGTGAAAAAGGATTTCCTGTATCGGATTTCGGTTGATTTGACAATAGGGAATGGTGCTTTCCTTCAACTTTTCAATGAAAGTATTGAACGGATTTAATTCTCGCTTCTGCGCAGAATCTTTGTTTGAGAGACCTGACTGTATTGAAGCAGATCATCAGTGTACGAATGTATAAAAGACCGACCAGCACTGCATTTCACGCACTTGGAAAAACTTAAAAGAACGTCATAAAACTTTATTATTTATCAAGGGTAGCGTATACTACCGAAGAACGGAAATTCTAAAAAGCGGTGTCAAGGAGCAATTGTATGGTGTCGGCGGCAGTAGAGCCCCTAGTGGTACCGGTAGCGGTTACCCGACGTGTCCCTAAGCGGTTTCTAGATGCCGATGGTGGTGTGAGCCCTAATCTTCTCATCTTCTGTGGAGCTGTTTCTCTAGTTGTTTTTTCAACAGTAGGATATTTTTCTTGGCAGTGGCCTCACTGGTGTTGCTTTATACTAAACACCTTGGCTTTGCATTTAGTCGGCACCGTCATCCACGACGCTTCACACAACTCAGCTCATAAAAATTCAACCATCAACGCGGCACTTGGACATGGCAGCGCCCTGATGCTGGGATTTACCTTTCCGGTGTTTATGCGAGTACACCTGCAGCACCATGCCCACGTAAATGACCCAGAAAATGATCCCGACCATTTTGTTTCTACCGGTGGTCCTCTCTGGCTAATTGCTGCTCGTTTCTTCTATCATGAGATTTATTTTTTCAAGCGCAAGCTTTGGAAGAATAATGAACTTACGGAGTGGTTTCTAAGTCGCCTGACGGTTGGTCTATTTATTTATACGGCCTATCACTTTGGCTTTATTGAGTATCTACTAAACTATTGGTTTTCACCTGCGCTTGTAGTGGGATTAGCCTTGGGTTTGTTCTTTGACTATCTACCTCATCGTCCTTTCAAAGAGCAGCATCGTTGGCGTAATGCCCGCGTCTATCCTAGCAAGATTTTGAATCTGCTGATTATGGGTCAAAACTACCACTTGATTCATCATCTATGGCCTTCTATCCCTTGGTACAAGTACAAGCCTGCTTACGAAGTGATGAAGCCACTACTAGATGAAAAAGGATCGCCTCAGTCATTAGGGCTTCTAAAGACAAAAGATTTCTTAGGCTTTTTGTACGACCTATTTTTGGGTATCCGTTTCCACTCGAAGCCCCAAGGTGGAAAGTAAATGGTGGAAAGTAAACAAGCAAGCGTTCTGAAGAACTAACCAAATTTACTCAACCCCCCTTGTTGCAAGCCAACAGGGGGGTTGAGTCTAGAAGTTCAACACACTGCTTAACGAACAACTATCTAGTAGGTCAAGAGCGCGTATTCTCCTTTGAAGGCAACAGTCAAGCTAAATGCAGATTGCTGTAGATACCTCTAACTCTTACGCACCCATATCAACAACGCAGTAGCGTAAAAGAGTAATTTGTTGGTTGAAATCAAGAGCAGTTATCTTGTTGAATACCTGTGAGGTAGCGCCAGACATTTCGTAGTCATCGGGAACAGGAATGACGTCTCCGGCGGCCATCCCTTCTGATAGCTGATACCAAAATACCAGCTTGTTGTCTGCCTCAAAGGTGCTGTAAGTCTCTGTATATTCAGTCTTTTTGTTTTCGACTAGATCTCGCATGAATGCCATTTGGTCAGCCTCTTCCATGCCTTTGACTGAGTTAAAGAGATTTGCTGTAAACTGAGGACCTGCTGCTCTAGGCGCAGCAGGCGTAATTGAGCCACCCATATTTTCATATACGACCCAAAGAAGACCTAGCTTTTCGTCTGTGGTAAGCGCTTTGAAAGCAGCGAGTTCTTGAGAGATATCGCTAGGGACTTCTTGACTGGTAGAAGATGTAGAGCCGGTAACCATATTAAATATTCCTTTTGTACTTTAGGTATGACAAAAGAAATGTTAAGGCGCTAGATGCTCTCTCTTGAATAGTCTCTAGAAGGACTTTGCGCAGTTGATGCTCCTTCAAAAGTACGATGCGAAGCTATAACAAACTTTATGGCTGCGCCTGACCAAGCGCCCCTTAGAGGACCTTCAGGGTTCTAGGCACAATTGCGGCTATGCTCTCTAATCAGCTGCCAAGCACAGGTCAGGCCTTAGCTTCTGTGCTCCACGCAAGTAGATATGGTTAACATCAGTATGGTGGATTGGTAGATAAATGTGCAACAGGAACCGGATACATTTTGGTAAGCTGCCTTCAACGTGCATTTGCTGAACGTCTAAGAGGGGAACGCTGTCCCATGCAGGACGTTTGCGGGCGATCGCGGCTGGGAACACAGCATCTAAGTCCCTGGTCACCGAGAACGTCACACTCACGATCTTGCTGGTATCGAGTGGGTTATTTGACTCTAGCGCGTCAAGTAGTTCATTGACCGCTATAGCCATCGCCTCTGTCGAATTCTCTGAAACGGTGGTTGCCCCCCGAATGGCGTGTATCTGCCAGTCCACAGCGATACCTTCCTTCTGTTACCTATCGTCTACCTATCGTCACCATTTAACCATTAGTGGCGTCCCGATTCGTGGTGTCTCTGTCCTACCTAGAAAGCGGTCCTCGAATTGTGGCTGGTTGATACATCCATAGCGGTACTCCACTGGTCTCTATCTCAAATTCTATTCGAGCCATAGTTGCAGGCATAGCTGCTGGTAAGAACCCTAAAAGCGCATCGTTTCCAGGGAGTACTCGGCTCAAAAGCGGCTTTTTCTCTTCAAAGGTGAAGCATTCCGCTTTCTCTGGATCGAGTCCACTTAGCTCAGCGGCCCATCGCCGCGCGTCTTCTTCTGAGCCCAAGCGATCTACCATGCCAAGTGCTAGCGCCTGCTCACCAGTAAATACGCGCCCGTCTGCAAACTCGCGTACTTTGGCTTCAGGTAAGTTGCGCCCTTCTGCGACCGTCCGAACAAATTGTCCGTAGCTAACATCGATTAGCTCTTGTAGAATCGTTTCTTCTTCGGATGTGAGCGGTCTGTCAAAAGCCAAAATATCTTTGTAGGGCCCTGATTTAACGACTTTAAAAGAGACGCCTACCTTATCTAGCAGCTTCTCTATATTGTTGCCGCGCAAAATCACACCAATAGAACCTGTGATACAGCCCGCATTCGCGACGATATGGTGAGCACCCACACCGATATAAACGCCTCCTGAGGCAGAGATATTTCCATAGCTAGCAACAATTTTGACTTTCTCCTGCAGCTTTCTAAGGGCGCTATAAATTTCCTGCGAGTCACCAACGGTCCCGCCTGGACTGTCGATGCGGAGAAGCAAAGCTGGAAATTTCTTCTCTTCAACCTCTTTAAGTGCTTCAAGGACTCGCTTACGAGTAGAGCCAGCGATCGCACCAGAAATCTCAATCCGAGCGATCTGTTTACGGTATCGACGCTTAAAAGGCCAAATCATGGAATCTCTGGGTGCGCTGGGCTTAACATTACTTTAGAGTAAGTATACGCCTTGTCTCACCCTTATACCTTTCTAAAGAATGGATGCTCCTCAGACTAAAGACGCTGCTCAGTCGCCTGTCCAGTCGCCCAATGAGGAGGCTACGTCATCGGCCATCCCAGTAGCTAATGAAGTGGCTAAACAGCCGCTAGGCATCCCTTCGCTCCTTCAGCCAGTCGCGAGTCTGGCGGCCAGTCCGCTAGTGCTAATTTCTCCCTTTTTCCTATGGGGGACTGCGATGGTAGCGATGAAGGGTGTCATGAATGAGACTAGTCCGCTATTTCTGGCAAGCATGCGACTATTGCCAGCGGGTGCGTTAGTCGTCTTGGCGTCGGTGGTGCTCGGCAGGAAGCAGCCAAAAGGATGGTCAGCCTGGCTTTGGATCGGGCTGTTCGCGCTAGTCGATGGGACGCTGTTTCAAGGATTTTTGGCAGAAGGACTTGAGCGTACGGGGGCTGGGTTAGGTTCTGTGATGATCGACTCGCAGCCGCTAGCAGTGGCGATCATGGCAAGATTGTTGTTTAAAGAATGGATTGGGCCGTTAGGCTGGCTGGGCCTAAGTGTTGGCCTACTTGGAATCAGCTTTATCGGCTTGCCTGACGAGTGGATTTTTTCACTGTTTCAAGGCGAGTGGTTTAATGTCAGTATTGCTCTTGAACAAGAGATTTGGACAGTGCTTTTTCAGCAGGGCGAGTGGTTGATGCTGATGGCGGCGCTGTCGATGGCGGTCGGTACAATCTTGATTGGATTTGTGGCCAAAAAAGCTGATCCCGTTGCAGCAACAGGCTGGCATATGATCTTAGGCGGAATTCCGCTGACGGTTGCCTCAGCGCTGAGTGAGCCGGCTGCTTGGCAGGGCATTTCGCTATCGGGGTGGTTAGAGATCGGCTATGCGACGGTGTTTGGCAGTGCGATCGCGTATGGTATTTTCTTCTACATCGCGGCCCAGGGTAATCTGACGAGTCTTAGCGCCCTTACCTTCCTAACGCCCGTTTTTGCTTTGCTGTTCAGCACTTTGCTACTAGCCGAGAGTCTTAGCTTTTTGCAGTGGTCGGGTGTCATGCTGACCTTGATCAGCATCTATCTAATCAACCAGCGGGTACAGCTATCTACTTATCTATCAGAGCAGCTTGCGCTTCCTGTTGGCCTCCCAAACAAACGCAAGGCCCAAGCAAACGCAAGGCCCAAGCAAACGCAAGGCCCAAGCAAACACAAGGATAGATAGCTAAGGCTAAGTCCTAGATCTTGAAATCGAACGGCTCGACCTATAAGACTACCCAGTAAGGACTACCTAGTTTGATCAGCTATGGACATGAGCGCAGTCACATAGCAGTCGATAATTCATCTGTCAGTTAGTCAGGCTAGCCGCGGTTCTACGACGGTTGTAGCCGATGATAGCGTCTCAATTAACCTAGCAGATTGCACCTAGCAGATTGCACCTAGCAGATTGCAATAGAACAGATGCAATAGACTAGAGATCTAGAATTCGTGAGCTGGGGCCTAGGAACTCTGACAAAGCCGCTCAAAATACTGTTTCTCTCCACGCCAGTGGGTCCTCTAGGCTCTGGGTTAGGCGGCGGCGTCGAGCTGACGGTGATCAACCTAGTACAGGTGATGAGAGCAAAAGGTCATCAGATTGATATTGCTGCGCCTGAAGGATCTAGTTTGCCCGTAGCAGTGCATCCACCGACAGCGCTAATTCAGATACCCGGTAAGTGGCAGCCAACGGCTCAAACGCAAGACCGCTTAGCGCCTGTTACTGTCAGCTCAGCCCTAGCGAATGCTTGGGTCTATGCCAGAGAACATGAGTCAAAGTATGACCTGCTGGTGAATTTTGCCTATGATTGGCTGCCATTTTATCTTGCATCCTTTCTCAAAACTCCAGTAGCCCACTTCGTCAGCATGGGTTCTTTGAACGATGCCTTAGATCACGCGATCGCTCAGACCGCTGTTCAATTTCCTGGCACGCTTGGTGCCTATACGCGATCACAAGTCCAAACCTTTCCTATGCCTGAGCGCAGTTGGCGCCTCTTTGGCAGTGCAATCGATATTCGCCAGTACGACTACTGCGATCGCCCAGAAGATACCCTTGCTTGGATTGGACGCATCTCACCTGAGAAAGGGCTAGAAGATGCCATTGCTGCTGCCGACGCAGCCCACCAGCCGCTGAAGATATTTGGCAAACTAGAAGACGCTAACTACTGGCAGCGGCTTCAGCCTCTGATTCATCAGGCCACCGTTCCCATCGAATATAGTGGGTTTCTCTCAACATCTGCGCTACAAAAAGCCCTTGGACTTTGTCGGGCGCTACTGGTCACACCAAAATGGACAGAAGCTTTCGGCATGGTGGCCATTGAAGCTCTAGCCTGTGGCGTACCCGTGATTGCATACGCGCGCGGTGGACTAGCCGAGATAGTGCGTAATCACCAGACAGGCTGGCTGGTATCGCCTGATGATGTAATGGATCTAGTCGGTGCGATTGCCAAAATCGACCAGATTAACCGTGCTGACTGTCGTCGACAGGCTGAGTGCCTATATGATCTGCCTGCTTGGGGTGAGCGTTTTGAGCAGTGGTTTGGCCAGATTCTTTCTGGCACCGTATCCTCAGGCGCTGTTCCTTCTATCGTCCGGCCTAATAACTCTACAGCTAGTTAGCATGGCATCTTCTGATGCCGCGTTTTCAGGCTGATACGGTGTCTTCTGGTACTGTAGTTTCCGGTCCTACAGTTCATGGTTCTATCAACATCTGACATGATTCTCCTAACTTTTGAAGAAATCTCTCAGCTAACGGCCTGTTTGGCTGACTATCCTGAGGCAATCGCAGCGCTTCAAGAGATAGCAGATTGTGATGGTGATATTGAAGATGCTGCCATCTCTCTAGCGCTGCGAGCTGGCCAGGAACCGGACACTAACGATCAGTGGCTAGCTAGCTTTAGCAAACGCTACCGTCATATTGCCTGTCAGGCTCAATTCCGCGATGCGCTGATTGCTCATCAGCCGGGCACGCTAGTTAACCATCTGACTCAAGAAACCGACTGTCCGGCTCTACTAGCTGCGCCCGTTGCCATCTACATCTTTAAATCAGGCGTAGATAGCTTTTGCCATAGCTTCGACTATGCGCGGGTACAAAGTGAAAATCCAAACTAAAGACTAAATGCTCTTTAGAAGGAACCTTTCTGCTTATGAATAAGCTCGTAGCTCACCTGCTATGTAGAAAGCCGCTCTTCAATGACTCGGTCAATTAGGCCATATTCTTTAGCTTCTTCCGCGGACATGAAATTGTCGCGATCGCTATCTCGCTCAATTTCTTCCACAGTTCGACCAGAATGGGCTGCCATCAGTTCATTTAGCTCGCGGCGCACCTGGACAATTCGCACCGCCTCAATTTCAATATCAGTCGCCTGACGACGACCTACCCCACCGGAAGGTTGGTGAATCATGATCCGCGAATGGGGTAGTGCTAGCCGCTTGCCCTTAGTGCCCGCATTCAGTAGAAAAGCGCCCATGCTTGCAGCGAGACCCATACAGATAGTCACCACCTCGGACTTGATGTACTGCATGGTGTCGTAAATTGCCATACCCGCTGTGACTGAACCACCCGGTGAGTTGATGTAGAGATAGATTGGCTTAGTAGAGTCTTCAGAATCGAGATAGAGCATGTAGGCAACGATAGCGTTAGCAATGCCATCGTCTACCTCTTCAGTCAAAAAGATAATTCGCTCCCTGAACAGCCGTTCGTAGATACTAATCCACTGTTCGTAGGTGCTGCCAGGTAGGCGATAGGGGACACTAGGAGTTCCAATAGGCATGGCAAAAAGTGAAATAAAAGGTCGTGTTCAGGCTTCGGATTTAGGCTTCGGATAGTGCTGGAACGGAGGATCTAGCTAGAGCCGGATTCTCAATGACTCGATCGATCAGTCCATATTCTTTGGCTTCAGTCGGAGAAAGATAAAACATCCGCTCCATATCTTTCGCAATCTTTTCAGCACTTTGACCAGTACTGTTTGCTAAGATCTGCTGAATCAGCTTACGCTTGGCTAGCACCTCTGTCGCTTCTAGATTGATGTCGGTCGCTTGTCCCCGAGTTAGGGTAGTCGGGTGAGTTAGCGCAATGCTGGTATGAGGTAGCGCTGCTCGCTTCCCTTTTGCACCTGCTGCTAGCAGCACTGCCGCCATCCCGTAGGCTGTTCCCATACAAATTGTCAGCACTTCTGACTTGATATGTGCGATCGTGTCATAGACCGCTAACCCTGCTCGAATCGAAATCATTCCAGCAGACTCATCTGCCTGCCCAGACATCACCGGATCACCGAGCGAGTTGATATAGAGATAGATTGGCTTGCTTTGATCTTCAGAATCCAAGTACAGCAGCGCCGAGACTAAAGAGTTCGCTACCCCATCTGTCAGCGGCGAATTGAGAAATAGAATGCGCTCTTGACTCATCCGGGTAAAAATGTTCACCCACTGCCAGGAGCGACTGCCCGGTAAATTGTAGGGAACTCGCATGATTCTATCTACGGGCATGATCTAAACAACCCCCGCAGGAATCGCTGTCGGCAGCTCTTTCGTACTGCTTAGTACACGGTCGATTAGGCCATAGTCCTTAGCCTCTTCTGGAGTCAGATAAAACATCCGATCGGTATCTTTATCTAGCTTTTCAGTAGATTGTCCAGTGTTAGCAGATAGGATATCAAGCTGAGCAGCTTTGTTGGCTAGCACTTCCTCGGCTCGAATCTGGATATCTGTTGCTTGTCCTTGCGCGCCAGAACGGGTCTGATTAAGGACAATGGTGGCATGAGGTAGGCTCGCTCTAGACCCTTTTGCGCCTGATGAGAGAATCATCGCGGCTGTACCCATTGCCTGACCTAGGCAGATAGTGTGTACAGGTGGCTTGATATATTTGAGCGTGTCGCAAATAGCAAAAGCTTCAGTTTCAAAGCCAACAGCATCACCGGTGTACCAGGAGGTCCCGGTTGAGTTTATGTAAAAGTAAATGGGCTTTTCAGGGTCGTCAAATTCTAAATACAGTAGCTGCGCAATAATCAGCTTGGTAACGTCTACACCCATTTGACGCTTGAAATCATCAGAAGAAACTAGCGGCGTACCCAAGTAGACGATGCGCTCTTTTAGCAGCAGCGATTGTAGATCAGGTGGGGGTGTCCGATAGGCTGCACTTCCTCCACCGTAGGGAGCTTGAACGGCCTTGATAGAAGAACTCATAGGAACTTGCGCTTGCAGTAACTTTTACTTTTCGACATCTAAAATATCTGCATACTATAGTAGCTCGCTAGTGGGCGGGGTGCGGTGGCACTGATTTGCGCGTTTAAGGCGGATAACCCTACCTTTGGCAGGATGAATCAGGAGCGATAGAAGGCTGAGTCTAGTAAGTGGAGTGAGTAGCCAATCAGATGGCGGAGTACCGTTGGCGATCGCCCACACCCAATTCACTGATTCCGAAATATCGAAGCTAGAAGTTGATGCTATTTGAGTTATTTGGTCAATTCTGAGGATGAGCGACGTGTCGGTTAGGAGAGTAAAACAATGAAGGTAGATTTTCAGTGTGCGCTGAGTGATGCTCATCTTTCAATTGATCAAGCGAGCAGTCAGCGTCAGCTGTCGGTCTCTGTGGCAGCCAAAGGCGGAGGCGTTTCTGCGCCGCTGAATGTCTGTTTTGTCCTGGACCGCAGCGGGTCGATGATGGGAACTCCTTTGCAAACGGTCAAGCAAGCCGCGAGCCGAATTGTCGATCGATTAAGCAATCGAGATCGCATTTCCATTATTGCCTTCGATCACAAAGCCGAGGTCTTAATCTCCAACGAGCTAGCAAGCGATCCGCAGGCTATCAAAAGGCGAATCAATAGCCTGCGAGCAGGGGGCGGCACCTGCATTGACGATGGCCTAAAAGCCGGTATCGAACAGCTCGCTTCAGGCAAAGAGGGCTATATCTCTCAGCTGCTGCTGCTAACTGATGGTGAGAATGAGCACGGCGATAATTCTAGAGCAATTAAGCTGGCTGACGTGGCGATTGGCTACAACTTGACAGTCAATACGCTGGGCTTTGGCGATCACTGGAACCAAGATGTTTTAGAGCAAATCGCGGATGCAGGGGGCGGGTCGCTTAGCTATATCGAACATGCTGAAGAGGCGATCGCCACTTTTGGCCGTCTGTTCACTCGAATGCAGTCTGTTAGCCTGACCAACGCCTTCTTGAATTTGGAGCTTTTGTCTGGTACCCGTCTAGCAGATCTAAAACCCGTTGCTCAAGTTGCGCCTGAAACCGTAGAACTGAGCGCTAATACTCAAGCGGACCTCGCTGTGATTAGAATTGGCGATCTGATGATCGATGAACCGAGAGTAATTCTGCTAACAATGTATATTCCTCAGTTAGCAGAAGGATCGGCGCCGATTGCCAAAGTTCAAGTGACCTATGACGATCCAGCCTTCGACTTAACCGCTCAGGCGACGGAGACACAAACAGTTAGCGTCCTAGCTCAATCTGCCTACACCCCTGCTACAAACCCAGACGTGCAGCGGCATATTCTGGCGCTGGCCAAATACAGACAGACCCAAATCGCAGAAGACAAGTTGAAATCGGGCGATCGCACAGGCGCAGTCACGATGCTTCAGTCAGCGGCGAACACGGCTATTCAGATGGGTGACAAAAACGCGGCTACCGTGCTGCAAAGGAACGCGACTCAGCTGCAGGAAGGAAAGGATTTATCGGAGAGCGATCGTAAGAAAACTCGCATTGCTTCCAAAACTCAGCTTCAGTAATCTCCAATAATTGCACTCCAATGATTGCAACTCCAATGATTGCAATAGAGCAGCTAGACCATCTAGTTCTGACCGTTGCCGACATCAGCATCACCTGTCAGTTTTACCAGTCAGTGCTTGGCTGTAAAGTCATTCACTTTACAACCGGCAGCGGTGATAATCGATGCGCTCTTAGTATCGGTAACCATCAGAAGATTAATCTGCATTCTGCTGGAAGTCCGCTTCAGCCTGCTGCTCGCTATCCTCAGCCTGGCTCTGCTGATCTGTGCTTTTTGACCCAGACGCCACTTTCCCAAGTTGTGGAACATCTGCAATCTTGTTCAATTTCAATCATTTCAGGCCCCATTCGGCGAACAGGAACGCTTGGTCCTATTCTATCTGTATACATTCGCGACCCAGACGATAACCTGATCGAGATCGCAAATGTCATAGAATAGCGCTCCTTACCCAGCTTCAGAAATGCAAATTCAGCTTGAGCCATTTTCAGTACACAAGCGTGTACCGCTCACTATCAGCCGGGGAACAAACGCGGGATCAACCAACCTTTGGGTCAAAGTCAGTGCCGAGGGAGTAGAAGGTTGGGGCGAAGCTTCTCCTTTTTCAATTGGCGACAAGACTCAAACGACTGAGGCTATCACTCATGACCTTCAGACGCTATCAGCTAAGTTGTCAGGGTTTCATCCGCTGCAGCGGCAGCAGATTGAGTCGACATGCGATGATTTGGCAGTTTGTTCGGCGGCTAGAGCAGCAGTGGATGTAGCGCTACATGACTGGTTGGGGAAAAAGACCAATCTCCCGCTATGGCAACTGTGGGGACTAGACCCAAGTTTCATCACCCCTACCGCTGTTACCGTTGGTATCAGTTCTCCAGAAGATGCCGCAAAGCGCCTGCGCCAGTGGTGCGAGCAGCAAACCGTTGCCTCTGTCAAAGTCAAACTAGGATCTCCAGCCGGTATCGCTGCAGATCAAGCGATGTTTGAGGCCCTTTTACCTGAAGTGCCTCAAGGTGCAAAAATCAGTATCGATGCCAATGGTGGCTGGCGTTTGACGGATGCGTTAACAATGTCTAGCTGGCTGGCTGATCGCGCAGTGATCTATCTAGAGCAGCCGTTACCAGTTGCCCATGACGGTCTTCTCCCGGCCTTGAAAGCTCAATCACCGCTGCCGATCTTTATTGATGAAAGCTGCTTTGACAGTGCCGATATTCATCGTTTGGCACACTGCATTGACGGCATAAATATTAAGCTAATGAAGTCCGGTGGCCTAAGTGAAGCTCGGCGGATGATTCATACCGCAAAAGCCTGTGGGCTTCAGGTGATGTTTGGCTGTTATTCAGATAGTGCGATCTCGAATACTGCCCTCTCTCATCTGGCACCGCTAGCCAATCACCTCGATCTTGACAGCCATTTTAATCTTAAAGACGACCCGTTCTCTGGCGCCCAGCTAAACAACGGCGTTCTCATGCCCAATTCGCGACCTGGACTAGGACTCTCTCGCCATGCTTACTGCTGATGATCGCATTGCTATCTTGCTGCATAATGGCCTCGCAGGCAGTAAGGGCAAAACAGGCGTTTCCTTACTGCGCTATAGCCGCAACGAAATCGTTGCTGTCATCGATGAAACGGCCGTAAGTCAATCGGTTAAAGAGCTAACTGGCGTCGATCGTCAGGTTCCTGTGGTTGCCTCTGTTCAAGCCGCTTTGGCTCTTAACCCTACCGTTCTAGCGATTGGACTAGCGCCTTCTGGGGGCAGATTACCTGATCCTTGGTACGCAGAAGTCAAGCAGGCTGTAAGCGCCGGACTCTCTGTAATGAATGGCTTGCATACTCAGATGAATGCAGACCGTGAAATTTCATCGCAGATTCGGCCTGGCCGGTGGGTGTGGGATATTCGCCAAGAGCCAGAAGGATTAGAGGTCGGCAGTGGAAAAGCGAGACTGTTGGAGTGCGATCGCGTTCTCACGGTCGGTACAGATATGTCGGTCGGTAAAATGTCTACTAGTCTCGAACTTACCCGTGCTGCTAGCGCTAAGGGATTGCGCGCTAAACTCATCGCCACTGGTCAAACAGGGCTAATGCTAGGTGAAGCCGGTGTTGCTTTGGATGCTATCCGAGTAGACTATGCCGCTGGAGCGGTCGAACAAGCCGTCATTCGTAATTCTCAAGAGCAGGATATTCTTTTCATCGAAGGGCAAGGGTCGCTGTTGAATCCTGGCTCTACAGCGACGCTACCTCTTATGAGAGGAGCTCAACCAACTGCCTTAATTCTGGTTCACAAAGCTGGTATGACCCATATTCAGCACTTTCCAGATTTCAAGATTCCCTCGCTTTCGCAAGTCATCGCCTTGTACGAGAGCGCTGTCTGGGCAGGCGGTACTTTTGCAAAGACGCCAGTTGCCGGGATTGCTCTGAACACTTTCGGACTAGGTGAGACAGCAGCTTTGGATGTGATTAAAGAAGTTTCTGACGAAACTGGACTACCCTGCGCTGACGTTGTTCGATTTGGTGGGACGGACTTACTCGATAGCGTTGTTGAGCGATAAGACTCTCTTTAGAGCAATTCTTTAAAGCTAAATAAGAATCTCTTCCTCTTTGTATATCTCTAAACTGTATAGCCCTAAACTGTATAGCCCTAAACTTATCTAGGTTTCTTTAGTCGGTAGGTGATTCGCCCCTTTGTTAGATCATAAGGCGTGAGTTCTACCTTGACGCGATCGCCCGGCAGAATTTTGATATAGTTTCGACGAATCTTTCCAGAGATATGGGCTAAGACATTGAACCCATTATCTAAGTCGACTCGAAACATAGCGTTAGGCAACGATTCAGTAATCGTCCCTTCCATTTCAATTAGATCTTGTTTAGACAAACCAACAGTTCCTCAGTGAATGAATTGTCAGCATAAACTGACTATATTTATGCCACAAGCGTAGCAAATTCCAATAGAAACATAGAATACAACCTACAGAGTATGGCTAATATTTCTTCGCTAACCCCTTTCTTTCGAAGGCATTACTAGTTAGCTCCAGATATTAGTGAACTCTAAATGGTCAGCAGATGATCAGCTTTCTACGATCTTCGTTAGCTCATCAGTTACTAGACTTAGCTCCTGGTTCCCGTTAACTGACTGTAGTTGATTCCTACCGTCGTATAGCGCAATCAAGGGTTCGGTTTGCTCTCGATAAACTTCTAAACGATTTCGAATGACGTCTTCTTTATCGTCGACCCGCCCTCGGTCTAGCAAACGCTCCACAAGCACGTCGTCTGGGACTTCTAGATTGATAACAACATCACAGCTCTGACCAATTTCTTCTAGTAGCGCATTCAAAAATTCTGCCTGTTCCACATTGCGCGGAAAACCATCCAATAGCCAGCCGTTGGCTGTATCTTCTTTGCTCAAACGCTCTCGAATCAGGCCCAAGATCAAGTCGTCTGGTACTAATTCACCTGCTTTCATGAACCCTTCAGCCTTCAGCCCTAGGTCAGTTTTCTCCTTGACTGCGGCCCGCAAGATATCACCGGTTGATATGTGAGGAACGTCGTAACTTTGGCAAAGCATCTGTGCCTGAGTGCCTTTGCCGGCACCCGGTGGCCCTAAGAAAATTAAACGTGTCATTACTGCTTCACCATTCCTTCGTAACGCTGAGAAATCACATAGGTCTGAATTTGCTTAGCGGTGTCAATAGCCACGCCCACTAGAATCAACAAAGAAGTCGCACCAAACCCTTGAAATGTCTGTACCCTGGTTGCACTCTCAACTAAGCTCGGGACTACAGCCACGAGTCCTAAAAAGATTGCCCCCAAAAAAGTCAATCGATTCAAAACCTTACTAATGTAGTTAGTTGTTGCTCTGCCCGGCCGGATACCTGGAATGCTAGCGCCCATCTTCTTCAAGTTTCTAGACATATCTTCAGGATTGACTACCAAAGACGCATAGAAGTAGCTAAAGAAAACAATCATCACTAGATACACCAAGATGTATAGCGGAGAGGTGGCTCTAAAGTTAGCGTTCATGAATCTCGCAAACGCTTCACTTGGAATATATTGAACCAGTGAAATTGGAATAATCAGCATTGAAGAGGCAAAGATAATTGGCATAACCCCACCTTGGTTCAATCTTAGGGGCAAGTAATTGCTCTTCTCTAGGTATAGCTTTCGGCCTACCTGACGTCTGGCTGAAACGATAGGAATTCGACGCGTACCTTCTTGTACGAAAACGATGCCAATAATCGTTGCAATGAAAACTAAGAATAAGATGACAATGCCGCCGATTGTGGAGCGATCGCCAGTCTGGGCAAGATCTACCGTCTCGCCGAGTACCCGAGGTAGCGAAGAGACAATGTTCAAAAAGATCAGCAGTGAGGCACCGTTCCCTAGGCCACGTTCAGTAATCAGTTCACCTACCCACATGACGAACATCGAACCTGCTGTCAGGGCAATTACCGTCTCAATTACAAATGGCACGCCAAAGTCATAGGCAAAGTCCCTGAGCAGAAAACACGAAAGCATAGTGCTTTGCACAATGGTCCAGCCAAAGGCAACATAGCGTGTCACCTGCGAAATTTTTCTGCGGCCAGCTTCGCCTTCGTTTTTCTGTAGATCCTCAAGCGCCGGGATGGCTGCTGTTAGCAGCTGCATAATAATCGATGCGTTGATGAAGGGCAAAATCCCCAAGGCGAAAATACCCACCAGAGATAATCCACCGCCGCCAATGATATCTAGAAACCCCAGAACACCTCCGGCTCCGCCACCCTGAACAAAATTAGAGAATGCCGCTCGATCAATACCGGGCACTGGAATATAAATGCCTAGTCTAACTAGAACCAAAAGACCGATAGTAACGAGCAAACGACTGCGCAACCCTGCGGCTTGCGCCATTTGCAAAAACGTTTCTTGAGCGCTAGGCGACCTGCCTTGACTGACAACCATAGTTTTAAAGAGCGAAAGAAAGTAGCTGGAGATCGGTAAGAATGTGAGCTTGCGTATCTCTTATTTGAATCAACTGGTTAAAGCAACACGCGCTCAATAAAGTCTCTCTATATTTAGTATCTCTATCTAATAATAAAGGGAGCAGGGTGTAACAGCGAATAGATAGCCAGCATTTAAGCTAACTATTCACGCCGTCCGTTCCTACTCCCTCAAGGATTTTGGCGAGCTAAACAATCTCGCAGCTACCACCTGCAGCCTCAATCTTTGCCTTCGCAGACTTGGTGAAGGCGGCTGCTTTCACGTTCAGTGCGGTCGAAATCTCACCATCACCCAATACCTTTAGCGGCCCGTCATTAGAAGTAATGACGCCAGCTTCCATTAGAGACGCTAGGGTGACTTCACCTGTGGGCAAGTCAGCCAGTCCCTTCACGTTGATAATGGTGAACACATCCTGGTTCACAGTTGTAAAGTGTTTTAGCTTAGGAACTCGGCGATACAGTGGCATCTGACCACCTTCAAAGCCAGGTCGAGTACCGCTACCGGAACGAGACTTTTGGCCGCGCATCCCAAAACCACAGCTAGCTCCCTGGCCCGCCGAAATACCTCTTCCCTTGCGATTGCGGCGCTTTTTCGAGCCCGCTTTAGGCCTTGCATCATCTAGTCTCATTTCATAGTCTCCAGGTTAATGTCCGTTTGAGAAAGGCGGCTAGGCATATAGCTTTTCAACAGGAATTCCACGCTCTTCGGCAACACCGGATAGAGTTCTAAGGGAGCTGATAGCAGCGGCTGCGGCTCTAGCGTTGTTTAAAGGATTATCAGAGCCTAGTTGCTTGGCTAGAATATTGCGAACGCCTGCAAGTTCTAACACGATGCGGACGGCGCCACCGGCAATTACACCCGTACCTGGTGCTGCTGGGCGCATAAAAACGCGAGCTCCCCCAGCCCGACCCGTCATCGGATGAGGAATAGAGTAAGCCTTATTTAAGGGCACCTCTACCAAATGCTTTTTACCATCGGCAACGCCTTTTTTCACTGCGCCAATAACGTCGCTGGCTTTACCCACACCAACACCGACTTGACCTTTCTCATTGCCGACAACCACGATGGCTCGGAAGCTAAGTTTTTTACCACCTTTGACGACCTTCGTGACCCGCCTAATTTGAACGACGCGCTCTTTCCACTCAGAATCTTTCTCTCGGTTCTTATTTTTTTTGTTGCGACGATTGTCTCTGTTATCTGCCATGTTTTTAGCCTATTTAGAATTTCAGCCCTGCTTCACGGGCCGCATCAGCCAAAGCAGCCACTCGACCATGATAGAGCTTACCGCCTCGGTCAAAGACTACTTGAGAAATATCCTTAGCGATCGCCCGCTCTGCAATTAACTTGCCAACTGTACTTGCAGCGTCTTTGTTTGACCCAGAGGAGGTACCAGCATCTTTATCTAGAGTCGATGCTGATGCTAGTGTCTGATGCTCCGTATCATCAATGATCTGTGCGTAGATATGCTGATTGGATCGAAAGATAGCAAGTCTTGGACGCTCAGATGTTCCTTTTACCCGGCGACGAACGCGCGAGTGGCGACGGCGGGTAGATTCTCGACGTGTTGTTTTCATGGGATGGGTGCTTTATCTTTTAGCGACTACCTTTTGCCTGTACCGGGCTGCTGATTATCAAAATTTGTCTGTAATTTTTACTTACCAGGTTATTTACCAGCCTTGCCAGCTTTGCGCCTGATCTGTTCGCCTGCATATCGAACCCCTTTGCCTTTGTAGGGTTCGGGTGGACGTGCGGCACGCACTTTTGCTGCTGTATTCCCAACGATCTCCTTATCGATTCCAGTGACGGTAACGTTTGTGTTCTTCTCAACTGCAAACGTAATCCCGCTAGGTGGATCGAATTCAATCGGGTGGCTATAGCCAAGTGCCATTACTAGCTTCTGCCCTTGAAGGGAAGCTCTGTATCCTACCCCTTGAATCTCTAGCTTTTTCTCGTAGCCTTTTGAAACGCCTTCCACCATATTGGCAACCAAGGTACGAACTAAGCCATGCCGCTGTCTAGCGTTACGAGATTCGTTTACACGAGTGACCACCACCTCTTCGCCGGTTTGTTCAATCGCAATCTCAGGCGGAAACTCGCGAGAGAGCTCACCTTTAGAACCCTTAGCGGTTAACATCTGGCCGTCAATCGTGACTGTCACTCCTTTTGGGATTGGCACAGGTTGTTTGCCAATTCTAGACATTTCAATTCTCCTGTTTAGAGGGGTGCATGTGTGGGTAAAGAATTAATAGATATAGCAAAGAACTTCTCCACCAATCCCCTGGCGGCGGGCGTCGCGATCGGTCATGACGCCACTAGAGGTTGAGATGATAGCAATGCCAATGCCGCCAAGAACTCTAGGCAGTTCTTTTCGGTTAGAATATACTCGCAAACCGGGTTTGCTCACCCGTGAAAGCTTGGTAATAATAGGCTGACGAGTTTTACCTTTGTACTTCAAGGTAATAGTGATCTTGCGATCAATACCTTCGCCGCCATCTAGTGAGTCGGCAATGAAACCTTCTTCTTTCAGTACAGTGGCAATACTGCGAGTCATTTTGGTCGATGGAATATCGACAGTTTGATGCCGCGCAAGGGTAGCATTCCGAATGCGCGTCAGCATATCTGAAATCGTGTCGTTAGACGCCATAATCCTCTTTTTTGCTTCTGCTTCAGTTATCTCGGAAGGGCATGCCCAGTTCCTTGAGAAGGGCACGCCCTTCTTCATCGGAAGTCGCGGTAGTGACAATAGTGATGTCCATACCGCGAATCTGGTCAACGCTGTCGTAGTCAACCTCTGGGAAGATAAGCTGCTCTCGCAGACCCAGGGTGTAGTTGCCTCTGCCATCAAAGCTGCGAGGGCTAACGCCTCTAAAGTCTCTAATCCGTGGCAAAGTCAAATTGATCAATCGGTTGGTAAAGGCGTACATACGATCCGCGCGTAGGGTAACCTTGACGCCTACTGGCATGCCTTCGCGAATCTTAAAGCCAGCGATCGCTTTCTTTGCCCGCGTGACCACAGGACGCTGTCCAGTAATCACTGCTAGTTCATTAATAGACGACTCCAATGCTTTCGCATTTTGAGAGGCTTCGCCCAGACCACGGTTGACGGTGACTTTAGCAAGCTTAGGAACCTGATGGGGATTAGTGTATCCAAACTGCTCTTTCAGTTTGGGTACTGCTTTATCCAGATAGAGTGTTTTTAGTGAATCGGCCATTGTGTCCTTTTGAAAATGTGTCCCTGGGCTTGGTCAGGGCATCGAGCTGAGATGAGTTTGGAAAACGTGACGATTAAGTTGGCTCTAAAACTTTGGTGGGCAACTTTGGTAGGCGTTATTCAAGGCAGAATTGTTCAAAACAGTATTGCTGAACTTAGCTGCGTTGTTTCCTACCTAGTTTTCTAGAACCTCGCCTGTCTTTTTCAGTGTACGAACCTTCCGACCATCATCGTTGATAGTGTAGGCTACGCGGCTAGCTACCTTTTGCTTGGTGGAATACAGCATGACATTAGAGCTATGAATCGGAAACTCTTTAGTAAGAATTTGACCTGACTCACCTTCTGCTTGGGGCTTTACGTGCTTGGTACGCATATTGGCACCCTGTACGATCACCTGAGAAGTTTTGGCGTTGACAGCGACTACTTCGCCGACTTTACCTTTGTCTTTACCCGCAATTACTTGAACCGTATCACCGGTACGAACGTGCATCTTAAAACGCTTTCCGGCATTCTTATTTTTGATCACCATCTAAAGTACCTCCGGTGCTAGCGAGACAATTTTGGTAAAGCTTTTATCACGGAGTTCGCGAGCAACCGGACCAAACACGCGAGTTCCTCTGGGGTTACCGTCTTGGTTAATTAAAACAGCGGCATTGTCATCGAATCGAATGCTCATGCCGCTGGCCCGGCGAATACCTTTGCGGGTACGAACAACAACAGCCTTGACTACATCAGACTTCTTTACACCCATATTTGGCAGAGCGTCTTTGACCACCGCGACAATAATATCGCCTACGCCTGCGTACTGTTTACGACCGCCTAAAACGCGGATGCACATGAGCTTACGAGCGCCACTGTTGTCCGCCACGTTTAAAAAAGTTTCTTGCTGAATCATGGAATTATCCTCATTGCTTTGATTGAAGTTCTGCCTATAAATCAGAAGAACTGAGGATGTCAGCCACAACCCACCTTTTGTGGCGGCTCATGGGGCGAGTTTCGCTGATTTTGACGCGATCGCCTTCTTTACAGGTGTTGTTCTCATCGTGAGCCTTATAGCGCTGGGTCCGCACCATAATCTTGTCGTATTTTTTGTGCTGAACGCGGCTTTCTACCGCGACCACCACAGTCTTGTCCATTTTGTTACTGACTACTAAGCCAACTCTCTCTTTCGCTGCCATGATCTGCTATGCCTCTTCTACCATTTGAGCTGCTGCTTGTTCGGTTGCCGCAGAGCCTGTTAGCCGTCGTTCATTTTCGATGGTCATAAGCTGAGCCAGCTTTCGACGGTTGTGTTTAAACTGATGAAATCCAGTTTCTAGCTGACGCGTTGCCTTCTTAAATCGCAGGTCAAATAGCTCACGCTTAGTCTCCGCAATTGCAGCCGTAAGCTCTTCGTCACTCAGTGCTCGTAGTTCTTTAATCTTGATAAGTGCCACTTTTGCTTACCCCTCCTCACCTTCTTTAACAACGAACTTAGTCTTGAAGGGCAATTTGAAGGAGGCCAGACGCATCGCTTCTCTGGCAACTTCCTCCGAGACACCAGCAATCTCAAAAACAATCCGACCCGGCTTAATAACAGCCACCCAAAACTCAGGATTACCCTTACCTGAACCCATACGGGTCTCTGCTGCGCGCATTGTGACTGATTTATCCGGAAATACGCGAATCCAAATTTTACCGCCGCGCTTGATGTAACGAGTCATTGCTCGTCTAGCAGCTTCAATCTGACGAGAAGTCATCCAGCAGCACTCGGTAGCCTGCAGGGCAAATTGACCAAAGTTGATCTCATTACCTCGGTAAGCCATGCCTCGCATCTTGCCGCGATGCTGCTTTCTAAATTTTGTTCTTCTTGGGCTTAACATGGTGGGTCACAGTGGGAAAAGTAGCGGAAAGATTAGAGACAGTAGCCGTGGATTATCAGAACTTAAAGACGCATCAATAAAAAATGTCTTTCACTATCTTGGATTCTTTCTATCAATGGAAGGAAAGAAAAAGCAGCGTTATGAATCGTTAGAGCGATCTTCAAACTGCTGACGGCGACGGGGCTGACGGCGACGAGGCTGAGCCCTAGATTCTTCGGGCTGGCTCTCTTGCCCAGGAATGACTTCGCCTTTGAACACCCAGGTTTTCACACCTAGAATTCCATAGGTTGTCTGAGCGGTACGATAGGCATAGTCGATGTTGGCTCTAAGCGTATGGAGCGGTACTCTACCTTCACGTGTCCACTCAGTACGCGCGATTTCAGCTCCGTTCAATCGACCGCTAACTTGAATCTTGATGCCCTCAACGCCAGCTCTTTGAGCCCTTTGAATGGCCTGTCGAACCACCCGGCGAAAGGAGACTCGTCTTTCCAACTGCTGAGTGATGTACTCGCAAATTAATCCTGCGTCGGCATCAACTTTAGAAACTTCTACGACGTTGATGCGAATCTGGCGGCTATCATCTTTTATCTGCTTTTGCAGCCCAGATCGCAGTGATTCAATCCCAGCTCCACCCCTGCCTACAACCACACCAGGACGAGCAGTGCGAACTTCTAGATCAATTTGATCCGCTTTCCGCTCGATATGTACATCAGAGATCCCAGCATTTGCAAGATTTTTAATGACATACTCTCGGATGTTGTGATCTTCTTCGAGAAGCTCTGGATAACGGTTTTTATCGGCATACCAGCGGGAGCGATGCTCCTGAGTGATGCCAAGGCGAAGACCGATAGGGTGAATCTTCTGTCCCACTGATGTACTCCTTAAAAAACGGGTGAAAAGGTCTAAAAATTAAACGGTTTGAACGAGATAGAGTAGACAGACGAAAGCTCGTATCGCTTATGCTTCAGTGCCAGGGGCAACTGCGATCGCAATATGACAGGTTGGCTTCCGAATCTGATAGGCCCGGCCCTGAGCGCGAGGTCTAAATCGCTTCAGTACAGGGCCTTGATCCGCATATGCCTCACTGATGTAAAGGCTGACAGGATCGAGTCCGTTGTTGTGCTCGGCGTTCGCAACTGCTGAGCGCAACACTTTAAGAATAGGCTCACAAGACTTATAGGGCATGAACTCGAGCATGATTAGCGCTTCGCGGTACGAGCGACCTCGAATTTGATCGAGAACACGGCGAACCTTACGAGGTGACATGCGAACGAACTTAGCCGTTGCCTTTACCTGAGAATCTGAGTCAATATCAATCATTTGTAGTGTTTATCTCCAAAAGGACTCTATCGCCGAGCTTTTTTGTCGCTCTTGGCGTGGCCCCGAAAAGTTCGAGTCGGTGCAAACTCACCTAGCTTGTGCCCCACCATCTGCTCATTGATGAATACGGGCACATGCTGACGGCCATTGTGTACAGCTACAGTATGTCCAATAAACTGGGGAATAATTGTCGAAGAACGAGACCAGGTCTTGACAACCTGCTTCTCATTTCTTGCATTGAGCTTTTCGATTTTGGTGAGAAGGTGATCTGCCACAAATGGCCCCTTCTTGAGGGAACGAGACATGCTATTTACCTAAGAGATAAGACGATTAATAATACTTGGCGTTTATCAAGTGTTTATGCGTTACGACCACCGCGACCGCGCTTGGATGATCGTCGTCGCCGTCGCACAATCATCGCATCGCTGCCTTTCTTCTTCTTCCGAGTTTTGTAGCCTAGCGCGGGCTTTCCCCAAGGTGTCACAGGTCCACTACGACCAATGGGTGCACGGCCTTCACCCCCACCGTGTGGGTGGTCTACCGGGTTCATCACACTACCGCGAACCTCGGGCCGGCGGCCTGCCCAACGCTTGCGACCTGCTTTTCCCAAAGATAAGTTGCGATGTTCTACGTTGCCAACCTGTCCGATAGTGGCATAGCATTCACGGCGAATCATCCGCACCTCACTAGAAGGGAGCTTGAGGGTGACATAGCCACCTTCCTTGGCGACTAGCTGTGCGCCCGCACCGGCCGCACGAACCACCTGACCGCCTCGTCCTGGGACTAGTTCCACATTGTGAACAGTTGTTCCTAATGGAATACGATGTAGCGGCAGTGCATTACCCACCTCAAAAGGGGCATCTTCGCCAGAAACGATAGTTGCTCCAACCTCTAGTCCAATCGGATGTAGAATGTAGCGTTTTTCTCCATCTTCATAGTGAAGCAGAGATATCCGGGCGTTGCGGTTGGGGTCATATTCAATCGTTGCAACCTTAGCTGGAACGTTGAATTTATTACGCCTGAAATCAATCTCCCGATATAGACGCTTGTGGCCACCGCCGCGGTGACGACAGGTAATAACACCCCGGTTATTGCGCCCTTTAGGCCGATGAACTGAATATGTAAGAGACTTCTCAGGTTTGTCAGCAGTGACAGTAGAAAAGTCTGAAACGGTACGCTCGCGCGTTCCGGGTGTGAGTGGTCGATAAGAGCGAATGCCCATGGCTGTAATTTGCGCTGTTGGCGATGACGTTATCTGTTTGGTTGTCTACTGGTCTTTAGTCGTATCTTTGGTCGTAAGGTCTTAGCTAGCTAAACCAGTGCGCTTGTTAGCCGCTGTCCATACGTCTGAAATCTATACGTCTGGAAATAGCGTAATAGTGTCGTCTGGCGCGAGGGTAACAGTTGCCCGCTTGTAGGCAGCACGATGGCCAATAAACTGACCGACTCGGCGTTTCTTACGCGGTGGATTTTGAGTACTGATTCCAACAACGCTGACGTCAAAGAGCTGCTCAATAGCATCCTTGATCTGGGGCTTTGTTGCTTTGGGAGCAACTTCAAAAGTGTACTGGTTGTTTTCGAGTGCAATGGTAGCTTTCTCTGTAATCAGCGGCTTGCGAATAATATCTGGCATCTCGCGCGCTTCGTATCGTTTACTCACCGTATACCTCCTGAATCTTTTCGAGGGCAGACTCTGTCACTACTAAACTGTCTGCGTGCAGAATGTCGTAGATGTTTAGGTTGGTTGCATCGATCATTCGAACATTTGGCACGTTGCGTAGCGAAAGGTAGACGTTGTCGTTTCTTTCGCTGAAGACCATGAGAACTTTGGCAGACGCGTCAATTTCCCACCTAGTTAGAGCAGCCAAAGCTTCTTTAGTTTTAGGTTGGGTTAACTCTGCGGCGAAATCTTTGACTACGGTCATTTCGTTGGCACGACTTTGAAACGCGGTTCGAAGGGCAAGGCGTCGCTCCTTGCGATTCATTTTGGTTGTGTAATCGCGAGGTTTAGGACCAAATATCACACCGCCGCCTCTCCATAGCGGAGAGCGAATAGAACCAGCACGGGCCCGGCCTGTTCCCTTCTGTCTCCAAGGCTTTCGACCGCCTCCGCGGACTTCGGCGCGAGTTTTAGTAGAAGCAGTCCCTTGACGACCGTTGTTAATTTGTCTAACCAGCGCCCGGTGAACAATGTGCGAAGCGTTTTCTTCGCTGGCAACTTTTAGCTCTAGGCTTACTGAGCCCGCTTCTTCGCCCTGCCAATTTTTAACTACACAATCAACCATGATGTTCCTTTGAGCCTTTCGAGTCCTGCGACTTGCGATTTTGCGTCTATTGCCCTGTGATTTTGATTTTGTATGCTACTGACCAATAGCCTAGTGGCTTATACTTCTTGCTTCCTAGCCTTGACCAACCTAGCCTTGACCAACAATGTTTGCAGGTGTGATATTGAGCAAAGTACCAGCTTTACCAGGTACACCCCCTTTCACTAGCAGTAGGTTGCGATCGCTATCCACTCTGACGACGCTCAGCTTGCGAATAGTGACTTTCTCGCTTCCCATGCGGCCAGCCATTTTCTTACCGGGATATACGCGTCCAGGGGTGGTACCTGCCCCAGTCGAACCTGGGGCTCTGTGGTTCTTAGAACCGTGAGACATCGGTCCCCGGCGAAAGTTATTGCGCTTTTGGTTTCCCGCAAATCCTTTACCGATACTAATGCCACTAACGTCAATCGTCTGACCGGCTTCAAATCGATCTGCTGCCAGGGCTTGGCCTAACTCAAATTCACCGGTATCACTGACGCGATACTCGCGTAGGTGACGAAGGGGAGAAGCACCTGATTTCTTCAAATGACCAAGCTTTGGCCGATTTAATGCTTTCTCTTTGACTTCTCCATAGCCAATCTGTACAGACGAGTAGCCGTCTGTCTTCTCTGTCTTTATCTGCGTAACAACGCAGGGGCCAGCTTGAATGACAGTCACTGGAATTGCGTTTCCAGTTTCATCAAACACCTGGGTCATACCAAGTTTGGTACCAAGAATACCGACAGACACTAATCCCGTCTCCGCTTCACGTTGACACAACACAACCAGGCATTAGCAGCGCACAATCAGGCACAGACATCTGAAGTCACAGAAGATCAAATACCGAACTATCTATGCTCTGCTCAACCACACTGGAAAACAGTCGATAGGGCTCCTTGCTAAAGACTTTACTTAAAGTCTAGGAATCTTTAGCCTGCCTTATCTTTTCGCCTTGGACTGGGAGGATTTAGTACAGCTATAAGCAATGTACAAAGACCTTATTCCTTGAAGGTGCTATCAGTACAAATTACTTCGTCTGCAGTAGCTTTCCTCTAGTATCCGTTTTTAGGCGACAGCTTCTAACTATACACGCTTTTAGTGCAATGTTCAGCACTTCTCGAGAAAATAGTTTGTCGAGGATGAGGAAAAAGACCTCGATGCTTTGCGAATTTTCTCACTAAGCGATTTGAACTAAGCGATTCGTATGACCACCCAACATCCTGCCTACGCCTATGCAAGCCTTGTCGCTATTGGATTTGATTATTCGGTATTTATCTCTACGTCAAAGCATCTGTATATGACTAGCTGTATGTGTGACTTGTGGCCACTACTTGCATGAAAATATGCGCAAGTTGCATGAAAATATGCGCAAGACAGTCAGCGGAGAGTGCATTTTCTAGAACTCTAGTTATGACGTAATATGTTCTGTAACTTAACTTCCTCTACCTTCATCCCTATGGCACTGATCGCATTTAACAAATTTACGAGCGACCTTGAAAAGGCTGGTGCGTTGGGTGTGCGGATGCCATTAGAGGGAGGGCATGAGGGTCGCTATCGTCGGCGTGTCCGGTCTGCTGGCTATGAATGCGTCTACATGACGGCTAGAGGGATGGGCGATCTATCCGCCTTCTTGCTAGATGTGCACGGTGTGCGACCTCCGCACTTGGGTAAAAAGAATATGGATGATTCGGCAACAGGCGATCGCTACTATCTACCGCCTGTTGTCAATTATCGTTTGCAGTCCATCTCTCCTAAGTCAAAGGGACTACTGCTTTGGCTAATCGAAGGACACATTCTTTCCAATCAAGAAATTGAGTTTCTCGTGGCGCTACCCTCTCTCGAGCCACGGGTGAAAGTGGTTCTAGAAATCGGTGGTGAACGCCGGATGAGCTGGTTCCCTTTAAAAGAGGCTGTAGCTGCCTAGATCGTCGGCTTAAAGGGCAACTCTAGTAAGGTTAGTAGTGAAGTTAGCTCAATTGCGTATAGCTATGTTTGCTAATAGCTGCTGATAGCTATGTCTGATAAGCTAACGGCGCAATGTTCTTAGAGCCCGGTTCCGCCTATTCTTACTCCTGTTGAGTCATTACTCCATAGCTGCTGGTTCAAGTTGATCTGTGGCGCTAGCTACCAAGACTTGCCAGCAGTCAGGAACTTAGCACTAGCCTATGCTTTGGCTGGTGCTGACTGTATTGATATGGCCGCTGATCCGGCTGTTGTCTCGGCGGCTAAAGAAGGGTTAGCGATTGCTAAGAGACTGGCTGAAAGTGCTGATGGCCAATGGCAAAGACCTGGTTACCGCTCGCCTCTGGTGATGGTAAGTATGAGCGCAGGAGAGGACCCGCACTTTCGAAAGGCTTGGTTTGATGCGAATATTTGTCCGACCGACTGTAGCCGACCTTGCGAAAAGATCTGCCCAGCAGCGGCGATCGCGTTCGAGCCTAAAGAGTCTGGTGTCATCAGCGATCGCTGCTACGGGTGTGGGCGATGTCTGCCCGTCTGTCCGTACGGACTGATCGAAGCTAAATCGCAGCCAACCTCTTTAGATGCGATCGCCCAAGAAGTCCTTACCCAGGCTGACGCTCTAGAAATTCATACTCATGTTGGGCAGCAGCATGCTTTCGCTAATCTTTGGCGAGCTATCAAGCCCTGGACTGAGCATCTTCAACTGATTTCTATTAGCTGCCCTGACGGAGAGAATCTAATCTCTTATCTAAAGGAGTTGCAACAGATCATAGGCGCTGACCCTAATTCTGCTTCCGAAAATTCTGATACTAAGACTATTTTGATTTGGCAAACGGACGGTCGACCAATGAGTGGAGATATTGGCCGGGGTACAACTCACGCTGCCATTCGACTGGCACAGAAGGTATTAGCAGCAGAGCTATCAGGCTATGTGCAACCAGCCGGTGGGACTAATCAGTACACCGTCACTAAGCTGCGTGCATTAGGTCTGTTGCCGTCGCTAGACACAAACCTTGTAGCTACGCATACTGTTTCTGGAATCGCCTACGGCAGCTTTGCCCGGCGTTTATTAATGTCAGTTTTAGAGCAAAACCATTATCTTGAAGAAGTGCCCCATGCACTGCAGACAGCTGTAACACTTGCTGAATCTCTGGTCACGCCCTTGAAGCAAGTGGCTATTGGTCGATCCCAAGCTCAATAGTTTGATGTCTTAGATAATACATATTGTCAGTTGATTGACTGGTGGAATGTATTTGGCTGATTAAAGGCATCAAGGATGCTCGCTCAGCTGCTGCGTTTGTCTCTCGTTTGAAAACACTCCTATATGGCAAGTCTTAACGAAAATTTGTCTGAAAGTAGCGCTTCAGTAGAGCCTGCTGAACTATCCGTCCGTGAGCCTGCCACTAGTAAGCTCTCAAAATCAGCTTATTCGAAGCCTCAAGCTGTAACCGATGACCTGCCTCAGCTATTGGAAATCTTGCCTGCATACATCCGAGATCAATTAGAGAGTCACTCTCGGCGCGATCATCTCATCGAAGTTGTTCTAGACTTGGGCCGCCAGCCTGAAGCTCGATTCCCAGACGCTGTACAGTATCTCTCTGAGGCGCCAGTTTCTAAAGCTGACTTGCAGCACTGCATTGATCGTGTAGGACATTTTGGCGGCGACAATCGAGCTGGTCTAGAAGAAACCCTCCATCGCATCAGTGCTATGCGCAATCGCAAAGGCGATGTGATTGGGTTGACTTGCCGGGTCGGCAGAGCTGTGTTCGGCACGATCACGATGATTCGCGATCTCGTTGAGACTGGCAATTCAATTTTGATGCTGGGCCGCCCAGGCGTGGGAAAAACAACTGCTCTTCGAGAGATTGCCCGGGTTCTAGCGGACGATCTAATGAAGCGGGTGGTTATCATTGATACGTCTAATGAGATCGCTGGAGACGGCGATATTCCTCATCCTGCTATTGGCCGGGCTCGGCGAATGCAGGTATCTCATCCCGAAAAGCAGCATCAGGTGATGATTGAGGCAGTAGAAAATCACATGCCAGAAGTGATTGTAATCGATGAAATTGGTACAGAACTAGAAGCGTTGGCCGCGCGAACAATTGCGGAGCGAGGTGTACAGCTAGTAGGGACTGCTCATGGGAATCGCCTCGAAAACCTAATCAAAAATCCAACGCTTTCTGACTTAGTAGGCGGTATCCAGTCGGTCACTCTAGGAGATGATGAAGCTCGCCGTCGGGGTAGTCAGAAGAGTGTGCTAGAGCGCAAAGCACCGCCCACGTTTGATATTGCCGTAGAGATGCTAGAGAGACAGCGCTGGGTTGTGCACGAGGATGTCTCAAGTACAGTGGACTTTATCTTGAGAGGACAAGTGCCTGGGCAGCAGGTCAGATCGATCAACGCTGAAGACCAGGTAGTAATCACTAACGAGATGCCAAGCGAATCTTCTTTGGCAACAGCGGCGTTGAAATCAGATCGGCGTGGCAGACTGAAATCTGGTAGTCTCCGGGCTCAGCCTAGCCCTAGTGGCTGGCGAACAACTGGCAAGATGTCGCCAGTAGGGACAACGCGAGTTGAGCCATTGGGCTCTGATGTCTTTGGTAAGTCAAGCTACCTGTCGCCTACTACCAATCCTTCAATCAGCGATAAGCCCCTGACCAACAATCGGCCTTTGACTAATGACTGGAGCGTTGAGCAAATGAATGCTCAACGCCGATTTCAGTCTCTGTTGGACGATTCTTTGCACCAACTGCCTATTCCCTCAGATCGGTTGGCTCAGGTAGTGGGAGATGATTTCTACGAGGTCGGCGAAGATGATGTTACTCGCGTCTACGCATATGGAATTAGCCGGCAGCAGTTAGACCATGTGGTGCGAACATTGGATTTGCCGGTGAAGTTCACCAAAGAGCTGGCATCGGCTGATGCAGTACTAGCCCTACGATCGCACATTCGTAATCATTCTAAGCTCAAGCAAGTTGCCAAAGCGCGCCAGCTGCCGGTGTATACAGTCAAATCAAATAGTATCCCGCAGATCACGCGATCGCTCCGTCGGCTGCTCGATCTAGACGATGATGGCGAAATGGCTGAAGGGGTTAATCTCGATCTGTTTGCCCAGAATGGTGCAGATGACGAGCTAGAAGCATTAGAAGAAGCCAGACTAGCCGTCGAACAGATTGTGATCCCTAAGAGTCAACCCGTTGAGCTATTGCCGCGATCACCCAAAATTCGCAAAATGCAGCATGAATTAGCTGAGCACTATCGCTTGAAATCACTAAGCTTTGGAGATGAGCCTAATCGTCGCTTAAGAATCTATCCAGCTTGATCCCGATCTCCTGCTCGAGCGATTTCTAACCTCTATCCTAGGGACTATCATCACCGCACCCGTCAGAGTAGGATGTTACATAATGTTCACTTTTTCAGCGGGTGTGGCCTGCTTGCGTGACCTCGCTGTAATTGCTCATCCCCACGAATAACCCTATGAGAAACTTACTGTCTCGAATACTTGCCTTGATGCTAGTCGCTGTGATTGGCTTGACTGGTTGTAGCGCAGTAGGATCTACCGATGGCCTGACTGGTAACTATACCGAAGATACCACCGCGCTGATCGAAACGCTTAGAGAATCTATTGCCTTACCCAAAGATGCTCCTAACCAAGCACAGCTTCAAGACGAAGCTAAAGCTAAGATCAATGGCTTTGCTTCTCGCTATCGCCGCAACGGTTCTGTCTCCAATCTAAGTTCATTCGCCACTATGCGCACCGCCTTAAATGCCCTCGCAGGACACTATAGTTCTTATCCTAACCGCCCTGTTCCGCAGAAGTTGCAAGACAGGCTAGAGCAGGAGTTTCGTCAGGTAGAAGCGGCACTTCGTAGAGGTGCGTGAGAAGCCCAGTTCACCGCATTTTTTCACAACACCTGACTCACAACACCCAACTCAATTATCTTTAGTGGAAGGCACCTAGCCAGTTAGTTTTTAGGCTAAGGTGTCTTCGGCTTTTTATGGTTTTTTATTCAGATGTCTTCAATTCAGAAACAATGTTCTCAACCCGAAAGCCGGTGCCCTACTTCGTAGCTTGATATGAGTTGAGCATAGTTGAAAAGCCCCCTTTATCCCTAGAAGTCTGAGATTGTGTTGTCGGATGCTGATTTCTCTGATAGGATTGCAAATCTGTAGTAAATAAGAAAAATAGGACATGAAAGTCCGCGCATCTGTTCGAAAAATGTGTGAGAAATGCCGAGTTATCCGCCGTCGAGGCCGGGTAATGGTCATTTGCTCCAACCCTAAGCACAAACAGCGTCAAGGTTGAAATTAGTGTGAAATAGCCAGCATCGCCGTAAGCTTTAGATCGGCTCGGCGAATTTAGCTGAAGTAGCCAAATGGAATCTATTGGTGACCAGTACGACTACTGGAGCAGCCAATAGATTTTCGAGTGATAATTAAAGTTTACTTTGCTGAGATACAACGATTTGTCGGTGTTTTTCTGTACTGAGATTGCCGGCATGTAAATAGAGGGAGAAATAATCGGTGGCACGGATTGCGGGCGTTGACCTGCCAAGAGACAAGCGAATTGAAATCGGCTTGACCTACATCTATGGTGTGGGCCTTAGTCGTTCTCAAGAAATTCTCGAAAAAACGGGTGTAGATCCCAATATTCGAGTCAAAGATTTAGCTGATGCAGATGTCATCAAGTTAAGAGAAACCGTTGAAGGCGACTATCTGATCGAAGGAGATCTTCGTCGTCAGGTAAATATGAACATCAAGCGATTGATGGACATTGGTTGCTATCGAGGTCGGCGTCACCGTATGGGTCTGCCCGTTCGAGGTCAGCGCACACGTACCAATAGTCGCACTCGGCGTTCTGGTAAGCGCACGATTGCTGGCAAGAAGAAGCCACCGCGTAAGTAACGGTAGCAAGTTTGGGACATAGCTGCTGCGATATGCGCGCACTGAAACGGTCTATGCACTGAAACGGTCCATACAGATGTCTTGTAGACAACTTAGCTTCAGTCCGTATTTTCGAGTGTCCTTGTAGAGGAATGCCCCGCTAGCTTGGAAAAGCGAGCATTCAGGTTTTGTATCATCATGCTGATTCGCTTATGCCTCACCAGCTTTACAGCTAAACAGCAAAGTAGATAGCCATTAGACCTAGCTATTAGATCATTAGCCCTTCTGCAAGTTCACTAGCAAACCTCCTGATTCAAATCATTCAGTCCAAAGAACACCTCACCTAGTTAAACATGGCAAAACCTATTCGTAAGACAGGCCCCCGTAAGCAGAAGAAAAATATTCCTAACGGGGTTGCCCATATTCAATCCACTTTTAATAACACCATTGTGACCATCACTGATGCGAGCGGTAACGCGGTTTCTTGGGCGTCAGCAGGATCTAGTGGCTTCAAGGGCGCAAAGAAAGGAACCCCTTTCGCAGCGCAAACAGCGGCTGATGGTGCAGCACGGCGAGCAATCGATCAAGGTATGCGCCAGTGTGAAGTGCAGGTGAGCGGTCCTGGATCTGGTCGTGAAACAGCGATTAGAGCCCTGCAAGGAGCTGGTTTAGAGATCACTTTGATCCGTGATGTTACGCCTATTCCACACAACGGCTGTCGTCCACCCAAGCGTCGTCGCGTGTAGGTTGCGTGTTCATTGTCAAGAGGGACGTATGCCAATAGGACGTAAAAACCGCTTCAAATAGGGCAAAGTGTTTAAGCCCAGCGGATTTAAGAACCATAGAGACTACTATGTGTAGCCCCAGGGGCTGTTTGTTTAGGCCAAGTGCGGCTATTTGAATTCACCAGAGGTTATGAATGGCACAGTTTCAAGTTAATTGTGTAGAGTCTATTATTGAAGACGATCAAAGTCAGTTTAGCCGATTTGTAATTGAACCCCTAGGCCGTAGTCAAGGAACGACTGTCGGTAATGCTCTGCGGCGCGTATTACTCTCTAATCTAGAAGGAACAGCAGTTACCTCAGTAAGAATTGCTGGTGCCAGCCATGAATTTTCAACGATTCCAGGCGTCCGAGAAGATGTCTTGGATATCTTGCTAAACATGAAAGAGACTGTGCTAAAGAGCTACTCAGCTCAGCCTCAAATTGGTCGCTTGGTAGTCCAAGGCCCAGCTAAGGTCACAGCTGCTAACTTTGATTTGCCTTCTGAGGTCGAGCTGATAAGCACAGATCGCTATATCGCTTCTGTTGCCGCTGGCCACAAGCTAGAGATGGAATTTCGGATCGAGCGGGGTAAAGGCTACAAAGCGATTGATCGCAGCCGCGAGGAGACTGGTGGCGTAGAGTTTATGCAGATCGATGCTGTCTTTATGCCTGTGCGTAAGGTGAATTACAGCGTCGAAAACTTCATCGATCCTGAGGGATTTCCTAAGGACCGTTTGGTGATGGAGATTTGGACGAATGGCAGTTTGACCGCTCAGCAGGCGATGAGCGAAGCGGCAGCTTTGCTTGTGGACATGTTCAACCCGCTCAAGGATGTCACGCTTGAGCCGAAACGGGATGAAGATACCAAGGAAGAAGACCCAACGTATCAAATTCCTATTGAGGAGCTGCAGCTCTCGGTGCGTGCATACAACTGTCTAAAGCGAGCGCAGATCAATGCTGTTTCTGACCTGCTGGACTACAGCCAGGAAGACCTGCTAGAGATTAAAAACTTTGGTCAGAAGTCGGCTGAAGAAGTCGTCGAGGCGCTTCAAATCCATCTAGGTATCATGCTGCCTTTGGAAAAGCCAGTCAAGACGGTTTAGATAACTTTAATGGGGCGCTTTGATAGAGCCCCATTGTTGTGTAATTTTTCATAATTCATAGTTTAGAAGAGGATAAGACAGATGCGACATGGTCGCCGTGTAGCAAAGCTGGGTAAGGCTGCTGACCAGCGTAAGGCATTGTTGCGATCGCTCACCACAGAGCTCATTCGCAATGGCCGCATCAAAACAACTGAGGTGCGAGCTAAAGCGGTTCGTTCTGAAGCAGAGCGGATGGTCACCTTAGCCAAAGACGGTTCTCTATCTGCGCGTCGCAGGGCACTAGGCTACATATATGACAAGCAGCTGGTGCATGCCTTGTTTGAGCAGGCTCCCGATCGGTACGCCGATCGCGACGGTGGCTATACTCGCATCGTACGAACAGTTAGCCGTCGAGGCGACAACGCTCGTATGGCAATCATTGAGCTAACCTGATTGAAGTTTGCCGATTGAACAGGCTTGAATGATGGATGCATCTGATAGCCGCGATTCGAAAGTTGCTCGGCAGCTACAAATGCTGCCAATAGAAAAAAGGGCTGCGCAGCGAGTCGCCTTGGTGATTCAGTACAAAGGGACCCATTTCCACGGATGGCAACGACAGAAAAATGCAAAACGGACTGTTCAAGCTGAGATAGAAAGCGTAATTGCGTCCGTTCTGGGTAGAAAGCCAGCGTTAGTGGGCGCGGGGAGAACAGATGCAGGTGTCCACGCCGCCGCTCAAGTCGCTCATTTCGCCGCGCCTATCGTTATCCCAGCAGAGCGATGGGCCATTATCCTTAATGATCGCTTAGGTGACGATATTGTCGTTAGAGCTTCGACAAGGGTAGCAAGCGACTGGCATGCTCAATTTTCTGCTAACTGGCGACGCTATCGATACACCTTCTACACAAGCAAGTACCCCAACCTATTCGTTCAGCCTTATGTCTGGCACTATTATCGCCAGCGATTGGATGAAAACCTAATGCTAGCTGCATTGCAGCCTATGATGGGCTATCATAACTTGCTAGCGTTTCACCGTACAGGTTCTGATCGTACGCACTCTTGGGTAGAGCTACAGGATGTGCAATGCACCCGCTCAGGAGACTTTGTTCGGATAGAGCTTCAAGCAAAAGGTTTTTTGTATGGAATGGTTCGCCTGATAATGGGCTTGATCGTCCAAGTAGGTGAACGGCGACTCTCTCCAAAAGAATTTACGGCTATTTGGCAAAAGCGACGCCGTGATTTGGTAAAATATAGTGCTCCACCTCAGGGCTTATGTCTTTTGCGAGTCGGGTACTCGACTTTTCCCTTTGAGCAAGGGGCTTGGGTAGATACTCAGCCTCAATTTCAGCTCCCTTCTAACTTTCCACTTACAACGATTTAGAACGCCCACGGTACACATTATGTCCACGAAAACTACCCTTACTCCTGTTAAAGAAATCGAGCGCGATTGGTATGTGGTAGATGCCGCTGATCAGCGCTTAGGGCGATTAGCTACTGAGGTTGCGCAAGTACTTCGTGGCAAGAAGAAGCCAAACTATGCACCCCATATGGACACTGGTGATTTTGTTGTCGTCGTCAATGCAGACAAGGTTGTGGTGACTGGGAAGAAGAGTGAGCAAAAGCTGTATCGTCGCCACTCCGGTCGCCCCGGTGGAATGAAAACTGAAACCTTTAATCAACTGCAAGCTCGTATTCCAGAGCGTATCGTTGAAAAAGCTGTCAAAGGAATGCTGCCTAAGAATGCGCTGGGTCGTAAGCTATTCACAAAGCTGAAAGTCTATGCTGGCCCTGACCATCCCCATACCGCTCAAAGCCCTCAAACTTTAACTGTCAACACTACTGGAGCTAATTAACCCATGCCAGACCAATCTGATCGCGCTGTATACTGGGGTACTGGTCGCCGCAAGTCCTCAGTCGCAAGGGTTCGCCTGGTCCCTGGCAATGGCACCTTGACTATTAACAAGAAGGCTGGCGAAGACTATCTGCAAGCTAATGCTGCTTATCTCACGGCTGCTAAAGCACCTTTAGAGACATTGGGCCTAGAAGGTGAATATGACATCCTCGTCAACGTACGTGGTGGCGGCCTTACTGGTCAAGCCGACTCTATTAAGCTAGGAGTTGCCCGCGCACTTTGCATGTTAGATCCAGATAACCGGATGCCTCTAAAGACTGAGGGCTATCTTACCCGCGATCCTCGTCAGAAGGAACGGAAGAAGTATGGCCTAAAGAAGGCGCGCAAAGCAGGTCAGTTCTCGAAGCGTTAATTTCTACTTCACTTCTAACAAACAACATTTTTCTAGAACAATGCCAAAAGCTGATATCCATCCTAAGTGGTACCCCGAAGCAAAAGTATTTTGCAACGGCAAAGAAGTCATGACGGTAGGCTCTACTAAGCCTGAGCTGAACATCGATGTATGGTCTGGTAACCACCCTTTCTATACTGGTACTCAAAAGATTATTGATACCGAAGGTCGAGTGGAACGATTCTTGCGTAAGTACGGAATGTCTAGCGAATCCGAGGCTACAGAAACAACTGAAGGCGACGCTGAAGCTTAGCGTTCTTAAGTTTTTATATTTCCGAGCGATCGCACCTCAGCTATGTCCTGAGTCTAGATTGCTCGGATATTTTTTTGCAACTTAGTCTCTAGCCCTAATTTTTGCTCAGTCTACTCTAGAATCACCTCTAAAATCACTCCGTTTGACGACTAACGCTATGGCTGAATCTTATTTATTACAAAAGTTAGAGTCGGTAGAGGAGACGTTTGGAGAACTCACCCGACGAATGGCCGACCCGGATGTTGCCAAAGATCCAGATGAGTTTCAAAAGATCGCCAAGATGCGAGCCTCGCTTGAAGAAACTGTACAAACCTACCATCAGTGGCAAGAGACTGACGGAGAACTTGCGGGTGCTAGAGAAGTTTACAAAGAAGCTGCCAGCGATTCTGAGATGAAGGAGATGGCAGCGATGGAAGTCACTGAGCTAGAGGAGTCTTTGGCAGCTTTGGAAAAGCGGCTGAAGATTTTATTACTGCCCCGCGATCCCAACGACGATAAGAACATCATGTTAGAGATTCGTGCCGGTACTGGTGGTGATGAAGCCGGTATCTGGGCAGGGGATTTGCTGCGATTATACAGCCGATATGCCGAAGGCCAGGGCTGGAAAGCGAATCTACTCAGCGAGTCACGGGCTGATATGGGTGGCGTGAAGGAAGCCATTGTGGAGATTCAGGGGAATCAGGTCTACAGCAAGCTGAAGTTTGAGTCGGGTGTGCATCGGGTGCAGCGCGTGCCGTTGACAGAGTCGGGCGGACGAGTGCATACCTCTACAGCGACCGTGGCAGTGATGCCGGAGGTAGATGATGTAGAGATTCATATCGATCCGAAAGAGATCGTGATGACGACAGCGCGCTCTGGCGGTGCGGGTGGTCAGAATGTGAACAAGGTAGAGACGGCGGTTGATTTAATTCATAAGCCGACTGGGATTCGGGTGTTTTGTACGGAAGAGCGATCGCAGCTGCAAAACAGAGAACGTGCTATGCAAATCTTGCGAGCCAAGCTGTACGAAATGAAGCTACAAGAGCAAAAAGACGAAATCAGCTCCATGCGAAAGTCTCAAGTCGGCTCTGGTTCTCGCTCTGAGAAAATTCGCACCTACAACTACAAAGACAATCGAGTGACTGACCACCGACTCAATCAGAACTTTTCGCTGCCTGCTGTGTTAGAAGGCGATATTGAAACTGTCGTTCAAACCTGTATTTCGCAAGATCAGCAAGAGCGCCTGGAAGAATTAGCGGCTTCTACGACTGAAGCCGTGTAGTAGATCTTCTGAGAGATACGCGCGAAGGGCTTTCTGCTACGATATTCATAGTACAAACATGCTATTTGATCTAAGTGCTGGCCGATGAGCTCTTCTCCATCAAAGATATTCGACGGTAAGCTGTCAGTTCACTATGGCCAAGCGTACGTGTTCGCGGGTGATATTGGTGAGTGGGATGGTGATATAGCTGATTGCCTGATTAACCAAGAAAATGGCCTTTGTGGTACGGCCACTCCTAGAATAATTTTCCTTCACACGGGTCTGCATACGGGAGACGTTTGGCTAAGTGTTGAAGTTTTAAATGCGCAGCCGAATGACACAGCTGACTGGGAAGATGTTGTAGAAGCACCTTTTTATGTTGATGAAATTGCGGCGAACGAAGGGGTTCATTTGCAAGACTGGTATGGTGAGTGTGTTTGTTGCATTCCGCTTGTGTCTGGCCCGTATCGTGTGCGTTACTGTGCTCGAAGTATGGATGAAGGACGCAATGTCGATACGCTCGTAGATGAGGAGCCGGTTGATTTCTATAAGTTATCATTCTGGCCAGCAGAGCTAGCTCCAGATGAAATCATCAAGCAACGCTCTTCCGATGCGGCCTATTGGCACCAAACGGCAAAGGTTTGGACAGCCCGTGAGCAGAACGTAGTATGGCCGGAGTTTCTTCGGCCAGAGTTTGCTAGCCTATCTGTAGAAGAGATTGCCACTGAAGTCATGAAGTCTCAGCCTGATCGTATATTTCAGGTCGAAGATATTGTTTGTAGCGCTTTGACTAAAGCGCTGGAAGAATCTGACTTGAGAGCAGCGTGCCGTCAGTTTCGCCAACCGTTGATTGAGGGGCAGAGAGTGGGAAAGTGGTACGGACGTTATATTTATAGCGATAAATTCTATAGTCTCTCGTCGGACGCTCTTACTAATTCTCCTTGTGTAAAGGAGTAGTGGTTGGAGTAGAGACCCACGAAATACGAAAAGCACGATTTATAGATGTTTTGATCAACCGCGCCTATGGCTAAGTTTTTGCATGTGTCCGATATTCATCTCGGGTTTGATCGCTACGACAGCAAACCAAGAACCCTAGATTTTTTCTACTCGTTCAAGGACGTTCTAGAGAAATATGCGGTGGGCGAGCGGGTAGATTTTGTGATCATCGGCGGCGATCTGTTTGAGCATCGCAATATCAAGCCGGCGATCTTGAATCAGGCACAACTCTGCTTTCAAGTCTTGAAGGATGCCAGTATTCCGGTGCTGGCAATCGAGGGTAATCACGATAATGCGCCCTATGGAACGAAGTCTAGCTGGCTACGCTACTTGTCCGATTGGGGATTGCTAAAGCTGCTGGAGCCTGGGGATGTGAACTCGGGTGAGCCCTTTTATTCACCTTGGGATGAAGAGCGGCAGCGGGGTGGATACATTGATTTAGACTGCGGCGTTCGGGTGCTGGGCTCTAGCTGGTATGGGGCAGCGGCGCCAAGGGCAATTGAGCAGATTGCAGCGGCGATGGATGAGCTGCCAGAGGCTGAGGGGCCGTCTGTATTGCTATTTCACCATGGACTAGAAGGGCAGATTGCCAGATATTCTGGGGCTTTGCGCTATAGCGAAGTGCTGCCGCTGAAGAAGGCAGGTGTGGATTATTTGGCGCTAGGTCACATTCACAAGAACTACTGCGAGGAGAATTGGATCTTCAATCCAGGCTCAATAGAGGCGAATAACGTTGAGGAAAGCCAGTTTGAGCGGGGGGCCTATCTAGTCGAGATTGACCAAGAAGGAACGATTAGGGCAGAGCTGAAGACGGATTATCATCAGCGGCCAATTGTCCGATTGCAGCAGAAGCTGCGCAGTCAAGATGCGATTGAATCGGTGGAAGAAGGCGCGATCGCTATCATCGAAAAAGCGATCAATTCGAAACAAATCATTCCCGATCAGCAACCCATCATAGAGCTACGCATTACTGGCACTGTGGGCTTTGATCGTCTCGAACTAGACACCAGTCAACTACAAAGGCAGCTTCAAGAACGCTGTAACGCGCTAATATTTTTGCTGCGCTATGACGTAGAAGAAGACGGCTATATCTCTCATGTATCAGAAGATGCTAGCCGTTCACAGGTAGAACAAGAAGTTTTTATCGATTTGCTCTGCGCCAATAGTCGCTACAAGAAGCAGGCCGAAACGCTAGCCCACGGCTTGATCGATTTGAAAACGAGACAGATGGAAGGTGAGAGTGAAGACAGTCTTTACTCACTGGTTGAAACCATTCTGGACTCGGACAGTTAGCAGCTGCCCTAATGCCATATGAAACTTGCTAGTCAATTTGCGCGCTGCCAGAAAATAGTTTTCGTTGATGGATCTATCTGTCTTAAGCGACTCAACAGCTGGGATAGTAGGTTGAGCCCGGTGCATTTTGTTGAGGTTTTGGGAGTGATGGGGCGGTGCTAACGTACAAATCCCTAATGAATAAAGAACGCCCGCTGTTGCCAGAGCATCCATACGCCACTTAATCCAACGAAGCTGACCGCAGCTACTTGAAACTGCTCTGGACTCATTTTTTCTAGAACCTTGTGCCCTAGCCAATTTGCCGGAAGGGCCGCACAGCCAACTACTAAGCCATAGCCGATAAGCGCAGGTGAGAAGACGCCTAAGACTGAGTAAGCAATAATCTTGATTGTGTGCGTGAGCGTGAATCCGGCTGAGCGAGTAGCAATCATCCGCTCCTTTTCTAATCCATAGTTGAGGTAGGCAGGGTTTAGCAGCGGCCCGGTACTGCCGACTAAGCCAGAAACAATTGCACTGAAAAATCCTAAAGGTAAAAAGTGCCATGCTCTGATGCTGATAGCGGGCATTTGTATACGGTGACTAAGCAAAGAGTGAACCATCATATAGACAAGGGCGATCGCAATAAAAAACTGCAGCCCTTCCGCCCGTATTTTTGTGAAGGCGTAAGCACCCACCAGAGAACCAGCTGTCACACCGGGCAATTGCCAAAGCGTTAGTTTCCAGTCGATATGCTGCCACAACAGAACGCTCCGCTGGACATTGCCTATGATGCTACCAATAGTCAGTACAGGGGCGACTGAAGCAGCTCCCAACAGCAGAGTCACTAATGGAATCAAAATCAGTGAACTGCCACCGCCTACCAACATGCTGGTGAACCAGGCCGTAAAACTGATAGACGAGAGCAGAACTAAGAGTAAGACGTCGGACATTAAGACTAGAAGAAACTAAGTTTGTGAAGGATTGTTAACCGTTTCTTAATAGTAAGCGGTAGTGGTGTGGCATGGCACGGAAGTTAGATTTTCTGAGAACCTGCGTACCCTTACGCCAGAGTTCCTATTCATGACAGCTTTTATGCCAGCGTCTGCAACGGATTTAGAAAAAGTATTTCAGATGGGTATCGCTGCTTATCAAAAGGGCGACTACGAGCAGGCTACTTCTTTGTTTGTTCGACTTACAAAGATGGGAAGTCGGACCTATTACACGAAAGCAAACCTAGGTTTAGTGCGAGTCTACATCGCTCAGAAGCAATGGACTAAAGCTAAAGCACTATGTCAAAGGATTATACAAACAACGTCGATGCCTGCAGCGCGAAAGTGGTCAGAGTTGGCATTGATCAATATTAATCGTCAGATTGATCGCCAGCTGGCCATTCAAATGGCTACGTCAGATGATGCTTCTAAGCCTGAGTGCTCTAGCTGTGAGCTCAAAAGTGGCTTTCAACCGATTGCCTCTGATTCACAAGCTGTCAACTCAAACTCTTCAGCGGTAGAAGGCGCTGTTGGCCCGACTAGTTCTACGAAGATGCCGCCTAGCCCGCTTGATGAAACAATAGAACCCACTGTTTCTTCAGCGACTGTTGTTGAAGCACCTAATGTTGAAGCACCTAACGCCGAAACACCTAATCGAGTTTCGATGTTCCATTATGCCTATCTCAACAACGAAATAATGCAGGAGGTAGACCAGACAGAAGTAACAGGCGAGCTAAATCCTACAAAAGACTGTCTATGGATTTATGCTGGTCGGCTAGATAAAGGGCGATCGCTAGGACGGATTAAGCAATCACAGCTATGGATAGCTCAACTTGGAAGTGCGATCGCTCTCTACTTTCTCCTACGCTTTCTTATTCATAGAGCTGCAGCACTCCTTAATAGCTGTCTATCATTCCTCGACGAGAGACTACCATTCGGCGTCTGGCAGCTGCCTGACCTCTTTGAGGAGATCACTTGGCCTTTGCTCATTGTTTTGTTCGCGATTACGATTGCTTCTCCATGGCTATGGGATCTCTATTTACGTTGCTACGCAGATAGTCAACCGCTATTGGTTAGTCAGCTACGCACTTACTCGCCCGAAGCTGCTCGCCTAATCAGTCAATACTGTCGGCAGCGTCGGTGGAAGCTGCCGCGCTTGTGGAAGCTGCCGACAACTATTCCGCTGATTTTCTCTTACGGTTGGCTACCTCGCAATGCGAGGTTAGTCGTCTCAGACGGATTGCTCTCTACCCTAGAAAAAGATGAGCTTGCCACTTTATTTGCCTACGAGCTATCTCATTGGAAAAGCGGGCACTGGCCGCTACTCACCGTTCACGCTCTGCTACTGCAGATCCTTCATCAGACGTATTGGCAGCTAGCCCTGTGGGGAAACAAACGCGGCCTGTTGCTAAGGTGGGTAGCCGGGACGATTGCCAATGTGAGCTATGCACTCTTTTGGCTAGTGCGTGTGCCAGGGCTATGGTTAGCTAGGGTACGAACTTATTATGGCGATCGCTTTGCTACCGAAATTACTGGTAATCCTAATGGTCTAATTAGAGCACTTACCAAACTCTCTTTTGGTTTAGCTGATGCTATAGAGCAGCAAGGCTATACGCCAAGTTGGATCGAAAGCCTATCTTTACTGATGCCTGTTTGTGCCGATCTCTTTAGGCAGCACCTATATGGTCATCTTCCTCTAGCTGACTTATTTGCCTGGGATACCAAAAACCCATTACGAAACTGGATGGGCTTTTTGAATTCGCAGCCACCGCTAGGCGATCGCCTATGCACACTCACCGCCTATGCCAAACACTGGAAACTCACACCAGAGATCTCGTTCGACAATTCCTATCGCAAACGGCATGCACTATCAAAGCAAGCGTGGAAAAGACTTTTCAAGCAGGGAACGCCATACTGCGGGCTAGTATTAGGGCTAGTCACGGGCATAGTGCTTTGGGGAATTGGCGCGATCGCCTATGCGCTTAAATGGCCGGTACTCGATTGGATGTATCAAGACACTGGTCTTTTCCAATGCTGTTTGCTAATAGGAACTGGAGTAGGCATCCTCCTGCGGATTAATCGTTTCTTCCCAGACTTACCTTCTTCTAGAGAGCTTTCTTCAATAGCCTCTGGCCATTCATCCGCGGGTTGTTCCCTTTCTAGCCATCCCGTATCCAATTGGATATCTCACCCTAAGCTTTTGCCCATAGATAGTCTGCCAGTCAGGCTTACCGGCACTTTGCGAAGTAGGCCCGGCCTGGCTAACTGGCTTGGCCAAGACCTTTGTATACAGACATCTTGCGGCTTAGTCAAACTCCATTTTTTTTCTTCAATCGGACCCTTAGGTAACCTCCTGAACAGACCAAAATCTTTCTGGATGACCAAAGGCGAGTCGGTACAGGTTACAGGCTGGTTTCGCCGAGGTATTCAGCCCTGGGTCGATATTCATCAGATTAGGTTAAGCAATAATAGGATGCTTCAGGCTGCCCATCCAATCTATTCACTTCTCCTTGCCACCACCACTACTGGATTAGGACTGTGGCTTTTACTACAAGGTCATTAGCTACAAAGTAGTGCCACACCCATGCAGAAGCGAAGCTTTTGATAAAGCTGTGTTACCACGGCGTACGTCGATCAGACGACACCAATATAAAGAAATGTTGCGAACACTAGGCAAAGAGTGCTACATTCGTTCGCAAGAGCTTGTTTTGTCTATTGACTAGGTGAGTAAGCGGTCTAGAGATCGCGCACATCTGGTGTTAGGCACGGGTTCTCCTACTCTCAACACAGCAACTAGGCCAGTCGTTTATTTAACGGCTGGCTGTTTATTGTCTACCCACCCAAGTAATCGCGCAGAGTGCAGATAGCTATATATTGCAATTGACCAAACCTGACCTAGATGGAGTTAGCTCTTTAGCTTCTAGCGAAATAAGCATTGAGACTACTTTTATTCTATTTCTGAGAACGAAATGCTCATGAAAATAGAGGCGTTCTGCCGTAAGCCCTTATCTCACCGAGGCTGTAAGTTATCTTGATAAATTGGTTCGGTACCTGACATCGTGATATTTTAATAATGGCTAAGTAAGAAACTAGCTACGTAGCTTACATGCTAGCTCTACTCTTGATCAGGCAACTGTTTGGAAAATCAGCTGTCAAAAAACCAAAGGATGAGCAGCAGAATTTACGCTATGGCTGCATCGAGAACAGGAGCTTGGCTACTTCTGTTGAGTTGTAATTGCATTCTAGATAGAGGCTGGTCTTTTCATATTGCGTTTAGGCGGTTTTTTAGGCTTTCGCAGCAGTCAAAGCGAAGGTTTCTTTAGGAGCTTTGAGCGGTTGACTCAGAGAGATAGCTGCTCTTTTGGAAACAAACAGTGTGATAAAAAGGGTCTCCCATGTTTCTGCTGGCCCCATGTTTGTACTAGCTAAGTGTACTGACGACCCTGCTTTGCGGTGGTTCGACCCTGCTTTGCGGTGGTTGTAAAGCTTATCTATTGAATGAAAGTTTTTTAAAAAGTTAAAAGAGTTAGAGGGTTATACTCACATGTCAGTTCGTTTGTACTTTGGCAACTTGCCACGGAGCCTTGAGCGCGAAGAATTCGAGGCTATTTTCACTGAAGATAGTGACAATCTGGTTTCAGTTAAGCTGATCTCAGATCGTAAGACCGGTAAATGTCGCGGATTCGGCTTTGTGACGGCTAAAGACGATACGACAGCAGATGCGCTTGTTGAGAAGTACAACGGGTTTACTTTGCAAGATGCCACCTTGAAAGTGGAAAAGGCAATGCCACGCACAGAAAAAGAAACCGAAGGTTCTCGCGGTGAGAATAGCCCTCAGCGTCGTCAGAAGAAAAGCGGTGGCAAACGCGGTGGTAACAACGTCGTGGTGGCGGAAAGTCAAACTGCTGATGCTGGCCCTGATCCTCGTTGGGCACAGGACTTAGCTAAGCTCAAAGAAATGCTAGCCGCACAGACAACTGCTTCTTAAGCACCCGCTATAGCTTTAGCAAGTTCATTAGTGGTGGCTTTGATTTGCAGTGCTCTTTAGGCTTGTTCGATAGCCATATAGGCACTGCGAGTCGTTCAGCTTGCTGTTTCTCTTGGTGGGTCACCTGCTGGTGGTTCATCCACGCTGCTGCGCTGCAATAAGGTGAAATAGTACGAGATAGCTGCTATGTAGCTCTTAAGCGACTATATAGCTAACTCTATAGTAAGGAATAGCTGATTTTATAGTAAAGACAGACTGTACGCATGACAGCGCTGTCTTTTCTTCGTAGCAACTTGTTATCTTACTTGTCTTCTCAAGAGATCTGCGATCGCACCAGCGCCTGAGGTAGGTAGAGTAGCTTGCGAGCCTTAGAGACGTATGCACGGCGATTAAAGACGTCGTAATCATTCTCGACGATAACGTCCAAAATTTTTCTGTATAGCATTAAGGCCGTCCACACAGGCCAGCGAGCATCTGGATGTAGACGGCTGATTCCACTTTCTGCCTCTTGATAGTACTTAAGTGCTCTTTGGATCTGAAATCGCATGAGCGCTCGCCATCGATCATCTATCACCCCTTTCAAGAGATCTTCTTGGGTGTAGTCAAATAGTTCTAAATCTTCTAGCGGCAAGTAGATGCGGCCCCTTCTGGCGTCTTCGCCTACGTCTCTAAGAATGTTGGTTAGCTGGTTTGCTATTCCCAACGAAACGGCTTCGGGAATAGGAGGACTTGCTGGATTCGAACACATCCAAGGCGAGGCATTAATCTCAGTATCCATCCCCATTACTACGGTCGACATCAGACCGACTGTGCCTGCTACTCGATAGCAGTAAAGCTTTAGTTCTTCAAAAGTTGTGTAGCGAGAGCGATAGAGATCCATTCTCTGGCCATCGATCATATCTCGAAAAGGCTGAATGTCTAGTTCGTAGCGCTCTAGAGTGTCAACCATAGCGACGTCTAAGTTATCTTTCGCATGGCCAGAGAACAGACTTTCTAACGTAGATTCCCAGTGGTCTAAAGTGCTTTCTGTTGTAAACTTCGCCTGCGGTCCGTCTACCAGTTCATCGGTTCGACGGCACCAAACATAGATCGCCCAGATCGCCCTGCGCTTGGCTTCAGGCATGAGCAACGTTCCCATATAGAACGTCTTGGAGCACTCAGCCGTGATTTGACGACATTGTTCGTAGGACTCTTGGAGCGATACAAACTTAGGCGTAAGGGTCGTTGAAGGATGGGTCAGCTGCAGCATCAATGCCTCAAACTGGAAAATGAACAATAGTCGTTGGACGAGTCAGCCCAAAGCGTCCTGCGATTGCGATCGCCAGCAGGGAATCGTTGTTTCCAAAACGTGGCTAGGCAATGCATAATCTTCTTATTATATGTTTCAAAGCGTTACATTTTGAGGCGAACCTCAATTTCTCTTGTAGCAATGGCGTTTTGAGCTGCAAATAGAGACAAGACACAGTAGCCCTTTGTCCTTTTGGGAATTTGTTAAGTAATCTATTGAATCTATCTACCCACTTTTATTCTCTTTCCTTATAGAATTTCTTCGAGATTTGTTGATGGCTCGATGTTTGCGGCGAGCTATCATAAAAATCTTATCAAGGTGACTAGCTGAATCGTTTTAATACAACTGCGTGAGTGTATTCATGTCAGGCTTGCATACAAAAAATAGAGTGGATTGAAGGGAAATTGATGAGACAGTCTAACGTAGACTTTTTGCAGCAGAGCGACCCAGAACTGGCCGCGATTATTGATAGAGAATTGAACCGTCAGCAGACTCATCTAGAGCTGATTGCTAGTGAGAATTTCACCTCTCCAGCGGTAATGGCAGCTCAGGGCTCTGTGCTGACAAATAAGTACGCTGAAGGACTGCCAAACAAACGTTACTACGGTGGTTGCGAGTTTGTTGATCAAGCGGAGCATCTAGCTATTGAGCGAGTAAAGGCTCTGTTCGGGGCCGCTCATGCAAATGTTCAGCCTCACTCTGGCGCACAAGCGAACTTTGCCGTGTTTTTAGCTCTGCTAGAGCCAGGTGATACGATTCTAGGGATGGATTTGTCTCACGGTGGTCATCTGACGCATGGCTCGCCCGTGAATTACTCGGGTAAATGGTTCAACGTAGTTCAGTACGGCGTGAATCGGGAGAGCGAACAGCTGGATTTTGATGAAATTCGTCAAATAGCCGTAGAACACCAGCCTAAGCTGATCATCTGTGGGTATTCAGCCTATCCTCGGACGATACACTTTGAAAAGTTTAGGGCGATCGCCGATGAAGTTGGTGCGTATCTGATGGCTGATATTGCCCATATTGCTGGGCTAGTCGCAACCGGTCATCATCCCAATCCACTACCTCATTGTGATGTAGTCACCACGACCACTCACAAAACGCTACGTGGACCTCGCGGCGGGTTGATCATGACTCGCGATGCGGACTTAGGTAAAAAGTTCGATAAAGCTGTCTTCCCAGGTAGTCAAGGCGGGCCATTAGAACATGTGATCGCGGCTAAAGCGGTTGCCTTTGGCGAGGCGCTACAGCCCGAGTTTAAGACCTATTGTGGGCAGGTGATCAAAAATGCTCAGACGTTAGCTGCGCAGCTGCAAAAGCGGGGTATCAAGGTGGTTTCTGATGGTACAGACAATCATTTGGTGCTAGTAGATCTTCGTTCTATAGGAATGACCGGCAAGATCGCAGATGCTTTGGTCAGCGAGGTGAATATTACAGCTAACAAAAATACGGTTCCTTTTGATCCAGAGTCTCCATTTGTTACTAGCGGACTGCGTTTAGGTACGCCTGCAATGACGACGCGAGGCATGGGCGAGGTGGAGTTTGAAGAGATTGCCGACATCATTGCTGATAGGCTGCTGAGCCCTGATGATAGCAATGTGGAATCAGACTGCCAGCAGCGAGTAGCGGATTTGTGTGATCGCTTTCCGCTGTATCCTCATCTGCGATCGCCCGAGCCAGCTTTGGTTTAAGTGTTACTAATATCTAGCGATACTGATACCGGCGATACTCAATATCTGAAGTGTTAGTAATTCTAAGCTTGGACATTACTATTTAGTCCAGGCACATATTAGTCCAGGCACAAACTGTCTAATGCAAGCACAATCTACCAAACCGACTTTGGGGAAGATCTAGAAAATTAGAGGCTTTCTTACGGTCGCTCAAAGATCAATACGATGATAAATTGACAGGTGAATTCGCTGATTTTTGTTTTGTTAGATAATGGTGTCGCTAATCGCCCATCCTTTCACCAGCGGCTTTGTTTTAAGCATCTACCCTTGAAAAGTACTTATCTTTGAACTCTGCCCACCCTACCTCCTCCTTCCGATGGGATTCTCGTTTTACCATCTGCTTGCTTTTGTTCTTTCTGCTGTCGTTGTTTTATGCCTAACACCGCTTGTTAGAAAGGCCGGTCTTGCCAGCGGTAGAGTGGATTTGCCTGGGGCTCGAAAAGTCCACAGTCAGCCGATGGTGCGCTTAGGTGGTGTCTCTATTTTTGTCGGCGTTTTGGTGGCATTGCTGTCGGTGTGGGGCGCGGGTGGTTTCCTTGGTAGCGACGGTGAGCCGCTAGTACGCGTTGCTGAATATTCGGTTTGGGGGGTCACATTAGGCGGCCTAGCCTTCTTCTTGATCGGCTTGATTGATGACTTGTTTGGTCTATCACCGATTAGCCGTTTGATTATGCAGTCTGCAGTGGCCTCAGTTGCTTGGTGGGTAGGCGTTGATATTCGCTTTCTGACGATTCCTTTTATTGGGATCACTCAACTGCCAGCTTGGTTGAGTCTGGTAGTTACCATATTCTGGTTGGTTGGTATGGCCAATGCGATTAATTGGATCGATGGCTTGGATGGCTTAGCGGCCGGTGTCTCTGGGATTGCTGCTGTCGTGATGATGGTTGTGAGTCTGTATATGGGGCAGCCTGCAGCGGCATTGATTGCAGCGGCCTTAGCGGGTGGTTCCTTGGCTTTCTTACGCTACAACTTCAATCCGGCTCAGATATTTATGGGCGATGGCGGTGCTTATTTTATTGGCTTTACGTTAGCAGGTGTAGGTGTTATTGGGCTGGTAAAAGGGGTGACGACCGTAGCGGTACTGTTGCCTTCTCTAACGTTAGCAGTGCCAATTTTGGATATGTCTGCTGTGATTTTGCTACGGTTACGGCAGGGACTGTCTCCCTTTGTTGCGGACAAGCGTCATTTGCACCACCGTCTGCTCAATGCTGGATTCTCTCATCGGTTCACAGTGATGTTTATCTATGTGCTGGCGCTGTGGGTGGGTAGTTTGGCAATGGCATTTTCTGGTTTAAGAGCAGGCATTCCCTTTGTATTCGCGTCGACGGCGCTGCTGAGTTATACGGGCTGGAAAGCAGTGCGGTTGGCAAAGTAGCCATTTATGAAAAATTAAATATGGAAAACTAATCGTTTGCTTTAGCTGCCTCTCTTGTTAGGTCCATAGGGAAACGGGTAGGGCTGGCGTAGGTTTCTAGCGCTGTATAGATAAAAAGTTTCCGAGATTTCGCCGCCGCGTTTGGTGGCGATTTGTGTAAGTAGAGTGAGGCTAGAAAAGTAAGGGGCGATCGCCTCTACTTCTTCCCTACGAGAATTCCTGTCTAAACTGACGAACAGGGCGTCCTTGCCTATCCACTGTTCTGGCTCGGACCAGAAGGCGTGTCCTCGCGGATCGCTAGTAAAGCTGCTAACTGGCAAATGAGCGTCTTTTGGCATCGCGAGGGCGAGATAGCCGCTTAGCCAATATTCTGCTGTAAGGACAAAATCAACACTTGTGATCGCTTCTCTAAATTCGTCAGAGCTACTCAATAGTCGGCGTAGCTGCATCGCATCTATGAGTTCTGTAGAGGGGTCATGCTCGATTGAGACAATGCCCCCTAGGAGGGCATACTCACTCGGCTTTTGCAGCGTGCCTAGCGTGATATGAGTCAGCGCAAACATCAGCAATATGCCTATCGTCCAGGCTGAAGTCATCAGCCAGCAGCGTACTTTTGTCTGCGTCCAATTTGAGGCCGCGTAAGCAAGCAAAATTACGAGGCTCCAGAGCCCAGGTGCAGGCCAAGCGGGAAAAGTGTGAGTGGCTCCCCCTATCAGTGTGAATCCGAAAGCAACAGGTAATCCACTCCAGAGGAGAAAGCTGACTTTGCTATTGGTTATCTGCTCTTGGATGGCCAACTTACTAGTGTGAAGGGCTGCCTTACGAAAAGATAACTGGCTAAGTAGCGCTTTTATGATCGCCCACCACAGTGGGAGTGCCATACTAGGGAACACATAGCCAATCTGAGCAAGTACAGTACCCAGCAATAGACTCAACGAATAGCTGTTGCTGCTATCTCCATATTCTAAGAAGCGATCGCCGAGCTGAAACTGAAATGAAATCCAATCGTGACTAGCATTCCAATACAGCAGCGGAAACAGCGTGACCCCAAAAGCTAAGCAGCCGTAGGCTAACCATTTTGATTTAAAGACGGCTCTATGGGGCCGACTAGTCAAGCAGAAACCCACCAAGCTGAGCCCAAGGAGAAAACCGTGATATTTGCTCAGACAAGCTAGTCCAATGGCGATCGCAATGAGCACAATCTTGGCGCTAGGGCAGTAGCTGCCAGGATGATTCGAAGAGTCGTTTGCAAAGAACTCGCAAGCGCAAAGACTAAGCGCCAGGCTCCAGAAAAAAATCAGGGCGTTGTCTGGCGCGGTGAGAATACCGAAGCTAAGAGTAAAAAGCGGAGTAAGCGAGGCAATGACACAGCTAATCAGTCCCACCCGGGCGCCAAACAGCCATTTCCCGGTTGTATAGAGCAACCATAGGCTCGCTGTGAACAGGCCCAGCGCGCCAAGTCTTAGTGTGAACGGTGTGGCAGCACCTGTTATCCAGATACCTAAGCCTGTTGTGATTGCGACTGCAGGCGGGTGATCGAAGTAGCTCCAATCCAGGTTTTGGGTGTAGAGAAAGTAATAGGCTTCATCGAAGCCAACTGGCAAAAAATAGGCGATGATGCTGCGAAAGAGTAGTCCGCCTAGTAGTAGCTGCTCCAGGCGGGTGAGCGGATTAATCCAATGACGTGTACTCACACGCGATATCCTCTCTGCTGACGACACCAACTGTCGCTAGAACAGTTCTATACTGCGGGCTGTGTAGCATGCGGTAGAGGTTCTTCTTTGGGGATGCATTCGCGCGCTTGCTATACATTTGATGTTAGCTGCCTCTAGATCTGCAGATTTTTCGATAGATGCCATGAACGAAAGCGCTGAAATTATTTGTGTGGGAACAGAGCTACTGCTCGGCGATATTCTGAATAGTAATGTTCAGTATTTAGCTCAGCAGCTAGCGAGTCTGGGAATCGCTCATCACTATCAAACGGTAGTAGGCGATAATCCCACCCGGATTAAACAGGCCGTCGCGATCGCCTGTGACCGCGCTCGTTTGATTATTCTGACGGGTGGTCTCGGTCCTACCCCAGACGATCTCACCCTAGCCTCTCTAGCCGAGTTCTTTGACACTCCCTTAGTAGAACGGGCAGAAATTGTTGCTGATCTAGAAAAGAAATTTGCTAAACGTGGTCAGACACTAACTAAAATCAGTCGGCGACAGGCTTTGTTACCACAGGACGCAGAAGTGTTACCTAATCCTGTAGGCTCAGCACCTGGAGTGATCTGGGAACCTAGATCAGGTCTGACGATAATGACATTTCCAGGTGTGCCTTGGGAAATGAAGCCAATGTGGCAAGCGACTGCTGTCCCCTACTTGCGATCTAGTCACTGGGCAGAGGGCGTGATTCATAGCCGGATCTTACGGTTCTGGGGAATTGGCGAATCGGCTTTGGCTCAAAAAGTGGAGCCCTTCTTGGCAATAGATAACCCGACGGTAGCTCCATATGCACTAGGCGGTGAAGTCATTCTACGAATTTCTGCTAGGGCAGAGTCAGTAGTAGCGGCGAACCAATTGATCGATCCAATCGTTACAAAGATTCAAGAGATGACAGGTACACTCTGCTACGGCCAGGATAACGAGACCCTGGCAGATGTAGTAGGCCAGCTCTTGAAGGCGCGCTCTGAGACCTTAAGCGTAGCTGAATCCTGCACTGGAGGAGGCCTAGGTAGCTTGATCACCGCCATTCCAGGTAGCTCTAGCTACTTTTGGGGCGGTGTGATTTCTTATGACAATCAAATAAAGCAGCAACTGCTAGGTGTAGACGAGACGGTATTAGCTCGCTGCGGTGCGGTCAGCCCAGAAGTGGCAGCGGCCATGGCTTTTGGGGTGCGCGATCGCCTAGGTACTGACTGGGCACTAAGCATTACGGGTATCGCTGGTCCGGGCGGCGGTAGTATCGAAAAGCCGGTGGGGTTGGTCTACATCGCTCTAGCCTCTGCCCAGGGAATCAAGACCGAAAAATATTTATTTGGCTCAGAGACGTCGCGCGATCTCATTCGACAGAAGAGTACATCTAGTGCCTTAAACCTCCTGAGGTTGAGCCTGATGCAGCCACCACCGGATTCAACACGCTAGATGAGCGATCTATCTATAGTTTGATTCTGACTTTACTTTGATAGCCCTGGTAAAAAAACAAGGGCTTAAACATTTGATGGTTACTCAGACCAGGTGCAGATGCATAGCATTCACAAGAGAACCTTTCAATATGGCTATAGTGATGTTTTCGAATCACACATCTAAAGAAAAAAGGAAGATTACGTAAATTACGCTGACGGTTTTCTTGATCATTGCTCAGGATTAGTTATCATAAGTACACAGACAAGGACGATCCCGTTATCGTTGGCTAGCCTTTTCCCAGAAAACGGCTTTGCACGGCGGTAGCTTTATTTTTATAGAAGTGGGGCGTGCTGATATCTGTTTTCTCATGCATCTGTGACCTAAGTCGCAGTTGATGGAATTAATAAGAAGATGAGAGGGAGCGATCTAGCTCATGGACTATATCGATCAGGCACTTGACAAGCTCAGAGAATGGGTAGACAAAGTTATAGATGCTTTGTTTGGGCCCCAAGCTCAGCCTGAGCATGAGCCGATTCCGATCCCTGTAGATGATCGCAGACCTAGATGCCGCTAGTTAAGGTAGGGGATCAAAACTAAAGCAATGAGGCGGGAAAGGTAGAACTATTTACTAGTGAAACCTAAGCTACCCAGTCTTTGTCTAATGAAAGGATCCTACAAGCGGTAAAAGCTTTATATTTTCACAGTGCTAGGTGTCAGTGCTCAATATTTTGGTATTGAATGGTCCCAACCTTAATATGTTGGGAAAAAGAGAGCCTAAAATCTATGGCTCTCAGACCTTAGAGGATATCAATTCCGAGCTTGCTCAAGTTGCAGAGATATTAGGTGTAGCGCTAGTTTTTTTTCAATCAAATCATGAAGGTGCCTTGGTGGACGCGGTTCAGGCTGCTCTGAATGTCCAGCAAGGCATTTTGATTAATCCAGGTGCCTACACCCACACTAGTGTGGCAATTCGAGATGCGATCGCTGCTGTTGCTTTACCCACAGTCGAAGTTCACCTGAGTAATATTCACCAGCGCGAAGGGTTCCGTCATCGTTCATACATTGCGCCAGTAGCCATTGGTCAAATTAGCGGGTTTGGCTCAGATAGCTATCGACTGGGGTTGGAAGGATTAGTTAAGTATCTACAAAAAATGAAGCCCGATAAACGTAGTTAGAATAGGCTGGTTTCGTCCTAACTGTTCTAACCCTTAATCTGCTTCATCTTAATAGTAAAGCTTCTATGGTCGCTGCTAGTTTAGTTCAGCCTAAAATCAAGTTCTTGAAGACGCCTACTTCCCAAGCCTGGCTTGATCAAGCACTTGCCGATATGGATACGATTTTACTTGACCATGCCCAATGCGAGCGTAAGGCAGCAGGAACAGCGATTCAGATGATGTCACGCTATCCATCGAGTGTGGAACTAGTGCGGGAGTTGACTGCGATCGCTCAAGAAGAACTTAGTCACTACGATCAGGTTAACAACTGGTTAGAAAAGCGGGGTATTCCTCTGCAGCCGGTATCACCGCCGCCCTATGGCGCGGGTCTCAAGAAGTGCGTTCGTAGACAAGAGCCAGAGCGCATGCTTGATCTATTACTGGTATCAGCCTTGATTGAAGCTCGTAGCCACGAACGACTAGGGCTTCTAGCTGAGCATTGCTCCGATCTGCAGCTAGCGAAGTTTTATCGTTCCTTGATGGCCTCGGAGGCCCGGCACTATGGCAGTTACTGGCTACTGGCAACGACTTACTTTAATCTTGAGCTGGTGAATGAGCGCTTAGCTGAGTTAGCTGAAGCGGAAAGCGAGATTTTGAGTACCCTCTATCCAAAGCCCCGAGTACATAGCTGACGGATACATAGCTGATGGGAGCTGATGAGATAGCGCTAATGGATGTGAAGTTCAAAGATTTCAGGATTCGAGACTGGACGGCGAGTGATCGTGACGAAGCTGCTAACGTTGTGAAGACGGTACTTGAGGAATATGGTCTAGGCTGGGAAGTCAACTGCAGTGGCTGTAGCGATCAAGATGCGGTAGAAGTCGAAAAGTACTATCAGCAGACAGGTGGAGAGTTCTGGGTAGTGGAGCGTGATCGTAAGATCGTCGGCACAGGTGGCTACTATCCGATAGAACAAGATCATACAGCGGTTGAGATTCGCAAAATGTACCTATTACCCAACGCTAGAGGGTATGGTCTTGGTCGTTTCTTGTTATCGCAACTAGAGCAGGCTGCGAACAAAGCAGGGTTTCTAGAAGCTTGGGTCGAAACCGCTACAGCACTGAAAGCAGCCGTTCGACTATACGAAAGAAATGGCTATCAGCCAGAAAGCAAGGTAGATACCGAACGATGTGATAGGGCCTATCGGAAAAGGCTTTCATAGCTCTCTTAGCTATTATTATCCCTGCCTCGGGTAGCAGCAGGTCCAGCTGATGTGAAATTGTATATCCTATGGTGCTTCGTATCTTATGGTAGGAGAGAAATTGCTAGAACAGAGCCAGAACAGAGATAGAGGACTAGCTTCGTGAGTTTGATTGATGCCTCTCCCACCAAGAATTTCTTTGTAGATATGCTCACTAGAGATATAGACCTAAAAGACGCCATCTTGGACCTGTTAGATAACTGTATAGACGGCATTCAGCGGACAACGAGGGGAAGGGAACCGACAGAGAGACCCTATGAGGGCTTTTGGGCAAACATTGAACTGTCTGATACTTCTTTCTTAATCGAGGACAATTGTGGTGGCATTCCGCTAGAAGTAGCCGAGCGCTACGCTTTTCGGATGGGCAAGCCAAAGGGAATTGATGACGATGACGACATCTTTACTATCGGCACCTACGGCATTGGCATGAAGCGGGCTATTTTTAAGATAGGGCGTTCTGCGGAGATATTTTCTCAGACTGATGCAGATGCGTTTAAGGTACTAATTCAGCCAGACTGGCTGATCAGTGACGATAGCTGGGATCTGCCAGTAGAAACAATTGATCGCACTGATGATGAGGCAGGCACCTCAATTGAGGTTTTGGAACTGCGTGACGAGGCGGCTAGACAGCTAGGGTCCAAATCTTTTCAGGACGATTTAGCCAGTGAGATTGAGGGCCTGTACAGCTACATCTTGACCAAGGGGTTTGAGATTTTAGTCAACGGTGAGCAGATTGAGCCGAGATCGATGATGCTGCAATGGGAAGGGCTCAACAAAGTGAAGAATCGGGACAAAGAGGCGATCGCCCCCTACCTCTATGAAGCCACCCGAGAAAATGTTGAGGTCAAGCTAGCCGTTGGACTACGCCGAAAGCTGCCAACCGCCCAGGAAGTCGATCAAGCCTCTGAACGCAAACGGGCAAAAAGAGACGATGCTGGCTGGACAATTGTCTGTAATGATCGCGTGGTTGTCGCCAGCGACAAAACCATTTTGACAGGCTGGGGAGAAACGGGCATTCCTCGCTATCACCCTCAGTTCATTTCCATTGCGGGCATTGTGGAATTTAGAAGTAAGGACGCTAGACAGCTGCCAATCACTACCACAAAGCGAGGGATTGATGCCTCTTCTGAGCTGTATTTGTATGTCAAAGAGCGCATGCGAGAGGGCTTAAGACTGTTTACTTCGCATACCAACAAATGGAAGCAGGTGACCAAGGCTGAGAAAGCGGCTAAGAAAGCAGAGCAGTCTCAGGAGAAGCCTAAAAGAACCCGCACCAAACTAGAAACCCCAGCGGCGATGTTTGATCAGGTGAAGGCTATTGACGAGCGTTCGGCGATAGCTAACACGCCAAAAGTTTGGAAATCAGTGAAGTCCGACCAGTTTGAGGTAGAGCGGCGATACATCCCGAACTTACCCTCACCGCCCGTAGTCGATCAGGCTAAACGGATCAGTTTTTCTAAGCCGCTAGAAGACATTCAAACAGTAGGAGAATTTCTGCTAGGCGACCGGGACTGTTCTCCTTCGGCAGTAGGCGAAGCCTGTTTTCAGACGGTATTGGATCAGGCAACGGCAGAAGAGGTCTGAGCTAGGGCTGTAATTACAGGGCTCATCTCTGCGTCCTGTAAGCTACTAGGTTTGCTCCAAGTGAAAGGAGCTTGTTTAGCAGCTGATATCCACAGCAGCTTTTTTGCCCGGGTCATGGCGACATAGAGTAGGCGAAATTCTTCAGCTCGTTTCAGGTTAGTGGCCTGCTGCCAAGCGTCTTCAATATTAGGAATCGGAGCGGGTTTACGATCTTGGGCGTAGACGCCATGAGTATAGGTACGAAGCTGGGCGCGAGCAACTTCATCGAGCGAGAACTTACCTAGAAATTGCGTCTGTGGTGGAACCCAAGACTCGCCGGGGATATTGCGCTTGTGCAGAAATGGAAGGCAGACAACATCCCAGTCCAACCCTTTAGCTTTATGCATCGTCATAATTGTGAGCCGACCAGGTTGAGCGTACTGTAGTTCAGCGTTCTCAGCTTCAATGGCACGAAAGCTCTCGCTTCCTAGGAGTTCTTGGAGCGCCCCTAGCATGGCCGAAAGTGTGCTGTCTTCAAGGGTCTGTTGAGCTATACGTGCCGCGAGCTTATCAGCGGTAGCCAGTTCGCTTTGGTTGTATTGCAAGGTCAAGCCAAGAAAGGGGATCAGATGATAGGCAGGAAGTTCGAGTCTGGCACGAATCAACGCCGCGCAGTATCGACGGGCTTTCCGGGCTGCGGAATCATCAGGTGGTTCGTCTAGCGGCCCTGGATAGAGAAATTGCTCGGGATTAGTGGCCAGCGAATTGAGATCTTGGGTGGGGATGAGTTGACGTGAAACGAGAACACGAAGAGCCGCCTTAATGTTGTCTGGAGAATGAGGCCGTTCGATGAACTGTAACAGGGTGAGCATCTCTCTAGGGACATGGTTCTGGCGATCGCGCTCCCCCACGTCGTAAAGTTCAATTCCTGTCTCACCAAAGTCGAATCCGAGCCGCTCAGGGTCCTCTAGAATCTCGCGAACGAACTTTCCCTGCCGACTTTCTCGTACTAGTACAGCCATCGTCAGCTCGCTATTCTCCTGATAGATAGCGCTGATCCGCTTGGCTAGCTGCTGAACACTGTTGATGACTGTCTTGGGCCTAACGATCTCAACGCCACCGCCAATCGGAGCGGGATTGGCATCAGGCTGAGGATCGCCAGGACCAACAGGTAGAATTTCCTGACTGCGGAATGGAGCGCTAGGACTGTGGCGGTTAACCCAGCTTAGAACAAAGTTGGCTGCGGCCATGATGCGATCGCAGCTTCGACCTGCCTGCTCAATCGTCGCTAGCTTCCCACCGGATTCCCCTTGAGCACAAGCATCGCAAAACTGATTGAAAAATACAGGATCTGCGGGTGTGAATGTCGAATTGATCGCCTGATTGGGATCGCCTACTCGGACTAGATTTAATGGCCTGGTCGGATCAGCTGCATCCCCTGCTAAAGCTTCTAGTAGCTGCGTTTGTAAAGGCGAAGAGTCTTGAGCCTCGTCTTCAAAGATGGCGAATATCCGGCTTTGCCATAGCTGACGAATATCGGGCTCTGCTAATGTCTTCAGCGCCGCTAGGATCATATCGTCATAATCGATTAGCCCTTGGCTAGAAAGCAGCGTCTGATAGTGCGCGTAGAGCCCTGCTGCAATTACGACGACAGCATAGTCAACAGCATCCTCTTCGAGCCTAACTGTCATCCTCTGAGCAATCTCCATCAGCGCATCTGGCAACAGCCCTGAGCTTTTCGCCTCGTGAATAACGGTGTAGGCTAGTCCCGGCAAGACTTCCGTACGTAGTACGCTCAATCGTCTGAGCCGTTCAGCTTCTTCACCGTCAAAGCTTTGCCCTTCGAGCAGCTGCTGATACATGGAGGGATTTTCCTCTATCCACCGTTCGACAGCCATTCGAATTAGTCGGTGGCTTTGAGTAGGAGAAACTAGGGTAGTACCGTCTGAATCTAGACTAGGAAGGTTGATATTAGAGATTTCAGGGTGTCGGGTGGCAATGTTTAACGCTAGCCCATGCAAGGTATGAACAACGAAGCTATTCTGTGGCAGACGAAGATCCTTGAGGTGTTTGCGGACCTTTGCTTTGAGGCTAGCCGCGGCGGAGCGAGTAAAGGTAACAAGAACGAGCTGCTTACGCGCGTGCAGCTGATGATGAGCGATCGCGATTGCCGCGCCTGCTGCCATACCGGTGGATTTGCCTGATCCGGGCACTGCTGAAACGGCTAGCGGACCGGAGCGCCATTGCGCTAACGCCCTTTGCCCAGGCCGGAGACTGTCCGTCAAAACCCGGATGTGACGGTCTCTTTCTGCTTTTATTTCAGCAGGGTCAGAGGAGTTAGGCAGCGCAACAACCATAGGGCGAGAGGGTACAAATGACTGTCTGGTGACTGTTTGGGTTAGACATACAAATTGTAGTGAATTACTCGCTTAGCCACTTGCCTAGCCACTCACCTAGTTCATTTTCTAGCGCAGTCGGATTCCTAGGCTTTCTAGCTTGAACCATACAGTTTCTTCCGTCGCTTCGGCTTCTAAAAGAGGCGATAGGGTTTGGCCTATGATACCCAGTAGTCTTTGCAGTTGATTTTGAACTAGCTGTCTGACTGGAAGCGCGCGAGATTCGTGAACAAAGTATAGCGGTACCAGGCTAGCGAACCGAACTAAACCAGAGACGACAAATATCGCTGGTAAGTCAAAGCTAGGTAGTTCTGCAAGAACGCTGCCAACAGTGACTCCTAATGCACCTGTAACTCCGATGACAGCTGCTGCGATCGCAAAGTAATTTGACTGTTTGGCCCTAGGTGCTAGCTCCATCTGAATATTAGATAGACAAAGATCTAGCGCGGCAACCGTTCCCCCCTGCAAGCTGTGCAGCAGTGGCAGAATCAACCATAGCGATAGCACACTATTGTCCGTATAGAGCCAGAGTAAGGGTAGAACAGCCATTAGAAAGCCGTTGATCATCAGTACCGGGCGATTGCCAATTCGATCGGCTATGCGCCCCCATAGCATAATGGTCAAAAAGAATGCGCCATAGATGAGACTGCTGTAGATAGTGACCCAGCGTACGTCGATGTTCAGACTGCTGAGCAAATAGAAATTGAAAAAAGGTGCACTGAGATTGAGTCCGAACGTCCAGATTCCTAGAAAAAGTAGAAGCGTCAGGAAGTTGCGATCGCCCAACACACTTGTCGTCTCTAACAATCTGCTGCTTCTACTCTTGCTGCTTCTACTCTTTACGATGTCCTCTTCCGATTCATTGTTTAATTTGTTTTCTGACTCAGATAGCCGATGGTCGTTGGCTTCTGCTTGTGGATTGACATCGCGCATCCAAAATTGAAAACCCAAACTGCCTAATCCTAGTAGCACCGCTACTATTAAGACAACGCCGTAGCCCTCAATCTCGCCGCCAAGCCAGCCAGAAACTAGCCAACCACCAACCGGAATTGTCAGCAGCGCTGCCAAACTAGCAAGCGATCGCCGTAAGCTAAAGTACCGACCTCGCAATTGAGTGGGTACTAAAACTGCCATCCAGCTCATCCAGGACGCACAGCCAACTGAATCCAAAACATTACTGAGTGCCAATACAACCATCGTCAGTAGGGTCAACTCATGTGCGTCTATCCGACCGTGAGTAAAGGCAAAGATACCTACTGCTGGCAGCAGCCATAGCACCCTAGAAAGGCCATAGATCCAAAGACAATAGCGGTGGCGGCTTGTTGTCTTTTCTGAGAAATATGCCCCGAGTGGCTGTAGCAGATGGGCCACCATTGGGATAGAACTCAGCAGGCCTATCTCAAATGCGCCTGCCCCTAATCCCAGCAGAAAGTTGCTAATTAAAACGCCTCTAACAATGCTCTCAAAGACAGAAGAGAGGGTGCCATCCATTGTTGAGGCCTTAAGACTCTGTTTGATATCCGCTTTTGAAAAGCGGCTGCCATTGGCTAGCGGTGAGTATGTAGATAGTGACTGAAGGTTTTCACCTAGCGCCGATGAGAAGTTTACTGCCTCTGGTGGATCGAAGAGCTGATCTGTCAGGGGCTCCGATTGGGACTGTAATGGATACTGAGGCGTAGCGTATGTTGCAGTCACGATTAATCGGGTGCTGTGCGAAGGAGTCTTCAAAGGAGCGGCTAGTCAAAGAAGCAGCTAGGAGTCAGTAGTCCAAAAATTGAACGTGAACTTATATGTCTCTTCACGGATTTTAAAGCAGTCTTATCAATATATGTAAACTTTGCTCACAAATGTCCCTTAAGATAGCAAGTCATTTTTTCCTCTTCAGATTTACCTAACTTCTGGCTAGAGATGTTTGTCTATGTACGGTATTGACAAATTGATCAGACGCTGGTGGCTTTGAAAAGACGATGTGACTTTTAACTTGTGAGTAGTACTTAGATTGCCACTCCATATTGCCAATGCTTCAAATAGCTCATGCTTTGTATGAAATATCAGTGCTGTTTTGATGTCCTGGTATGCATAGATACAGGGCGTCATCGATAATGCGTAGGTGAAGGCTGGTGCCTGAAGGAAAGGTGTGGCGACAGAACGTTGTCGAAGACATTGGCGTGAGTGTCAAAGGACAAGAGTAGCTGTGATACAGGAATTTGAGCTATCCATTACTACCGTAGGCGACGATCAATACTGGGTACGCACAGAGAAGGTTGCCAGAGGCGTACAGCTAGCTGAAGAAAAGCTGGAATGGCCGGTAGCTTCCTGGATAGAACAGACTAAGGCGCTGATCCACGATCCGCTATTGAGTTTGTTGGAAGGACAGCCGCCGAGCGTAAGCGCCGCTCGATCTGATCTTGTTCATTTCGGTCAGACACTTCATGACGAACTATTCAAAGGTCAGCTACGTGATAGTTGGCTCACTGCTCAAGGCGTCGCTCAAAATCGACAGGCTCTGTTGCGCCTACGCATTGGTATCAAAGATAGCCGTCTTCAGCAGCTACCTTGGGAAGCGCTACACGCAGGCAATCGCCCCTTGACTGCCGGTACTGACGTTGTTTTTTCGCGCTACATTCCCATTCGCCACCAGCTTCATTCTGGCTTGCCAGTTCAACCAACCAAAAAGACTCAGCGACTGCGAATCTTGATGGTTGTTGCTGCGCCCAATGATCAAGAGCGCCTGAAGCTTAGGCAAGAAGCTCACCGCCTTCAGGCGGAGCTTCATCCTCAGATTGCTGATGCAGATGCAGATGGTTTGTCTGTAAACATTCAGTTGACAATATTAGAGCAGCCTGGACGGGCAGAACTGACCCAAGCGCTCGAGCGAGGGAACTATCAGGCGTTGCACTATGCGGGCCACAGCAGCACAGGTACTGCTGGTGGCGATCTGTATTTGGTCAGTCGTCAAACCGGATTGACTGAGAGACTAAGCGGTGAAGATTTGGCTGGCCTACTCGTAAACAACGGCATCAAGCTAGCCGTCTTTAACTCTTGTCAAGGTAGCCATAGTTCTGGCGCTCAAGCAAATGGCTGGCAAGCGCAAAATCTGGTCCAAGCGCTAGTCATCCGAGGAATGCCCGCCGTAATTGCGATGACCGAACGCATTCCTGACCAGGTGGCCATCACTTTTACCCAGCTGCTGTATCGCAATCTGAAAAGAGGTCTGGCTATTGACTTGAGTTTGAATCGAGCTCGGCAGGGGCTAATTTCTGCCTATGGGTCTCATCAGTTTTATTGGGTACTACCAACGCTCTATATGCATCCTCAGTTTGATGGCTGTTTAGTTGATCCGGATCTAATTAAGCCAAAGGAAGCTTTAGAGGAGACTAGCTTGCTCGATGCACATATTGATTCCTTTGAAGATAGGTCACCAAAGGGAAGGATGTTAGAAGGAAATCGCTCTGAGCGCAGAAATCTCCGAGGCTTAGTGGCTAAGCGGATGGAGACGACTACGCGTTCCCAATCCTCTTCTGCAATTAAAGACGCCGCTAATGTAGATGACTCCAATTTACAACCTCAAGAAAACGCGAGTGATTGGCCCGAGGCTTTGCCAGACGAGACAAACGAGAAAGAAATTTCTGCAGCGACACTGTCTGCGCATAGAGAGACACAGAATGGCTTGAGCGAGCCAGCAGGCAGTAAGCTCACTGGCTTTGAGGAAGAATCAAATACCGTCCCTCCTGTGGCAGATTCTCATAGCCCATCAAAAAAACTACCCGAACTAGTTGGCGAACGACGTGATCGCAGCCATACGCTGCATACGAAGATCTTGACGCTCCCTGGGGTGATGGCAATCGCGCTGCTGGTGTTCTTTAGTGTGACAGCAGTAAGCTGGCTGCAAAGGAACCAAGACAATACCTCTCCCGCCCAGCGTGCAGGGGCACCGATACCTACCCGAGTAGATACTGCATTGGCTGAAAATGATCTAGATCAAGCCACAGTTGCTATAAAGTCCTTGATTGATGAAAAGCGATTTTCTGAGGTACTTGCAGCGCTTCAATCTGCTAGCCCAACGCAGCAAAAAGACGCTGTAATTGCTTTTCTAAAGGGGCGATCGCATTGGGAACTCGTCAAGCAGAATAGCGACGATTACTCTGTTGAAGATGCGATGCGCGCTTGGGAAACTGCCTTAGAAAGTGAGTCGGATTGGATGGAGATTGTCATGGCTTTAGGCTTTGCTCAACATGCTCAGGGCCTCAACCAGTCAGCGCTAGACTCCTGGCAGCGAGCGGTTGAGCTAGCTGAGCGACAGGCCACGGCCAAAGGCGCCTATTTCTCTGATAAAACCTTTGGCGAATATGCACTTAATGCCTATGCCGGCATTGCGATCGCGTCGCTATCTCTATCAGAAATAGAAACCGATGCTACTCAAAAAGAATATTTATTAGGACAAGCTAAATCTGCTTACCGACAGGTCCGTGGTCAGGCGCCCGCCGACTTTGATGCAAAAGCACTTAGTGCAAACTGGCTATGGCTAGAAGATACGATTACCGATTGGGAGAACACTAAAACCGCGCTTAGTCAGACTGCTCAAATCGAATGATTCAAGAGTGCATGGGATAGATATTCAGGCGTTGATTGTATTGAGCTGTGAGTTTAGTTCATGACTTCCACAACTACCGTTTTTCCTCACGCTCTCAATTGAAAAAGCGCTATGGTTCGCCTAAACCACAACGCTTCTTGAGCATCACTAATCTACAGCTATCGCATTGTTCGACCTTGAGGTACATACGATGTGATCCAGCAGCGTTCAATATGGCGTAGCTTGCTTTGTCTCCAATACTTTCGAGGATTTACGATCACTGTGTAGTTCGCTTGGCCAATAGGTTGGCTGAGATATTCCCAGATTGGAAACTTGGCGTTGGGATTAACAGGTGTCATGAGTTTAGGAAAAAGCGTGTTTTTAGAAAGCGCGTGAGTAGACTATGAGACCGATGCGACTACTTACCTTCTAATAATTGGCAATTCGTGCCTACTTCTCACTCCGTATAAGTACGTCACTTGATGTTCCAGTGGTTATCCGTTCTCTTGCTCAATACCTCTTTTGCTCAACACATCTTCCGCCAGAACACGTGTACTTTCAGCAGTGCGAATAATAGCAACAAAACTCTCCAACGAAACCCTTAGAAAGATGGCATAGATCAACAGCCCAATCAGTCCAAAAACAAGCATACCTACACCCTCCACGAATCCGGCAACCATGAAGGCAGTAAAGACAGACCACAGCGTAAACAAAGCGCCAATGAGCAATCCTAGAATGTAAAGAACGCCTACAATCTGAGGAGCGATGAATGAAGAGAAGGATAGATCAAACAGCTTCTCAAAAAAACCTTTGTTCGTCTGCACTGTCAGTTTCCTCTGATGCCTCGGTACATGTGCTTCAAGCCTACGGGATGGTTCCTACTGAGTCGACTAAGATTGATGATTCTTTAACCCTTCCCAAATTGCTGTTTCTATCCCTTCGATTCCTATGACTGCCTCAGCGTACGGCTCTTCACAGGCCTCATCTCAAGCAGACTTTGCTAGCCGCTACTCCAATGTCCGTTCGATTGACTGGCAGCAATTTGCTCGATCGCTGAGCCCTATCGAAACGTTGCTAGATCCCATTCAGGTTGGCAAACTTTCGAAAGACTACTACTACTTCAGCCCTGTGTTAGTAGAGCAACTAGGGGATAAAGTGGGCGATTTGGTCTTACGACCTAAGAACGAGGCTGAGGTACTTAGGGCCGCTAAAGCCTGCGTCGATGCCAAAGTGCCCCTGACTGTACGGGGTGCGGGTACGGGAAACTACGGTCAAGCCATTCCGCTGGTGGGTGGCGTCATTTTAGATTTAAGTGCCATGACTGCTGTGAAATCAGTAGCACCCGGGCGGGCCTGTGTAGAGGCCGGCGCCAAGCTAGCTGCAATCGACCGGGTAACTCGCCCTCAGGGTTGGGAAATTAGAATGGCACCTTCGACCTACCGAACCGCGACAATTGGTGGATTTGTTGGTGGTGGTAGTGGCGGTATTGGTTCGGTCATGTATGGTCAGCTAGCAGATCGCGGCAGCGTGCAGGCTGTGAGAGTCGTCACTATGGAAGATTCACCGCGGGTGATTGAACTGCGCGGTGACGCCGTCCAGCAAGTAAGTCACGCTTATGGTACAAACGGCATCATCACCGAACTCGAAATCCCGCTTGGTCCGGCTTACCCTTGGGCTGAGATGATTGTTACCTTCGATGAGTTCATGAGAGCTGCTTGGTTTGGCCAGGCCTTAGGTGATGCGGATGGCATCATTAAGAAGCTAATTAGTATTCATGCCTGGCCCATTCCTAGCTACTTCAATGCGCTCAAAGACTCTCTACCCGATGGGAAAGCGGCTGTATTACTGATTGTTTCAGAGGCTGATATAGAAGCCGTAAGAGCATTATCGAAAGAGTGGGATGGCGAAATCACCTACGAGAAAGACGCCCAGTCTGCGAGTAAGGGCGCGGCGATCGCAGAATTTAGCTGGAACCATACGACGCTTCATGCCCGTAACGTGGATGAAACGTTAACCTACCTACAAACTGTATTCCCTTATGATCCAGATCTAACCCTTTTGCAGCATATGTACGAGCATTTCGGCGATGAGGTGATGATGCATTTAGAGTATGTACGCTCGCAAGGCCGAATTGTTCCCACTGCGCTTCAGCTCGTTCGCTATACCACCCCAGAAAGACTCGCCGATATCATTCGCTACCATGAGGAAAAGGGTGCATTTATCGCTAATCCGCATACTTATGTACTCGAAGATGGCGGACGAAAAACTATTGATGAAAATCAACTGAACTTCAAGGAAAAAGTCGATCCCTACGGCTTACTCAACCCTGGAAAGATGCGCGGCTGGATAGAGCGGCACGCTGTTCAATAGCTAGTCGTCCCTAGAAAAACATTCCATTTTCGGAGGGGCTAAGGCATCTGCTGTCTGGCAACGGGAGCTTCAGCCCTTGGGTTAGAGCTAAGTGGAATCGGCGTTCCCTGTATAGCCCTAAGCTTATTAAAGTCCTGAGTGGGTCTAGCCCTTTAGATTCTAGCTTTTGAGAAAAGCAACAAGCTGCTCTAACTTCTCCCAGGCAGCACCGCTTTTGATAATTTCTTGAGCTTGGCTAACACCGTTAGCACAGGCTGTTTCGAAGGTATCACCTTCAGCTAATCCACCTACTTTTAGCGCTAGGGCTGCGTTCAAAGCGACGGCATCTGTCTGAGCCTGGGTGCCTTTGCCTTGCAATACATTGCGCAAGATAGTGGTATTTTCTTCTAGCTCTCCCCCTTTTAGATCTGACAAAGGCGCTGGAGTCAGCCCTAGCGCTTCAGGGTTCAAGACTGCTTGAGTCACAATGCCGTTACTGACAATTGAGACATCTGTGGGTTTGCCTAGACCTGCTTCATCTAGAGTTTCTCTACCGTGCAAGACCATTGCCTGCTGAGTGCCTAGCTGTTTGAGTGCGGTTGCCATCGGCTCGATGACTGCAGGGTGATATACCCCGATGACTTGGCCCGTAGGCCGTAACGGATTAACCAGCGGCCCCAGTAGATTGAAAACAGTGCGGACTTTCAGCTCACCGCGCAAGGGCGCCACGGCTTTCATAGCTGGATGCCACCCTCTGGCAAACAGAAAAGTGACGCCGACTTCCTTAAGTGCAGCTTTTGATTTTTCACTAGGGGCAGTAAGATCCACCCCTAGCGCTTCAAGAACGTCCGCTGATCCAACTTTACTAGACGCGGAGCGATTGCCATGTTTGGCCACTGCGATACCGGCGGCTGCGGCAACAAAGGTAACGGCGGTAGAGATATTGAAGGTAGAAGAGCCGTCGCCACCTGTGCCACAGGTGTCAATACGAGGGGTCGGTAGGTCTGGATCTACTAACATGCCGCCAAGGGATTGACCTTGTAAGACGCGGGCCATACCCGCGAGCTCATCTCCGGTTACGCCTTTGCTTTGAATAGCGGTGAGGATAGCGCTAGAAAGAATAGGTGAGAGGGTCTCCGATAGCCAGCTGTCCATCAGTGCTTCGGCTTGGGCCTGGGTGAGCGATCGCTTTTCGATCAGCTGCTGTAATAGCTGCGAACCGTTGAACTCGACGTGCTTTGTGGTGACCATCGGAATTGGTGTGGTGATTGGTATGGGAAAGTGTTTTGATTATCGGATGTTAGGTTTCGTTCCTCAAGCCATCTTGCTGATTAGGGCTATCTTGCTGATAAATCTTGTACTAGCTAATTCAACCCTACTAATTCAACCCTATTGACCCAACATCTGTAATTTGTAGAGGCTGGCGTAGAGGCCGTCCTGGTTTAACAGCTCGTCGTGGCTGCCCTGTTCGATCAGGTGACCTTGCTTTAGCACCAGAATGCGATCAACGTTACGGATGGTGGAAAGGCGATGCGCGATGATAATCGCCGTGCGATCTTCTAGAAGCTTGTCCAAGGCCGATTGAATAGTGGCTTCGGTACCCACATCTAGGTTGGCAGTGGCTTCATCTAGAACGAGGATACCGGGATTGCGAATTGCCGCGCGAGCGAAGGCGAGTAGCTGTTTTTGCCCACCGGAAAGGTTGGTGCCGCGTTCGCGTAGCGTAGTGCCATATCCTTGGGGCAATGCCTCAATAAAGCTAGCGACATTAGTCTGCTCGGCCGCATGTTGTACCTGCTCGAAACGATAGTCTTCGCCTAAGGTGATATTGCGAGTAACATCGCCAGAAAAGAGAAAGCCGTCTTGAAGGATGATCGCCATGCGATCGCGCAAATCCTGCTGAGCAATCTCTCGAATGTCTACGCCATCAAGCAAAATCTGCCCGTCGCTGACTTCATACAGCCGGCAAAGCAGGCGAATGATCGAACTTTTACCAGCGCCAGTCGGTCCAACCAAGGCAACTTTTTCGCCGGGCCGAATTGTAAAATCAAGGTTTTTAAGTACGTAGTCATCTGCTTTGTAGCCAAAAGAAACGTTCTTGAATCGAATCTCACCAGGAATCACGACGTCGCTATCTTTTAGCGTTTGAGCAGGCAGCGCTACTGGATTTTTAGCATCGCGAATAGCAATAGGTTCGCTCATCAAGTCGTTGAGACGTTCAACAGCAGTCAGGCCCGCTTGGATAGCGGTAAACTTATCGGCAAACTGACGCAGCGGGTCGAATAGCTTTTGGGCAAACAGGATGAAGGCGGTAAGGGTGCCAATCTCGATAATGTTACCAGTGACAAGATAACCCCCTAGGGCAAGGACACCGGCGATCGCAGCTAAGGCTATCCACTCTAAGGTTGCAGACACCGCCGAATCGTAAAAGATTGTCTTGTCGATCGCGTTGACATAGCGCTGGTTAATGGTGCGAAATAGCTCGCTGTTAAATCGCTCGCGCCGAAACAGCTGCACCACGTCGATACCGCTGATATTCTCTTGTAGATTAGAATTAAGCGCCGAGAGCTCTTCCCTGGCAATATAGTTCGCCGTGCGATATTGCTGCTGAAAATAAATAATCAGCGTGGTGATCGGCAGCAGCATGATGATCAGCATTAGGCCTAGCCGCCATTCCTGCTGCAACATCGTACCCATCAATACCAAGATCAAAAACAGATCACTAATAATGCCAATGGCGCCGGTTGAGAAAACATCGCCTAGCGCATTCACATCGCTGGTGAGCCGCGTAATCAGACGGCCTACAGGCGTCCGATCAAAGAAGCCCATTGATAAGTTAGTGACATGCTCGAACAGATCGCGGCGAATAGAAGCCGTAATATTTTGTCCAACTTTTTGAATTTGGTAGCTTTGCCAGCCGTCTAGAGAGAGTCGAATCGCGATCGCCACTAACAGTCCACCAATAATCCAATTGAGCCCTGTTCGTAGGCTCATCGTCGTAAAAATATCCCAAGCTGCGTCCTCCTGTTTGATGAGCGAAATAGCTTGGCCGATCAGCACCGGCTGAAGCGCTTGGGCCAGCGACAGTGGCACGAGCAAAAGCAGCGGCAATATCAGCTGAGAGCGATTTTGCGTAATGTAGGGCAACAGTCGTAGAAACAGCCGCCAGTCGTTCTTAACGCTGCGTTTTTTTCCGTACTTTGCATCCGGACTAGGCGCATCCGGATTAGGCCCGTTTTTAGAAGCAGACGTCATGAAAGACTCTCAAGGAAAGTTGGTATGGTTGACTAAATTGAAGCGATACGAAGTGTCGGATGGAGCACAAGCCTGAGTAAAAGTGCCGATTGGAAAGGCGAGGACTTAAGCAGTCGCACTAGCTAAAGCCGCTCCTCTTACTCGCTCGATAAGAGTACTAAGACCGTCTCGGTTTAAACGGTAGCTCAAAGGATGGGCAATCAGCCGAGCCGTACTGTGATAGAGCACCTCTAGCTCAGTTAAGTTGTTCTCTTTGAGCGTGCGCCCAGTTGATACCAAATCAACAATTGCTTCTGACATGCCTGTAATCGGACCTAGCTCAACCGAGCCAGAGAGTGGCACAATCTCTACTGCTAGGTCCAAAGATTGAAAATACTGACGAGCGCTATTAACAAAGGTAGAAGCTACCCTACAGTGAGGCGGTAAATCCACCGCTGATTGATAGCCGCTGTCAGTAGAAACCGCAACGGATAGATGACAGCCACCAAACCCTAGGTCCGCAATCTGTGCGACCCGAGGCTGCCGTTCTCTGAGCACGTCGTAGCCGACGATGCCTATCTGCGCTTGCCCGTACTCTACATAGACTGGTACATCTTTAGCTCTGACTAGCAGCCCTCTGGCTTGACCGCTGCTATCCATTAGCTGAAGCTGCCGGGTTCCTGTTTCTAGAAAGCCACCGAAATCCAAACCTGCGGCTTTCAATAATTGAATACTTTCCTTTAGCAGAGAGCCTTTCGGTAGCGCAACGGTGATCATAGATGAGATAGCAGTAAAGTTTGAAAGGGGCGATTTATAAGTCTATAGACGTTACATACTATCAAGCCAAGTGATTCAGCATCAGGGCCGCCTGGAGTAATTTGCTAGTTGTTACGCATATCTCACAACCTCATCTAGCGGCGGAAAAATCTTGCGATTAGATAGAACCAGATACACCAGATACACCAGATACATAAAAGCTTCAGTACATAGGTGGAGGTAAAGACTTAGCCTTCTCCCTTTAAGTGCACATAGCGGAATTCCTACAGATGTAACGAAAGGTGTACGTAATCGGTGTAGGTGAGATCGATCACACGCATCTGTCAACTACCCGTGTATATCTATAGATGGAGTTCCTGAAGTATCGATTGGCTATCTGCACACAGCAACGTAAAGGTTGTAATTCAGAGCAGACGAAACTATTAGATCTAACGGTGGTGCCCTTCATTCCCGATAGATGCGAATAAGCTTTGTGTTTTTCTAGTACGTGTTAGTACGTGTAGATAGCCAAACACATTTTATTGCCTGATATTGCCTACCTTCGCGCTGTATCTCTAGGCTGTATTACTGCTATTACTGACCAGCCGCTAGTAGGTCGACTTGCTAGAAAAGTTGATAGAGAGCCAACCCTTCGGTAGTAAACCTTCTATCGATATCTGTGAGTTCAATATCTTAATATCTGAGCGATATCCGAAGGTAGACTCTTGAGCGTGAGCCCTCTTCGCTAGTCTGAAGCCGGCTCATTTGAAGCTGGTCCGACGGCCGCTGCTGCTGCTTCTATTGCGATCGCCACGTGGGTCCAATGCGTACCGCCCTGACAGTAGACGACATAGGGCTCTCGTAAAGGTCCGTCTGCTGACAGCTCAGACGTGCTGCCGTCTATGAAAGATCCGCCTGCCATGACTAGCCGATCGCCATACCCTGGCATATCGGACGGGACGGGGCTGACATACGACTCAATTGGGGAGTGCTTTTGAATGGCTCGGCAAAAGCTCACTAGCTTCTGCTCTGTTCCCAACTTAATGGCTTGAATCACTTCGCGCTGAGGCGCTGATACAGGCGGGCTCACTTCGTAGCCTAGCGCTGCAAACGTCTTTGCAATTAGGTAGTTTCCCTTCATCGCTTCTCCTACCATCTGTGGTGCTAGGAACAACCCTTGATACATCAGTCGAGCTTCTCCTAAGGTAGCCCCGCTACTAGTGCCAATACCCGGCGCTGTTAACCGGCAGACCGCTGCCTCTACTAAATCGGTTCTACCTGCAACATATCCACCCGTCGTAGCAATAGTGCCGCCTGGATTTTTAATTAATGACCCTGCAATTAAATCAGCTCCGACCTCCGTAGGCTCTCGAGAGTCAGTGAATTCTCCGTAGCAGTTATCTACAAAACAAACTGTATTAATGTTTTGTTGCTTAACTAAATGTATAATTTTATTAATATCGGGGATGCTAAGGCTAGGCCGCCAGCTGTAGCCGCAAGAGCGCTGAATTAAGACAAGCTTAGTTTTTTCGTTGATCGAGGAAGCAATCTTGTCAAAATCTACTTCACCCGCTTGCGTTAGCGACAGTTCCTGATAGCAGACACCAAATTCCTTAAGAGATCCTTGACCGCTTCCCCTAGTGCCAATCACTTCTTCTAAAGTGTCATATGGTGCTCCTGCGATCGCAAGCATCTCATCCCCTGGCCTAAGGACGCCGAACAAAGCACAAGCAATGGCGTGAGTGCCGGAGACAAACTGTATCCTAACTGCCGCTGCTTCAGCACCTACTATCTGCGCAAACACCCGATCAAGTGTCTGTCTACCCAAATCATCGTGACCGTAGCCTGACACGCTAGCAAAGTGATGAGTCCCTACTCGGTGGGCTCTAAAAGCGGCTAGCACCTTCGCCAGATTCTGCTTGACCTGAGTGTCAATTTTGTAGAATGCTTGCAGCAAGGCAGGCTCTGATTGCAGTGTTAGTAACTTTGAGGAAATTGATTGTGAGTTGTCCAAGTGATTCATCTGTGTTGTTCCAAGTAGCCCTTAGACAAACCCAATTTCTGTTTTCTTTGTAGTTGCTCTCTAGTACGCTAGATCCGCAATCTAGATCGTCTGAATAGTGTTTGAGCCCTAACTTTTTGCATTGAGATTCTAAATGACTATTGCACGCTCGTCTGATCGTCCTCTCAACTGGCCTATCATCCTATTCATGGTGGCCGTACACTTTGGTGCTCTGTTTGCACTGCTGCCGTCTAACTTCAGCTGGAGTGCTATTGGCGTAGCTTTCATACTCTACTTCATCACTGGATGCCTTGGAATTACTTTGGGATGGCATCGACTGATTTCCCACCGTAGCTTTCGAGTTCCCCAGTGGTTAGAGTATTTCTTTCTCTTTTGTGGCTCGCTATCTTGCCAAAGCGGTGCGATTGAGTGGATTGGTTTGCATCGTCACCATCATGCTTTTTCTGACCAAGAAGCTGACCATCACAATTCTGGTCGCGGATTTTGGTGGAGTCATATGGGCTGGCTACTACATGATGTGCCTGCTAAATCCGAGATTCGTAAGTTCACCAAGGATATCAATACAGACCCGGTCTATATTCTGGTTGACAAGTATTTCTTAGTTCTACAGATTGCCCTCGGTGCACTGCTCTACGCTTTGGGGGGGTGGTCTTTTGTCGTTTGGGGTATCTTTGTTCGGTTAGTTGTGGTCTATCACTTCACTTGGTTCGTCAATAGCGCCACTCACAAGTTTGGCTATCGTACTTATGAATCTGGCGATCGCTCAACTAATTGCTGGTGGGTGGCGCTTTGTACATTTGGTGAAGGTTGGCACAACAATCATCACGCCTACCAATACTCAGCACGACACGGTCTGCGGTGGTGGGAAATCGATGTCACCTGGATGATCATTCGTAGTCTTCAAGCGGTTGGACTAGCTGATAAAGTCAAGCTGGCTAAGCCGTAATCGTCAAAAGTACCTAGCGTTGTATTCTTAGCCCGGCCAACCAAGTAAGCATACATCCTTACTTGGTTGGCCGGGCTAGTTGTTGCCACTCAAAAATCGCTATCTGAAATTGCCGGGAAAAATTCGCTGCCGCTCTCTCATCAAAGTCATCCCAATCAGTCCACCCGCTATGCCTTTTCTATTGGAGAGACCAAGTGCTATCTCGCCCGGGTGCTCTGCATTGCGAATGAACTGGGGTGAGGTGTTGATATACAGCGCTGTACTACGGCACTGGGTACTAAACAGACGGCTATCGGTATAGTCTGTAGTAGCAATACTATCGGCGTGGCCACTGCTATAGAGGTTGATCCAACGCAGCGCTTCGCCGGTATCTTTAACCTGGTGAAAAGCAATGGTTCGTTTGAGGTAGGCAGAGCCCCAGTCCAGCGGCCCAGCCGCAGATAGGCTATGAGCCTGCGCGATCGCAGCGTCTGCTTTGAGTTCAAATCCTTCTTCTCGAAGTCGCGTCCACAAGCGAGTCAGCGTTGTAGCGCTATGTGATTCGTGAAACACAACCTTTTCGACTCGATTAACTGCGTCCGGTGTGCCCTTATAGCTACTTACAATCATATGATAGACCTGGTCTACTTCTCCACTTGCTGACCAGTACAGATAGCAGTTACCCATTCTAGAGGGCATCACTGGAATGGTCGCTGTTTCGATGACTTGTTCAACCAAACTGGGTCGACCATGTGGAATTATCAGATCAATATCTGGGCACTGAGCCATCTCTAGGCGAGAAACGTCCGTGTGTTCGACTGAGAGAATGAGTGTCTCGGCAAGCCCCGCCTTCGCTAAGCTACTCTGCAAGATATCGGCAATGATTTGATTGGTGCGACTAGCCTCACTTCCTCCTCGTAAGACCAAAGCATTACCAGTGCGAATACATAAACCCGCTGCAATCACTGCTAAGTCTGGCAGCGCTTCGTAGATATAGCCAATAATGCCTAATGGTCGACTCTGGCTATAGTGAGTGCTGCCGACGTCCGTAGCAATAGCTAGTGGAGCACCCATTGCTGCTAAGCGATGACAGACATTCGCCGCGGTCTTTACTCTTTCCGGCGTAAGCTTGAGCCAGTCAGCCACCAGCTCTGGCACAGCCATATCTCTGCTAATCTCTAGATCTAGCGTGTTTGCCTCTAGAATGTCATCTAACCCTTCATCTATGGCTTTGCCCATACCAACGAGTGCCTTAGAGCACTGCTCATCGGCACCTAGCTGCTCTGTAGAGTGCCGAACATCTATTAGAGCAGTGCTTAGATCAAAAGGAGATTGGGTCATTAAGCTAGCGTCGCAACACCAACCAAAACATTACTACCAAAGTCAGCAAGATTAAAGCACCTTTGATCAGAAAGGGGAGACCTGCCCACGACAGTAGCGTCCAACATGCCCAAAATAGCGTGGGCAACAATAACAGCCGAGCCCAAACCATCAACGCCGTCACTATGTCCTTCAGCGGGCTGCTCTTTAGAACCCAATGCTTACCGGTCCACAGCCAGATCTGCTGACGAGGATAGGGCGTAGTTAGTTTCTCGATTGTATTAGGCTCAGGGCGAAGCTCGAATATTTGCTTGCAGCGATCGCATCCCCAAGCTTCAGTCAGCGTGATGGGCACCAGTGCCCCTTGCCTACAGGACGGACATGGATAAACTTGATTGGGATCTAGTAGCTGTGTTTCTTTGGAATGCACTAGCAGTCGTACCAGATAGGAATAGGTAGAGTTAAATAAAGTGTACCTATGATCGCTAAGACTGTAGATATCAAAGCGAACAGCAGATATGGTCTACTAGCGACGAAGCACATATAGGCTCTAAGGGCAACTACGGTCAACTACGGTGGGGCGCAGCTACTTTGAGCGCCAGTCAATGCAACAGTCATATCTGGGCAGTTAATTCTAGCTTGACTACTAATTAATAGCCCAGATAACTACTAAAATTAAGCTGCTAAGCTCAAGGGACCAAGCTTTAGAAACCAAGCTTCAATTAACTAGGTTTAAAGATTCAATAGCTGATAAGCGGGTGAAGAGATTCGAACTCTCGACATCAACCTTGGCAAGGTTGCGCTCTACCACTGAGCTACACCCGCACTTGCCTTTTTAGACTTTTACCAATCTCGCAAATTAGGACGCATTTGTCAACCCTGCAAATATCTCCTAGACTGCTGAAATCAATTTGTCTAACGCTTGACTTACTATGCTTAAAGTTAGCTCGATTCTGCCGCAGTCGGTAGCGCAGCTGATTGCCTATCTGTAAGCATCCCGTTCATAGCGGGGCGTCCATTCTTTACTTGTGTCATCAAGCTAGCCATTTCTAATGCACTCATAGCGTAGCTCCAGCCTAAATTACTTTTAATCCCGGCTCTTTCCAATGCCTGTTGCATGGTGTCTGTTGTGAGCACGCCAAAAACAACTGGTACCCCTGTCTGAAAGCTAGTAGCTGCAATACCTTTAGCAACCTCAGCGGCAACGTAGTCAAAATGTGGGGTACTACCACGAATTACAGCTCCTAAACAGATGATGGCATCGTAGTTTCCACTTAGTGCTAGCTGTCTGGCTAGCGGCGGGATCTCGAAGCATCCAGGTGCCCAAATGTAATCTACTTGAGTGCCTTGTGGATCGATGCTCACACCGTGACGTTTCAAGCAGTCTTGAGCACCTGCTAGCAGCTTTGTGGTGACTAAATCATTAAATCTGCCAATCACGAAGGCATACTTCATATGGCTCGACTGAGTAAAATTGCCTTCGAAAACTGCCATAAGGGTCTTAGGAGCTTAGGGTGAAAATTAAGAAAAGCGAAGCCGATTTAGCGTTGAGGTTACGATCAATCAAACAATGGGGCGATCAAACAACAAGGTAGTTCAGCCCGCCAACTAGGACAACTAGCACACCCCAGACGATAGAGCCCAAGAAGATTAGACGCTTGGACTGGTCCCAGTTACTCGGTGAAGCATACGCGACCGGTACGCCAACAATCATGACGAAAGACCAAAGCACCAAAACAAACAGAGCTAGCTGGAAGATAACAGACATGATCTTTGTACTCTCAAAACATTATTTAAGCAGGCTCAACAGAAGCTATCACTGATGATCCTATATAGCTAAGCTATCAAAAATCAGGACCCTTGCAAAAGTTCCTATTAGGAAAAATGAAAAGAACTGCTAGATCTACTTGTCGAAGCGGACAACTCAGGACGTGGCTATGGCTTTAGATGTGCCTCGAAAGCACTTAGGTAATAAAGGTGGAGGTGATCGAGATGGCGAGAAGAGGGACTACTCAGAGAAGCTGTATCAGCAGCTTAAAGAGCGTATGGCAGAAATCTGGCCGGTGCTAATGATGATAGCAGAGGCCTCTGCGCGAAGAGGTTGGTCTCTCTATATCGTAGGCGGTGCCGTTCGAGATTTGCTGTTGAATAGAGTAGGAAATGACAGAGCAGGATCTAAAGTAGAAAATTCTTTGCCTCTGACAGATATTGATTTGGTAGTGGAAAACCAAGTCAATACGGCTGATGAGACCGCCGTAGGGGCGGGTGTGATTTTAGCAGAGGCTATCCAAGCTGAATACCCAGAGATAGAAGCGCAGGTTCATGGCCAGTTTCAAACAGCAACGCTGACGTGGCAGTCTTGGCAGATTGATATTGCTACGGCCAGAACAGAATTCTATGCTTACCCAGCGGCGAATCCTGCAGTAGAACCTAGTGATATTTATCGAGACCTCTATCGACGTGATTTTACGATCAATGCGATCGCGCTAAAGCTAACTGGTTCTCAGCCAGGGCAGCTGCTCGATATCTTTAATGGCCAAGCAGATCTACAGCAGCGCTTAGTACGCGTGCTACATACAGATAGCTTTATCGAAGATCCCACTCGTATCTTCCGCGCGGTAAGGTTCGCGGTGCGACTAGGCTTCGATCTTGAGGCTCAAACGCAGCAGCTTGCACGAAGCGCTGTAAAAAGTGGAATATACGAAAAATCCCGCTCCAAATACAAAAAGGTTCCTGCTTTGCAGTCCCGGCTACAAGCAGAGTTGAAGTACTTATTAGAGGAATCAGGATGGGAACAGTCTTTAGTTTGGCTAGATGAACTGGGTGCGCTAGCTTGTTTGGATGAGAACTTAGCCCTCTCGCCTGGACTGTTGCAGCAGCTACGACGAATGGATCGGTGGGTACACAAGTTTGAGGTAAGCCAGCCTAGGTGGATACTGCTGCTAGAATTAATGCTTGCCCAGCTTGGCCCAGAGCGGTGTAATCGCGTGGCTAACTCACTTAATCTTAGTGCTCAAAGCCAGTATCGCCTGCGCAATATTCACGCCTGCGAGACACAGTTGAAATCGCAGTTGAAAGCACAGGTCCACGGATCTGCTCTTTCACGTAGCAAAGTGTATAAGATATTTCAGTCGCATTCACACGCGGAGCTACTGCTGATGGCCGATCGCCATCCTCGCATACTAGGCGCGTCGATTTGGCTCTACCTAACTGATCTTGCGCTCATATCCCCGTTAATCAATGGTGGTACTCTGAAACGACTTGGCTACTCACCGGGTCCTCAATTCAAAAAAATCCTAGCAGACGTTCACCAGCAGCAGTTAGACGGTACCCTCACTACTGAGGAATCAGCCGAACAATATGTCCTAAGTCAGTATTCTCTCTAGGTAATGGTTTCTGGGTGAACGTTCTCGAAGCTACGCAATCATTTATATTTGTCATCTTGTATATTTGTCATCTTGTCATCCTTATTACGCCAGCTTGTAATTCCGTCAGCTTGTAGCTATGCCCGGAGAATGCTTTCACAGCCCTTCTCTCGATCGAATCTTTTACACGACTTTCATTAAGCCAGCCGTTTAACGTAAGGCATTTTCATGTCTATATCGCCTTCCAAGCAAAAGCCAAGAGCGCCACACACAGTCATCAAAAACAAGTTAGATGTGCGCCCCTTATCGCTTTCTCAGGCCCTGACTATCACCGCAGGCATGGCTGGATTGATTGGGCTCGTTAGCGGCGCAGTCATTCGGTTCCTACTGACTAGCTCACCTGATGCTAGCTTCCTTAGCCCGATACAGACTTTCCCTACCTCATCAAACTGGTCGACTACTTTGCCAGAGCCTAGCAGTAGTGGACTGGCCTCTCCACCCCATAACGATACGCCTGAAATCGGTCAAGAAAGTACGAACTATCCCAGTAGCTTTGATGAGTTTGCTAGCAGGTCTGGTCGACCTTCTCAATATATGCAAGCTCCCTTAGAGCGGCTTCGTAGTGGGCCGCTATTGCGTGAACCTGTGAGCTTCGATTCCGATGGGCAAGACATAACTATTCCTGATCTCGAAGATCCTGCTTTTGAACCCTATTATGAGCCGGATAGTGAATACAGGCCGTTCTCCCAATAGACGTGCTCGCTTGGAAACTAGCTGAGGTGACAGAGGAGTAGAAGGCAATACAGCGCTCGTACTATCCTCTGAAAGAATGATTTTGCTGATCTCTGTCTGCGAGAAGCACGAAAGGATGTTTATAATTGCAAAGGTAGAAACGCAACCCATTTACTGAGTGAATCAATGCTGCAAGCTTTTTTTGTAGGACGTGCGCTGGCAGCGGCTGTGAGTGAAAGAGCCGAGCATCTAGTTAGTGACGGTCTAGGTAAGCTAGGAAAGTTCGATGCTGAGCAGCGTGAATATTTCCGCCAGTTTACTGAAGAGGTAATGGCTAGGGCGGAGCAGGAACAGGCTGCCGCTGGTGTGACTTCGGATAGCGTTGCAACCGGCACAGGGTCTACAACTGGCGGAGATGTCGAAGATCTACAAATGACTATTGACAACTTAAGAGCTGAGATTGCGCAGGCAAGAGCTGCCATACAGCAGTATCGTCAAAACTAAATTCTTTGAACTGACTTTTCTAGTTGTATTTGTTAGATTAAGTCTGCAAGCTGTTCTACCATGTTGCAGAGTACGACCATGTTGGTCTTGACTCAGTTTTAAAAACATTACTCTCATAAACTTTTTTTAGCCCAGGAAAACTGAGTGACCGCCGTTCCCAGAGACAGTGAGCCCCGCCCAGCGACAGCACCGCAGCAGACTGATCGGCCTGCCGTAGAAGCTCGTATAGCCCACGACCATTTGTCTAACACTCGTCTAGCTCACAACCATTTAGCCCACAACGGAAGTCATGCCGGGGAGAAGATTTCCCTTGAAGACATAGCTTCGCGGCATTCTATCAACTCGGTTCCGGTTGTTCCTAGTTCAGTTCTTGAAGAAAGACTTGCTGAGCAAGAAGTCGCAAGAACAAAATCGATTAGAGAAGTGGCCATTCAAGGGTCAGCTGCAAATGCTACTGATGCTTATATTAGTAGCACTTACAAGGACGGTGACTACCGCTGGAATAAGGGCACCTATTCACGACCTCAAAGATTCATAGATATTTGGTCGTTTGTCTTGAAGCTGCTCGCAAAGCGCTGGCTCTATGGAAAAGCTTGGAGCTATGGCGGAAAGATAACGCCTGAAAAGCAAACCAAACGCCGTAAGGACATGGCAGTTTGGATTCGAGAAACCTGCTTGAGCTTGGGGCCTACTTTTATCAAGATTGGTCAGTTGTTCTCTACAAGAGCTGACCTTTTCCCCATTGAATATGTCGAAGAGCTGGCGAAGCTGCAAGACCGTGTGCCTGCCTTCAGCTACGAAAAGGTCAAAAGCACAATAGAAGATGACTTTGGCCGTCCGCTGGCTGAGTTGTACAAGAGTTTTGAGCCTGTCCCTATCGCCGCGGCTAGCTTAGGCCAAGTGCATTGCGCTGAGCTGCATTCGGGAGAAGAAGTTGTTGTTAAAATTCAGCGTCCGGGGCTGTCGCGACTTTTTGAGATTGATCTTTCTATCTTGAAGGGAATTGCTGAATATTTTCAAAATCACAAAGAGTGGGGGCGCGGTCGCGATTGGCTCGGTATCTACGCAGAATGCTGTCGATTGCTATGGTTGGAAATCGATTTTCTACATGAGGGCCGAAACGGTGATAAATTTCGGCGCAATTTTAGAGGCGTCGACTGGGTGAAGGTACCGCGTATCTACTGGCGATATACTTCGCCTAAGGTGCTGACGCTAGAGTACATGCCTGGAATTAAGATCAGTCATTACGAGGCACTTGAGTCGGCAGGACTCGATCGTAAGCGTTTGGCTAGGCTAGGCGCTGAGGCTTATCTACGCCAACTGCTAACAGATGGATTTTTCCATGCGGACCCCCACCCTGGCAACATTGCAGTTGATACAGATGGGGCGCTCATCTTTTACGATTTTGGCATGATGGGTCAAATTCAGGCAGTCACTCGGACTCGGCTGATGGATACGTTTTTTGGTATCGCTCAGCGGGATGCGGGTTTGGTCATGAAGTCGTTAGTCGAACTCGGTGCACTTGCTCAGATTGATGATATGGGTCCGGTACGCCGTTCGATTCAGTACATCCTAGATAACATGATGGATAAGCCGTTCGAGGAGCAATCGGTGACGGCGATTAGCGATGATCTATATGCGGTTGCCTATGACCAACCATTTCGATTTCCAGCGACGTTCACGTTCGTGATGCGAGCTTTTTCGACTCTAGAAGGGGTAGGTAAAGGGCTTGACCCAGAGTTCAACTTTATGGAGGCCGCTAAACCCTACGCGACAGAACTTATGACAAATGGTATGCCTGGTGAGCCCAACGGTCTTTTGGGTGAGATTAGTCGGCAAGCCGCGCAAGTGGGTAGCTCCGCGCTTAGTTTGCCTAGACGTATAGAAGATACGCTTGATCGACTCGATCGAGGTGACATTCGGGTGAGAGTTCGTTCTATTGAGAGCGATCGCATTCTTCGTCGCAACAGCGATCTGTCTTTAGCGAACAGCTACACTTTGCTAGTTGGTACGTTCACCCTCTCAGCGACACTGCTGCTGATATTTGAATATACTTTGGCAGCGCTAATCATGGGTGCGATCGCCGTTTTATCAGGAGTGACACTCATTCGTCTTTTGATGCGAATTAAGAAAGCAGATAGAATGCCTTAGGTCTGGTTCTAGAGAGATGAAACGCTTTCTAGACGATTTTCCAGAGGGATTTGCCAACCTTGTAGAAGTTGGCTTCTAGAAGGCAACTTTGCCACATATATGGGCAATTATCTATTACCTCATTTGTTACGGTATGTCTTTTTAGCGTTGATTTGGCTACGCTGACCGACGCTATCCTATGGACTGATCTTGCTGTCGGTGAAAATCTGGCAGAAGAAACTTAGTAGCTGGCAAGGCAAGGGCTGCTATCTGCTTACTTGCTATTTTCTTAACTCTTGCTATTTTCTTAACTATAGAGCAGTAATGGTTTGATAGAGCAAGCAATGGTTTAAGCAAAGAGTTGGTCTAAGAGCAATCCATCCTTAGGGTGCCCACTCGTGCTCGCATGTTGCCGGATTCGATACTTAACGAACTTTTTCAACTGCTATATCCGGTTCAAAAGGGATAAGGTTTATCTTTAGAAGGGGTGGTAGTGTTTAAGGACTCTCCTAAATATTCCATCGAGGAATTTCATCTAGGACGACATTCCATCCAAGGCAGTTTATCGGTGCGACTCTATGTTCAAGCGTGTGCTCATTTGTACTGACTTTACAGATAGTCTTCAGCGCTTTGTCGACTTTGTGCCAGATTTATCAAAAGGTTGCATGACCCATATTGTGTTTTTTCACAATGTGCCGCTGATGACCTCTAGAGAGATTCCCTGTGTAGACGAAGAGCGGGTTGAGGCAGCTCGTGAACGGCTAGCGGTGGCTCAATCTGCTGTGCCAGATGGAACCACCGTTAAGATTGAAGTTGCTTCAGGGAGAGCGTCGGACAATATTGTCCGAGCAGTCAAAGAGCATCGGCCCGACATTATCTTTTCTGGAATGCCAACGCGCTCTGTACTCAACGAGCGGCTATTTGGTAGTACCACAATGGCATTAGCCGAAAAAACTCAAGTTCCTTTGCTGATTCTACGCCCTCAGCTCCTATCTACCTATCGTGAAAGCGAGCTAGCACAGCGCTGTCAGAATATGTTTGATTATCTCTTGCTACCCTATGACGGGAGCGAGAGCGCAGACCACCTAGTCGATGAAGTCAAAACCAGAATTCAAGCTGATCCAGGGTGTGCAACACAAACTTGTCTACTAAGCTGGGTGATAGACGGTGGTGGAAGAATTCCTAGTAGTGACCTTACTAAAGAAGCCAAGTCAAAACTAGAAAAAGTCGCTGCACAGCTACGAGGATTAGGTAGTCAGATTGAAACCGAAGTGCGCTTGGGCAGCCCTGTTGAGGAGATATTGAAGTCAGGTGAGGTGCATGATATCAGTGCGATCGCTGTGTGCACTGGCAAGAGCAAAGGCTTGCTAAAGCTCACTGTTCCCAGCTTCACCAGCGCTATGTTGCGAGCCTCCTGGCATCCCATCGTTCATTTTCCTCGCTATGGCGGCTAGAAAGCTGTTATAGCTACCGATAGCCCACTGACCCTAAGGTATTCCTAAGCTACTTAAGAAAGCTTAGGGATGCATCCATAGCAGGCTGCTTCTCGGAGTGCATAGCTTCAAAATTCATCGTGACTTTAGGCTTCAAGTTGTTATCTAGCTCGCGCCTCAATAGCGCTTTAGTTTCTGCTGGGCTACCAATTGATGCGGTCTGACGAGCGCTTACTGCCCAATTTTGTAGCAGCTTGAGCTGACTAGTTGCGACATTAAACTTTTTAACCCGAGAGCAATGGTGGGGGGATTCCAGCGTGAAGAAGAGAATTTGATACTGTCGGTTTTGGGTAAGCTGCCACAGAATTGCCTGAGAAGTGGCTTTTTTCAGATCTAAATAGCATGGCATCCAACGAGGACCATCATTTCGGTTGTAGAACGCACTTAGCCATAGCACCATAGGATGGGGTGTCATAGCACATATAAAGTTGTTGTAACGAGTATTGCGAATACGCTTTTCGATTTCAGCATTCGGCATCATTGCCCACAGCGTAGCCGCAGTCTCGCCTGCCTGACTCAGAAGGCGAGGGAAAACGACTTGTGCAATCGGTATCTCAGCGGGCCACTTTTGCTCTAGGTAAAACTGTTCATTAGGTGAGCGTGTAGGCTTTGGGTGATTCTGAGAAGCTGCTTCTAGGTCATCTATAGGTATAGCTTCTGGTGATTGGTTTAGAGCATCGTGCAAATTGCCTGCTTTAGCGGTTTTGGTAGGCGCTGATGGAAGATCTAATTCATTGCTAAGAAGGGGTCTAGCAATGGTTACTCCTACCGGGAGTGGACTGTCCCTTTGGGCAATCGGAAGTTTAGAAAGTGTAGTGCTAATTCTTTGAGAAATTTGAAAGCTAGATCCAAAGCGCTTTTCTAAAGGAGAAAGTGCTTCTATGATGTCGCTTACTGTCGAAGGTCTATCTGCTCGTCGTTTTGAGAGACAAGCCATGACTACATCATTAAGTTCTTTAGGAATCCTATACGCTTTGATCAAAGGCTCTGGTTCTGTTAGCCTATGAGCTTTGTACCAGCTCCCGAACGTATTGTTACCCGGTGTGACGGGCAGCTTGCTAGCTAGCATCTGATACATCATCACTCCTAGACTGTAGATGTCTGAGCGATTATCTAGCTTGCGACCTTCCATCTGCTCTGGAGAAGCGTAGGCCAACGTTCCCATGAAAGTGCTTGTCTGCTCGTCACCCTCTTGCAGCAGCTTAGCGATTCCAAAATCAAGAATCTTAACCAGCTCACCTATCGAAGGGTCGATGGTGACTAGTATATTGCTAGGTTTGATATCGCGGTGAATGATAGGCACAACTTTGCCGTCGACTGAAATGCCGCTGTGCGCTGTCTTTAGGCCTAATAGAATCTGACGGGTTAACCCAAGAAAACGGGGTACGGGTAAAGGCTTTTTTTGAATCACTTGGCCGATGTTATTACCCTTGAGATACTCCATCACATAGAAGGGCACTTCGTCTTCGTTGACACCATAATCAGTGACTCGAACTACGTGAATACTCCTTTGACCGAGCTGTGCGCAGGTCATTGCCTCACGTAAGAACCGCATTCGCATGTTTTCGTTCAACAGCGTTTGCGACAAAAATTTGACAGCTACTGGTATCCCGCCTAGGAGCGAGTCACTAGCTAGGTAGACTCTGCCCATTGAGCCTTGACCAATAGTTTCTATGAGTTCATAGCGATCGCAAACTGTGCGCCCAGCGTTTGAATCAATCATGGCAACTGTCTGGCAGTTGCTGCCTCCATGCACTGCTGAGATAGCGAGCTGACGTTACCCTACCTAAGAAGTAATACCTGCGTTGACTTGCTTCTTGGCGTGTCTCAAACCTAGTGCGATGCAGTCTATCTTTGATGTCCCAATCGCGTTGCACAAATAATTCTGGCGTTATCCAGCTACCTTTTTGGTCAAGCTCACTATGCTGCGGTAAAAAGGCAGACCGTCGGTTTTGCGTAGTCATGCGCCTGCGAGATTGAACCACGTAGCGAGATTAAGGTTCCCAGATCTCGCCAAGCAGACACGATCTCGAGGCTCCTGTCACACTTGGTAAGTTGCTAGGAATACCATGCCAGCGCCAGTAGGCTAAGACCGCGAATGCGATCGCCTCTTTGTAATCCGCATCTATGTGTCTATCATCAGTTGAATGCACCTTGCATTCTGGCAAACGCCGCTCTAGGCACTCCATCAAGAAGCGATTCCGGCTGCCCCCGCCGCCAATTAGAACCTCTTTGGGTAATTGCGGTAAAAACTGCCGATAGCTCAGCTCAACCGTCGCCGCGGTAAAATCGGTCAGCGTCGCCAGGAAGTCTTCAGGGCTTAATTTCTGGCTTCGTGCTATTTGCCAACACTGCCGCGCATAGTCTGCGCCAAATAGTTCACGGCCTGTAGACTTAGGAGGCGCTAGCTGAAAATATGACTGCTGTAGCCATTGATCTATCAATGACTGATTTGATCTCCCCTGAGCAGCCCATTCACCATGCTGATCGTATGATTTTTCCCCATTAGAAAGCGTTGTTACCGCCCAGTCAAGCAGTGCATTACCCGGACCAGTATCCCAGCCCATAATATTTTTGGGTGCTGATTCCGGCTTCAAATCTTCTCGTTTAGCCCCTCGATCCCAAGCGGGCAGGTAGGTTACGTTGCCAATGCCGCCTATGTTTTGAACAGCAACATCATTCTCTAATTGACTAAGTAAACAGGCATCGATGAGCGGGACGAGCGGTGCTCCTTGGCCACCTAGAGCAATATCAGCAACGCGAAAGTTGCTGATCGTCATACAGCCAGTAGCAGCGGCAATGTGGTCCCCGCGTCCGAGTTGCTGAGTGTAGCCAAGCTGACTATTGCTAGGCGGGCGGTGGTATAAAGTCTGGCCGTGGGAACCAATGAGGTCAATAGAGGTTAGGTCACTTTCTAGTGCTCGAATTGCCTGAATGAACTGCTGGGCGATCGCATCATCTAGTGCGGCTAGCTCCATTAGGGTAACTGGCTGATTAGCACAGATAGCTAAGATCTGCGATCGCACATTATCTGAGTAAGGATACGTAATTCCCTTGACTAGCTCCACCTCAATTTCATAGCCTTCGCCAGTTATCTCGGTCAGCACCGCATCGATTCCATCAACCGACGTGCCACTCATCAGGCCAATAATTCTCATGCGTTCGTCTCTACATCAATCTCCGTATCATCTTGCCGCTTCTACATCGGTAGCTTATCGATGCCCGCATTATCGCCAATCACCACCATCAAGCTCCCACCTTTTAGTCGCGTTACTGGACTGGGGTTGATTGTAAATTTATCGTGGTCGTCTTTCATGTCTTCTTTGCTGATAGCCATCAGCGTCAGACCGTAGTGATTACGCAGGTCTACCTCCATAATGGTTTTACCATCAAAACTTTGGGGCACCACCACTTCTACGATGCTGTGGTCAGGATCAAGCTCAAAGCGATCTAGGATGCCAGGACGAGTCAATGAGCGGGCTAATTCACAACCCATTTCATGCTCCGGAAAGACCACATGGTCAGCGCCAACCCTAACGAGTAGCTTGCCATGGATCTCTGAAGACGCTTTAGCAACCACGTTAGCCACACCTGCCTCCTTCACATTAAGCGTAGTGATAATGCTCTCTTGTACGTAGTTGCCGATAGCGACAATCACCGTATCGAAATCAGGAATGCCTGCTTCTAGCAGCGCTGACGGCTGGGTAGAGTCTAACTGAATCGCGTGAGCAGCAATTTGGTCAGTTAATACTTGGGCAACTCGACTTTCGTTTGAATCTATACCCATTACTTCGTAACCCATGCCGTGCAGCGTCAAGCAAACTGCTCTACCAAAGCGTCCTAGCCCAATGACCGCAAACTGGCGGTTGGTTGCTCTTAGATTCTTGAAAAACTTAAGGGACGAAATATTCACAAGGTTTAATTAAAGCGAATGAAGAGGATGCAAGCATTCTACTGGTTTATCCCGCTGGCTTTGCTACTCTCTTTGCGACTCTTGAGAGCCACCGCCAGAGATTAGTTAAAGACTGCCGAACACTCTTGCGCAATCCAATTCTTTCTTTGATAGGCTAGCTAGATGCTTCCTAGGGACAAGTACGGACGTGGATATTAAAATTGGTCGTGGTAAAACAGCGCGTCGCGCATACGGAATTGATGAAATTGCCTTGGTGCCTGGGGCAAGAACCCTAGATCCACAGCTTGCTGACACTAGCTGGCAAATCGGCGGCATTACCAGAGAGATACCTATCATTGCCAGCGCGATGGACGGGGTCGTCGATGTCAAAATGGCGGTTGAACTCTCTAAGTTGGGAGCGTTAGGTGTGCTCAATCTAGAGGGGATTCAGACCCGCTATGACAATCCTAATCCCATTCTCGATAGGATCGCCTCTGTTGGTAAGACCGAGTTCGTACCATTGATGCAAGAACTTTATGCTCAGCCAGTACGAGCTGATTTGATCACAAAACGCATTCAAGAGATCAAAGCTCAAGAGGGTATTGCCGCTGTTAGCCTAACGCCAGCAGGCGCAGTTAAGTTTGGCAAAACTGTCGCTGAGGCAGGGGCAGATCTTGTGTTTGTGCAGGCGACAGTGGTTTCTACCGACCACTTATCGCCTAAGGCAGTCACACCGCTTGATCTAGTTAGCTTCTGTGAGGAAATGCCAATTCCGGTACTGTTAGGTAATTGTGTAACGTATGAAGTCACTCTAAAGCTGATGAAAGCGGGAGCTGCAGGGGTGCTAGTGGGAATTGGTCCTGGCGCTGCTTGTACCTCTAGAGGCGTGCTAGGTGTAGGTGTGCCACAAGCGACGGCTGTAGCTGACTGTGCTGCTGCTAGGGACGATTATCAGAAAGAATCAGGTCGCTATGTGCCAATTATCGCGGATGGCGGTTTGGTGACAGGCGGCGATATCTGTAAGTGTATTGCTTCTGGTGCTGATGGGGTGATGATTGGTTCTCCGTTCGCCCGTGCTCAAGAGGCTCCTGGACGCGGGTTCCACTGGGGTATGGCAACACCGAGTCCAGTCCTACCGCGGGGTACTCGAATCGAGGTTGGTACAACCGGCTCTTTGCAACAAATTCTTCGTGGGCCTGCTCAGCTAGATGATGGAACGCACAACTTTTTGGGCGCCTTGCAAACCAGTATGGGTACTTTGGGGGCAAAAGATCTTAAGGAGATGCAGCAAGTAGAGGTGGTGATAGCCCCTTCGCTGCTGACTGAGGGCAAAGTTTACCAGAAAGCTCAGCAGCTAGGCATGGGTAAGTAGTCGCTCAGTATTTGGCCGTTTGATCCAATGGCAACCATCTTGAGAGTGCAAGGTAACCACAATTGACCACAATAATAGATATGAGCTCGAGCTGAATATGAGCTAACGCTAAACAGAGCCTGGCTAGTATAAAGACTTGTCTTTGATTATCCAAGAACCTCTATGGCAAATTTCTAAGAGTCTCTTACAATTAAAAAGAAGCGGAGACGAAAGTTTCCGTTCACTCCTCACACCACACTCCGCCTAGATCTTTTGATCTAGGCGGTTCCTTTTGATTGATGGTATTGTTCCTTAGGGTTGCCGACTCTGATATGTGGGACTTTGACGTTAGGTATAGTCTTTATTAGAGCGTGCCTATACAGCGAAGATCTATGTAATAAGGAAGAAATCGAGACTCAATACGGAAGAAATCTGTAGCGGGTGAAAAAAGGGGACAGCTTTTGGCTATGGTAAGATCAGAGTACATGAGTGACTAAGGATTTTAAGAATGTCAGCCGCACAGGTCACAGATTCGACATTTAAGCAAGAAGTTTTGGAAAACGAGACACCAGTGCTGGTGGACTTTTGGGCACCTTGGTGTGGTCCTTGCCGAATGGTAGCGCCCGTTGTTGACGAAATTTCTGAGCAGTATGATGGTCAAGTTAAAGTAGTCAAGGTCAACACAGACGAAAACCCTAGTGTTGCTAGTCAATACGGTATTCGCAGTATCCCGACGCTAATGATTTTTAAGGGTGGTCAGCGAGTGGATATGGTTGTCGGTGCGGTTCCTAAGACAACTTTGGCTAATACGTTAGAAAAGTATCTGTAACTAACACGGTAGGGCTTGGTTTCAGGAAGCTCGATGTCGAAGAGCAAAGCTTGATGTCAGATATCTTTGTTTTGAGTCAGGCCTGATTCTGAGCGTTAGATGGTAAGCATTCTTGATGGATTGGCTTTGCTATTTGGGTTCTAGCGTTTGCTAGAACCCCTTTTTAATGAATAGTTTCCCTTGGCAAGTGTTTTGATCTCATCAATAGCTCTAGCCGTCAATAGCTCTACTCATCAATGGCTCTACTATAGTGTTTGTCACTGTATCGAGTGCTTGTCACTGTATCGAAGTACAAAAATGCAGGTAAAACTTCTATGTATGAAATTTCTCTGTATAGGTATGCTAAGTAACCCGCAGGATATGCATTCATCCCCATACCGCTATCACTTTTCTGGTTAACTAATGACTAATTCTTTTTCACAGTCTGGTAAGTCTTTATCGAAGCATCACCGCCAACCTAGCCAAAGTCTTCGCTCAGACGTTCTCGATGCTTTGAGCCGTCTACCGGATCTAGAAAATGGAGCGCTGATAGAGGAGATTTTTGAGACGCTAGTACGGATGACTCAGCAAGAGGCTGAGCGACTAGACTGGAAGATTTTGAGCCGTTCTTTGCTGGATATGGAGATAGGGTTTCAGGCCTTTTACCCTTACCGGCATACGCGCAAGGTAACGGTCTTTGGCTCGGCTAGAACCCCGAGCGATCGCCCTGAGTATCAAATGGCAGTCGAATTCGCGCGTCGTGTGAGTGAAGAAGGCTTTATGGTGATGACCGGGGCCGGGGGCGGCATCATGCAGGCGGGTAATGAGGGTGCAGGACGCGATCGCTCTTTTGGTCTCAATATCCAATTGCCTTTTGAGCAAGGCGCTAATCCGACCATGACTGGCGATACTAAGCTGCTAGATTTTAGATACTTTTTCACTCGAAAGCTGTTTTTCTTGAAGGAAAGCGATGCGATCGCGCTCTTTCCAGGTGGCTTTGGCACTCAAGACGAAGCGTTTGAATCACTTACCTTGATTCAGACAGGCAAAGCCACTCCGCTGCCATTAGTGTTGATAGATAGACCTGGTGGAGACTATTGGAAGAGCTGGGATCACTATTTGCGCAACCGGCTGCTTGACCAGGGATTGATTAGCCCAGATGACACGAGTCTTTACCATCTGACTGACAGCATTGATGACGCGATCAAGTCGATTGAAGACTTCTACCGGATGTATCATTCCAGTCGGTATATAGACAATCAGCTCGTCATTCGACTAAAGGCTCCCCTAGGGGCTGATGCTGTCGATCAGCTCAACGAGAAGTTCGAAGATATCTTAACTAAAGGAACTATTCGAGAGGTGTCAGCGTTTTCAGTCGAACAGGACGACGAAACGGCATCCTTGCCTCGTTTGGCTTTATATTTCAACCAGCGCAGTCAGGGGCGATTGCATGAGATGATTCGCTTTCTTGGCAAGTTGGGTGTTTCGTGCGATGAAGTTCAACACCCTGAGAAGAAGTAGGCCGACAAGGTGACGACAATCAGGCAATCACCTGCGGTAAGTCAGCCTGGATAGCCGTGTCTTACCTAAGCTGGCTCTTACGCCTTAAAGACCGCGCTGTAGGTGAAGCAGGATGCCTCTAGCGATCGCCACAGACATACGCTCTCGCCAAACTGGATCGGCTAGATTCGGTGCATCTTCCACACCTGTAACAAAGCCTGTTTCGATCAAGATAGCAGGCATAGAAGTGCGACGGATAACATAGAACCGAGCGCTACGAACGCGGCGATCGCGCATTCCCATTTCTGCAAGTACACTAGCATGGACTGTATTCGCCAATCGTTGACCTGCGGCCGAAGCATAGAAGGTTTCTAGCCCGTTGACATCAGGGCGGCTCATGCTGATCGCATTGGCATGAATGCTAACGAAGATAGACGCATTTGCTCGCTCAGCAATCTGTACTCTGGGCGCTAGATCTAGCTCATAATCACTTTCTCTAGTCACGACGACATTAACACCTTGCGTGCGTAAGATAGCGGCTACCTGAGGGGTGATGTCGTTAACTACCTGTTTCTCCTGCAAACCACCAATTCCAACTGCGCCCGGATCACGGCCGCCATGTCCAGGGTCTAGTACAACAGTAAACCGTCCGTTGGGAACAGTAGGTAGTGAGCCAAGTTCTACTTGATCTGTCTGTCTATTCGCTGTTGCTAATCTAGATGCATAAGCTTCGGTCGTCCCCGATCGATTCCCCGTATCTGGCACACTAGTAATCGCGACGTCCTTGGGTAGTACCATGATGCCGCCTTCGTGTGCCGTGATTTCCCAATCGGGGCTGCCCTCTGCGAGTGCCAAGGTGATTCGAGCCTTAGCAGGCTGTGCTGATATCTGGTCGACTTGCCAACTGTCGATGCTGTAGCGCTCAACCGGTAGACGCCCGGCCGTCAGGCCAATTGATATGGCTGCCTGGTCTAACTCTAGCGTGATGTAGTTTTGCCCATCATCTGAGAATCTATCGACCCTCAACTCAGCCACTTCTCCGGCAGTGCGAATGAAAAAGCCGTCTACGGTGGCAACAATCCCTTGGATACGGGTCTGAGCGCCCTGAACGGGACGATTATTGACCGTGTTGCCAGTTACTTGCGTCGGTGCTTTGGTTTCTATATCGCTTTCTATATTGCTTTCTACATCACTTGCCGCAAGGCTGGTGGCCTCTGGAAGCTGCAGTGTCCACTCGCGTGAGCTTTCACCGCGTATCCGTACTTGGTCAGGATCAAGAATATAGCCTGGTTCATATTCCACAATCAGCCGAGCGGTCTCGGCGTCTAACTCAACGGCTCGCACTTCTTTAATCGCAGGATCTTCCACCACTAGGTTTTGCGTTTCATCAAGCGTGGTTCCTGGCAGGTCAATAACTAGCCTAGTTGGACTAGATAGGAGCTGAGCAGTGGGCTGAATGCTGTCATCCGTCGTAAACGTCAGCTGGTTCTTTTGTGGATCGAATCGCCAGGACTGGAGTCTAGCGGCTTCTGAGGGGAAAGCAAGCACCAGTGCTCCTATCAGAGACAGCGCAGATAGTAGAGAATTTGCTCTCACAATCTAGATCCTCGATACCGAACAAATTCACTAGCGGCGCTGCCATACCTGCTAACAATCGCCGATGTCTGGCTAGCTCTATGCCTATGGGACAGACCGCGAGAGCCGTGGCTAAGGCTATAGATACTGTGAAAGATACTGTGAAGGGTCGTCAGCAATTTGTAAATCCAAAACTCTGTCAACTTGAAGACCAACTGGTCTCTGAAGGTTTTACTCACCCTCTAGATAAAGTTCAGTGGTCTTTCGGTGTTTCAGGCGTTAGCCTGCCCAGTTTCTCAGTTCATACAACAAGCGAACCTGTTCTAATCAGTGACTTCAAGGAACCCGTACCAGGAGATGCTTACGAAAGAGTAATCACCTGCCTGTTTACACTGCAGCTTAGCAGACCAATTACGAAGCCGTGATTTTACAACGGCATGATCTCGAATTAAAGATATGGCTAAGCAGCCTGTTTAGCAAGCAATTTATCATCTAGCGTTTTGGGAACAGCCGCTGTCAAAACTTCGTGCCCCGTCTCTGTGACTAAAACATCGTCTTCTATCCGAATGCCGATACCTTTCCAGCGGTCCTCGATGTGCGGTTGAGGGTATTTTTCCTCTCCTGCTTCATCTGGTGTGTTGTCAGGTTCATAATCAGGTGGAATATAGATACCAGGTTCTACGGTGACGATGTTGCCAGGTTCAAACGGCTTCCAGGTTTTATCAGAATTACGCAGAATGCCTGTATCGTGGACATCTAAGCCTAGGAAGTGGCCAGTACCATGCATAAAAAAGGCTTTATGCTTTTTAGCTTCGATCAGCTCGTCTACATCACCTTCTAATAGACCCAACTCAACTAGTCCGGCTGTAATCACCTTGGTAGCAGCATCGTGAAAGGCATTAAAAGGAAGACCAGGCTGGACTTTCTCAATGGCCGCAAGCTGAGCTTCTAGAACAAGTTCATAGAGAATTTTTTGCTCTCTAGAGAGGCGATCGCCTACCGGAAAAGTCCGGGTGATATCAGCGTTGTAGTAGTCGTAAGCGCAGCCAGCGTCGATCAAAATGAGATCGCCGTTTCTCAGCACCCTGTTATTTTCGACGTAGTGCAAGATACAGGCGTTTTCTCCCCCAGCCACAATTGATGGATAGGCCGGACCCAGTGCGCCTTTGCTACGAAAGACGTTTTCGATAGCTGCTTGGACTTCATATTCGTATACGCCAGGACGCACCATGTCTTTGGCTACCTGATGGGCCTCGGCGCTAATGGCGATCGCCCGCCGAATCTTCTCTACCTCAGCGGGTGTTTTGATCCGACGAAACTGCTGCATCAACAGCTTCGAGTCTTCGATAGCGGCGGGACCTTTACCTTGTTTTGTCATCTTCCTGAGCAGCTGCTGCCACAGGCTAATGATGCGTTGATTGAAGACTTGGTCGTTGCCAAAGTGGTAGTAAAGTCTAGGCGCTGACTGGACATACTCTATGAGCTTTTTCCCTAGCTCTGTAATCGGGTAAGCCTCATCGGCGCCGTATCTTTCCTTAGCAGCGTCTACGCCAGTGCGGTAGCCACTCCAAGTTTCTGCCTCTTTATCCTTGGGTCTTACAAAAAGGATGAAGTTGTGTTTCTCATGCGAGGGGGCAAGTACAGCTACCGCATCGGGCTCGTTGAAGCCTGTGAGATAGAAGAAGTCGCTGTCTTGTCGAAATAAATAGTCCACATCGTTGTGCATGACAGCGGTAGGGGCACTACAGAATATAGCCGTGCCCTGACCAATTGCTTCAAGCACAGCCTGCCGACGCTGATGATACTCGCTCTGCATGAGTTCGTGACGCTTTCTTGCTAAAGCGTTCTTCTAAAGTTCTAAAGTGTTAAGCAAACTTTAAAAAGCATAGCTCAAAACTTCGATTCGCATACCGCTACTAGGTAGCGCGCTGGGACTGATTGAAAACGTGTTGTCTCCTCTAGTAACCGGTACGTCTGGCATTAGATCGATAAAGTCTTCTACACCAACGATATCGCAAGCGTCCGCATCGGCTGCCTGAGTGCGGTAGTGGGTCGGAATAACGATCTTGGGATTAAGCGATCGCACTGCCTCAACCGCTTCTTCTGGTCCATAAGCTTTTGGCCCACCGCCGACAGGCAATAGCAATATGTCCGGGCGACCCAGCAGAATCCTATCTTCGATCGCTATCGGCGCAGCCGCACCCCCTAGATGTACGACATTAATACCCGACTGATTCCACGCCCAAGCGACATTAGTGCCAAATCGCCTGCCGCCGATTCGATCGTGGGGCATACTCACACCCTGCACTTCTAGGACACCAACCGTGTAGTCTCCGGGTTCTTCGAGTAGCTGTGTGTTGTCGTAGGTACTGTTCACAAAACCTTCGTCAAACATTCGACTGCTAGTAAGCACGACATCAGCGGCTACTTTGGGCTCAGCATATCCCGCTGTACAACCAATGGCTTTGAATGGATTGACTAGTATCCGCTTACCACTGCCAGTAAACAAAAAGGCAGTGTGTCCAAGCGCTGTAATCGTTAGCGGGCCAGTTTGTGCATAAGAAGATTGATACTTCGAAGTAAGACCTAACCCAACAGTACCTAGAAACCCTGCGCCTGCGTACTTTAAGAGATTTCGTCGATTCATCATTTCTATCAATCTTCCACACTGTTCTTTGATCGCTGTTCTTCGATCACTATTCTTTTATCCTGCCGTATGGGGTGCCTAGATGCACTAAGGAATTAGGACAGTTTGTCAGGGCGGATAGGCCTCGAGTGCTAGGTGAGGTCTTTCAAGAAATTTTTCAGTAGATCTTTGCCCGATTCTGTCAAGACGCTTTCTGGATGGAACTGTACGCCTTGAATATGCGGATAGTCGCGGTGGCGGATTCCCATAATGGTCCCATCTTCTACCCAAGCAGTGACTTCTAGGACTGCTGGGCAGGTGGCTGGATCAATAACAAGGCTATGGTAGCGAGTAGCCGTAAGTGGGTCGGCCAACCCTGCAAAGACACCCGTACTGTTGTGGCGAACAGGGGAGGTCTTGCCGTGCATCAGCTCTGGTGCGCTAACGACCTTACCGCCGTAAACCTGACCAATACTTTGATGTCCTAAGCAAACGCCTAGAATAGGTAGAGTGGGCCCTAGCTGCTCAATAATCTGTAAGGAAATGCCGGCATCGTCTGGTGTTCCTGGACCTGGTGAGATGACGATACCGTCTGGCTGCTTAGCGGAGATTTCTTCTATCGTGATTTGGTCGTTGCGGAAAACTTCTATCTCACGAGCAATGCCTAGATTTTGTCCAAGCTCACCAAGATATTGAACCAGATTATAAGTGAAGCTATCGTAGTTATCTATAACAAGGATCATAAGGTTAGTGCGGCTGTCTATCTATTCGCCTGTCTATATATTGGATCATCGATGCAGTCAGACAAAGCATAATCAAAGCGTAGTCGAATAGAGCCGGACTAAAGATAGCTAAATCGAGAGAGCAGAAGGAGCTAGAAGAGCCCAAAGCGGTGGTGCAAAAATAAGAACAGCGATCGCCAAGGCAACGATTGCCGACATCAAGACAGCCCCAGCAGCGCAATCCTTAGCGATTTTAGCAAGGTCATGATAGGCCTGCCCCACCGTCAGATCGACTAAAGATTCTAAGGCAGTGTTAAGAATTTCCATGACTAAGACCGCGCCAATCGTTAGGCAGACAACAGCCACTTCTAGATTGCTAACTTTAAGTGTCCAACAGAGAATGATGGCTAGGACACCGATACCACTATGAACTCTGAAATTCCGCTGGGTTTGGAAGGCGTAAGTAATGCCTGCCCAAGCGTATCGGAAGCTAGTAAAAAGGTCAGGAGCGACTTGCCAAGACTGGGCCCGCTTAGCTATTTCTATTTTGTCAAGGTCTCCCTTATCGGTTTCTATACTTTTGGTGTTGATCTGGTCTGTATCAGCCTGTTGTGATCGAAGCGGTTGGACATCTGCTGAAGTGGATTCCACATGAGTCGTCAGGCTGGGGTGAGAGGGAGTAGCGCTCTCCAAATGGTTGCTGCGATACTCCGTAGGAGGAGTGGCACCGTTTTGGAAGCGCTGGCTATCACTAGAGAACATAAATATATGGGGTCGGCTAGCGTCTATGTAGATTGAGATAGATGAGGGAAAACAATAGTAATCTGACGATTTAACGTTGCCCAGGTTTTAGATCAACATAACTTAATCATCTTCGCTGTCAGCCAATTTGTCAGCCACTTTACATAGGAAGCATTACATATACGGTTTTTTATTAGATTTTAATAGATAGTTTTTTGACGGCTTTCTCACTTTCAACAAAGCTTTTGAGCGACTTCAAGACAATCTACCAAAACCAGCCTAGAAACCTACAATCTTTTGATGTTTAGCCAATGATATTTAGCAAAATCTAGCTTAGAAGATTAGATTCAGCAAAAGGGCTTGGCGATCAAGCATCTGCGTGAGTCTATCCTCGTTTGGATGGTCCCAGCCTAACAGGTGGAGTAGTCCATGAGCGCAAAGCCAAGCAAGTTCCCTTTCTAGAGAGTGTCGATTCTCAACTGCCTGACGGGAGGCGGTTTCTATTGAGACAATAATATCGCCCAGATAGACTGGCTGTTGCTGATAGACGTTCTGTAACTGCGGGATCTCTGTTTCTAGCGCAGCAAAAGAAAGCACGTCGGTTGGTTTTTCCTGCTGTCGAAAATCGCTATTAAGCTGTTGAATTTCTGCATCAGAGGTCAGTCGTAAACTGACTTCATAAGCCCCAATCGGCGAAATCTTCGGGTCAAGATCAGCCAGCCAGGTCTTAAACCACATGATGTATTGCTCGTTTGCAATACCCGTCTCTTCGGTCACCCTATCCAAAGCACTGCCGTCTACAAAAGCTTCGACCTGGAGCGTTTGTTTCGTCATTCAGCCCACCTCTAGCGAACTCGCACCTGATATATCTTTAGGCAAGAAGACACTAGCGAGTGAGATAGGCTAAGCCCACAAAAAGTCCTAATAGTCCGATAAAGGAGAGGAAGAAGTGATAGAGCGATGTTCCTCCTTTTTTAACCATGTTACGCATCGCCAGCTTGATAAAGCTAGGAGCAGGTTCGTTTAGTAGGGAATTTTCTAGGGTTGAGTGCTGATCTGCAGGTGCTGCAACGGCTGGCTTTTCGGTACTCATATTGGCGCTTTGGTAGTGGATAAATTCTGGATGCTGGGATTTTTCTCGTGTTTTTCTTTCTTTTGCCTTTCTACTAGGCAGTGATATTTATTCAGCAATTATACTGCGCTCGAAAAGAGCTGGTTTTCCTTCGAGCTCAGACAGTTGTTTCTAATATGAGCTGGTTTTCCTGGTGCAGGTAGGCCTGGATGAACGCTTCAAGATCACCATTCATGACATCGTCAACCGCAGTGGTTTCAACGCTGGTACGCAGATCTTTGACCATTTGATAGGGGTGGAAAACGTAGTTGCGAATTTGATTACCCCAGGCCGCCTCTACCATATCGCCACGGATATCTGCGATCGCCTGAGTTCGCTGCTCTTGCGCAATGACTAGCAGCTTTGAGGTCAGCAGCGCCATTGCCTTTTCCTTGTTTTGGAGCTGCGATCGCTCTTGAGTACAGCGAACCGAAATGCTTGTGGGCAAATGCGTAATTCGCACTGCTGTCTCCACCTTGTTAACGTTCTGTCCCCCAGCGCCGCCTGATCGCGATGTCTTGATTTCTAGATCCTTATCTGGAATGTCCAACTCCACCTTTTGATCTAGAATCGGCATCACCTCTACGCCCGCAAAACTCGTTTGCCGTTTCCCATTTGCATTAAAAGGCGAAATTCTCACCAGTCGATGGGTTCCCTTCTCGCCTTTGAGATAGCCGTAGGCGTAGCGACCATAAACTTCCATAGTGACCGATTTCAGCCCAGCCTCATCCCCTTCCGACTTTTCGATTAGCTTAAACTGATAGCCATTTTGTTCGCTCCAACGGGTATACATGCGCAGCAGCATTTCGGACCAATCTTGAGCATCGGTCCCGCCCGCACCCGCATTGATGGTTAGGACAGCACCTGCCTTGTCGTATGGCCCAGAGAGTAGCTGCTGTAGCTCCCACTGATCTAGCTCCTTACTCAGCCTATTCACAGTTGACTCAGCTTCTAAAAGGAGTGACTCATCTTGCTCTAGATCTAGCAGTTCTAGGATTGCTTCGGAATCCTCTAGGCTAGTAGACCAACCTTCTACTTGATCAAGGTTGGCTTTATAGTCATTTAATTCTTGAAGAGACTTTTGGGCACTTTCTTGCTCGTCCCAGAAATCTGGCTGTGCAGACAGTTGTTCTAAGTCTTTAATTTTTGCATTCAAAGCGGGAATGTCAAAGATATTCCTGAGCTTTGCCCAGGCGCTCAGAGAGCGTTTCTAGCTCCCGCTTGAGAGTGAGAGTATCAAACATATAGAAAAGCCATTGACTCGAATCCTCATCCTTGCCTACCAACCTCGCCTAAAAACGCAGCTCTGAGCATTTTTTAAAGAATGCTTTGTCCATTAAGGCGGATGAAAGACAAGAATGAGAGGACAGCTTCGATAGTTTAATCTCTGCCGTTGATTGCGATCAACAGTCTGAGAATAAAGACAAACAGGTTGATGTATGTCAGGTACATCGATAGGGCTGCAGGGATCGCTTGGTCATCGCTGTAGGTACGGGGCAGCACGAAAAAGTCGACCACCGCTGCGCCTACAAATAGCAAGACGCCAATCGCTGAAATAGCAATCTCTAGAAAATTAGGTGCATAGACACCAAAAAAGCTAAAGACAAACTGACCAACAATCACAACTAGCAAAGCCATGATGCCAAGCTGGACGGTTTTAGTCAGTGCCATCCCGTCTTCTTCAGACAGGTTAGATCCGATCGGCCGAGCCGCAATGAAGGTGAGCCCACAAGCTAGGGCTGCAAAGCCGACACCTTGGATACCCACTCCACTACTTTGCAGCGCTAGAGAGACTAACCCGCTAAGCGTATATCCGGAGAGCAGACTGTAAGTGGCCAGTAGCGGTAGGGCAACGCCGTTGTTCCCTTTCATCGCTACGCTGCGGGCAACAAAAAACAGAATAAGCTCTGCCACGATTGCCACAAAGAAAGTAGGCATGAACAAACCGGGGTTTGTTCGAAGGACGTTGAGGCCGCCAAAGGTTCCGGCTGCCGTCAAGATTAGGCCGCCACCAACGTAGGGCAAAGCGTTCGCAATGACGTTAGGACCCACTATCGATTGACTTTGGGCCTCACGAATAGCCTGACGAAAGTTACTGGTATTGCTCATAGAGGTCTTTTGTAAGGTTTCAATCTAGGTCTTTGGGATCTAGATTTTCTATATACAGAGTGTACTGAATTACTCAAAATCTGGCGATTACGGATTTCTTCCTAGTCGTATCGACTGTTTTATCGAGCAATAACACCGTAGTTGTCGCTACTAGTGACGATCTAAAAAACAAACTATCTCCGTATTACTGTGGGACTCGAAGCAGCGTTCACAAAGGTGATGGAGAAACCTAGCAACGCTCGTACATAAATCGAAACATCAGCGAATTATTCGCAGATTAATTTTTAAGCGCCTGGAACGACTGCTAACTCAAGACTACGCCGTTAACCGAAAATCCCAGTTCTCAGGAAAATGCGTGTATTCGCTTATGGCCGCTGTTAAGGATCTACTCGACTACCGTGTTTCAACGATGGTTTGAAATGAAGGGCTTCTAGAGAATGAATCTAATTCACGCAGCACGCTTCAACGCAGTCTCGACTGCATTAAATATGGCTTCTTCCAAATCTGCACAACTTCGATCTCGTGGCATGGAACTACTCATGCAATACAAGGTAGATCGTTCGGTTAAGCTTCGTAATCAGTTAGTTAGGCTCAATGCGGGTCTAGTTCGTAAGATTGCGCATCGGGTCAGTCACCAGTGCGCTGAGCCCTATGAAGATCTTGAGCAAATTGGCTATATCGGTCTGATCCGTTCTATTGAACGGTTTGATCCAGGTCAGGGCTGTGCTTTCAGCTCGTTTGCTGTTCCCTATATTCGCGGTGAGATGCTCCATTTCCTGCGCGATCGCGGCACTACAGTCAAGATTCCCCGCCGTTGGCAGGACTTGCAAAAAGAAGGTCAAAAACGTCAGTCAGAGCTGATTCGCCGCTACGGTCGTCAACCTTCGGATATTGAGATGGCTGAAGCGCTGACGGTTTCTGTTCAAGAATGGCGTCAAGTCAAGCTGGCGAACAAAAACCGGATGCCTTTAAGTCTAGATGCAACGGTCTGTCATCAGATTGATTCGAGCATCACACTCGGTGATACTTTGCCTGATGTTCACTACCAGTTAACACAAATTCTAGAAGAGGACCGGCAGCAGATTCAAAGAGCGATGAGTCAGCTAGAAGAGAAAACTCGCTCTGCTATTGAGTTTGTCTTCTTCAAAGGGCTTTCTCGTAAGGAAGTTGCCGAGCGGATCGGCGTGAGTCCGATGACAGTAACACGGCGCATTCAGCGGGGTGTAGAACAGATGATTGCTTATCTTCAGCCGCAGCAGGATCTGCAGGGCGATTCCTAGTTAATCTTTTGAATTTAACGCTACACAGTTATTTAATCTCTAAGGCATTAACGCTATCTCTAAGGCATTAACGCTACACAGTTATCAAATCTCCTAAGTAAACAGAATCGATGTGGTCAATGGTTGAGCGCGTCGATTTTTTTTGTCTATTTGTTTTCTAGGAGCCCAAGGGCTGACAGGAGCATATTAAGCTTTGTAGGTGAGTGTCGGGTGGGCTAGGAAGTCAGCGATGAGTAGTGTTGAAGCTGTGGTGGGACTATCTAAGGAAAATCGAATGTCAGATGGAAAGCCTTCAGATGGAAAGTCTTCAGATGGAAAGCCTATCGACCGAGACCGCTTCCACTATTTACAGTCTCAGCTAGCGAATCGCTGGCAGTCGATCGATGCGTTCGATCGACAACCTCGGCAGATTTTGGTGGTGCCTTCTCTTAGCCTTGATCAAGCTGAGCTAAAAAAAGTCAAAGGCGTTCATCATTATGAAGAGCGTTTGCTATTTGCTTTGATCCGGCTGCGTAATCCTGAGACTCGGCTGATCTACGTGACCTCTCAGCCACTACATCCCAGCATTGTTGATTACTACTTAGAACTATTACCGGGTATCCCGAGTTCTCACGCGCGCGATCGCCTAGATCTATTTTCAACCTACGACTCTTCATTGCGACCACTTACCCAAAAAATTCTTGATCGCCCTCGTCTGATCCGCCGCATTAAGGATAAGCTACGCGGCGATCAAGCCTACATGACCTGCTACAACTCCACCGAATATGAGCGAGAACTGTCTTTGAGGTTAGATCTGCCTTTGCTAGCAGTCGATCCAGATTTACTCTATTGGGGAACGAAAGGTGGCAGTCGTCAAATTTTTGCGGAGTGCGGCATTCCGTTGCCGGACGGGAGTGAGCTAACCCATAGTGTGACTACGTTGGCAAAGGACGCTGCCAAGCTGTGGGAGCGCCACCCTGAGCTAAAACGGATCGTGATCAAGCTAAACGAGGGATTTTCAGGGGAGGGAAATGCGCTGTTTAGCTTGACTGAGCTGGCCGCCGTGGCTCCTGGACAGGCAACTCATGAGGAGCGAGCGGCGGCAATCGAGGCGGCTTGGCCAAATCTAGGCTTTCAGTGTGATAGTGAGAACTGGATGTCTTTTGCTCGTAAGATAGCGGAGTTAGGGGCGATCGCCGAAGCCTTTGTAGAAGGCGAAGAAAAATATTCTCCTAGTGTGCAGGGGCGGGTTACTCCAAAAGGCGAAGTCGAAATTCTCTCTACCCACGATCAAGTCCTCGGCGGACCTGACGGCCAAATCTTCCTAGGCTGCACTTTCCCTGCAGATGATGCTTACCGGATAGCGCTTCAAGAAATGGGCCGAAAAGTAGGTGAAAATTTGGCTGCCAAAGGAGCACTCGAACGCTACAGCGTGGACTTTATCGCCGTTCATCAGCCGGACAGCAAAGCGCAACCTTGGAACATTCAAGCCATCGAAATAAACCTAAGAAAAGGGGGAACGACTCATCCCTTTATGGCGCTAAAGCTGCTGACCAATGGTACTTACGACGCATCGGATGGTAAGTTCTACACCAAGAACGGTCAGGCTAAATACTACCGGGCTTCAGACAATCTGCAAAAGGATGCTTATAAAGGGCTTTTGCCGAATGATCTGATGGACATCATCATGGGCGAGCAACTACACTTTAGCTCTATCGACGGTGAAGGCGTTGTGTTTCATCTGATGGGCTGCTTGAGTGAGCACGGAAAATTGGGCTTAACCTGTATTGGCAATACTCCCCAAGCGGCTGAAGAGATATATGAGCAGGTCGTCGCCACAATTGACCGGGCAACTCAGGAAATTTGAAGTCTTTTTTGCAAAGTCCTACAGCATCTAGTCCTACAGTACCTGGCCCTACAGCATCTATTGGTTCGCTGACTTCATCGCTCTAGCCATGTCGCGCTTGTCTTGCTTCTTCTTCAGGCTGTCGCGTTTATCGTGCAGCTTTTTACCTCTGCCAAGTGCAAAACTCACTTTGACTTTGCCGCCTTTTAAATACATTTTGAGAGGAACTAACGTCAGACCTTTCTGTTCTACCTGACCAATCAGCTTACGAATTTCTTGTCTATGTAATAGCAGCTTACGAACGCGGCGCGGCTCGTGATTGTAGGCTAGGTTCGTCATACTGTGAGGAGAGATATGTACGTTGTGTAGCCATACTTCTCCGCGCTTGACGTTAGCAAATCCGTCGCGCAAATTCACTTTCCCTTCACGGATAGACTTGACCTCTGTACCAGTCAGCACAATACCCGCTTCGTAAGTATCTAAAATTTCGTATTGGTAACGAGCCTGACGGTTATCAGCAATGACTTTGACGCCGCCACCTTTACTCGTTTTGTTATCAGGTTTGGCCATAGGTCTTTATCAGTTTGGCGCTCTCAGGTTGGCTTTGTTAGTTTGGTGGGCTTTGTTAGTTTGGATTGGGCTGGGCAACAAGGCACCACTCGTGAAGTTCGTATTCTACACAGTTGTTGGCAATAAGCGGGTCGGCCTCAACAATTGCCTTTGCCTGCATCATTGATTCAGCCGTAAAAATAAGCATGCCACCACCGCGCTCTGCCCAATAGCCACTCTTGGCCTGGTGCCCATCCGAGATCAGGCCTTTGACATAGGCTACGTGAGCCCCCACAAACTGATCAAATCTAGGTTTGTTGACGATTCCCCTTTCTATCTTGACAAACCATGCCATGTTTATTTCTCCCTGCTATTGCGTTTGTCAGGTTGAACGGGACAGTGATTAGTTCAAAAAGCCTCTAGTAAGAACGGCTAAACTGACTAGCAAAGTAAGGATACCGCTTTACCTTGCTATTATCTGACTTCGCTCTATAGATCATGCTTCATGGATTTTGCTCTATGGATTTTGCTTCGTGGATTTCGCTCTATCGAGAGGGTGAAGGCTGGGCAAATATTCACCTGTCGACAGACCTGTGAATAGATTTTTTAGCTTTACATTTGAACATGTCACAGATAAGCAAATGGAGCCTAGTAAATGGCGGCTAATGAAAACGAAAATATCAAGACAAGCGCTGAACCTGGTAAGGGCGCAGCAGGTGATCAGTGGGCTGTACAAGTGTCGCAGCCAGTAGGTGATGCCGTCCAGCCAGAGGGAACTAAGTCAATGCCCGGAGGCGATGTAGAAGGCAACAAGCAAGATATCGCTAATGCGGAAGCTAGCGAAGCTGATTCTGATCTCAAGACTACTGATGGCTATGTTGTCGACGATTCTGGTCGCTTGAACAACTTTGCCATTGAGCCTGAGATGTACGTTGAGAAATAGGCTTTACTGCTGCCAGGCAGCTTGAAAAAAGTCTCGCTCACAGACCATTGCGTACCGATAGGTAGAGCGAGTGAGTGAAGAATCTGGAGAATACTGATCGACAAGAGACTCCAGCTGTTTGGCTAAGGGTTCAAAATCGTCACTACTATAGGTGGTGATCCAATCCTGGTAATCGTGGGTAGGATCACCGCTTTTTGCTATCTGCTGATCGGCTAGTTGCTGGCCTATGTGTGCATATAGCCGCATACAAGGGGACATCGCTACAGCCGTAATCCCGATAGATTGAGCCCAAGCTGTCGACAGTAGAAAATCTGTGTACTGCCGGGTGGTGCTACCGGGCTCTACAGATTTGATGTCTACGTTCCAAGATTGAGCATAGCTTTGGTGCAAATTAAGTTCTTGTAAGACGCCATCGGCCAAACTATGGAAAGTTTGAAAGCTTTTCCAGTCCGGTGCTTTGGCAGCGGCAATGCTGTAAGCCCTAGCGAAGGCTTCTAAAAAGAAGGCATCTTGACCTACGTAGTAGGCAAACTTTTCTTTTGGTAGAGAGCCGTCGCCGATTCCCTGCACGAACGGATGATTAAGGGAAGCTGCGGCTAAGTCCTGATTAGCCTGCCAGAGGGTTTGGGAAAGGGACATCACAGCGGGGTAGAAAAACAGCGATCGCTATTAAACAATGCTAGCTCCTGCTTCTAAGCTACGAATTGCAACAACCGCAGGTTTTGGCGGTGCGTTTTCAGTACCGATTGGCCAGTTGGAGCCGATGGGCACTGCTCGCTGCTGTATAAAGGTCTGGCCACCAGTCGTTTTCATTTCAAAGTCGCGAACTTCTGTGGCCATGTTTTTGCGAATGCCGTGGCGTTCTCCAGGATGCTGCGCGGCTATAAACAGCGTGCTGCTATCTTCAGTGAAGAAAGGCCCTGTTAGCTCGCATTCCATCGGTCCATAGGCAAACATCTTGGCCTCGCCAGCCTTCTCTTCGGCGGCGGCGCCAGCAGCATTACTCGCGAGCGGAATCTTCCAAAGGGAGTTATTGCCATAGATGCCAAGCAGGCCAGGGCCGACGATAGGTTCACCTGATTCGTCTTTACGGCCGGCTGGAACTGGGTTGTTGTGGGTGCTAGTCGACATGTCGGTGACCACCCAAAGATTTCCCTGGCTATCGAATTCTAGGTTGTCTGGATTAGCGAAGCCAATGCCGCCATCTGTAGGTTCGCCCCCAGTCGCTATCATTTCCCAACTAAAGGTCAGCGCGGCTGGATCGTTATCGGTTTCAATCAGCTTCATAATCCAACCAGTTTCATAGTCAGGTTCGCCATCGGGACCGACAAAGATAGCTTTATCTGGACCGCCATCTCCGCCGGCCGATCCGGAGGTAAAGGCGATAAATAGGGTGCCGTCTGGTGCAATGTCGGTATCTTCAGGGCGAGCAGTTGCGGTGGCGCCAGCCGCATTGGCAGCAAAGTGAGCATCAATTAAGATGGCGCCTTGCTTTTCTTCAAGGGTGGCGCCTTCGTAGAGATCGCCTAGGGTCGCGAAGTCTGCTGCTAGCTGCTGGGCGATCGCATCTTCTTCAACCTGACCAAATCCACCTTCTGGGCGAATCGGCAACGTTACCATGCCACCGACTACGCTGCTAGGTAGAACCGGATTGACAGGCGTATCAGGAGAAAGCGACAGCCAACTGCCAGTACCGTCGGGATTGAAAATAGCGGCGTAGAGCATGCCGTCGTTGAGTAGTTGAGAGTTCGTCTTGTCAGTCGGGTCTTGAACTGCTTTGGTGCTGATGAATTTGTAGAGATGTCCGCCTCTGCGATCGCACCCTGAATAAAACGCTAATCGCTTTCCAGCTTCTGCGCGAACGCCTACTGCCTCGTGTCGATAGCGACCTATCCAAGTATGCTTAGTCCCAAAATCAGTCGGATCGCTTGGATCGACTTCGACAATCCAGCCGTATTTGTTACAGGAAAGTCCAAATACGTTGCCCTGTCCATCAAAGTCAGCGGCGAACGCTTTTTGGCTAGGCTCGAATGATGACCCGTCGCTGTAGACGGCTTCGGGAACCTGCGATTGAATATTTTCTTCGGCGCTCAGTACTGTCCCCCAAGGTGTAGTACCACCTGAGCAGTTGCCAAAAGTGCCAATAATCTGATCGCCTAGGCCATCGGTATAGCCTTCAACTTCCGTTTTATTAAAGACTGCGATCGCCGGGCCTGTAGCCTGCAAGTATTTACCGTCTTCTAGACCTGAAATTCCAGAAATTCGTCGTTCGCTCTCATGAGGGACCTTCGACCACTTTCCCTCTGGGCTACGCTGCACAAAAATAACGCCTAATCCCTGGTCTAATAAGGCTTCCTTTGATATTTTTACGATTCCATCTTTCAATGGATCGCCTTCGACAAGTGCAAAGGCGTCAACTTCTCCATCTTCAAAACTATCCAACGCCTGTTTGACTTCTGCAAACGGCAGCGATTCGCCAATAACAGCAGCATACGTTTCTGCCCAAGTATCACTGCTGATGTATTCAAAGTTGATAGTCAGGTAACCCTCGTTGGGTCCGGTTGATACAAAAGATAGATAGTCGTTGTTGTAGCCAAACCGTGAGTCTCCGATTGGATCGCCCCAAGCCGCAATCACATCGTAGGTATAGCCATCGGGAAGAATGATATCGTCTTGAATCTCATATTGAGCGTACTCAGCTGGCTGCCGCTCGGCGCTAATATTAATCGCGTCGTAGGGCATCGGACTTTTAAGCGGCTGAAACGATGCTGTAGAGGATAAGGCGATCGCGCTATCTAATGACGTCTCTAGAGCGCCTGATGTTGCGGCTTTGCTAGGTAGAAGACCGACCGGTTTTAGGGCTGTGGTACCTGCGGCTGCTCCAAGAAATAGCAAAAGTTGTCGACGCTTTATGCTCATAACGATATCCGTATTCAGACTGTTGAATAGTTCAAGCAAGAATATTAGATGCGTCAGGTTAAGAGCAGATAAACAGCGTCTATATAATTTCTGGGCACGATCTACAGCGGTTAGTCATTACACTTAGCTCATTTGAAATAGGTTTCGAAATGGGTTCGGCCAAACAGGATGTAGATTTGTCTTACTTCAGCGCCGCGATCGCCACATTACAATCCGTAGCAATCTGTCCCTTTAGCTGCTCTATCGACTCAAATTTCTTTTCTGCTCGTACAAATCCTTCTAGGCTCACGGTCAACAGCTGGCCATAGAGATCTCCTTCCCAGTCGAGTAGATGTACCTCGATACTCAGTGACTGCCCGTTGACGGTAGGCCGATTACCCACATTCATCACGCCATTTAGTACCCGGTCGTTCTTACTAGTAGCACCAGACCTATTAGTGCTAGAGACACCATAAACCCGAACGCTGTAAACGCCGGTACGAGGCAAGTATTTATTGCTAGGCACCTTTAAATTAGCTGTCGGGAACCCGATGGTCCTACCGAGCTGCTTTCCTTTTACAACTTTGCCTGTGAGCGTATATGGACGTCCGAGTAGCCGAGCGGCAGTCTCTGGATGGCCATTCTGTAGCGCTTCGCGGATGCGAGAACTGCTGATTCGATCGCCTTGTTCATACTTCAGCGAGACCTGTGTGACCGGGATGTTATGGCTAGCTGCGATCGCCCGCAGTCCATCCGCGCTGCCGCTACGCCCTTTACCGAAGCGAAAATCATTGCCTACACTAATTCGCTGTGCGTTTAGGCCTTCGACTAGGATCTGTTCTACAAAATCCTCTGGGCTCAGCTCAGAAAGTGCTTGATTGAAAGGTAGCAGCACTAGCTGTTTAATCCCTAGCTGGGAGAGCTGCCAGATCTTCTCGGCGATTGGGGTAAGTAGCGGCCTCGAAATGCCCGAGAAATATTCTTGAGGATGGGGCTTGAAGGTAACGACCGTTGCTAAGGGGCCGCTCTTCGGTGCTTGAAAGCTAGTCTCGGTTGAAGTGATGATACTGGTCGGCTCAGTCCAAGGGCTGTTCTGATGGGTGATGCTCTTGTGTAAGGCTGATACTGACTGGGGAGTTAGCGATCGCATCGCAGCTAGAGAAGTGTCATCACCCAAAATCCCAGCCATTACCTGCCGATGGCCTAGATGCACGCCGTCGAAGTTTCCGAGCGCAATATTTGTCGGCACCTTTGCCGATTCAAGAGAAGACGTTATCCACACGCTTAACATTCTGACATATAGACAGACCATTAGCGCTGTTGCAGGAGCTATGGTGTTCACTTTACTTGCGCTATAGCGTATCAGCTTAAAGCGCTATGCGAAGACAGTGCAACGAGTAGGGGAATACACGACTCTACGTTTGTGGAGCTTTCCAAAGAGGCGATCAGTAACTGCTATTAGTGCTTATCAGTTGTTACGCTACCGTTCGTCGAAATCATCTCTATGGCACCTAAAGATTGCCAAAACCCGGATTGCCAAAAACCAAACGATTAAAAAAGCCGAACCAGCCACGAAGACCAATTCGGCTCATGTATTTAGCTGTTTCACGCAATAAAGTGGGAAATCTGAATCGAAAATCAAAAAACCGCTCTAGGCATTCTTCAATAAGTGCTTGACGAGATTGTCTTTCACCATCATTTGCCGCATGACTTCTACGACGTACTCCTGTGCTTGCTCTAAACTCAAGCCTTTAACTTGATCTTTGACAACCTTAAGCTTGAACTGCTGTTCCATACTAAGGCTGCCTGGCATAGCGTCACTTGATGTACTCATAACGATTACTTCTCCTCAGAAGGTTAAATAGATCTACCTGATTGAGATCCTTGAACAAGCTATTGAGTTTGGTCATAAAGATAAAACTCAATTAGCAAATCGACAGATTAGAAGGTGTTTTGAACCTAATCAAATGGCTAGGGGCTCTAACCGAACTTGATTAGTGAAATTCTAACCTCGTCGCACATTATCGTCAAATTGTAAATAGATTCGGTAGCAAGAGTTACTTAAATTAACTTCTTAGATTCTATGGCCACTTTTCAGCCTTTGGTCGTATGCAGATTACCCGGATGAAGGCAAGCTAAGAACCTTGAATTCTAAGGAATCTATCAGTAGATTTGCCGATATTTCTTCAAGGCAACCGGTTTGTCGATCATGTACTTATGTTAAATATCTGGCTTAGGGGATGTGTTCATCCAGAAGTCTAGTTCTATGTATTGATCTACCTGTCCATAAGATAGAAGAGATAGGATCAGTAGTTGCTTTGGCTCAGCCTTGAACCTGAGAGCGCTATATTAATGGATAGTATTTCTAGAACTACGAAGGTCAATCGTCCTTATGAACGTGATGGAGTTCTTTCAGCAGAGTGCTGGACAATGGCAGTCTCAACGTACGACTCACCACTTACCCTTTCGACGCGCCGAGCTAGGCGGCTCTAATATCTCTGTGGAGGCGCTACCCGCAGACAACGAAAAGGTCATTGAAATCTGCAAAATCCATGACGTCGATCCTGCTAGCGCGGTAGGTGGCGCTTATGTAGAGTGGGATGGCGAGATGGCTTGGGATAAAGAGGGTGAGAACCACAAGGGTTCTACGGTTTTCGCACTAGTGCCTGATGCTGACGATCCCCAAAAAGGAAACTTACTTAGAGAGCGCGGTTATGCTGAGATTGTGCCGGTGATCGGCCGCTTTGAGATGGACAACGAGAACGGACTGGTATTAATCACTGAATATGAGACGATGAGTTCGATTGAGCGCTTCTGGTTTCCCAATCCAGACTTGCGTATACGTACCAGTGTGGTCAAAAGATTTGGCGGGCTTAGCACCGCCTCTTTCTGCGCCGAATCGCGCGTGGAAACAATTCTTGAGCAAGACAAAGATGATGCGATCGCTCGCGAAGCGTTTGCAGTTGGCTCACAGTATTCTGTCTTCGGCTGGTAGTACTTTTATATCTCGATTTCTATATCTGGACTTCGTGAGCAAAGCGAGCTACCTTATCAAACTCGAACGGACCTGCGACTGAACCCCAAACCAGTTCGTCTGTTTCAGGATCGCGCCCTCTGTCATAACTCGTCATATGGCTTTCAGTGACGATGAATTCGTTATCAAGATAAGTCGTTGCTCCCTTACGAATAACGCTGCACTTCTTGCCAGGTTCGACTTTGCCACGAAAGCTATCACCAGTCCATTCTACGAAGATATCGCACCCCATCATCGGCTCTAAATCATCTACGCTCAGAGTTGCTAGTTTCTCAAGGTCGCGAGCTGCGCCATAAAATTTTTCTTCGTCTTTGACCTTGTAGTTCTCTAGCAGCACATCATCTTCGCGCTGAATAAAGTGTAGTACCCGCACCCGGTATGGTTTATCTAATTGAAAGCTGTAAGCCTGTTCTAGGTAAAGGCTTACTCCTGGTTGAAAACTCTTAGGCAGCGGCCGCATACAGACTTTAATGTGAGCGAAGAAGGGCGGATTTTCAAACGCTTGTTCCTGGTTACTAAACTCTGCGGCCATCCACTGGGTTAGGGTTGCCACGTCGGTAGAGTGGGTCATGATGTTGAAAGAAATTAATAATTAGGCGCCTTTAAGGCCTACTGTTTCACTTTAATATGAACGACGTCTTCATTGGCTATGTTCAACGTTGTAACGTTCGGACCTCCCCCTTGCTTGCAACCATTGCTCAAACCTTTTATTGTCTTTCATCGAAGCGAGTTCGAAAGCTGCCGTATTTGATCCAGTACTGATTGAGATCGTGATGCGGTGTATGCAGACTAGCTTTGGCGCGATACAGCACCACCCGGCGATGCGTCCCAATCCAAATTTTCTTCAGCGGCTCCACCGAAATTAGAGTACCTCCCAAGGCTTCTACGCAGGCTTCAAACTTATCGACCGTTGACGCCTCAACCGTTTCGAAGATAAAGAAATTGCCTGAACAAATTAAGTGGCGGCTGCGAATCCAAGCCTTCATCTTTTTGGAAGCGGAAGGCGGTAGCATTACAAACGCCCTAGTGGAAGTTCATCAGCGAAGCTTTCTCGTTTCTCAAATCTCAGCGCTCCTTCCGTTGAGCCCCACACGTGTTCGTTGGTTTCTATATCCATACCCTGATCAAGGCTGACCCAAGTGCTGTCAGTCAACTCTACTCGGCTTACTAGATAAGTCCACCTTCCTTTCCTAGGAATCCGACAGTTGTTTCCAGCTTCTACACCGCCAACGAACATCTCGCCCTCCCGGTGAAAGACCATTGAGCATCCCTTCCGTCGCAGCGCGCAGCTAGCTGGAATGGTCTTCAAGATGTCTGCGTTGTGGCCCGCCCCGGCGTAAGGCACGCCGTCTTGAAAGCCATAGTTTTCGATGTAGATATGATCCTCTTTGGGGACAACACGATGTAGGCCCTGACGGTAAGGACTCCAAAGATCGTAATCGTAAACCTGCTCGGAATAGAATCCTATGCCTCCTGGAAGGCCTAATGTTTCAAAGAACTCATAAGGCAGTGGGCGAAAGAATATACGGATGTGGGCAAAATCAGTCAGCGCAGCGTCGGCCTGTTTGAAGTTGCTGAAGTCTCCGGCCATCCAAGTCGATAGCGTGACTAGATCTGAACTTATTGAGTTAGGAACGGCCATAGGCGCAGTCATAGCAGAGAACTGAAGTGGAAGGCAGAATCGAAGACAACTAGCTAAGCGTAGGGGTCGATCAGAAAGTCGAAGAAATGTGCAAAAGAATAGTCAAAGTGAAAGCCGAATAAATTATGGGCTTTGAGGAAAAAAGAGGAAATGATTACTATCGACGAACCCTTCTCCTGGTGCTCTCTTTGATAGCCAGTTATGTTTTAATAGCTACCTTGTAATAGCTAGCTCGTAGAGATCCGAACTTCTGAAGAGAGGGAGGCGGTAGTAACGCCTTTGCCGTTGCTAGTTTTGATCAGGGAGACTCGAAAGCGAAGGTTGTCGTTGGCAAACCAAATTTTTTCTTCAGCAGCGGCGCGATCATAGCCAGTAGTTAGCACAAAAGTTTCATCTGGATGAATCACATAGCGACCAGCTGCTGGAATCGTTTCGGCATAGCCTTGATCACGTAGGAGCTGACCGCTATTAGTCCCATCTAGGTTTGGCACCGGTACTAGAATCGTTTGCCCAGCCAAGACATCGTCTTCATTCCAGTCTGTTTCACCTTCCCAGCTCATCTTGAATGGCGTGGCAATTTTCTTAGGGTCAACGCCCTGACTCTCACACAGCGCAATCACTGCTGGAGCGCCTTTCTCTAATCCTTCGATATTAATCATCGAGCGGATCTCTTCAAAATGGGCAAAGGCCAGATGGTGAGCGCTACGCTGTGATTTCCACTGACCCAAAGATCGCGCTACAAAGGTGTCTATGTCCATATTTCAACTGTGTCAAAGCAGCAGTCCTGACGCTAAATAAGGGTCAAAGGCGTAGGGACTAATACGACTTTGGCCCTATTAACAGGTTAAAGGCTAATGCTAGCTTCTAACCGCGCTTGTGTTTCGGTTTTTTGGCTTCGGGCTCAGTGTTAGCTCCCGAATCGTCGATGTCAGCGGCGCTGTCGGATTCTATCTGGGTTGCGGTAGCGGGTGGGTTGTTCATCAGCTGAACAGAGGCTACTTTGCCGCCCTGTTTGTGGATGGTCTGCAAGGCTTGGGACATTTGGCCGTAGGGCACATGCACCTGATAACTTCCGGTCTTTAGGACTGACTGCTGACGGACACCTGTGACCTCAATGGTGACTGTGCGACTGTCGTAGCTGCTGACGCTAGAACTGACGGGAACTTTCATACCAGTCATGTTTTCATCTCCACTTGTTCGAATAAAGACAGACGATAAAATGAAAGCTACCGCTAGTGTTTAATGATTCCAATACTTTCTAGCCGTAGCTCTATATTCAAAAAGACATTCAAAAAGACCTATACAGGCTCAATGCTGAGAATTTTGCCGCCGAACCTTTGAATGGTGCGGATCTTATTCTGTAGCTGGTTGTAGCCAATCTCGTAGGTGGCACTGCTGCGTGGGGTACGGCTGCCGCCAGTGTTGGCCCCTGAGACTATAATTCGGAAGCGACCGTTTCGGCCAGTTTTCCCTAGACCGATGCCTTTGGGCGCTCTGATTTTGGTCGAGAGGTTAGAGGCAAGATCGCTAGTGAGCCTAGATTTGCTACCAGATTTGTTCGAAGCGTTGCCCCCTGCTAGGACTAGCGTTCGGTTGTAGCGGACGTTTTTCATCCCCATTTCGGTGTTTTGGCCGCGCAAGAAAGGGACTGTGTTTCCGCCAAAGTTTTGCCAATATTCGTCACTGTCAAGATAGGAATCGATTTCACCTTCATACCCCCTGGTTGAATAGATAGCGGTATGGGCAGAAATTTCGCTTTGATCTTCAGGCGCACGGCCTAGTAGATTTTGAAAGTTCTTTTCGATAAAGGTGTAGGCGGAAGAGGCTTCAAAGAACAAGCTGCGATATAGGTCAGACTTGGCGACGGCGCGTACAAATCCGCGAACGGTGATATCTCCGTTACGTAAAAGTGATTCGGCACTTTCTAAACGCTGGCTTTCCATAATGTGGTGATTGCCCAGCACCTGCTTGTACGCGGCTTGAATGATAGTCTCCAGATCATCTTCTGAGGCATTTGAACGCAGCTCAACAGGTTCTGGACTTGTTACCCAAATCGACATAACGGTTTCTCCGGTAATGGCATGAAGTGCAAAGCCGTATACCGCACGGCTCTTAATATCAGCTAACCGGATGCTGGATCCGTAAATGAGAAAATGTTTAAGTTCTACAAGCAACTTAACACTATGGATTTCAAGATATAGCAATGGCCGGATGCATACTCTGCGAGAAGGCAAAGCCTACGGTCATTGCTGACCATTTAGCGCTTCATGCATCAAGGGTTTCAGCCTTAGAAAATGTGTAGAGCTAAGTGGTGAAAGCTATAGAAAAAGAGCTAGAAGCTCAGCGGTCAACAGCAATTTAGAAGAGTACTCTCATAGAAAAAGGGTAATCTCCTTCGGCTATTTTTGCTCTGCTTTTAGCTCTTTTGCGGACGTGCTTTTAGACGCTGAAGTATCAAACAGTCGCCTTGAAATGCCTAGTTTTGTTAGCAGCTACTTAATTTCAGTGATGCTGACAATCTTGGCACCGCTACGCTGGATGCGTTGAATTTGAGGCGTCATCTTAGTGGCAGAAACGATGTATTCGTCTATGCTGACGCGACGAGGCCGGTCAAACTTAGCGCCTGTTGTTTTAATTTTGAAGCGCTTCTCGGTAACAGAACCCGGCGTTGCTCTAGCTGTGGTGATCTTGTTGGGACTGTTAGTAGCAACGGCGTACACCAGCTGAGAATCGGTGACGGCGCTGCTGACTTGAGCCGGACCGCGATTAACAGCGAAGTTGCGATTGTAGACCACTTGCTTGCGACCAACTTCACTTTTGTCACGCTGAAAAGGAACAATGTTTTCGCCAAAAGCCTGCTGATATTCCTCGCTGTCAACATAGGAATCGATATCAGCATCAAAGCCTTCTTCAGCGCAGCGGCGAATGTGTTCGGAAGTTTCTGCTTGAGATTCGGGGGCGCGACCCAGAATGTGTTGGAAGTTTAGCTCGGTAGAGCGGTAAGGACCACAATTCTCGAAGTAGCGAGACTTGTAGAAGTCCGATTTAGCAACGGCGCGGACGAATTCGCGCACAGTCATAGATTTGTCGAATAGTTGTGATTCTGCGGTAGTCAGGCGTTCGCTCTCCATTACGTGAGGATTACCTAGAACCTGTTTGTAAACAGCACGAATGATCGTCTCGATCTCTTCTTTGGTGCTAGTGGGCCAAAGTTCATAAGTATACGCATCTGACATGGGGGTCTCCTAAGTATGTTTAATGAAAGGGGAATAAAAGCAGTCAACAGCAGCGTTTTAAGGGCAGCAAAGATGGAATTTTTAGGCGATCGCACGAAAAAAAAGCGAGTAGTCAAAAAGAAAGGTTTTCTCTTTAATTACTCGCCTCAACGTCACGGTTAGCTAACTTCAGTGATGCTGGCAATAACGCCGCCAGCTTTATGGATACGCTGATATTCTTGAGAGAGCTTCTCATAAGGCACAATGTATACCTGATTGGCTCTGCGGAAGCGAGAAGACGCTTTGCGTACGGTGTTGGCACGAATAGAGGTAACTTCGATGCGGTAGACCTTGCCGCGATCGCCCACAGTCGCCCCAGAACGAGTTGCCGCAGCCGTTGGTGGCTCGCTGAACGCCCAGCCATCAGAGCCACCTGAAGGCGCCTTGACCGCAGTTGGAATCGCGTTGATTACCAGTTTGTTCAAGCGAGGTTCTTTACCAGAAGTGCTGCCTTTGAGTGAGCTACTAGAGGCACCGCGAACCAGCTCAAACATGTGAGTAAAGCCGACCATTGTATCGGCAGCAGTGCTCTGATAGCCGCGGATATAGGGCACTATGTTTTCACCGAAGGTATTTTGGTACTCGTCGCTATCGATATAAGAATCAATATCAGCTTCAAAGCCTTCCGCATCTAGGATGTTGCTATGAGCCTTCATTTCGTCATAGTCATTAGGCGCACGGCCTAGCAGATGACGGAAGTTTAGCTCTGTGTAGCGATAGCGAGGGCAGCCTTCAAAGAAACGAGAGCGGTATAAATCCGACTTGGCGACTGCTCGAACAAACTCGCGTACGCTAAATTCACCGAGTTTAAACTGAGACTCAGGAACGGAGAGTCGCTCGCTTTCCATCACGTAAGCGTTGCCTAACACCTGACGGTAGACGGTACTGATAATTCCTTCTAAATCCTCAGATGACAGACCAGGAACCCATTCCACTGGGGGAGTTTCTTCGAAAAGGCTGACGCCTAAGCGCGATGCGGGTCCGAAAGCGCCAAAAGACATGGATGCTATCTCCTTGTAATGGTTGATTGCGTATTCTCATTTTGTGGGTAAAGGGGCTCCCTCTTCGTCAAGTTTTATGAACAAAACAAATGGCAAGCCAGGCAGTATTCTTCTACCCAAAAAGGTCAAGAGTGGCTTGGGTAGGGAGTTATAGCAATTTCTGCCTGAATTCTCTAGAAGGCTTTAAGGCTATCGATATTGTCGGTTCTTTTGTAATGTTTCGTTGCAAACAGCTAGCTGACAGCTAATTATTCGGTAGCACCAGCCTTTGTTAGAAGAGCGATCGCATCGGCAGCACGAAAAGATTTCTTAGCCTCACTTAGGGCCGTTTGTCCCCAGCGGTTAGTAGGACGCACATCTGCGTTGTGCTCTAGCAATAGTGCAATTGTATCGAGATCGCCCCTGGCTGAAGCCATCATCAGCGGGGTCCAGCCACCAATATTCGATGTATTCACCTGCGCGCCTGCTCGAATCAGGCTAGCTACTGTATAGGCGTGACCATTGTCGGCCGCTAAGTACAGCGCTGTATCACCAATTCTGTTGGTCGCAGCGACGTTTGCCCCAAGTTTTATGAGCTGCTCTACAACATCGGTTTGACCGTGGCGAGCTAGCATCATCAGCACCGTTTCACCATAAGTATTACGACCTGTGATATCGGTAGTGTCGTTTGATAGCAGCGTCAATACGATCTCTCGCCGATCGGATTCAGCCGCATACATCAAAGCAGTGTAACCAGCAGTATTACGGGCATTGACATCGGCTCCTACCTTTAAGAGCAGATCAACAATATCGGCGTGGTTCTCCATCGCCGACCACATCAACCCAGTGCTACTTTGCCAGTGGGCATCTGGGTTGACCCCTTTCGAGAGCAGAGTAGCGACCTTAGTGCGATCGCCCGCAATGCAAGCGCGAATCATTGCTTCTTCAGGGCTCATTTCAAAGCTTAATAGTTGATTGAACTTTAGGGATTTTCAGAACTGTCTTCTAAAGTTACGCCTTAGCTTCTACTTTTACAAACGTCGAAAGTCTGGCAATCAGATGATCGAAGTAGGGCGAGAGAGCCGCGTAGGTTTCAATGGGAAATCGCCTTAGACTTGCTCTCTTAACGCCAATCAAACCGGCAACCATTGCTGGAAGGGGCACCTGCACTTCTTCGTATAGCTGCTCCATCGCCGCTAAGCCAGCGGTACTCGTGTAGTGATGCTGCTGTCCGGCGATGCCGTAGGTGATGCACCGTAGAAACTGCCAAAAGTCTCGCCAGCAGGCTTCTGCGCGCTGAGGCGGGAAGAGGCCACCGCCTGGCTCTAGAATGTCAGGGAAGGTGGTGAGGACAACGGCTCTAGCTTCATCGACGATATCAGGAGCTTGTGATCGCAATGTACTGGCAACTTCTGTTGCGCTTAGCCCAACTGCCCTTAGAGCTAGGTCGGACTGGTTCGTTAAAGAATCAATCTTGCTGAGCTCTTCGTCTGTGAGATAGCGGCTTTCGTCGTCCGCTGTCTGGAAGTATGCGATCGCCTTTGCATCAACATCAGTCCATCCGGCAAAGCTCATAATTCTTGCTTTCGGAATGAGCATCTTAGCTCGATCACTTAGTCCATTCATAGTTCTTAGCGTGTACTGTTGATTTAAATCTCTAGTCTAGAATGATCTTTAGTCTAGAATGCCTTTGGTCATATGTTCTAATGCTGATTAATGCCTAAAGATTATGTCTGAAGCTGTTCGAGTACAAGGGTTGCTACTCGCTGTACAGCTAAGGATGGATCTTTCTGTAGTAGGGCAATTCTTTCGATGGTCTTGCTGACATCTGGTTTTTCTATATTAAGCTTACCTAGTGCTAGGATAGCTGCCTTACGAACGTCTGCTTCTGGATCTTGCAAACAGCTTAGTAAAGACTGATAGGCAGGTTGATAGTTGAGCCGAGCAAGGTGAGCGATCGCCTCGATCCGAACATCCGCGCAGGCGTCTTTCAATGCATCAACTAGAATTAGCAGGTTGTCTTGTTCTGGTCGGTCGATCTGAGCTTGAGCCAGTTGAGTTTGAGCTAGCTGAGTTTGGGCAAGCTGGGTTTGAGCTAGTTGAGTCTGGGCCAGTTGAGCGATCGCCCCGACTACCGCAATTCTAACGTTCGGCGAAGGATCGCTGAGGCTTTCATATAGCTGGCTGCGAACCTCTGCGCTCATAGTTGCGATCGCCCAGGCCGCATGTCCCTTGCAGCTTTCATCTGCCTCAGTGGAGGTTAAAACGTCACGCACCGCCTCAAATGCGGGCGCGCCAATCTTGGCCAAAGCTCCTGCTGCTGCGCTTTTCACACTCATTTCTTGATCTTGCATCAGAGCAGCTGCTAGCCCCAATACCGCTCTCTCATCTCCAAGGTTTGTCATCGCGTTACAGCAGGCTCGACGAACCATCGGATCTTGATGAGTCGCTAACCCATCCAATAAAAAAGGCGTTGCAGGTTCTCCAATTTCACCGAATGCACTAATCAAACGCAGCCGCACCGATCTTCTAGGATCGCCTAATCCCTGAACCATCTGCCGAAGTAGCTGTGGGTCTGGCTCATCAAACGCTAACAGCTCAATCTGCTCATTGACGTAAGCAATGAGCTTGTCTGTCTGTCTTTGAGTCTCGCTCAAGGCTACCTTGACCCGCTCTTGACTGGCCTGTTCTCGATTGGGTTGCTCTCGACTGTTGAGGTTAGTCAAAATTGATAAAAGAATGCTGGACGGAAGTCCACGACTGATGTTGTTAGAGTTTTGTTGTTAGAACTTCAAAAAGCGAACTTACTAAGCTCAGCTTGAGCTAGCGATTAGACTCTACTGCTTCTCCACGCAACTGCGCTAGCGAAGCTTCAATCTTCAGAATCTCAGGATGATTTTTCAACTGCGACATTGTCATCGACTTCGGCAACTTAGCTTTCTTGGCAGTGGCTGTAAAGTCTTCGATTAAGCGAGCTTTGTACTGTTCTAACTCCGCAATTACCTCGGCCACCTCATGTTCTGAAGGGACTTTGGCCGATGGGCTTTTCAACTTTTCTGCTTGTTCGTTTGTTGGGGTGCTTTCCGTCACTGCAAATGACCTCTCTTTTAAAGATGTTTTTGTGAACTGATGTTTTTGTGAACTAAGGTGTAAGGGTGCAGCATAGAGCTATCTACATATCTAGGCGTAACGTCCATGCGTAACAAGCGACGCGATTAACAGACAATGATGTAGCAGTTCCTAGCAGTTCCTTCTAGCCTTCTTTGGTAATAGCCTAAATCAAATTGTCCTACGCGTTTCAATGGAAATTTCTGAAATCAAAACTCTACTTGCTAGCGAAGATTCTCAGCTACGGTTGCGTGCACTCGTTGCACTTAGAGACTACGACGCTAATGAGGCTGTTCCTCTGCTAATTAAGCAGCGTCAGGACAATGCTTTTTTAGTTCGATCTTTTGTGGCTATGGGGTTAGGGCGTAAACGCAACGAATCAGCCTACACCACTTTGCTGGCGATGCTGCCAGTTGAACCCGACCAAAACGTCAAAGCTGAAATTGCTAACTCTCTAGGGCTGTATGGTAAGCGCTCGGTTGACTGCTTGGTTGAGTTGTTTAAAACAAATGATCATTGGCTAGTTCGTCGCAGCATTCTCGCGATCATGCCAGAGATGGACTGTCCTGAGGAGCTGTTTGAAGTTGCGATGATCGCTCTAGAAGATAAAGACGAAACGATTTCACAAGCAGGCATTTCAGCGCTAGCACTACTGGCGGATACTTCGCAGTCGCAAAAGGCGCTAGAAGCAATACTGCCGACGCTACAAAACAAAAGTTGGCGATCGCGTTTAGCGCTTGCCAACGCGCTTAGACACTTTACTCAACCCGCCGCGAAAGATACCCTGCTTCAGCTACGCCAGGACAAGCATCACAAAGTTGTTGCCGCTGCTTTAGAGGCACTGGTGCCCAACTAATCTATTGCCCATCTATTGCTCAACTAAAGAGCTACCATCTGCTCGATAAGTACGACTAGCTAATCGAAATTACTGGCCAGTCGAAGTCTTCCTTTGGATGAATGAGCGTTTAACGTCAAATTGGCTACTCTATTAGTGATGAATAAATGTAAAATTTTGTTTGGTATTGAGCCTGTATATGCAGGTTCCAACTTGAGGAAAAGTCTCGATGGTCATATCTACGCAACAGTCTGCCCATGCAGATGCCGGAGCAGGCGCTGAGAAAACAGCTGCCTTGGAGGCTGTCTCGGCAACGCAGGGTGGCGGCACAGTCACGGAGATAGAGGCGCAGGCGATCGCCTTTTTTAGGCGTTCAGTCGGTAACTGGCAGTCGCGCCGCCGCTACTACACCCTTGCTAACGACCAGACTCAAGAAGTCGTTAGTGAGATTAGTATCGCCTTTCTAGAAAACGATCATCCAGAACTTGCTGCGTTAGGTGAGCGCCATGAGCTTACCTTCCCGATGATTTGCGGTGTAAAGGTTACCTGGGAAAGCACCTATATTAGCCCTAGCAAAAAGCCTTCCATTGGCGAGACCGTCTTCGGCATTCGCGACGATATTATGTACCGCGATCGCGGTTTTGCGACTTCCAAGCCTGTGACTGCAAACTATCGGTTCAAAGATGACTACACAATGCTCTTGCGCACTGAGTATGGCGGTTCGTCCTTTGAAGAAGAGCTGAAGCTAGTGGGTGATAACTATCGAACGAGGCAGACTATCATCTCCCGTGCAGGTGAGGAAGTGATGATCGGTCAGTATCTAGAAAAACGGATAAGCTAAGTGTGGTAAATAGGGAGCAGACCTGCTCCCTATTGCTTCTGAAGGCTTTGCAAAGTCGTCTTGCGAGTATAGGCATTCCATTCATTTAGCTCTGCTTGACCATGACTAAGTAGCTTTGAGCGTCCTGCTTCAGTAAGACCTACTGCACCGCTAAAGTCTGCACCCGCAATACTGCCAACGCTCGTCATATCGACATCGGTCAAATTGGTTGCTCGAAAGTCAGAGTGCTGCAGTTCTGCGCCAGATAAACTCGCACCGGATAGGTCCGCACCTGTTAAAAAAGCCTTTTGTAGATTTGCACCCGCTAAACCAGCGCCGGATAGGTTCGCGCCACTGAGATTTGCTCCGCTTAAGTAAGCGCCTAGCAACATAGCGTCGCTCAGATCAGCATCCTTGAGATCTGCAGTATTTAGATACGCCCCATTAAGCGCAGCGCCTGGTCCAACTGCACCACAGCGCTTGTATTGAAATCCTTCAGGCCACTGAGTCTCTCGATCGTATAGCGCTAGCTTTAGCGCCGAGTTCGATAAGATTGCCCTAGTCAGGATCGCGCCTTGCAAATCACTGCGATATAGATAAGCACTGGTTAGATCAGCGTCTCTTAGATTTGCCCCTTGCAAAGCGGCTCCCCGTAGGTCAGCCGACTGCAAGTTTGCGCCTGCTAGATTAGTCCCTGTTAAGTTGGCGCCGACTAAGGCAGTCTCTTGAAGGTTTGCGCCGGATAGGTCTGCGCCCGCTAGGTTTGCTCTGTAAAGATCTTGAGCGGATAAGTCAAAGCCCGATAGGCTAGCGTTGACAAGATTTGCCCTAGGCGCAATGTTAAGCGAGTCTGCTTGGTGAGAAACCATCGTTTATATAAGGTGGATACTGTTAATTAATAGAATTACAGGCTTTCCCCCACTTAGTACACTCTTTCTAGAAACTATCAACTCGTTTGAAACAATGCTTTTGAATCCCCCCATGTCGATGATGGCGTTCTTTCGTAAAAGTGAGGGCGTTTGGTTTACGCAGCGTACAGTACATCATTTCGATGTGGTGGCGGACGAATCGGGTGAGTCAAATTTGATCGTAGGCGTCGTTGCCGCTCGCGATCAGCGGGTGATTGATATCTGTAAGTCTCAAAAGATCGATCCGAATTTAGCAACGGGTGGGGCGAGCTTCGCTTGGCAGGCTAACCTTTCAGAGAATGCGCCTAGCTCTTCAGCAGCGGTACTCGTGGATGTCCCAGACGATGAAAGTGGGCTGTCGGGGAGATTGGTGCGCGATCGCGGCTACGTAGAAACTATCCCGGTTGTCAGCCGCTACTGGTTTGGCCAAGACGGCGTCCTCACCATTGACACCGACTATGAAACTAATCAAGGTCAAGAACGCTGCTGGTTCCTAACGGATGATTTTCGAGTCAGGGTCAGTACTGCCCGCATGATGAATGGCGTCAACCTGATGACTTATTGCTCAGAGAAGCGATTTGTCACACCAGAAGATGTTACTGCCCTAGCAGCAAAACATTTGAGAGAATAATTCGTCCTATGTTCTGCTGCTAGATTGATTTGTTTGTTCCACCACTGCGCATCGAATACTGTGCATCTACTGTGCACCAAACCGACCAGGGGAAGCACCAAACTGGCCAGAGGAAAACAAGGTAAAGGGCTACTTTTCTCTCATTAAGGAATGTATCTTTGTCTTTCATAATCAGCTAACCGCCGACTGCAATCTCGTATTGTGAGAGGGCATAGCGTCCTTTTATAAAACACAGCTAGATAATGTATCGCCCTTTTCAAGCGCATCTAGAAAGTTCACTTTCTCAAAGATTCAATCTGATTAAAAGAGCTATTCCAGCAGGCCTAGAATGCAATGTCAGCCAAAGGGGTCGTAATCAAGCCACTATCCAAAGCTGGTGCTATCAGTGCGAGCAGTTGCGCAAGGTTCGCTATACCTACATTGATGCTGGAGCTAGCGCTCAAATCTTCAACAGCGTGATCTATCCTGGACATCAATACGACTTACCGCTTTTAGGCATCGATTTCCTCTCATTTGGCTCAATCAAGAACCTCATCGTGATGGACTTCCAGCCGCTGTTCCAAGACGAGGCTTATCAGCAAAAGTACATTGAACCTTTGCGAGTACTACACGATAAGTATCCAGACCTGTCGCAGAACCTAGAAATGAAGTTCTACGATGCCAACCAGTATTTCTCTAAGTACTTGCTCTTTGCCAAGACGGACCCTCAAACAGTTAAGACTAGGGTGCTAGAAGCCTTTAAGGACTACCTTCAGCTCTATTGGCAAATGCTAGATGCCGCCGCGCCTGATACCGATAGTGCGGCTATGGCTCGCATTGCCAAAGCTCAAAAAGACTACGACCAGTACAGCGCCGAAAGAGACCCTGCCTCTGGGCTATTTGGCAGCTACTTTGGCCATGAATGGTCTGAGCGATTTCTATATGGTTTTTTGTTTGAAGATGCTGTGCCTTTAGCTAGCGTTACGACTGCTGAGATCGCCGCTGTGAGTGCAAGCTAAGTCGTCCCAAATTAAGCTGAGTATCAAAGTAAGTAATGACCACAATCTATGAGCCTTTCTTAGCGAAAGCGATCGCACTACTAGAAGAGAACCTAGATATCAGCCCCTACCTTATTCCTGCTGGGTTCGAGTCTAAAAGTGCCGTCACTGGTAAGGGCAAACGCGAAGCGATCGTCACGACGACTAGCTACGGGGCCAAAGCTCCAAAGCTCAGGCAGATTCGCGCGGCTCATGTGCAAGGCGGCGCGGCACTTCAGGTGCTCAATTTCGTTATTTTCCCGGAGCTAAACTACGATTTGCCTTTTTTTGGCGCAGATTTGGTCACCCTTCCGGGAGGGCATCTGATTGCTATTGACATGCAGCCGTTGTTCCAAACAAAAGACTATCAGGCAAAGTACTCCCAACCTTTGATGGAAACTTTTCATCGCTATCAGGCTGAGTTGCCATGGGGTGGAGACTTTCCAGAAGAAGCTCAAGCGTTCTTTTCTCCGGCTTTTCTATGGACCCGCCCGGCTGAGACTAAAACGGTAGAAACCAATGTATTCGACGCCTTCAACGACTACTTGAAGATGTATATCAAGTTTGTCCAGGCGGCTGAACCTATCACCGATTCAAAGCGGCTAAGTGAGATTAAAGCCTCTCAGCTTAGCTACGCTCGCTATCGCGCAGAAAAAGACCCTGCCAGAGGCATGCTCACTCGGTTCTACGGCGCAGAGTGGACAGAAGCTTATATTCATGGTTTCTTGTTTGATCTAGAAAAAGACGCTCGCATCGCTGCCTAGCGCTGTTCAATATCAAGTCCGTTTTCGCTTAAGCGCACTTTTGTAACAAAAACTGAATAATTAGAGACAAAGTGCTGTAGTGGCACTCTGGGTTCCTCTTGTTCTTTGAATGAAAATGCTTGCTGGGCCTGCTCTTCAGATAAGTTTGGCTATTATGAACTTTCTTGAATTTTCTTAGATTCGTGTCGTATCCGTCCTAATCTTTTATTACGGGAACAGCAACTTGCTGACGGTCTTTATCTCTCTTAGATCGCTTTAGAAGGGTGTAAATCCTCTCTCAAAAGTTCTAAGATATTACCTGAGGTCATTGCTCAACCCGAACGAAACCATCTGAAGGAAGATGGTGACGTAACGGGCTTTTCAAAAACAAGAACCCGGTCAGAAACCCCGTTTCATGACCAGATATAAGGAGAATTAGGATCTATGTTTGATGCCTTTGCTAAGGTCGTTTCACAAGCTGACACACGTGGTGAGTTCATCAGTGCGTCCCAGCTAGATGCGCTAGATCAGATGGTTGCCGATGGCAACAAGAGAATGGATGTCGTTAACGGTATCACTAACAATGCATCTTCCATTGTTGCTAATGCCGCTCGCTCTCTGTTCGCTGAGCAGCCCCAGCTAATCCAGCCTGGTGGTAATGCTTATACCTCCCGTCGTATGGCTGCTTGCTTGCGCGATATGGAAATCATCTTGCGCTATGTCACTTACGCAATGTTCTCTGGCGATGCCAGCGTACTAGACGATCGTTGCCTCAACGGTCTGCGTGAGACTTATGTTGCTCTGGGCACACCTGGTAGCTCTGTTGCAACTGGCGTCGAGAAGATGAAAGCTGCTGCACTTGCGATCGCAGGCGACAACAGCAATGTGACTAACGGTGACTGCAGCAGCCTGCTTGCTGAACTCGGTGGCTACTTCGATCGTGCATCTTCTGCTGTTGCATAGTCTTGCTTGGTAGATGGTCTGTGTTTTGGACTGCGAAAGTTTTACCCTTTAAAACTTCGTGCTCTAGCGCGTACCGAGCAATCAAGCTAAACAATTAAACCGTCTAAAACTCAATTAGGAGATCTTTAAAGATGAAAACTCCTTTGACTGAAGCAGTATCCGCTGCTGATTCTCAAGGTCGTTTCCTCAGTTCGACTGAAATGCAAGTTGCATTTGGTCGCTTTGGTCAGGCAAAAGCTAGCCTCGAAGCTGCACGCGCTCTGACCCAAAAGTCTGACAGCCTAGCCTCTGGTGCGGCTCAAGCTGTTTACAACAAGTTCCCTTACACAACTCAGATGCAGGGTCCTCAGTACGCTGCTGATCAGCGTGGTAAGGACAAATGTGTTCGTGATATCGGCTATTACCTCCGGATGATCACTTACTGCCTGATTGTTGGCGGTACGGGTCCTATGGATGACTACTTGGTTTCTGGTCTTGCTGAGATCAACAAGACTTTTGACCTTTCCCCTAGCTGGTATGTCGAAGCGCTCAACCACATCAAAGCGAACCATGGTTTGTCTGGTGATGCAGCTACTGAAGCAAACACATACATCAGCTACGCTATTAACGCACTTAGCTAATTAGCTAAATTGACGCTTCTAGCCTCTGATTCATTAACTTTTGGTTGATAGACAGGTGGTTAGGCTTCAATTTTTCACCCAGAGGAATATGCGATTACTGGAAGCGTCTAGTGGTTGTTTGTTTCTCTGGGTTTGCTGTGTGTATATGTATTTGAAAGAGATAGTTAAGCGGAGCTTTTGAAGTGGACGCTTGAGAAAGTTTTTGGGAAAGTTTGTGAAAAAGATTTTTAAGTGTGATGGCTGTAGCTGACGAGTCAGAACTAAATGAGGCTGCGCCGCAGATAACGCTTGAGCAGGCGATCGCCAACCTAAAGCAAACAGAGGATATCGGCGATCGCTACTATGCCGCTTGGTGGCTAGGTCGTTTTGCAACTGGCGAACCCGAGGTGATTTCTCTATTGCTCGAAGCGCTAGAAGATAGTCAAAATCGTGCGCCCGATGGCGGATTTCCACTACGACGCAACGCTGCTAGGGCATTAGGAAAAGTGGGCAACCCATCAGTCGTACCCGCCTTGATAAAATCGCTAGACTGCTCGGATTATTACGTTCGCGAAGCGGCGGCCCAGTCATTAGAGTCGCTTGGTGCAACTGAAAGCGTGGAAAAGCTGCTTTCTCTTCTAGCCGGTGGCGTAGAATCGGCTGTAGAAATTCCTGGAAAACCTCACCTGGTTCAACCCTATAACGCTATTTTAGAAGCGCTAGGAGCGCTGGGTGATGCCAAAACTGTGCCTGCTATCGAGCCTTTCTTAGCCCACGAGATGGTGCAGGTTAAGAACGCAGCCGCTAGGGCAATGTATCAGCTCACGGGTCAAGCTAGCTATGCCGAAAAGCTGGTTGAAACGCTACGATGTGACGATTTACAACTGCGACGCTCGGCGCTGTTGGACCTGGGCGAGATTGGCTATTTGCCTGCGGCGAGAGCTGTTGCCGAAACCTTAGCAGAGAACAGTATTAAACTGATTGCGCTCAAAGGACTGTTGGAGAAAGAAATCTCTGCTGCTTCTATGCTAGTTTCTGCTAGAACACGGCCTGTTATGGAACTGATGGATTCGTTGCTTTAGTTGCTCTGTTGCAATTGTCTAGTTGCGGTGTCTATCAGCTGCAACAGCATAGTTTCAGTTCTAGGCTAATAGCTCTTGTTATCAACCTCTACCCGTTTTTGATTCATTGAGATCATGTCAGATTCTAACAGGCTACTTCAAGAGAGGCTCCGGGCAGTAGAGGCCGCTGATTCTGCACAAGGATTGCTCGACTCAGTAGAGGCCTTAGCTGAACTATCCGATGAGGGGGCGGTCGATACGCTCATTCAAGTGTTGGGATACAACAATCCGGGGGCGGCAGTAGCAGCGGTCGATGGTTTGATCAAGATTGGTACGCCTGCAGCCTCAGCTTTGTTGACTCAAATTGATGGTTACAATTACGGTGCTCGCGCCTGGGCCTTAAGAGTATTAGCAGGGATTGGCGATCCGCGAGGACTTGACTTGATCTTAGAGACTGCGGTAGAAGACTTTTCGCTAAGCGTTAGGCGAGCCGCCGCTAGGGGGCTAGGTGCGATTCAGTGGGAAAAACTACCGGAAGAGAAAAGAAGAGCAAACCAGACTAGAACCATACAAACGCTGCTAACTGTGCTAGAAGATGTTGAATGGGTGGTTCGATACGCGGCTGTAGTGGGATTGCAAGGTTTGGCGATCGCAGTTATCCAAGCGGGTCTGACGGAGCTGACAGAGCCAATTGTATCTGGGTTACAAGGGCGTATTCAAGAAGACGATACCTTAGCTGTACAGGCCCGTGCTCAATGGGCACTTACACAAGTTCAGTCTTTTAGCCCATCGCTTAGCCCATCGAACAGTTAGATTGACCTTTCCCTACCAGGTATTCGCTACTCACCGCTCATTTCTATGTCTCTTCGCTATGCAATCATTGGCACTGGAGCCATCGGCGGCTACTACGGAGCTCGTCTTCAGCAAGCTGGCGCTGATGTTCACTTCTTGTTACGTAGTAGCTATGAGTCTGTCAAAGACCATGGCATCCGAGTAGAGTCAATTGACGGCGATTTCGAGCTGTCTCACGTTGATGCATACAACAATCCGATAGATATACCGCCGGTTGATGTTGCAGTGGTTGCCCTGAAGACAACACAAAATGTCAATTTACCCGAGCTGTTACCACCCTTGAACGAAGGCGCTGCGATTCTCTCTTTGCAAAACGGGTTTGGCGTAGAAGCGGCGATCGCCCAGTACCTAAACCAGAGTGGTTTGCCAGTGCCAGCTATCTGCGGAGGGCTATGTTTTATCTGCTCAAACCAAGTAGCGCCTGGCCACTTTCGTCATTTGGATTATGGCAGAATTCTTCTAGGTGTATACAATTCGCAGAACCATAGATGTGCGCCGACGCCTCTACTAGAGGAAATCGCCTCCGACTTTACAAGCGCCTCTGTCCAAGTAGATACAACAGATGATTTGCCGATGGCACGGTGGGAAAAGCTGGTCTGGAATGTGCCCTACAATGGACTGTCGGTCGTTCTAGAGGCAACCACAGCGGCGATGATGGCAGATGCTAGTGTGCGATTGCTAATTACTACCCTGATGCAAGAAGTTGTTACTACGGCAAACGCTTGGGGCGAGTCGATTTCACCTAGCGGCCAGCGTTATCTTCCTGCTGATATTATCGATAGAATGCTGACGCATACAGAGACGATGGCCCCTTACCGCACTAGCATGAAAATAGACTACGACGAAAAACGTCCGCTCGAAATTGCCGCCATTCTAGGTAGTCCCGTTCGTGTTGCTCGCAGTCTAGGTGTAGACACACCAACGATGGTCATGCTAAAGCAACAGCTAACCTTTCTCGATAGACGAAATCGAAAATTGTGAAGTAAGCCAGCATTGCTATGAGGAGTCTGAGCTAAATCCTTTATGGCGATACCGGCTTACTTAAGGCGTAAAGATCTTTTATCTCTGTTTGTTCAATAGCTAGGTGTCGTTCTACCAAACCATCTTCGATTTGGTTGAGTAAACTCTTTGAAGGTAAAAATAGAAAAACGTTGTCAGAACTACCAACAATTTTATCTATGTCAACTTCCTCATCTGTAATCCCTGCTTTACGAAACCACAAAAAACGATCGGTTGGTCTTAGCTGTAGCCCAACTGACATGAAATTGCCAAGGCGATAATCTGAAACAATGGTGGCAGGTGATTCAGACTGGGTTACGGTTTGAGCGACTTTCACAGAACGTAGATGGCTGTCCTTCCACCAGACAGGGGAGTGTAGGTTGTTCCACGAGGCGGATATCATCATAATCAAAATGATATGAAATAGACCCCATTGAAAATAACAATATCTCTTTGCGGTCGGCGAGTTTTGTAATTGAGAAAGATTAGAGCTAAGCCCAAAGCCTAATATAAAAATTGCACCTAAATAGGCTGGGATGAAGTAGCGGGGAGTCAGGGATCTAATTCCCCCAAACAGCAGATCGAGACCTATCAATAGAATACTAGGGACGACGCAGAGCAAAATGGGTAGCAGCCACTGTCTTAGCTGAGTTTTTGATAGCAGAAGAGACACACACCAGGCGAACACAAGTACCCAGAAAGAAGCGAATATCAGCCAGCGATCGCGTGGCATCCAGAAAAAAGCAAGATGGCTAATGTTGTTTGTCCATCCGCTCATCAAAGCACCTAAAGGCAAGCTTGTGTTTTGCCACTCGGTAGCCACCTGAACCGAGTCAAACCGGTAGAACATTCGGTATAGCCATGGCAAAATTGTCGCCATTCCAACTAATAGAAACTTGCGAAAATGTATGAACCGCGAGCGATCTACTAGAGGCCTTTGGAAGGCTAGCCTCTCTAAAGGGGACGTGGTGATCTTTTCTACATTCGGATGACGAATATCTGCTGTTTCGAAGCCTGTTGCCGCAGACCTACGCAAAAATAGAACGTAGAGACTATGTATGACAAACACCAAACCTGAGAGTAGATGAGTCCAAAACACCAAAGCAACTGTCAAACTATAGAGTATCCAAGCGCTACGTTTGTTGCTGCGTAGGGCGCTAAGCAGCATAGCACTAGAAGCTAAAATGCCGGCCATCCAGAGACTGTAGGGGCGTGCTTCTTGGGCCTGACGGATCAGTATTGGAGAAACGCATGCTAAACAAAGCGTGATATTAGCCGTGATGGAAGAATTGAACAATAGCCGAGAAAACCAATAAAAGAGCGGCAGGGTAACCAGCCCAATCACTGCTGGAAGTGCCCGCATAGCTCCTACCGAACTACCAAAAACCTGTGCCCACGCTCTAGCTAGCACAAAGTAAAGCGGTGCGTGCTCTGGTCTGTTCAACAAAGCATTGAAGCTATCGCTCCAAGAACGACCTGATTTGGCAACATCTTGATATTGGGAGAGCGATTCGATCGAAACAACTCTGCGATCGAGCTGGCCTTGAATAGTTCCTAGCCGGTAGCCGGAAACTCGTACCGAAGTATAGACTTCGTCTTCCCAGTATGGCTTTGTCGCTAGATTTCCCAATCGAAAAATGACAGAAAGGATTAAAGCGCTAATCACAAGCAGCCTCAAGTAATTGCTCCACCAGCGCTCTGGCCTTCTAAAAGGTATCAAGATGATATCCTGCCTTAATTTGAAGAGAACGTTAGACGCCTCAAGCTAAAGAACGACGTCTAACTATAATTAGAAAAAAATTAGGAAAAACTGCAATAGAAAAAGGATACCGAACAATTCATGTTCAGTATCCCTACTTATTTAATGATTAGAGAAATATGTCTGCGATCGCTATATCAGGCAGAAGCCATCGCTGGGACTTTCGACTTTTGCATCTCCGCTAGAATCGCAGAGACATTCGCTTTGGCATCACCAAACAACATCTGCGTATTTTCTTTGTAGAACAAGGGATTGTCTACGCCTGCATAGCCAACTGACAAACTGCGCTTCATCACTACTACAGTCTGCGCTTGCCAGACTTCTAGCACAGGCATGCCTGCAATTGGACTAGTTGGATCATCTAGCGCGCTTGGATTCACCGTGTCGTTAGCGCCAATGACTAGAACCACATCCGTCCTAGAAAAATCTTCGTTGATTTCGTCCATTTCTAACACAATGTCATAAGGCACATTGGCTTCAGCCAACAGCACGTTCATGTGCCCTGGCAAGCGACCCGCGACTGGGTGAATGCCGAATCGAACCTTGGTGCCGCGATTGCGCAGAATCTTTGTGATGTCCGCTACTGCGTGCTGCGCTTGGGCTACTGCCATGCCATATCCCGGTGTAATAATCACACTGTCTGCTTGTGTTAGCAGCTCAACGGTCTGGGCTGCTGTTGTCGAAGTTGCTTCACCGCCCGGTGCACTGCTGCTGCCCTTGGCTACCGGCGCATTACCAAAGCCACCTAAGATCACACTTAGGAAAGAACGATTCATTGCTCGGCACATAATAATGCTAAGAATTGCGCCGCTACTACCTACCAAGGCACCGGTAACGATCAGCAGATCGTTCGAGAGCATGAAGCCCGCTGCCGCTGCTGCCCAGCCAGAATAGCTGTTTAGCATTGAGATCACTACCGGCATATCCGCACCACCGATTGCCGCGACTAGATGAATTCCTAGCAACCCGGCTAGACCACACATGCCTAATAGAGCAAACAGGCTAGTACTCCCAGTAGAACTTGCTGCGTTCATAAAAACTACACCAAGCGCGACTGTGCCGACTAACAAACCAATATTTAGAAGATGCCGACCGGGCAAAGTCAGCGGCTTACTGCTGATGATTGCCTTTAGCTTTCCAAAGGCAACAACAGAGCCAGTAAAGGTCACTGCGCCAATAAACACACCTACATAGATTTCCACTAGGTGAATGGTTTCTTCTGCGCCGACTAGAGCGGCATCAGGCTGTAAGTAGTTGCCGATGCCGACTAGCACCGCCGCTAGGCCGACGAAGCTGTGTAGCATGGCAACTAGCTCGGGCATCGCCGTCATCTCCACGCGAGAGGCCATCAGCGCGCCGATAGCCACACCGGGAATCAATACGCTGACTAAGGCCACATAGTTCGTTAGCCCTGCGCCAAAGGCAGTCGCGCCGATTGCAAGCACCATGCCAATAATGCCGTACAGATTACCGCGCTTTGCACTCTCCTGATTGGAAAGACCTCCCAAGCTCAAAATGAACAGTACGATAGCCGTAATGTAGGCTAGCGTCACTAAATTATTCGTCATGATTATTTCCTTTTTAGTCCTTTTGCGTTGCTTGAAAGAACAGACTTATTTTTGGCAATTACTTACGAAACATCTTGAGCATTCGCTGCGTGACTAAGAAGCCGCCCGAGATGTTGATTGTGCCAACGAGAATGGCGATCGCACCTAACACGCTCGTCGCACTCAGTCCTTCTAGCTGTAACAGGCCACCAATGATAATGATGCCGCTAATCGCATTAGTCACACTCATTAGCGGCGTATGCAGCGATGGACTTACATTCCAAATCACCTGCCAGCCCACGAAGCACGCTAGGATAAACACTGTAAAGTGGGAAAGAAAAGATGCCGGAGCCGTCAGTCCAACGGTCAAAAATAGAGAGGCCGCAGCGGTTATCCCGATCCACTTCACTAGATCTTGAGCGACACCTTTCTCCTCTGCGCTTTTCTCTTCTATAGCTGAAGTGACCGCCGCTGGAGTAGTCGCCGCAGCCGGAGTCTCTTTAACCGCAATGGGCTGAGGCGGTTTTTCCTGTCTAGGCGCAGGCCAGGTTACTTCACCCGCGTGGGTAATCAATGCGCCACGCACGGCCTCATCATCAAAATCTATCTTGAACTCATCAGAGCCGCCCATATCACTGAGTAGATGGCAAAGGTTCGTGCCGTACAGCTGACTCGCTTGACTTGCCATCCGGCTAGGAAAGTCAGTAATGCCCACAACCGTGACGCCATTATGCACGTAAACTTCACCAGGCTTAGTCACCGCGCAGTTGCCGCCCTGCTCAGCTGCCATATCAACAATTACCGATCCGGGCTTCATCAGCTCAGCTGTTTCTTGAGTGATCAATAGCGGTGCTTTTTTACCTGGGATCAGCGCAGTGGTGATGATGATGTCTACCTCTTCAGCCTGCTGGGCAAATAGCTCCATCTCAGCTGCGATAAACTCTGGACTCATGGTTTTGGCATAGCCGCCTTGACCGGTGCCATCTTCTTCGAACGTTAGCTCTAGAAACTCGGCGCCTAAGCTTTCTACCTGCTCTTTGACCACAGGCCTTGTATCAAAAGCACGCACAATCGCACCGAGACTTTTGGCAGCCCCAATCGCTGCTAGCCCTGCAACGCCAGCCCCAATTACCAGCACTTTAGCAGGAGGCACCTTACCTGCAGCCGTAATTTGCCCTGTAAAGAAGCGACCAAATTGATTGGCCGCCTCAATCACTGCTCGATAGCCAGCGATGTTCGCCATCGAACTCAGCGCATCCATCTTCTGCGCTCGGCTGATTCGAGGAATCGCATCCATCGCCAGCACTGTTGCTTGCCGACGCGATAGGTGCTCGACTAATGATTGATTTTGCGCAGGCCAAATAAAACTGATTAAAGACTGATCAGAGCCCAACATGTCTGCTTCATGTTTGCCATTGGGGTGCTCCTGTGGTGGCTGCACTTTTAGGACAATGTCGGACTTTTCCCAGAGTTCAGTGGCCGTCTGTACAATCTCGCAGCCAGCCGCCTGATACGCCACGTCGCTAAAGTTTGCCTCTTCGCCAGCCGCATGCTCAACTAGCACATCAAACCCGAGCTTTTGTAGTTTCTTGGCAGTGGCAGGTGTTGCTGACACACGCCGCTCACCAGCTACAATTTCTTTAGGAACGCCAATTTTTTTGGACGGCTTCGATTCGGCAGGACTCGCTTCGGCAGTGCCTCTTTCAATTGCCAGGGTCATGGCATCTCCTTCTAATTTAGGCAAACTAAATTCTGGCAGAAGAGAAATCGGCTCTGGTTGAACTGCTCACAAAGATTGACGTCTGTTTGCATAAGTTTTTGAAGCACTTTGTGAGTCTACACATTCTAGTAGCTTCTCTAACGCTTGTATCTCAAGTAATAGAAGGCTTTGACCGCAGATTCAGTTAACAAACCGTCCACCGAAAGACACGCAAGTACTCACCGCAGTGTTAGACGTAGTATTAAGTACTACATGTACTGCATCTTTTTGCGTGAGGAATTATTGCGAATGTCTGCTCAGCGCTCTTTCAAACGTTCTACAGCTCGAATTTCTACAGCTCGGTTGCTATCGGGACTAGCGCTATCTGGCGTAGCGATCGCAACAACGCTATCCACCTTGCCTATTCATCCTAGCCTCGCCCAGACTAACCCAGGCATTACGCTATGGGGCGGTGTCGATTCAGAATATCGCCTACCCTACACCCTGCGAAATAATAGACCTCGTAGTACCAGAGCGCAATATTACCTGCGAGTGCCTGGCACCCGGATTGATAGCGCCGTTTCGAAACTCAGCATTACCTACCCCGAAGCCTTTACCGATCGAAATGGTTCGTTTAATACGGATGAGATTCGAGTTCGTCGAGGGAGAGGATCGGGCGATCGCGAAATTCCTATCGATGAAGTCGTTTGGATTCCTGAGGCTAGCCGTTTGGAAATTTTCTTGACTGAAGATATTCCTGCTGATACTAGCTTTGTCATTGATGCTAGAGTCCGTAATCCTGACCGCTTCGGCATGCACAGATTTAACCTACAGGCCGAATCTCGTGGTGACGTCCTGCCCCGCTATCTAGGGACTTGGGAACTCCTGGTTGCAGAAGATAGAGGCAGACGGTAACATAGTGGGTCTGTGCCTGTTGGTAGCTACGTTTCGATAGCTGCCGACAGGCTCATCCTTGAGTCCATACTCATTGAATCCAATTTGAATCCAATATTTTATTGGTGGCCTATAGTGGCCCGATATTTTTACTGGTAGTGTCAACTGTTGGTGAGTACTGGTAAGACCGATTTAGCGAGACTGTAGCAGGAGAAAACAACCGATGACGAAGCGCACCCTTGGCGGAACTTCCCGCAAACGTAAACGAGTATCTGGTTTTCGCGCCAGGATGCGGACGAAAAACGGTAAAGCTGTGATCAAAGCTCGTCGATCCAAAGGCCGTGCTCAGCTAGCTGTCTAAAATCTAAAATGCCGTGTCCCTTCCAAAGCAAAATCGATTGAAGTCAGCTCGTGACTTTAGTCGAGTTCATCGCAAAGGGCAGCGAACCGCTACAAAGCACTTAGCCATACGAGCGCTTAAAGTAAAAGCGCTGCAGGTAAAGACTTCAAACAAAGCAGTAGGGGGTGTAGAGAATAAGTCATCTACGTCCTCGTTTTGCTGCGGCTCAAAGCAAGGCTCAAGATCGGCGTCAACCTCATCACACCCAAAGGCTGTTCTAGGACCACACTTCGGTATTTCAATCAGCCGCAAGGTTAGCAAGCGTGCAGTCGTCCGTAATCGCATCAAAAGACAGCTTCTCGCTATTATTCGTCAGTATTTGCCAGAGATTGATCCTGCTTGGCAGGTGGCAATTGTGGTCCGCCCTGCTGCAGTAGAGTGCAGTTTTGACGACTTTTTGAGAGAATTAGAATGTCTGCTTAAAAAGTTAGAAATTGTTACATAGCGAGCCTTCCTAAACTAGGGCAATGTTTAGGGTAAGACTCAAGGCTTTAGCAGGACCCCATCCTAGAAAAGAGGTATCTTATGGCCATTAAAGAAGACATGTATTACGAGGGCGGTCCTCACATTGGCGATCTGATCTTTAATATTGGACTGGCATTTACTGTTATCTGTATCCCTTTGACAGTGGGTGCCATCGTTAGAGCCCTGTGGCTACGCTATCGCATCACTGATAGGCGCATTTCAATTACAGGCGGCTGGATGGGACGCGATCGCACTGATATTATCTATTCGGAGATTGCGAAGGTGGTCACCGTTCCTAGAGGACTCGGTGCATGGGGTGATATGGTCGTCACGCTCAAAGACGGTAGCCGCGTAGAGATGCGAGCTGTGCCCAAATTCAGGGAACTTTATGACTTTGTTACCAGTAAGATTTCGCCTAGTGCCAAAGTCGCTAGTGGCGCGGTCGGCACTGCGTAGTAGCCTAAAAGATAATGGTCATGATCTTCATTGGCTTACAAAAACTGAAGCACTGAAGTTCTCATAGACTTGGCAACGATGTTGTCGCAATGAGCCTATAGAAAAGAGCTTATAGATAAAAAGCTCGGGTAGCGCCTAGAGTTAAGGACTTCTCCAATTCGAGTTACGGTTAACCGAAAGAAAGAAGCGTTCTATAGGTGTTCCCTTTCTCAATCGACCTAGATTAGTGGGCTATCTCATCACCAAACTTCCCAGCATTCGGATAAATTAGACACAATAGTCTTGACTGACGACAGAGCACAAACAACAGAGCGCACGCATGGACTTCGGTATCGGCTTTCTTTCAAACAATGTAATGCTGCCAATCCTAGATTTCTTCTATGGGATTGTGCCTAGCTATGGGCTGGCTATTGTCGCCCTCACCTTAGTGATCCGATTTGCGCTCTATCCGCTCAATGCTGGGTCCATTCGCAACATGCGGAAGATGAAGATAGCTAACCCGCTAATGCAAAAGCGAATGGCGGAAGTCAAAGAGCGCTACAAAGACGATCCAGTTAAGCAGCAAGAAGAAATTAAGGATATTTATTCTGAGTTTGGCAATCCATTAGCGGGCTGTTTTCCAGTTGTGCTGCAAATGCCGATCTTGTTTGCGCTTTTTGCTACCTTGCGAGGGTCGCCGTTTGCAGATACGACGCTACCGGTCAATCTTAAGCTAGTTCCTCAAGAAGCGATTGAGCAAGTTGAGCAAGCGCCTTTAGTCAATAAGCCCAGCAATATTTTCGTCGCTGATGGCGAGCACTTCAAGGTCAGCACAGTAGTCCCGACGGGTGAGAAACTAGCAGTTGGTGAGACTACCAAGATAGAACTGCGCTCCGTCGACGATAAATCTCTTGACGAGCTTAGAGAAGAGTACAAAGAAGAGGGGGTAGATATCACACCTCAGTGGGAGATTACAAAAGGTGATGACCTAGTCGCGGTTCAAGCAGACGGCACCGTCAAAGCATTGGCCCCCGGAGATGTCACTATCCAAGTAAAAGTGCCTGGTCTAGCTGCTGATAAGGGGTTTTTGTTTATTGAAAAGCTAGGCCGTATTGGTGTAACCGGCGATAACGGAGAGATCCACTGGGATATTCTCGGCATGATTATCTTCTTTGGCCTCAGCTTATACGTTTCTCAGCAGGTGACCAATTCAGGTAATGCTGCCTCGCCAGATGGCCAGAACGATCAGCAGCAGGCGATCGCTAAATTCACCCCAATCATCTTCTCAGGGATGTTTTTGTTTTTCCCTTTGCCAGCGGGCGTACTGATGTACATGGTAATTGCCAATGTATTCCAGACAGCACAGTCGTTCATTCTCTCACGTGAGCCCTTGCCAGAAAATTTGCAAAAGCTAGTAGATGCTCAAGAAAAGAAAGCGGCTAGTAGCAGTGGTGATGGCCGAAAGCAGCTAGCCTTTGAGCCAGGTGCAGCTAAGCGCGCGTCGAAGGCCGAAGCGAGTAATAAGACTAGTAATAAAAAGGGAGCTAAGGCCAGTAAAGCGAATACTAAGACCGACTCTGCCAAAGCCGGTACCTCTACTAAGTCTAGAACGAAGAAGAAGGTCGCTAAGAAGAAAAGCTCCTGATTCACTACCTTCGTTTTGTTCATCTGTAGCGCTCCCTTAGCGGTATAAAAGCGATGTCAAATCAACATTTTCTTGCTTTTGTATCCTAAGTGTCCACCATTGAAGAGCGACAAGTCATGCTTTTGCCTTGAGGAGATTAAAGGCTGCGTACGCTGGCGCTGACACTGTAAGATCTGCTAAGCAACTTGCCTGGCAGTAATGGTCGCAGGCTCTCACAATTAGACAGAACGGACAAAGAACATGGAAAAAGGCATTAGCTGGTTAGAGAAACTGCTGGAGCTACAGGGACTGAAGACGAGTGTGAGCGGCAACCAGAACACCACAGATTCAGGGGATGACAGCTATTGGCTGACGATTGATACTGAATCGCTATCAGAGGCAGAAATCGAAAGCCTGATTGGTGATCGCGGACGGAATCTCGATTCGACACAGTATCTAGCCAACACCATCTTGAATATGGATGTTGGTAAGTCCGAGCAGCGCTCATACACTATCGAAGTCAATGGCTATCGAAAGAAACGGCAGGCCGAGCTCAAGTCCTTAGCTGATGAAGCAGCTAATCAGGTCCTCAATCAGGGGCAAGCTGAGTACGAACTCAAGGGTCTATCTGCCGCCGAGCGCAGACAGCTACATGGTTTATTAGGAGAGCATGACGGCCTAGAAACCTTTAGCCGAGGCCGAGAGCCCGAACGTCATTTAGTCGTGAAGCTAGTTGAGGCCGATAGTAATAGCAACGATGCCGAGGAGTAGTCCCTCGGGAACGACCATATCTATCACTAAGAACCTATCACTAGGATCGATGAGAGCTATCCATATTCCGCAACTCTTAAACGCACCAAACAAAATAGTTTCAGTCGATGTGGCGGAGCATCTACCCGATTTGGAAACGCTCACACCTGTAAAAGGTGAGCTAAGCGTACAGCACAGAGGCACTTTTTTAGAAGTGAGGGCTCGGGCAAATACGATTATGACGCTTGAGTGCGATCGCTGCTTGCAGAGTTATAACGCCCGTTTGCAGGTCGATACTTCAGAAATTCTGTGGTTAGAAGAACCTACGGCAGCAGAATCTGGTCAAGAGACTGAAGTAGAACTTGAAGACCTAGTTGAATCGCTGCCGCCACAGGGTTATTTCAAACCCGATGAATGGCTCTATGAGCAAATGTGCCTTGCTATTCCCCAAAAGCAGATCTGCACAGAAGAGTGCGAAGGCATCGAGATCACTAGCAATCCACCCGCAATAGTGGATGACCGCTGGGCGGCGTTATCTATACTAAAGCAGCAACTCTCCGAGTAGATAACGATAGTTTCTAACCGCACCGTAGCGCCTGTTGAGTTGTTTGAGAGAGTTGGTTAAGGAAATGTCATCGGCCACAACCTTTGCACAACAGGCCGCTCGGCTCAACCTTCCTACGACTAAGAAGTTGGTCAAACCTCTTTTCTTCAAACCTCTCTAGAGAAGCTAGCAGGGGGGATAGGGACAATCTGATGCTACGATTGCTGCGATTCTAATTCCGCAATCCGCGCTCGAAGCCGTGATGTGCTCGTTTCGATCATTTCCTTCACTTCATCTTCAGAGTATCGTACGGGAATATGTTGAGGGCAGTTTTCGCTAAAGGCATCGATCTCAAACAGAATTGCCCGCTCAACCTTCGCCGGATAGTCTGGCATGCTTAGCTTTGCAATCAGCCCCTCATCTTCAGTGTACCTAGCTCTACCCCAGACCTTGATACGGCGGCGATGGCGATAGTCCATTAAGAACAAGAAGGCTTTCTTTATGGCTGGTTCGTCGCTAGAGAGATTGCCCACTGTGATGTATTGGACATTTCCTGTAAAGTCGGCAAACCCTAGAGTTTTGTCATCTAGTATGTGCAAGAAGCCCGGTGGTCCACCTCGAAATTGAATGTAGGGATAGCCATTAGAGCTAACCGTCCCGAAGTAAAACCCATTTAGCTGAGCAATGAAACTTGCAATTTCTGGAGTGACAACATCGCCTGCTTCACCCTGAGCGATGTATCGCTCGTATGTTTGCCGAGAGCCTCGCGCTGTCTGTACAGCCTTCACTTCAGGCGTGAAGGCCAATTCGCCAAATTTACGTACCATACTGCACCATAGTGATTGCTTCTTTCGGTTGAATCCTAGATTGCCTAGATTCCTGCCATCCCAACGAAATTTGGGAGGTGCTTGATGCGCTCGATCCAGGCTAAAACCTGAGGGTAAGGTGCTAGACCAATCTTGCCATCCGGTGCTAGCGCTACATAGGGGAAAACAGAGATATCGGCAATTGTTATCCGGTTGCCAGCTAGCCAGTCCTGTTTAGATAGGTGGCGCTCTAGCTGCTCTAGAATGAACTGCGCTTTTTGGTTGGCTCGTTCGATGTTAATTGCAGACACCTTGAGTAAGTGGTAAAGCCTAGCAGATTCTAGTCCTTGGCGCACTTCCCCTGTCGTGATCGAAAGCCAGCGAACGACCTCTGCGATCGCAACTGCCTCTAATGGAAACCAATCAAGACTATCTGTTTCGTTTCCATATCGACGCGCCAAGTACACTAGAGCTGCCTGTGCATCAGCAATCACTACATCCCCATCCGTTAAGACTGGAATTTGGCCAAAAGGGTTGAGCGCAAGAAACTTTGGCTGTTTGTGTTCACCGTTTAATACGTCAACATCTATCCATTCATAGTCAAGCTTCATCAATGCTAGCAGTAGCTTCACCTTGTAAACATTACCTGAACGTGCATGGCCATAGAGCTTCAACATCACAAAGCACCCCTTAAACATCACAAAGACCCCCTATAGGATAAGAAGGACGCTCAATACACGCAAAACTCAGTACAATTAGCGGCACGGGTGTAAATAGATACATAAAATCTACTAGGCATAGGTCTAGGCCCATCATGATTCATTCCCTATCACAACAATCAAGAAAGATTGCTGTTCTTTCCGCGTCTGCGCTCAGTATCTTGATCTTTGCTTCACTACCCGGCTACAGCCAAAATCTGGGTACTTTTCGCAGTGGCCCCATTCGCACCGATCGCGAGTTCAATCGCTCGCTTCAGTTCCTACAAGGTTCAGGCTCAAACGTGATTTGTGGCAACAACGTTGTCAGATCGCGCTTTCGAAACTCATTTAGACGCCGCTTTTTTAGAGACACGCTAACCAACAATCCACTTATTCCCAACCGATTGAACAGTCAGCAGTCCAGCGGTCGGCAGATCACCCAGACGCTTACCAACGACCCGCTAGTTCCGAACCGCCTTAATACTCAGCCCTTCCGCACGGGAGCTTCTCAGGTTCGTCGCAGTGCTTCACAGTCGGTCACTTGCCAGACGATCACAGAGTCTGATATCACGACCATCAATCAGCCGTTCTCTAATCAGTCAGTTAATATCACTATCAATAATGGCTCTCGATCTGCGAGAACTATGACCACGAGAACTATGGCGAGTAGTCGCTTAGTAGGTGATAGCATACAGCCGCTCAGTGTGGCTAGTCTTCCAGACGGCAACTATCGGGTCACCTCGGCCCTTGATGCTACTGATGGCCTCAGTGACGTAGAGCTTGTTAGCAACGGTGGCAGGCTATTTACTTTCAATAAGTCTGGTAGCACTATCACAGGTAACTTCAACGACTTTGATGGTGCCTCCAATGCCTGTGTCATAGGCAGCGTGGACGGTAATCTCGTTACAGGACAGGTCGTTACCAGCAATCTAGGCACTAATGTGCTAGGCCGGAACTATCTAGATCTGGGGTTAACTTTAGAATTGGGTGAGCAGGTGGCCAGCGATCGCTACGAAAACTCGGTCCTTAACCTCAGTGGTTTCTCTCGAATTAATGCAGGAACAACCTTCCCACCAACCCGCTGTTAACTTTTAACAACTTAATTAGCGAGCGATAATTAGCGAGCGATCCTAGCAGCTTACAATTAACGTGTAAGTCCCTTCAGTTGGAGGATATAGCTGAAGGGACTAAGCATAATTGCACTCATAAGCAACCCTAAACAGTTATTAGAAATATTGAATGGATTTTGTTACCAGAATAGATATAGCTAATGATATATTCTATGTATTGAATTAATCCGCAGACTTTTCGCTCGTTCATAGCTTATAGTCTATGGATATAAGCAGATGTTTTTGATTGCGCTTATCTAGATTAAATGTGGCTTTAATTGCTAACCCCCATGCTCAACGCTGACTCTTTCGCCCAAACTAGCTGGCTAATTCCCTGCTATCCATTGTTCGGAGCGCTACTTTCCGTCTTTTGGTCGCCCGCTTTTATTCGCCGTAGTGGCCCCCGTCCTGCTGGCTACTTGAACCTGTTGACTACTGTCATAGCGTTGGTTCATAGCAGCATCGCTTTTATGGCGGTATGGCATCAGCCGGCTCAGTTCCTAAGCCTATCTTGGCTGCAGGTGGCTGATTTGAACCTAACCCTGCCGTTGGAGTTGTCGTCGCTAACGCTAGGAGCCAGCATTGTAATAACGGTCTTAAATTTCCTGGTTCAGGTATATACCGTGGGCTATCTGGAAATGGACTGGGGCTGGGGGCGGATATATTCTCTGCTGGCGCTGTTTGAGGCGGGGTTGACGGCACTGGTGCTGTGCGATTCGCTGTTCTTTAGCTACATTCTGTTGGAAATTTTGACGTTAGGCACCTACTTAATTGTAGGGTTCTGGTTTAATCAGTCTCTGGTGGTCACTGGTGCTAGGGATGCCTTCTTGACCAAGCGGGTAGGGGATTTGATCTTGCTGATGGGTGTGTTGGCACTCTATCCATTAGCCGGGACTTGGAACTTCACTGAGCTGGCTGATTGGTCGCAAGGGGTGCTCTCAGGTGCGCAGAGCGTATCACCGCTGGCGCTATCGCTGATCGGCGTTGCCCTGGTGGCTGGTCCGATTAGTAAATGTGCTCAGTTCCCCCTTCATCTCTGGCTAGATGAGGCGATGGAAGGGCCGCTGCCGACTACGATTTTGCGAAATTCGGTTGTGGTTGCTACTGGTGCCTGGGTGCTAGTAAAGCTCGAGCCGGTAATTGCGCTTTCGCCTGTAGCGAGTGGATTGACCCTCACAATTGGCTCGATCTCAGCCGTTGGTGGGGCGCTGATTGCCGCTGCTCAAATTGACGCTAAGCGGGTGCTTTCGTATTTGACGAGTACCTACATGGGCCTAATTTTCATCGCCGTTGGGACTGGCCAGACTCAGGCAGCTCTGCTACTCGTACTAACGCATGCGATCGCCTCCACGCTGCTAATTATGAGCACGGGCTCCATCATGCTAAACGTGGTTGTTCAAGACCTCACTCAGATGGGAGGTTTGTGGAGCCGCCGGCCGATAACGGGGCTCTGCTTCCTCGTAGCTGTTGCTGGCCTGATCGGACTGCCCCCTTTTGGGGGGTTCTGGCCACTGATGGCGATGTTAGAAGGACTGCTGCAAAGCGGTCAGTGGGGCTTGATTGGAATTGTGCTGTTGGCGAATGGGGCGGCTAGCTTCGCGCTGGTGCGGATGTTTGGGCTGATGTTTATGGGTGATCGCACTGCCTTCACAGCTCGCGCTCCAGAACCGCTTTGGCTGGTTGTTCTACCGACGGCTGTCATGGCTGGCATTGTCTTGCATGTGCCTTTAATAGTCAGAAATTTCTCCCTATATCCAGTAGACGCTAGCTTGAGCTGGACGCTCGGCTGGACAGTGTTTCTTTCTAGCGCGGTGGGCATTGTTTCTGCGAGTGCCTTCTATGTGCTAGGGCGCATTGAAAATCCAACCAAGCTGATACCGGCTGTGGCCAATCGACTGTTAGCTTACGACTTTTATACGCCGAAAGTTTATCAGGTTACCGCGATCGCCCTGGTAGATAAACTCTCTTTGCTAACAGACTGGCTTGATCGCTATGTCGTTGACGGGCTGGTTAACTTCGTCGGACTCAGCTCTCTTCTTAGCGGCGAGGCCTTGAAGTATATCAATACCGGTAAGCTTCAGCTCTATGCACTAACCATTGCCTCTTTTGTCGTAGTTATCTGCCTCTATCTAAGCTGGGGCTATTTCTCCCTATAGCATCCACCGCTTTTCGGTCTACGCTTTTCGGTCATCCTGTCTAATTTAGAGAAGAATCTAGAGAAAACAATGTTAAGCCTCCTTATCTGGCTGCCGATCTTAGGCGCTCTGCTCCTTGCCTTCCTCCCTGTCAAGCTCAGTGCGACGAATGCACGGAACGCTGCTTTGGCTGTCTCTGGTGCGTCTCTTTTATGGACAGTTGTTCTATTTACCCGGTTCGACTTGAGCACTGCTAGCTTTCAAATGCGAGAGTTCATAGTCTGGCTGCCGCTATTAGGTCTTGATTACGACCTGGCTTTGGATGGGCTTTCATTAATGATGATTGCTCTAAACAGCCTGTTGACTTGGATTGCTATTTGCAGCAGCAGTACAACAATAGAAAGACCTCGCTTTTTCTATTCACTCATGCTGCTTGTTAGCGGTGGTGTCGCTGGTGCTTTTCTGGCTCAAAACCTACTGCTGTTCTTCTTCCTTTTTGAGATAGAGTTAGTGCCTCTATACTTCTTGATCTCGGTCTGGGGCGGTGAAAAGAAAGAATATGCGGCAACAAAGTTCTTGCTCTACACGGCGCTGGCCGGGGCGTTCATCTTTGCTGGATTCATTGGCACTGTCTGGTTAGGGGGCACGCTCGACTTTTCCTACGAGCAGGCTTTGCAAAGCGAAATTCCGCTACCTGCCCAGATTGTTCTACTGGGCATTTTACTGGTTGGATTTGGGATCAAAATTCCGTTGATTCCTTTTCATACGTGGCTGCCTGATACTTACGTTTCAGCCTCTCCTCCAGTGGCGATTATGCTGGGCGGCGTTTTAGCGAAGCTAGGAACCTACGGTATTTTTCGCTTTGGCTTAGGGCTTTTCCCTGAGGCCTGGTCTGCGTTAGGGCCTTTTCTAGCGGTATGGGCAGCAGCCAGTGTCTTGTATGGAGCGGTGACGGCGATCGCCCAAAAAGACATCAAGCGCATGGTTGCCTACAGCTCGATTGGTCATATGGGCTATGTCATGCTAGGCGGCGCGGCGTTTACCGAACTTAGCGTCGTCGGTGCCATTTCTCAAATGGTTTCTCACGGTTTAATCTTGGCTCTACTGTTTCATCTCGTCGGTGTGGTGGAGACCAAAGTGGGTACTCGCCAGCTTGATCAGCTCAACGGTCTGCTAAACCCACTTAGAGGACTGCCGCTGATCAGCGCTCTGTTGGTCTTAAGCGGAATGGCCAGTGCGGGCATTCCTGGACTGGTTGGATTCATCACTGAATTTCTAGTCTTTCAAGGTAGCTATAGCGTCTATCCAGTGGCAACGCTGTTTTGCGTGGTCGGTACGGGCCTTACCGCTGTCTACTTCGTTATCTTGATCAACCGGACTTGCTTTGGTCGCCTAGACAATGAGACTGCCTACTACAGCAAGGTAACTAACGGTGAACGGGTCCCCGCTTTTGTACTCGCTGCTATTGTACTTGCTCTTGGCCTACAGCCCTCTTGGCTAGTGCTTTGGAGCGAATCTACCTCTGCTAGGCTAATTGCTGCTGTGCCCATTACTCAGACTGCCGCTTCACTAAAAATAGAGACTAAGGAAGATAGCGGAAACGTCGAAGCAGAGGAAAGCCTAGGCGCCGATAGCTCTAAGCTTTATTCTTCCCCAATCCTATAGGCCTTGATTTTAGTAAGTTATTTCATTTTAGGACTCGCATTCTCTCCTTCCTGCCTACATCATGACAACCACCATCGCTACCGCCCCTACGCTGCCAGCTTCTACTCATCAATTTGCTGACGTCATTCACCGCCTAGAAGCCGGCGGCTCTATGCTGCCAGATACCCCCGATAACCTCAAGCAGATTATTGGCATCTATAAGGCCTATGCGGTGCCGATGGACTTTTACTGGCGAGATCTGTTGTATATCGCAGAAAAAGTTTTTCTCAACCCGCTTCCTGCTTTCAAGTATTTCATTTCCAAGGAATATTTGGATCGGCAAAATGCCTATGCTGGCGATCAGGCATCGCTAAGGATTTGGCGAGGGCCAGGCGATGCCCATCCGGAGTTGCGTGAATTTATGGCAAAAGGCGAGAGCGGTCGCAAACTGCCCAAGCTCTTACATCATCTCTGGCACGACCGGATCAATATGGAGTTTGCCGAAGCCTGTATGGACGCGATGCTTTGGCACGAAGATATTAACCCGACGTTCAATGCCTATTTGTATACTGATGAATATATAGCTAATAGCGATAGGGCCATTCGTGCCTACTTCAAGGGTAATCCGCTGATGCTTGGCCTCTACAAGCTGTTCCCTGAAATGTTCTTAGAGCAAGTAAGAAGGCTGTCTTACTACGCTAATCTCGGTTTGTTTTGGGAAGTGATGGCGCCTGTCTTCTTTGAGATGAGCGATCTATATGACGAAGGCAAAATGACAACCGTACCAGAAGCCATGGACTTTTTGGTAAATGGGATTTTTGCGATCGCCGGACGGCCTATCTACCATCATGCTTATATCGGCGATGAGTGCTATGAAATCATTCCCAAATCACAGGGGTTCACCTGGCTCTACGAAGCGGCCTTACCCTACGTAGAGGCAGTCTTCTATCGCACAGCCCCTTTTAGAGGCACCAAATCCTACAACGCCCAGGCCGGACAAGTCCCAGACGATCAAAAAGACTTTCACTACGGTATTTTGTACGCGGATGTTTTTCCAGTAGGTAGCGCTGGCATCCCCCCAACTTTGCTTATGCAGGATATGCTGCATTTCTTGCCGGACTATTTGGTTGAAGAGTATCAGCAGCACAGTCGCGGCGAGGACGATATGCTCATCCAGCTTGGCATCACCTTTCAAAGATCGATGTACAACGTTACTTCTGCGGTAATCCAGGCGCTTAGATGTGCGTTGCTCTATCCCTTAGATGATCCAAACCCAGAGCACCTAAAAGCTAACCGCGCATTTTTCGAGCAACAAATAGACAGATTTAAACGTCCCGAAGCTAGACTAAGCGACATTCAACAACAGAGCTATCGGTAGGCGATCGCAATCTAGATTGACTCACCAACAACCCTACTTATTATTTATCATTCCTCCTTCATCCTTCTCTTCCATGCCCAACATTGTTGAAATTGCCGTTAGTACAGAAGGCTTTTCGACCCTTGTCGCAGCCGTTCAAGCCGCTGATCTGGTCGAGGCGCTAGCTAGTGATGGCCCCTTTACAGTCTTTGCACCGACAGATGATGCGTTTGCTAAGCTACCACCTGGCACTATTCAGACGCTGGTGGATAATCCACCCCAACTAGCTAGAATCTTGAAATATCATGTTGTTTCTGGTCGCTGGCAGCAATCTGACCTAGCCACAGAAGAGAGTCTGACCTCGCTGGAAAGCTCCCCTATTCCTATCCGAGTCGATCCCGTTTTTGAAGTCAAAAATGCCACCGTTGTCGCTGCGGATATAGAGGCAACTAACGGCATTATTCACGTGATAGACAACGTAATATTGATGGGATGAACTTGATAGGGTTCGCCTGAACAGAATATATGAAATATAGTAGGTGGAGATATACAGGTGGATGCGGAATAGGGTGAGCGTAGCACCTGAGTGATCACTTTAAACCTCTTTGGGTTGTAGCTCAACGCCCGTCTGCATAGCGCTGCGTCTGACAATGTCGTCAACAACGGATTCTAAGCTGCTCGTTTTCTCATAGACTGCTCGCTGCCGCTGGGCACTATTGCCTTCACTTAAGATTTTATCTACTTCTTTTTTGACGATTGCCTCGTCTCCAAAATGTGCTAAGCCTGGTTGGATATAGCGCATAAAAGATTGCACCAGCGTCTTTGCCGGAACAGATTCCGTCGTAGCAAAGTCAATGAGTTCACCGCTGAGTCCATGCCGAGCGGCTTGCCACATAGCAGCTTTGAGCATCTCACCTCGCACAGGCAACGCTGGCTGACCGTTAATGACATCCTGATAACAGGTATAGGCTAGTGCTCGGATAATACCTGCTAGCATGACCGCCTCTTCAATGCTGGCGCAGACATCAGACATACGAAATTCAATTGTAGGAAAGCGCTCAGATAGGCGAATATCCCAATAGACCTTAGTCGGGTCGTCGGTGATATCGGTGTCTATCAGCTTCTGGATAAAACCCTGATAGTCGGCGTAGTTCTCAAAAAACGGCGGTGGCCCAGCGGTCGGTAGACGGCACCACAGCGCCATGCGATAGCTGTCGTAGCCAGTGTCTTTCCCGTCACAGAATGGAGAGTTAGCGGTAAGCGACAGCAGCAGAGGTAGCCAAATGCGGGCACGATTGCTAATCTGGACGGCCATTTCTCTATCTTCTACGCCGACATGCACATGGCATCCTAATATAATTAACTCTTTGATAATCTGTTGAAGATCTTCTTGTAGCGCATAGTAGCGTTCCTTTGGGGTAACCTCTTGCTCCTCCCAAGGAGAAAACGGATGGGTACCGGCAGCTGCGATCACAGCTCCATTATCCTGCGCTGCTTCGATGACTGCTGTCCTAGCCTGAACCAGTGCCCGTCGAACATCATCGAGCGTGTGACAAATGCCCGTTGCAATCTCTACTTCGCAGCGAAATAGCTCATGAACGATTTCTTGCTCGGTATTGGAATTCTGGTTGGTTTTGATCAAAGATTTTGAGCAGTCAGCGAGCGATCGCGTTTCTGGATCGACAATTTGATACTCTTCTTCGACACCTATCGTAAAGTCAGGAACCATCAGCTGTGCCCAATTAACCGCTCTATTACTATGTCCTTTATAGCTGTCAGCCTGTCGTTCAAAAACGATCTACTCACTATCTCTGCCATTAGGCAGAGATAGCATTGACTACTTAACTCTTATCCGCCGTAGTTCCAGCCAGTATCCTCCAGCAGCAGCGGCTGACCCTCACGGTGCTCGCCTGCGCCGATTACTTCGCCGACAAATACAGTGTGATCGCCTTCTTCAACCGAGCCGACCACGCTGCACTCCACGTAGCCTAACGAGTCTTTGATGATTGGGCAGCCTGTTTCTTCACCTTCGTAGAACTCAATATCTTCAAACTTATTGCCGGTTCGGCGCAAAGGCTTAAAAAAGTTCTGAGCAATTTCCTTCTGGCCCTCTTCTAAGACGCTTAAAGAAAAGACACCGCTGGCTTTTACCATCGCATGAGAGGTCGAATCCGCTTTAATACAAGTAATTACTAACGGAGGTGTAAACGAAGACTGCATGACCCAGCTTGCGGTGAATCCATTGACGTCGTCTCCGTCCTTAACGCCACAGATATACAGCCCATGAGGAATTTTGCGCAGCATGGTCTTTTTGGCCTGTTCGTTTAGCATAAGAGTTTTATCCTCAGTGAATTGCTGTCTTACGAAATAGTTTATGACAAAGCGTGAGCCGCAAGACTCATTCCGCAGTTACAGGTTTGAGGGTCACTCTGTAATGAGGTATCTCAAAAATCTCTCTCTTTGCGCTTTATCTAGTCGCTTGGGTCGCTTGCTTTCAAGGTCGATAAAGACGCCTTTTTGTGAACCAAATGCTACACATTCTTCAGCTTGATTGAAGAATTCAAACCCTAGAATCGCCGAAGCGCCACGCAACTGCGATAGCCAAATTGAGGCTGAAACGCTATCCCCCAGATACAACGGCAGCTTGTAGCTAATGTGAGTTTCTATCAATGCAGGACCGAAGCCTGTTTTGATAGTTTCTTCTATTGGCATGGCGATCGCTTCTAATAGCAGCACGCGGCCAACCTCCATCCACTGAATGTAGACGATGTTGTTCACATGACCCATCGCATCGATATGAAAGGGATAGATCGGTAGCGAATAAGTGAGCTTTGACACGTCTACTTCCTGGCGATTCCAGCAGATCTAGCAACCTCTTGTACAGCGACTGAGACAGCAGGGGCTACTCTAGAATCGAAGACAGAAGGCATGATGTTGTTAGGTGTTAGTTCCTCGTCGGGTATTAAAGAGGCGATCGCATTGCCTGCTGCTAAGAACATTTCTGTTGTAATTTCCTTGGCCCGGCAGTCTAGCGCCCCTCGAATGACCCCAGGAAATGCCAGCACATTGTTGATTTGATTTGGATAGTCGCTGCGCCCGGTCGCTACAACTGCAACAATCCCTTCGATTAGCTCTGGCTGAATTTCAGGAATAGGATTAGCCATCGCGAATACGATCGGATCAGCCGCCATCGACTTCACCATTTCTACAGTGACGACACCTGGCGCGCTAACTCCCATAAAGACATCTGCGCCCTTCATCGCATCGGCTAGGGTGCCAAACTTATCAACGGCAAATTCTTTTTTAGCTGCGCTCAAGTCGGTGCGATCGCGGCTGATAATGCCTTTGGAATCACAGATAATCAACTCCTGTAATCCGGCTCGCTTGAATAGTCGTCCCATGGACAGACCCGCTGCTCCGGCTCCGTTAATGACTAGGCGAATCTCACTTATATTTTTTTTCACTAGCTTTAGCGAATTGATCAGCGCCGCCAAGCTCACAATCGCCGTACCGTGCTGATCGTCATGAAAGACCGGAATATCTAAGTCCGCCTGCAATCGCTTCTCAATCTCAAAGCAGCGCGGCGCACTAATATCTTCTAGATTTATCGCCCCAAATACGGGCGCAATTCGCTTGACCGTCTCAATGATTTCCTCGGTATCTTGCGTATCTAAGCAAATCGGAAAGGCATCTAGACCGGAAAACTCCTTGAATAGCATCGCCTTACCTTCCATCACTGGCATTGAGCCTGCAGCGCCCAAATTGCCAAGTCCTAGCACCGCGCTGCCATCACTGACGATTGCTACCGTATTTCCTTTGATTGTATAGTCGTAGACGCTTTCGGGGTTATTAGCAATCTCTACGCACACGCGGCCTACCCCCGGTGTGTAGGCCATCGCCAAATCGTCTTGCTCACGCAATGGAATTTTGGCCTCTACCCTCAGTTTGCCGCCTTTGTGGAGAGCAAAAGTGCGATCATACGTGTTTAGGACCTCGATATCGCTGAGCGATCGCACCGCCTTTTCAATCGCTGCGGCCGCTGCCGTTCCAGAAGCATCCGCCGACACATCGCGGACAGTATATTCGCGACTCTTCTCTACGATGTCGATGTTGCCAAGACTGCCGCCTGAGCAGGCGATCGCCTCTATTACCTTGGTTAGTGCACCTACCTGATTTGGCAGCTTAATGCGGAGCGTCAAACTATAGCTAGGATTTGGCGTCAAACTGACCATAAGAGAACAAGGATGAAGTAGGAATGATACAGGATGAACTAAAGGGTATCTTGTTTCGTCCCTACACTACCGACCAATTGAGCGCCGGAAAGTATAAGATCAACCCAAATCCCGTTCATCCTTTATCCTTCACGTCGTTCCTACTTATCCATGCCTTCCCTCTACGCCGAAATCGACATCAACGCCCCCCAAAGTGTCGTTTGGGAAGCGCTGCTTCGTAAGGATCAGTGGCGCTATTGGAATACCTTCTTGTATGACTGCGATCCTGGATTGCGTATTACCCGAGGCGGCGAAATCTTTCTGGCTATGCAAAGGTTAGAAGGTGATGAAGAAACTGAGTTTCAGCCGCTGATCACAATGGTGCGTCCACCCTATATGATGCGCTGGATCTCTACTATTCCGGGTTTGCGCAGTGAGCATATCTTCGAGCTGCGTGAAAATGTACCTGGTCGCACTCACTACATTCACCGTGAGCTCTTCTCCGGCATTCTGTCAAAAGTTTTCTTACCCTTTATTCGCCAAGATGAAAGACAAGGTCTACGGCGGATGGCCCAGCAGCTGAAGATGTATGTTGAGAATTCGGTCTTGGGCGATCGCTACCTAGATCAAGACTCTCGCAACTGGCCTTACTATGACGATCGCCGCTACGGCAATCCACCCTACAACGCGCCTCCAAATCGAGGTGGCTATGAGCAGGGATACCCCCGCAACGAGCCTGGCTACCCAGATTACGGTCGTCGGAACGACTATCCGCCAGATTACCCTCGAGACTATCCGCCAGATTACCCTCGAGACTATCCGCCAGATTACCCACCCCGCTATGATCCACGCCGTCGCTAGCTATCTACATCAAAAGCGGCACTCGCTTGAACTGGGCTAAAAGAAAGTTGATATCGATAAAGTGCTACGGGCTGACCTTTTGCCTTAAAGTAATCAGGGTCTTGCGGCGAAAGATAGATTGCCGTAATCTGATCGGCCACAATTGGAAAGTTTGCATCGCCGCGCTTTCGGTAAACTGTGGTGTTTTCTACTTCGTTCAAATATACAGTGGGGGTGTCGTCACTAACGGAGAAGGATCGCCCAGGATTACGAAAGAACTGCTGAAAGATCTCAGTGGTGGCAAAAGTTCCCAGGTTAGGCATTTCGACCTGTCGACCTGTCACTGTAGAAATTAGCTGCCGATCGTCTTTCAAGAAAGTGATCTGCCGATTGGGATCGTTCGGGTCAACCTTTACTGCTTTTACCCAGTCATCACCTAAATAGGCCCGGGCTAAACTGAGTCCGTTGAAAGCGCGATCAGAGATAATCTCGATATCCTTCTCATCAGCGTCTTCTATATACGCAGGTAGCGATCTTCCTAGGAAGCCTCCTTTAGAGACTACCCTAGGTACAAACCGAACTAAGGCTGGAATGGCTTTGTGTAGAAATTGGCGATTCCCTTCAAATCCTGGCGTTACGATCTCAGGCGCTAGTGGAGCTACCATGCTGATTAGTGTAGAACTCATCCGCCAGGTCCCTACCATCCACTTCGGATAAACGAGATCTCCATCAGATGCTTGCACAGTCGGTTTGCTAGTCCAGTCTGGAAAAGCCTGTTGACGCTCGGTGAGGCTTTCCCCTGCCGCGTTGCCGCTACACATCAGCCAGACAAAGGCAAGCAGACCAAACAAGACCAGATTACGTTGGACACGCTTACGTAGCTTATGTCTAGTCGGATTCATTGAGAGCAGAAGGAGCCTACAGGGGCAACTAGTAACAGGTTAGATACAAGTACCTTCAGCTTAGCGTGCTAGCGCATCCGCAAGAACGCCACGTAAGTATTCGCTTAGATCAAATTACTAACGAGTTCAATAGTTGCGGCTTCCTTTGCTTTAGCTGGCTTGATAGTTTCTACTTCAACAAGTTCTACTTCAATCGCTTTGAACGAGTAGCAGTTTGGCTTGGCTTAGTCATAGAACGAGTGATTCTATTACCAGAATGGGACGCCTGATGATACCTGATCAGGGTGCTGCGCATAAAGCCGTAGAAGCGAGTACATGCTTACTCTTTATAGCCATTAGATTGTCCCCCCACCAGTCATGTCGGCTTCTACTCCTATGTTTCCCTTTCAAAGGTTTCCTCTCCTAGGGTAGAAGACTGAACTTGTAGCACATTTTTACAATGATAGAAATTTTGATTAGCTAACGTCGATTATGTGGCGATAGCGAAGGGTAAGTGACAGAAAAGCAGATAGAACACTAAGACAGAAGTCGGGAAAATCAAATGGAAAAAGGTCAGCTTAAAACGGTTGCACTATTAAGCCTATTGTCGGGGTTGCTTGTCGTCATTGGTTACGCGCTCTATGGTGGCACAGGTGCACTCTTGGGTTTGGGTATTGCTGCTGTAACTAACTTTGGCTCGTGGTTCTACTCTGACCAGATTGCGCTAAAAGCCTACAATGCTCAGCCAGTCACCAGAGCGCAGCTGCCTGAAATCTACAGTATGGTCGAACGCCTAGCCGCTAAAGCTGAAATTCCGATGCCCGATGTTTATCTAGTTCCTGGTGAGGCTGCAAATGCCTTTGCCACGGGCCGTGACCCAGAGCATGCGGCGGTTGCTGTTACTCAAGGCATTGTCAGAGCACTGTCTACAGAAGAGTTAGAAGGCGTACTAGCGCATGAGCTAACACATATTATCAATCGGGATACGTTAACTCAGGCGGTGGCTGCAACGATTGGTGGGGCAATCACATTTCTAGCCCAGATGCTTCAGTACAGCATGTTTTTCGGGGGGAATCGCGATCGCGAAGGTAACGGCGCTAACCCAATCGCGCTGATGGCCACTATTTTCCTTGCTCCTATGGCCGCTACTGTTATTCAAATGGGTATCTCCCGCACCCGAGAATTTGCTGCTGACGCTGGCGCTGCCCAGCTTACCGGCAACCCAAGGGCGCTCGCGACCGCTCTAAAGCGCTTAGAAGCTAGCGCCCAACGGATGCCAATGAACGCTAACCCTGCCTTTGAGCCTCTGCTAATTATCAACGCAGTGCCTCAGCAGATGATGCGTAGTCTTTTTTCTACCCATCCTTCCACTGACGATAGAGTGGCTCGCCTACTAGAACTCGAACAGACCCAAAATATTAAAGGAACTCCCTCTGTCGGCTTCTGATTTCGGCCAGTAGGCGCTATTAGTAGATAGCGCCTACTGGCCTACTAACAGTGCCTACCTTTCAATAGGTTCAATCTATTCCAAAGACATTATCCAAAGACGCCAAAGACATTGGGGCAGTAGGTCACAGCTACCCCGATGTCTTTTTGCTTAATTTCTTAATAGATGTAGCGCCCTTTCCTAAAACCACAGACCCCTACCTTAGAATTAGAAATCTCTAATTTCAACTCTACTGTGCCGTTGGCTGTCGTGCCATCGTCCGTGGCCTTCACGGGGCCAGTGTGTGCCCTCTCCCTTTGCCCCCATGGCTCAAGTTCTTGGCGCTCTCTTGATCTTTACGCTTGTCCCCTTGCTTGGTGCTCTCCCGCTGACAGGGTGGATTGTGCGTGCTTTCACCGGTAAAAACCTTCGCCAGCTTGGCACGGGTAACATCAGCGTTTCTGCCGCTTTCTATCACGGTGGCACTCTAGTAGGCGTTTTAGCTGTCTTGGCTGAAGCCTTTAAAGGAATCTTCTCTATCCTATTGGCTCGCTATTTTTTTGGCGGTGACGCTGTTTGGCCAATTATTTCGCTGATGTTTATTGTGATGGGCCGCTATTGGGGTAGTCAGGGGGCCGGGACAACTAATGTCGCTTGGGGATTTTTTGTTTACGATCCGGTCGTGGCGGGACTGACCTTCCTAATTAGTCTCATCAGCTTTACGCTGCTGCGAATGCGCGACCAAGGCAAATTGTTTGTGCTGGTGCTGATGCCTGTGCTGACCGCATTGCGTCATCCCACCGACGGCATGCGAATCCTGGTTGTGGCTTGTCTGTCTGGTCTAGTCGCCTGGATTTACAGCAAAATTCCCAACGATTTGGATTTAATTGCTGCTAACAGTGCTGGAGAATCTCGCCGAATGTTTCGTTTTTTTCAAGGCGATCGCGCCCTCCCTACGCTTAGTCAACCCCTAGAAGCTAGCAAGGTTGGCCCCAAAGCCGCCACCCTCTCTCAACTGCATGCTCTGGGCTATCCTGTCCCGCCTGGGTATGTCTTACCCGCTGGCGACGATCCCGCCGCTTTAATCAAGGCTGTCTTCCCCAACCCCAATCTCACGACTACCAATCCCACTGCTAGTACCACAGCAACTAATCTCTCAGTCGGCAGTCGCCAACCCGCGAGCGAGCGAGGCATCACTGTCGTTGCCCGATCGTCTGCCACAGGTGAAGATAGCCTTAATGCCTCTGCGGCGGGTCAATATGTTTCAGTTACCGAGATCACCAGTCCTCAAGCGTTAGAGCGAGCTATCACTGTTTGTCTTAACGCTTACAACGCCCCTTCTGCCATCCGCTACCGTCAGGACCGAAATTTACCAGAGGGCCGCATGAATGTTCTGGTTCAGCCGCATATCTTCGGTACCTATTCTGGTGTTGCTTTTAGCCGCGATCCGGTGACGCACATTGGCGATACCGTTGTTGTTGAAGCCTTGCCGGGTGATGCTAGCCGAGTGGTCTCAGGTCAAATTACACCTGAACGCTATCAGGTCAACGTTGGCGAACTACCTGAAGATGCTGACTGGCATTTGCCTGAAGAGACTACTCTGCCGGTAGAAGGTCATGGTCAAGTTCCTAACCGCCTGATCCAACGGGTTGCCTACTTAGCCAGGCACCTAGAAGATAGCTTTCATGGCATTCCACAAGATATTGAATGGACCTTTGACGGTCAGCAGCTATGGGTGTTGCAGAGCCGCCCGGTGACGACGCTGATACCTATTTGGACGCGTAAGATTGCCGCCGAAGTTATTCCAGGTGCGATTCGTCCACTGACTTGGTCTATCAATCGTCCGCTTACCTGTGGTGTCTGGGGCGATCTGTTTACAACCGTACTCAAACGCCGGGCTGAGGGCATTGACTTTTCTCAGACCGCTACCTTGCACTATGCCCGCGCCTATTTCAATGCTACGCTGCTCGGCGATATCTTCACTCGTATGGGTTTACCCCCTGACAGTCTAGAATTTCTCACGCGAGGGGCTAAGTTTCAGCGCCCACCGTTGATGACTACCTTGCAGAACCTGCCTGGATTGCTCAGACTGGCCGCTCAAGAGAACGGCCTACCCAGTCAGTTCGCCAAGGCTGATAGTGAAGACTTTTCTCCTGCACTAGCGCGTTGGCAAGATCAGCCAGCCGGTGAGTTGACCGAGTCGGCTGTGGTAGAACGAATCGAGGAAATTCTAGCGCTGCTAAAGCAGGCCACCTACTACAATATTCTGGCTCCTTTAAGTGTGGCACTAAGACAGGCCATACTCAAAGTAGATCTAGCCTCACTAGATAGCAGCAAAAATCCTGAGGTGAGAGCGCTTGAAGAGATTAAGCAGATGGCTGTGCAGTTGCGATCGCATCTCTCTGAACTCGGTCTCAAATCTCCTATCACTTCAGATTTGCAAACGCCCAACAGCAGTGCCTCTCTATTTGCAGCGCTAGCTGAGCATCCTGATGGCCATCTGGTTTTCGATCAGATTGATCGCTTCCTCGATCGATACGGCTACCTCAGCGAAGTTGCTACCGATATTGCCGTTCCTACTTGGCGCGAGTCTCCTCAGCCTGTCCGAGAGCTGCTCACCCAATACCTTCTTAACCCCAAGGCTAGCCAGCTAAATACCGGCATAGCCCAGCAGTCTTCGAGCACTCAGCGATCTAAATCGGTCAAATCTACCTGGAAATCAAGACAGGTTCAAACGCGCCTAGACTTAAAAGGGCGCGTCGCAGAAGTCTACGACCGTTTGCTAGCGACCCTGCGTAGCTGCTTCGTTGAGCTTGAAAGTCGTTGGCTATCCGCCGACTATTTAGAGTCTCAAGGTGATCTCTTCTTTCTCACTTGGTCAGATATCCGTACACAGATCACTAACCCGCTTCCTGCCGCTGAGCTTCGACTGAAGATCCATCTGGAGAAAGCCCGGTGGGAAAGCCAAAAAGAGCAGCGGGTTCCCTACTTGATCTATGGTCAAACGGCTAACACGCCTCTGGTAAATACTAATGTAGTCCCCGCTTCGGCTGGTGTGCTTAAAGGTATTGGCGCTAGTGCTGGCCAGGCTGAAGGCAACGTTCACGTGCTTGAGACCCTCTCAGGGGACATCACCAAGATTGACACCCAAACTATTTTAGTGGTGCCATATACGGATGCTGGCTGGTCGCCACTACTTGCTCGTATTGGTGGGCTAATTGCAGAAGTGGGTGGTCAGCTCTCCCACGGTGCCATTATTGCTAGAGAATATGGTATACCCGCCGTCATGAATGTGAACGATGCTACTCAAAAGCTCACTACTGGCCAGCGCGTTCGCATTGACGGTCAAAATGGCACTGTAGAGATTTTGTGAGCAGAAATCTTATGAGCAGAAATTCTGTGAGCAGAGCTTTTATAAGCGAGACTTTTATAAGTAAAAATCCTATGAATGAACAATTTGTGAGTAGTTTGCTAAGAAGCATCATCAGAGAACTTTGCTGAGAAACCTTGTGAGTTAACGACGAAAACCGGTGTTAGTCGTCGCCCCTTATCAGCTCTATTCTGTTTGACCTATGCTTTCTCAGCCACGATGACCTCCACGCGACTCCCTCCTCAAGGCACCTTTTTGGGCGCAAATAATCTGCAGCTTTTCTATCAAAGCTGGTATCCATTACCCGTTCGTAAGGATTCTAGCCAAAGCGCTGTTGAGGGCGATCTTGACGTGTTTGATCTGCAAGAGGATAGTGCTGACTTTCCTGGGTCCGATATTCAAGCACCTACTGATATTAAAGGCGTTCTAGCGATTGTGCATGGCCTGGGTGAGCATTCTGGGCGCTATTGCCAAATTGTTAGTGGTCTTACAGCCGCGGGATATGCCGTCTTTGGCTTCGATAATCAAGGTCATGGTAAGTCCGAAGGTCAGCGGGGTCATATCGACCGTTGGCAAGACTATCGTGAGAATACGCAGGCCTTCCTATCGTTGATTCGTCAGCAAGAGCCGACTGCTCCTCTGTTTTTGATGGGCCATAGCTTGGGTGGTCTCATCGTGCTCGACTATGTTCTGCGCAGTTCCAATTCGGCTGCGTTTCAAACATTGAACGTGCAAGGGCTGATTGTTAGCGCACCACCGTTTCAGCCCACGATAGGGACAGCTAGCCGACGACGCATGGTCTTAGCTCGGTTGCTCTCCAGGCTACTTCCTAGGTTTAGTCTTAACATGGGGCTGAATCAGGGAGGGCTTTCTCGCGATCCCTCCGTTGCTGACCAAGCGGCTGAAGATCCGCTGACACATTCGTCTGTTACTTTACGTTGGGGTAGCGAAACACTTAGCACGCTTGCTTGGGTGAAAGATCATATCGATCAGCTCACGCTGCCGTTACTGCTAACGCACGGGGAAGCGGATCCAATTATTTCTCCTTCTGGTAGCAAAATGATCTTTCAGCAAGTCAACAGTCGTGACAAAACGCTAAAGATCTATCCAGGCAGCTACCATGAGCCACACAATGATCTAGATGCCAATACAGTTGTCTCTGATTTACTACGGTGGATAGAAGAGAGTTTAGCTAGGTAGGTAAAGCCAACTGCGGTTGGTCTGCAAAGGGGGGTCTGCAAAAATCAAGCTGGTCTTATTCAAAACGTACTAAGATCAGGTCGCAGGTTTCAGATACTAAGCGTTTATTACCAGCGGCTATGACCAATTCTACGATCGATGATAAGGCAGTTGTTCGCGAGTATTTTAACGCAACCGGCTTTGAGCGCTGGCAGCGTATCTATGGCGACGGCGAAGTCAACAAGGTGCAGGCAAATATCCGCACGGGGCATCAGAAGACTATTGATAATGTGCTCGAATGGTTTGCAGAAGATGAGCACTTGTCTCAAATCACAGTATGCGATGCCGGCTGTGGGGTAGGCAGCTTGAGTATTCCGCTAGCGAAGATGGGTGCGAAAGTGTTTGCTAGCGATATTTCTGAAAAAATGGTGGAAGAGGCTAAGGTGCGATCGCAAGCAGCCCTAGGTGATGAGCTCACGCCAGAAAGGATGCCAGAATTTGAGACTAAAGATTTAGAGGCAATTACAGGTACTTATCACACCGTAGTTTGCCTAGATGTATTGATTCACTATCCTCAAGAGAAGGCTGATAGCATGATTGAGCATCTTAGTTCACTGGCAAGTGATCGCATTTTGATCAGTTTTGCACCTAAGACTTGCTTCTATGCCACCTTAAAGAAGGTGGGCGATTTCTTCCCAGGTCCTAGCAAGGCAACTCGGGCCTATCTACACCGAGAGTCTGACGTAGCCAAAGCGCTAGAGAGAAATGGCTGGAAAATTGAGCGGCGATCGCTTAACAAGGCGCCATTTTACTTTTCTAGGTTGTTGGAAGCAACTCGAGTCGACGCTGCGTGAGGGGTGCTATACAAAGGTCATAGAGTCAAGGTCATGGAGCGAAAGCCATAGAGTAAAGGCCATAGACCTCGTGATGCTAGGACTAGAACAATGAGTAGCGCTAGAAGAATCACTGGGATTGGACTATCTGGGTTGGGGCTAGTGTTGAGCTTTCTGTGCTTGGGCCGGGCTGTACAGACAGCGCTTGATCGCAATCCGAATCGACAAGGCAAACGAGAGGTGCTGACCGGACTGCTGATTGGGCTGCCGACAGGGGCAGGTGCGCTGTGGATACTAAATGATCTCAAGCGTGATCACACTATTGTTCGCTCTAAAGAGCTTCAGTCTCTTCTTCTCAAGGCGATTAGAGCTAACAATGGTCGTATCAGCGCTGCCCAGTTCGCTATGCTATCTCAAGTGTCATTAGATGAGTCCAAAGCTCTGTTGGATGCTTGGGCGAGTCCGCTGAACGCTGATCTTGATGTCGATGAGTCGGGAGTTGTGACCTACTGCTTTCGTTTGCCAGAATCACGCTAGGTGAACAGTCATTGGGAAGATCTGAATTTCTTGCTTGTTGTTGGTACGGTTGGATTTATGGCTGGTTTATTTGTTGCGATCGCGTCTATTCTTGGTGTCCTTTCTGTTGCGGGTGGGGCTTTTGGTGCCCATGCCCTTAAAGGAACGCTAACGGACACTGCGCTAAGCAGCTTTGAGACGGGGGTGCGCTACCAGATGTACCATGCGATCGCGCTTTTAATCATTGCCCTGTTGATCAGCCAAAATCCAGACCTCAAAGAGCTGGTTGCCGCTGGCTGGTGCTTTGTTGCTGGTGTCGTTCTCTTTTCAGGTAGTTTGTATGGGCTAAGCTTACTCGGTATCAAAGCACTCGGGCCGATTACTCCATTAGGTGGTTTAGCCTTTATTATTGGCTGGATCAGTTTGGCCATCGCTGGAGGAAAGCTAGCTTGAAACTAATGTCTACTATCGTATAGGACACTTTATGTGCCGAATTCTAGGATATCTAGGTCCACAAATTTCTCTTGATCAGCTGGTACTAAATCCCATTCACTCTATGCTGGTACAGAGCTATCAGCCAAAGGAACTCAAGAGCGCTGTGCTCAACGGAGACGGCTTTGGGTTAGGCTGGCACGGTCAAACTGTAGACGGTCGAACCCTAGAGAGCGATCCTTTTGTCTATCGCAATATCCTACCGATGTGGAACGATCGCAGTTTAGAGGATCTGTGTCGCTATATTCGAGCTAGCAGCTTTGTGGTCAACTTGCGTAGCGCCACAAACAAGATGCCTGTGGATATCAGCAATTGTCAGCCCTTTCAGTACAAACAAATGCTGTTTGTGCACAATGGCCTAATCGAGAACTTTTTTGAATCGCTGCAGCGTCCTATCCGAGAAAAGCTATGTGATTATGCGTACCAGTCGATTCAAGGCCTCACTGATTCAGAGCACATCTTTGCTCTGCTAGTTCACTACCTAGAAATGCAACCTGGCATAGATATTGCGGAAGCCATGCATCAGACAATAAAGACATTGGTGAGCATGGCAAACGATGCCGGCGTTAGAATCGCTGCCAATATCATTCTGTCGACGCCTGATCGCCTGATTGCGCTTAGATATGACAACCAGAAAAAAGCGCCTTCCCTCTACCTACTAAAAAATTCAAAACGCTTTCCTCATTCCATCATCCTTAGCTCGGAAGGACTCTTTGAAGACGGCTGGAAGGAGTATAACCAAAGTGAACTCGTTAGTATAGATAGCGAGCTAACCGTTAAAAGCTATGCGACTATCGACTAGTACGGCTTTTGGCTTGGTATGTCGTCTTATCTTTACAGTTCATTGCACTATTTACCTCTCTTCTGCCCGGCTCCAAGTTCGCTTACCCATTCTCTCCAATCTGCACTTCAAGACTGTCGTCGCCAAACGCTAGATCTAGTCCAAGGCATCACCTGTAAAGCTTTTCGCACTCAATCACATCCCGATTTTAGTCCGGTTGGCTGGCATCTAGGACATATTGCCTATACAGAGTCTTTGTGGATTGCAGAATACCTAGCTGGTTCGACCAAACCGTTTTCGCAGTATGAGCGTCTGTTTGCGGCAGATGGACTGCCAAAGTCGGAACGCCAGAATCTACCCGAATTATATGAGATTTTGGCTTATCTCCAGACGGTGCGATCGCAAACACTCGACTATCTAAACAACAGCAATCTCGAAGATAGTCGTCTTTGGCACTGGCTAATTCAACACGAAAGTCAGCATGCAGAAACGATCGTGATGGTGCTAGCGATGCATCAGCAAAACTTCGGAGCGTTTATTTATCCGACAGTTCGACCAGTTTCTTCTACTGAAAGTAACCGCATGGTTTATGTCCCAGCGGGTAGTGCAACTGTGGGCTCTGATGCGCCAGAGGCTATTGATAATGAGCGTCCGGCACATTTAGTTTCGACAGGGGATTATTGGATTGATTGTGCCCCTGTGATCTGTAAACAGTACCGAGAGTTTGTAGAAGATGGTGGATATCACCAGGCAAAGTGGTGGAATGAAGCCGGCTGGAGGTGGCTAAAGTCCGCACGGGTAGATAGACCGCTCTATTGGCCAGATGACACTCTACTCGATAGCCCTTCATCATATAAAGCACTGTCGGATCAAAGAAACTGGGATAATTATCCAGTTTGCGGCGTAAGTTGGTATGAAGCCGATGCTTATGCAAGGTACAGAGGCAAACGGCTACCGACAGAATCTGAATGGGAGAAGGCAATCACCCTTAAGCCTGAACGCATCCACACGACTACTGGCGCGACTACTGACCCGACTACTGGCTCAACTACCGGCCTGACTACAGACCTAAATCCTACAGACTATAGGGGAACAGCTTATACAGGCAACTTTGAGTCAGGCAGCGTTTGGGAATGGACAGACACCTGGTTCTCAGGTTATGTAGGATTTCAGCCTTTTCCTTACAAGGGCTATTCACAAATTTACTTTGATAGAGAGCATCGGGTATTGAAAGGGGGAAGCTGGGCTACGCCAAGATGGGTGAAGCGGCCTAGCTTTCGTAACTGGTATCATCCCCACCGGCGGGAAATATTTTCAGGTTTTCGCTGCGTGAGCTCATAGGCGTGTGAAGACGTTGCCTGATTAGTTTAAGCGGGTGTGCTTTGAGTGTTGATGGTTTAGCGCAAGCTAGGAGGGGTTGGTTTGAAGAAGGTAATGTCAAAAGATGAACAGAAAGATGGGCAGAGGGTAAAGATAGTCAACCTTTTGGATTCTAAGGACACAGGAAAATTAGGCCAAGATGTAGTCGCTGGGCTCTGCGCGCATCCAAGATATCTACCGCCCAAGTACTTCTATGATGAGAGAGGTTCACAGCTATTTGAACAGATTTGCGAGCTGCCAGAATACTATCCGACGCGGACGGAAACCGCTATTTTACAGACGTATGGGAGCGCGATCGCTCAGGCTACTGGCCCCTGTGAGATTGTTGAACTTGGCAGCGGCAGCTCTACGAAAACTCGCATCTTGCTAGATGCCTATCAGAAAGCTAGCTACCCGCTACGCTATTTACCTGTTGATGTTAGCGATACGATGCTGCGTGAAACGGCTGATAAGTTGTTACAAGAATATTCTGGGCTATCAATTTACGCTATCTCTAGCACCTACGAATCTGCGCTTAAAGCTTTGCCGAAGAAACAGTTCCCCGCTCGGATGATTGCGTTTATTGGTAGTACCATCGGTAACCTTTTACCAGAAGAGTGCGATAGGTTTTTATCCCGCATCAGCGAAACTTTAGAAGTTAGCGATTACTTTCTACTAGGAGTAGATCTGCAAAAGGAGATCTCTGTTCTAGAGTCTGCCTATAACGATAGTCAAGGTATCACTGCAGCCTTTAATCTAAACATGCTGCGACATCTTAATCAAAAATTTGAAGGAAACTTTGATCTAAGCAAGTTCTTGCACATTGCCCACTACAACAAACAAGCAAATCAGATTGAGATGTATTTAGAGAGTATGGCGGCGCAGACAGTGAGACTAGAGACATTAGAACTAACTGTTGCTTTTGAAAATGGCGATCGCATTCTCAGCGAAATCTCTCGCAAATTCGATCTTGAAGAGATGACACGTATTCTCGCTAGCCATCAGCTTAACGTTATAGAAACCTTTAGCGATCCGCGGCAGTGGTTTGGCCTATTGCTCTGTCAACGCTGCCGTTGAAGGTATTATCCTTAAAGGTACTGTTACCAAAAGTGCTCTTATTAAATAGCTTGACTACAAATAGCTTGACTACAGCAGAGCTACTCTACAGCGCGCGAAACTAAATCTCCCACTCGAGAGGTATTGTTAACTACGCTAGGTTGATAATATCTAGCCATACCTAGCATCCTGCCTCACTCCATGTTGGCTTAATCTCTTAGAAAATTAAGATCATGCCCCAGACCGCTTGTACTCATACCGATCAAATCGAAACAGTTGAGCCTAGTGCTAAAGGCTGTGAAGAATGCCTTAAGATGGGTGACACTTGGATTCACCTGCGGCTATGTCGAAGTTGTGGTCATGTAGGCTGCTGCGATTCTTCTAAGAACAAACATGCCAGCAAGCACTTTGGCCAAACAAATCACCCCATCGTTCAGTCTTTTGAACCAGGTGAGGATTGGCTGTGGTGCTATATCGATAACACCTACGTCGAAGCCTGACGAGCTAGCTCGCTAGTTCTTGTAGAAAGTGAGTGACTAGTCGTGAGCAGCGGCTACGCATTCAGCGCGTACAGAAGGGCTCTAGTCGCTTTGGCTCTAGTTGCGCTATAAGAATTAAGTCAAAAAGCATGTTAAGACAACCAGGAAACTTTCATGGCGGATAAGCCAGTTATTCTAACCGTTGATGACGATCCGGCTGTACTCCAATCGATTTCACGCGATCTTAGAAAGCAGTATGGCGATCGCTTTCGCATCGTTCGGGCTGATTCGGGCGCAGCTGCGCTAGAAACGACTGAAAAACTGAAATTGCGCGGTGATACTGTGGCGCTCTTTTTGGCCGACCAGCGGATGCCAGGTATGAGCGGCGTCGAATTCTTAGAACAGGGCAGCGAAGTTTTCCCAATGGCAAAGCGGGCCTTGCTCACTGCTTATGCTGATACTAACGCCGCAATTTCAGCTATCAATGACGCTAGACTTGACTACTACCTGCTCAAGCCTTGGGACCCCCCTGAAGAAAAGCTCTATCCCGTTCTAGATGATCTTATTCAAGATTGGAAAGCTCACTTTAAACCAGAATTTAAAGGGGTGAAAGTCGTTAGCGATCGCTGGTCTCCTTTATCGCACGATCTGCGTGATTTCCTGTCACGAAACCAGATTCCCTATCGTTGGTTAGATGTTGAAACTGACAAAGAAGCTCAAAAGCTAATCAACTATTCTGACGCAAACTCAGATAGTGCCTCTTTGCCTTTGGTGATTACCGCTCAAGGGGACAAACTTATTCAACCTAGTGTCACAGAGCTAGCTCAGCAAGTAGGCCTGCAGACCGAGGCGGCTAAACCATTCTACGATTTAGTGATTGTTGGCGGTGGCCCCGCTGGACTTGCAGCCGCTGTCTATGGTGCGTCGGAAGGGTTGAAAACAGTGATGATAGAGCGAGAGGCACCTGGCGGGCAAGCAGGGACCAGCTCTCGGATCGAAAACTACCTGGGGTTTCCGGTCGGGCTTAGCGGCGATGACTTAGCTCGGCGAGCGGTGACTCAGGCTAAACGATTTGGGGTAGAGATTTTGACCCCACAGTCAGCCACAGATCTACGGATCGAAGATGACTATCGCATTGTTACGCTAGCAGACGGTGGTGAAATTAGCTGTCATGCTTTGGTGTTGGCTCTAGGTGTATCCTGGCGACGGCTACGAGTGCCTGGGATCGAAGCATTTACCGGGCGAGGCATCTACTACGGAGCGGCTAAGACAGAAGCGCCTGCTTGCAAAGGAGAAGAAATATACGTCGTCGGCGGCGCTAATTCTGCAGGTCAGGCGGCGATGTATTTTTCTCAATATGCTCGTCAGGTGAATATGCTGGTCCGCGGTGAATCGCTCGTCAAGAGCATGTCGCAGTACCTCATCGATCAAATCGATAACACCGAGAATATCAGGGTAATGCCGTTTCATAGCGTTGTAGAAGCGCAGGGTGACGAGCGATTAAACCGTATCGTTGTAGAAGACTCTCAAATAGGGGAGACAAAGACATTTCCTACGAGCTACTTGTTTATCTTTATTGGCGCGACGCCAAGTACAGAATGGCTAGGTGATACCATCCAGCGTGATCAAAGAGGATTTATCTATACAGGCCCAGACGTAAGTGAGGATAGGGGATGGCCACTAGAGCGCGATCGCTTTCTTTTAGAGACAGACGTGCCTGGGATCTTTGCTGTCGGTGACGTGCGCCATAATTCGGTGAAGCGGGTGGCCTCAGGGGTAGGAGAAGGCTCAATCTGCGTTCAGTTTGTACATAGGCACCTGGCAAACGTTTAGTACAGTAGTACAGCTCTCTGATACAGAATTTCTAGTAGGCCCAAAACGAACCACGGCACTGGCATGAAACATGCCAACGTGCCCGGTTAACTCAACATCATTTCTAAATTGCTATCTCTGCTCGTTTTTGATCTGGCCGCGCTTGGCCTCAGTCTTTGTGGTCTCTGACTTTGTGGTCCCTAACTTTTCAAAATCGATGGCGTGATCGATGGTGTTGACGTGACTTTCAGGACTTCGGCTGGCGACCGATAGGCGACGATGATGCGGACGGACATGAGGAATTAGCGAGTGAGGCTTTTCTAAGCCATGTTCCTCCATCAGTGCCTGATCACCCATAATGTCTAGCGGATCACCATCGGCAATAATTTGACCGTTGTCGACTAGAATGACGCGATCGCATACTTCTAGGACAAACTCCAGATCGTGAGAAGAGATCAGCATCGTCTCAGCCGATCTTTGCAAGAAACTAATGAGCCGCCTACGGGTGCGCATATCTAGGCTTGCAGTAGGCTCGTCTAGCAAAACGACTTCAGGATGCATTGCCAATAGACCGGCGATCGCCACCATCTGCTTTTCTCCGCCTGATAGGTGGTGAGGCGTACGGTCGGCTAAAAAATCTGTTCCAGTGATAGCGAGGGCTTTGTTCACTCTCGCGGTAGTAGCTTCTGGGTCTAGGCCCATATTTTGCGGTCCAAAGGCAATATCTTCCCTCACCGTTGGAGAGAACAGCTGATCGTCTGGATCTTGAAATAGCATGGCTACTTCTGGGCGAAACTCTCCTGGCTTGACCGGTTGATCTAGAAGAAAAATTTCTCCTGCAGTGGGTGATAACACACCACAGAGCAGCATGAATAAAGTCGTTTTGCCACAGCCGTTGTGACCGATAATGCCAATCCGCTGTCCCTTGTGAACAAATAGGGAAACATTGTCGAGAACAGGCTCGCAGTTAGGATAGTGAAAGGTAAGATTTTGAGTCGTGATTGCACCGCTCTTTTTAGCGTGACTCTCTGAATATGAATGTTCTTGCTGGTCTACTAAATGCGCTTCATCACCTACAGACTGCTGCGTGAAAACTGGACTCATTGAGGACTATCCTGACGTCTACTTTGACCATACTTTATGAGACGAGTTTTAAGGGTCGTTTTAAACAGTGTTTTAACTAGCGCTAACCTAACGCTAACTATGGCTAATAGCCGGTACTCAAAAGAGCTTATCTACTCTAGCACTGACAAAAGGATTGCTTAGAAGAGATTCATCTTATAGGAGTGCATGAATTGAAAAGAATTTATAAGTAAAAAAGATTATAGGTTTGGAGCTGATAAAGAAAAGTCTGCGACCACAAAGCTTAGCGCTGCAATGATACAAAGCCCGGTTAACAGTACACTGCTACTATCGACTGATGCCTTTAGTACAGGTTGCTTTAGCTGTCCGTAGCCACGTAGCTGCATTGCTTTATACACGCGCTCAGAGCGCTCATAGCTGCGGATTAGCAAAGTGCCTAACAGTCCTGCAAGTCTCTGCAAATCCTGACGCTGTAATCTAAACCGACGACGCTGCTGTCCGAATCCTCTTAGTCGCATTGAGCGCTGCATGGTACTGAGCATTTCTGCGGTTTCAAACAGGTAGCGATAGGTCAATAGGGTCATATCTGCAATCAAATTGGGTAAGCCTAGCGATCGCAGTGCCCGCAGCAAAGTCACGAAAGGCGTAGTCCCTAGCAAAACAAACCCTAGCGTCAAAATAGAAAGAAAGCGACCCACGATTAGTACCATAGCTTCGACGCCTTCTTGACGTAAAGCCAGAGCGCCCCACTGCCAGAGGATCGTCTCTCCAGAGGAGAAAGGTAAAACCAGGACCACCATAAGGATGAACAGTCCTGGATAGCGCAATCGTTTGAGCAAGAAAGAAAAAGGGAGCTCGGAAAGGAAATACAAAATCGCCGTAAAACACAGCATCGGCAACACCAGAGGAAGCCCTCTGATAGCGGCAAAGGCAAACATCAGCAAGCCCAAGCTGACTAGCTTTAGCCTTGGCGTCCAGCTATGCAGACGCGATCGCCCGCTGACATAAGTTTCAAAGTTGGCCATAGCCATAGATTTGCTATCTCCCCGCTAATAGTTCTGGCTTCACTCGATACAAAAAGGTAGCCAGCATTGCTGTAAAAGTTCCTTCTAACAGGGCAAGGGGAACATGCAAAAGTAGCAGTGCTGTGATCGCTGCTCTCTCCGTCTCGAAGTCGAACTCAGCCGGCACCGTCGTAATTACGATCCCCGTAAAAATCAGCGCAGCGAGAAACAGGCCAACTGCGCCGCCTAAGAAAGCGAAAAAGCCCACTCTTAGTTTGGTGCCCCGTTCATTTGCGGTCTCTTTTTTTCGATTTCCAACCGTTCTTAGCTGAAAGATATAGTAGGCCAGCAATGCCGGAAGCCCCATCATGCTGGCATTTATGCCTAGAGTCGTTAGTCCACCGTGGCCAACCATTAGGGCCTGAAAAAATAGCCCAATTAAAATCGCTGGAAACGCAAAATAGCCTAGCACAACGCCTAGAAGACCATTCAACACCAGATGAACACTGCTAGGTGGGATCGGAATATAGATAGAAGAGGCAACAAAGAAGGCCGCTGTGAGTAAAGAGGCTTTAGGAATCTTGACACTAGGATCGCTCCGTTTATTGATTTGACGCAGTGAATACCAGGTAAAAAGGCCCGTCACCCCATAGCCTGCAATACAAACTTGTGCTGGAACGATGCCATCTGGGATATGCACTAGCGATCGCTCCTTTGAACGTTAGGAGCCTGAACGCTAGGAGATTGAACGTGGGAAGCCGAAGCCTCCGCTGTGCTCTCCGCCGAGTTTGCCCCTAGACGAAGACGCCTAGACTGATCGGCGCGAGCTTTGAAAAAAAGTGCTGTGCCAACAAATCCCCAAATAATTGCAGCAATGCTAATCCACTGCTGAGTCGCAAACTGCGGTGAACGCCCGGTAGATGGATCAGTACCCACCGGTTGCAAAACGCCCTTTCCTAGCTCAAAGGTAGTCACTTGACCGTGTCCAGCCTTTCTGACTGTGACCTCCCAACGGCCACTCTGTGACTCTGCTACTGCTTGATCAGGTTCAGGTGAGAATAGAAAGCGTCCCTCACTGTCAGTCTGTCCGCTAGCCACAGGCGTTGACAAATCCGTAGGCGAATAGACTAGAACTTGGGCGTCGCTCATCGGTTCTCCAGTATCGAAAACAGCCTTGATTTCGACCGAAGCGGGATTTACTTCAACGACGGCGCCGTGAGCCTGGGCGCTAGGACCTCTTGAGAGCACCGAGCCGACAGTCAAAAGCAGCACGGAGACTAAAAATTTTACTCGATCAGTTCGCAATGACCCTCCCCGACGTGACCCAAGCTGGGCAACACACTCTGTAACGTTTGATAATCTGATGCTGACAGTGACTGTTCTAGCTGCTCACTATCCACATCTACCACGCCCTCCTCAGCGAGCTGAGCAATAGGTTCAAAGCCTAACGCACCTGTGTTGATTTCATCAGTAGCTGGCGCGTCCGCATCACCAAATATATGGTCAAAGTGAAAAGTTGCCTCTAAATCGGCGGGTTTATCGGCAGTTAAAATTCCTTTGCGAGTATCGCCCACAAAATCACCGCAGGTAAAACCATAGGTCTCACTCAGACGCATTTGAAAATCAATCGGTGTGGCGTCTGCAGTATCAGCTTTGGTGGCGCTACCGACTAGCATCAGCGGATAGCCAGCCGAAGGACCTTCTGTTGCTGGGGTCAGTGCCCATGACAGTGCGTTATAGCGACCTGCTGGAGCCGAAGTAATCTCACCAACTAGTACTGGTTCTGCACTCTCATCGCCAGCAGCTAGATCCACTGTAACGGGTTCACTCAGCTTAGCCTGCTGCTGAGCAACGAGTTCTCCTTTCCCCGGTTCAAAAGGGGGATCGCTTTGGCTAGCAGTGATATCGGCTAGCGTCACATAGACATGATCAAACTCAATTTCCCAGCCATCTTTAGAAACAAATCCCTGACGGACAAAGTCTTCTCCATTAGCCCGTATCTCTAACGTCCCAGAGGCGTCTGTGGCCGCAGCGCTAGGGCTTTCATCTACTTGATTGTCAGCAGGTTGATCATCAGCAAGGCTGTCGACTTGAGTTGGGCTATCACTACAGCCAAACGTGGCGGTCATCATCACAGCTACTGCACCTAGTGCCATACCTCTTGAGAGGCTTCCTATGTAAGATAGCCCATACTCTTGCTTTCTTAGACCTAGCAAGATTCGATTACCCATACTGTCTTCCCGTTTGCTCATTTTGCTCATATAGAGTTCGATTTATCATCAGACATTACTTCTAGCCTTGCAATGCCCCGGGGGGGATCAAGGAGTAAAGCCTTCATTAAGAGATAACAAAAAGATGGGAATTTTGAGACTGATGTCGTTATCCTAAAACCTAGCAATCCGTATCAGCCATTCGGTCACTATTGTTATTATCGTGTACGTGGGTGCTTTCCAAGGTTTTGTGACTAAGGCTTTCTAAGGCTCTAGGATCTAAGGATCTGTGATCTGATCTTGAGTTTTTGATTGTTATTTTCTTGTTAGTTTTTTACTTAATGATTCCTCAGTTTGGTCTTTTGAACTGCTGGTTCTTTTGCCTATAGTTTTTCTATTATCATCCTTTCAACCATTCCCATTTGAACCTACCTAGTTTGAACCTACCTAGTCATCAGAGTCCGCATCCTCACGTTCATAGCGAAGACTCTTTAAAGAAACTTGTAAATCGATTGTCGCGTTTGGAAGGCCATATTCGCGGTATCAAGACAATGGTTCAGGAAAATAGGCCGTGTCCAGATGTTTTGATTCAAGTAGCCGCAGTGCGTGGTGGATTAGACCGAGTAGCTCGAATGATTTTGGATGAGCACTTGAGCGAGTGCATTACCAGAGCTGCTGCCGAAGGCAATATTGAAGAAGAGATAGAAGCGCTAAAGACCGCTCTAGACCGCTTTGCCATTTAGAAACAGATTTTGGAGTTGTCTTTTGAGGTATGCTAAGGCGATTGTTTGCCTAAGGTAAATGCTTCAAGGCTAAATTCTTTATGGACCGACAAAGAGAACATCAGGCCAACGAGCGAACATTTCTAGCTTGGCTAAGGACGTCGATTTCTCTAATCGGGTTTGGGTTTGCGATCGCCCGCTTTGGCCTTTTTCTACAAGAGTTTCAATCTAACAATGGAACTTCTGAGGTGTCAGCAGCTAACTCACAATTATTAGGTCTTGGCCTTGTGGTTTCAGGCGTAGCTATCATCGTCTTAGCTGGCTGGCGCTATAATCAAGTGTTTCATCAGATTGAGCGCGGTTCATATCAGCCTGACCGTTGGACCATTTGGATATTGGCTGGATTGGTTACTCTGTTAGGTCTTTTAAGTATTCCTCTTCTTCTAGGTCAGCGTTCTGCTAGTCCAAAACCGTCCGCTTTGCTTTTCGATTTTAAAAGGCGAGTTTCTAGCTTGAATAGATAGCGCTGGCAAAAGCACTATGCCCAAGAAAACAACTACACATTAAAGTTAATACGATAAGGGGCTACGACTGATGAACTGTTGCCGTAGCCTCTTATTACACCGATTGACGGAATTCTGCGCTCAGCCGTTACTATCAGATCTAGTGTAGATCTAATAGACTTACACTATTGAACAGTTGGGTCTGCATTCTGAGGATGCCACACAAATGCATAGTAGGCAGCGATCGCACCAGTTGCCAGATTCAACCAAACATTGTTACCAAAGATAGGCATTAGCCCAAACAAGCGGTTAGCGACTGGAATTAAACCCATGATCCCTAGGGCTAGGTAGCTAATAGCGAAGAATCTGTTGTAATTAAAAGCGCCGCGATCACCTGTTGCAGAATATAAACCCGTTATCCCTATCGCCAGGTGAGCGATGTTGTGCAACAAATTAGTTGGGAAGAGACCGAACAAGTAGCCAAATCCTCGTAAATACGCAGCGCCATAGTTAGCGCCTACTGTTGTAGGAAGTTGATCGGCACTAATAGGCGCACCTCCCGATATTGCAGAAGACGGTAGAGAAACAATAGACGGAATAAACCCGGCTACTCCTAAGACCGTAAAAATAAGACCTAGCGCTAAAGCGCACTTCTTTTCACCAGACATCTGAAGCGTTCCTTTTATGAGATTACTTTATTAAGTGTGTAAGTTCTCTTTATGTTTTTCCTCTGTCTGAACTCATAGGTTGATCTAGCGATGTCTAGTCAATAGTTTGACAACCTCTGGTCCAAAAAAAGGAGAAGGTAATCCTTTCTGTTAGGGCTTTCTCTCTTCAGATAGAGTCCTTTGGATGACGAGCGGCCTGATGATGCATTGGAATATCTGATCAGCTATGAATGGCCTGCTGTAAGCTCTCATAGTGTTGCTTTAGATCGGATAGTAAACTGCCATAGATTGGCAATATTTTTTGGTACCTTTCTACGTTCTCTGGAATAGGATTTCGGATGCAGGCGATCGCAACTCGCTTATCAACTTCTTCTAGTGTTGCCCACTCACCCAAAGCCACAAGGGCGATTACTGCTGCGCCAAATGCCGAACTCTCGATTACTTCGGGTACCAGGATCTGCCGATTGAAAACGTCCGCTAGGATCTGCTGCCACAGACCTGAAAGTGCAAATCCACCCGATGCACGTAGCGTTTCTACCTCGCCGCTTGCCGATTCTAGTGCCACAAAGACAGAGTGTAGGTTGTAGATTACCCCTTCCATGACTGCTCTTACAAGGTGAGCTTGACCGTGATTACGTCCCAACCCGAAGAAATTAGCCCGAGCCTGAGCATCCCACAGCGGTGATCTGGCCCCTAATAGGTGAGGATGGAAAATAAGACCTTCGGAGCCGGGCGGGACCTTTTGTGCCATCTTAGTTAGTCGTTCGTAGGTAGAGTGACTCGGTTCTACGGTGGCTTCTAACGCTTCATCCGGCGGTATCGAATAGGGTACGAGGCTATCTTTTGTCCATTGTAAAGTAAATCCGCCGTTGTTCACTGCGCCGCCCATCACCCAGCGCGACTTCGTTAGCGCGTAGCAAAATAGCTGCGCTTCGCTTTCTGTTTTGGGTTTGTCTACTACTCGGCGCACTGCGCCACTTGTCCCCAAGGTAATGGCAGCTGTTTTAGGTGCGATCGCACCCACCCCTAGATTAGCCAGCACACCATCGCTAGCCCCTACAATTACCGGGGTGCCCGCTGCAATATTCATCTTTTTGGCGTAGCCTGGCTGCATCTTGAGCTGATAGGTCGTCGGCACAATTTGCGAAAGTTGGCTGACCTGGATACCCGCAGTTTGCAAAGCACCTGGGTCCCAGTCCTGTTTTTCCAAATTCAAAAAACCTGTTGTTGAAGCAATTGATAAATCCACTACCCACTCATTACATAGGTGGTACAGCACGTATTCTTTGATCGAAACCACCCGCACGGCGCTTGCAAAACGGTCAGGATATTTTTTGGAGAGCCAGACTAGTTTGACAACTGGCGACATCGGATGAATCGGCAAGCCCGTTCGTGTATAGAGATTAGGATCTTGCTCACAAATATCTGTAACGAGATAATCGCTGCGACTGTCGGCCCAGGTCAGCAAGGGTATCAAAGGGTAATAATCCTCATCTAGCAATAGCAGCGTGTGCATCGCTGCACTAAACGAAAGCCCTAATAGCTGTGATGGATCTAAGTTTGCAACTACCTGGGAAACTGTTTGTACTACCGCTTGCAAAATCTCATCTGCATTCTGTTCTGCTGCTCCCGGGACCGGCGCATTGAGTGAATATCCTTGAGCGCTACGAGCTAGCTGTCGGCCTTCTCTATCGAACGCAATTGTCTTTGTACTGCTCGTACCGATATCTATTCCAAGAATGTATTTCATGAAGGAGATGATCTAGCTGGGTCACCTGTATACCTAATGTTCTCTTGTATAACCATAGTCAGCTATATACCAGTGGTCACTTCATACATTCTCGAAGAGTGAATCCTGGTTCTAGAAAGACTGTTTACACACTGTTATACAACAAAGATTGTCGTACCAAGCCTATTGTCCTAAGACAAAGTCGTCAGTGAGCACACATCGGCGTAGCGTGCTTGTTAGTAAGTATTTGAGCTAAGCCCTAGTGCTAATCTATCTCTAATTCTGTACTTCTAATTCTGTTGGTTCGTCTGCGGCTGACTCAGTTTCTACTGATGTAGGTGAGGCCTGATCTGGAGCTATCCCTTCTAATACCACTAGTGAATCCAGCAGCTTTTTGACTAGAGGGGCGGCGACAGTTCCACCATAAGCGTTTTCGCCTTGAGGCTCGTCTACGACGGCAAGAACGACATAGCGAGGATCGCTGACCGGGGCAATCCCTACAAAGCTAGTGATCCGTTGATCGCCGTATGAGCCTTGTTCTGTTGCTTTCTGGGCGGTCCCTGTTTTTCCTGCAATCTGATAGCCGTTGACCTTAGCAGCAGAGCCCGTGCCGTCATCTACAACCTCTTTCATCATAGCTAAGACCTGCTTTGTTGTCTCAGGCGAAAAGACTTGCTTAGGCGCGGTTCTCTTTGGGGTCCAGCTTAGTTGGCCCTCACTGTCGAGCAGCCCTCGCACGACTCGAGGTTTTACCATCTCACCACCGTTGGCCAGGCTGCTATGAAGCTGTACTAGCTGGATAGGTGTTAGCGAGAATCCCTGACCAAAGGCAGTCGTTGCTGCTTCGATTGGGCGGCTAATAAACTGCTCTCGGTCCTTAAGCTGGCCCTTAGTTTCTCCGGGAAGTTCTATACCAGTCGCCTGACCTATTCCTAATTTCTCTAGCCACGCATAGTAGTCGGCTGGCGGTAAGGCTTGCATAATATGCACCATACCAACGTTACTTGAATAGCGCAGAACGTCTGTAATCGAGAGCCGGCCTCGGGCCCCCTCCCAGTGATAGTCGACATTCTGGATTGGCCATCCGCCAACCTGGATCTGGCCTTCATCGTAGATAGTGTCGTTGGGGTCGATGCCGCCGTTTTCTAGCGCGATCGCCACGTTGATTGGTTTAAATGTAGAGCCTGGTTCGTAGAGGTCGCTGACCGCCCAGTTCTTGAAATACTCTAAATCCGCTTCATAATAACGATTAGGATCGTAGGTAGGCACAACCGCTAATGTGAGGATTTCGCCGGTTTGAGCATCCATCACAATGAGAGCACCGCGCTTTGCTTTATACTCAGCTACTGTCGCCGCCAAGTTTTCCTGGGCAATTCGCTGTAGCCGACTATCAATCGTCAACTGCATCTTCAAATCGTCTTGAGCAACTAGCTGCGAAGATGCAATTTCTCTTGTGTCAGTATTGTCGTACTTCAGCTGATCTTTCTGGCTTAACTCGATTCCTGATTCTGGTTTGCCATCGAGATTCACGTAGCCAGTGACCTGCGAGAATAGCTGGCCTTGAGGATATACCCTTTGCGGTGATGGTAGCAGATCGAGTCCATCTAGTCCGAGCGAGCGCAGGCGTTTGGCGGTCTCACTTGAGATCTCAGAAGCTAGTTTGATACCGCTCTCTTGAGTTTGAAACTGTCTTTCTAAAGACCGTGCGTCTTGGTCAATCAGGCCGCTGATTGCCGTTGCGATCGCTGATGATGACTCCTTAAACAGCTTGGGATGAACATAGAGCGTGTACAGCAATTGGTCCATCGCCACTACGTTGCCCTGACGATCTACAATCTGCCGTCTTGCACTTCGAGGCGTTACTTGCATTGTCTGCTGCGCTTTGGCTTTCGCTTGGAGCTCAGAAGCAATGACTATCTGTAGATGAGCTAGGCGATAGCCCAGTCCCATTATGGCCAGTATGAGCATACCCCATACGAAAATCAAACGCGGCTGCAAGAACTGTTGGTGAGTGCTGCGACTAGTCTTGGCTGTAGCCCGTTGTCTAACGTCTTTTGTCCTTGAACGGATATCTATATCAGGGCCAGCATTTGTTCTAGCAGTAGTGTTTAATAAGCGTTTGGATCGTCGTCGTCGTCGTTGCAACATCGATTCCTTCTGGTGTTCAGATTCGCTAGATGCCGACATAGAAATTTCCTTTTCCTAACGCTTGCTTTCTCCTTCCGCCTTATCCCCCTTCTGCCTTATCCAAAGAGATCAAAGAAATAGAAAGCGTAGTCGATGCCCTGTGTATTATCCCTAGTATCCTAAAGGCTGCAACCACTTTTGTCCTTTTTCTTCGGAGTTTATTTTGGCTCGTTGGGGTTCAGGCGTAATAAACAACAGATCATCTGGCTGATAAGGTTCTAGGCCAGAGTTTTCTTCGATTGCCTGTTCTGCCAAACTTTGCCTGATTGACTCATTGGCTATAGTCAGCTGCTGCGATTCACTTTGTAGTGCATTCAGCCGAGCTTGTGCTTGATTTGTTGATCTATTTGTATATGCGCTGGAGCCATAGACCACTAAAGCCCCAGCGACTAGCAGACCTGCCAAGACCGTAGACCCCTGCTGAATCTGACGCAAGAGTTTTAATCCAGATGGCAACCGAGGCTGTCTAGGTAGCTTGATCGGAGTTGAGACTGGCGAGTGCTTAACAAGTTGATCTTTGTGCGCTTGCCTAGGTAGCTGGGTTAGATGCGATTTTGCCAGGGTATCTCTAGGCTGTGCCAGCTTCGCGGTACTGGTAGCTGGCATACCGACGGGTGGAATCTTCGCAGCTAGGATAGACCCCTCTTTCGTCTGCCTAGCTAGCCTGCTCAAGTTAGCTGACCGATGAGCTTGGGCAGACTGGATGACTAGTTGCGAAGATTGGCGAGGAGCAGAACTCAGGTCGGCATCAGACTGATAGCCAGGCAGATCTCGGTGAGATAATTTCTTATAGGGCTGCACAGAAGGCTCAAAAACAGTAGCGGAGACCATATGGGAGCAAGGGATAAAAGAACTAGGCTTTTGGCAAGGAGGCTACGCTATGCCAAAGAAGGCACTCGGCGCTACTGTAGCGATTCCTCATATCAAATTACGCGAATACTACCCTGCAAATGGAATAAGAACAAGGTTAGCAACAAGCTTTTCTTCGAAAAACTTTATGAAATAGGTTGACAGCTCCGCAGAAGTACGTAGTTAAGGTGAATAAAGGACAGATCGAGTTGTCGTCTGGTGTAGTTAAACATACAGAACAAAAATGCGCTGGCTATGAGTAACAACCAGCGCAAACAGTGAGTTTATATATTTATTTGATCTCTAGCTTTTTGATCTCTAGCCTTAGCAAAGCTTAACGCCGCGGTCTAGGTTTATCAGGTAGACCTACCATGTCTGCATTGCTCTTACCAGGCGGAATCATGGGATAGCAGTTTTCATTGCGTCGAACATGTACATCTAACAAGACCGGACCATCATGAGACAGCATCTGTGCGATCGCATCTTCTAATTCACTAGGATCGCTAATGACCATCCCTTTGACACCGAATGCCTGGGCCAACAGCTCAAAGTTCGGCATCCCTGCTGCCATCTCAGAAGAAGAATAGCGCTCGCCAAAGAATGTTTCTTGCCACTGGCGCACCATACCCTGCCAGCCGTTGTTAAGGATGACTGTTTTTACCTTGATACCGTACTGAGCCAGTGTTGCTAGCTCTTGCAGATTCATCTGAAAGCTCGCATCTCCACTGACACACACTACCTGAGCCTCAGGCAAAGCCACCTGAACACCTAGTGCGGCAGGTAGGCCAAAGCCCATCGTCCCGAGCCCCGCGCTCGATATCCACTGGCGCGGACCATTCTTGAGGAACTGCGCTGCCCACATCTGATGCTGTCCTACATCGGTTGTGCAGTAGGCATGAGGGGCTTGCTTACTAATTTCTACAATGACAGACTGGGGTGAAATATCATCTGGGTATACAGGCGCAACTAGAGGAAAGTCTTGTTTCCAAGTTTCAATTTGATCGCGCCAGGATTGACTTCTGTTGACATCTAGAGCAGCTTGGCCTGACAAGCGATCAAGCATCCGCGCTAGAACAGCCTTGACATCACCGACAATAGGAACTTCAGGTACCCGGTTTTTACCAACTTCAGCCGGATCGATGTCAATGTGGATAACTTTTGCGCTAGAGGCAAATTCATCTAGTTTGCCAGTTACCCGGTCGTCAAAGCGAGCGCCAATAGCGACTAGCAAATCACACTCGCTCACCGCAAAGTTGGCATAGGCAGTGCCATGCATTCCTAGCATGCCAACGGCAAGCGGGTGGTGTTCGTCTACAGCCCCTTTGCCCATTAAAGTATTCGTCATCGGGGCATAAAAGGCTTCGGCGAGTGCTTTGATCTCGGCGTGAGCACCAGAGGCGATCGCTCCACCGCCTACATAGAGTAAAGGCCGCTCTGATGCCTGTAGTAGCTCAATCGCCTCATCTACCAAATTATCGTCAATGTCTATCTGAGGAGAATAGCCCGGAATTTTGACATCCCCAGGCTCAACCGGAATATAGTCAATCTCTTCAATGCCCACATCTTTTGGCACATCGATCAGCACTGGACCGGGTCTACCCGTCTTCGCGATATGGAACGCCTCTGCCACAATCTGCGACATTTGATTGGGATCGCGGACCACATAGGAGTGCTTCACAATCGGCAGAGTAATCCCATAGATATCTGTTTCTTGAAAAGCATCAGTCCCAATTGCCGCACGAGTCACTTGTCCAGTCACCACGACCATTGGGATTGAATCCATCTGGGCAGTGGCAATTCCGGTTACTAGGTTAGTGGCACCCGGACCAGAGGTGGCAAAGCAAACGCCGACTTTCCCTGTCGCCCGGGCATAGCCGTCTGCCGCATGCGATGCACCTTGCTCGTGCCGAACCAAAATATGCTGGACTTGGCCTTTGGCTTCAGCGTGGTGGAGGGCGTCATAGATGGGCAAAATAGCCCCACCTGGATAACCAAAGATGTGCTCAACGCCATGACGTACCAGACTATCGATCAGCGCATAAGCACCACTAACTCGCTGGGTAGCCTTGGAAGAATCTAACGTAAACGTAGCAGGAGAGGCCATAGAGGGTACCGAAGGAAATTCAAACTTGTGTATTAAAAAAGACTTCGCGTTAACTAAAACGCTCAGTTTTTCTTGGGGGCAATACTCTAGTCGAGACTCTAGATCTTAATCAGCAAGCGACCTGTCTCTATGACAAAGCGTTATTTTTTATTATTCCTTAAAGCAGGTTCCAAGAATCATTCTTCAAATATGAATCCTCGTGAGCAATCCACTTGTGAGTAATCTAAAGGAGAAAAGGGCTTTTAATTAGTGTAAGTTGTAGCCTAGCGAACAACAAGATTTCGTTATTTAGGTTGTTGTCATTTCCTAACTTTTGCATTCCTTTTACAGCTTACTTTCAGGTCACGGCGTCTACTCTTCGCCGTTTGGTTAGCCTATGGTGAGGTTTTGAGCCAAAGATTGTACTAAGAAGTCCTTGGCGCTCATAACTTCTCCCGTTCTAGCAGCGACTTGCCACCAGGGGACAGCGCGGCCCATCGCCTGGTCTGGGCTACCCCACAGGCTCAGATGGTCCACGCCTGGATCGGCGTAGAAATTCAGCTCACCAGCCCCTATGAGCAGCGTTGTCAGATGCGTGAATCGATCATGGCTGATGCGAATAACGTTTAGTCCCAGTACAGGAACGCCCCAGCCATCAATCGCGAATAGCTGTGCTACCTTACCACCGGCCTGCTGCCATAAAAGGAAAGCACCTGCTAGTCCAACTACGCCAGCGCTAAACCCGATGCCTATAAGCGGTGGTTGAGTAGCCGGGTTGCCAAAGGTGTCACTCAACCACTGATAGATATCGAAGGGCAAGATCGGTAGGCTAGGCACTACATACGGGCGAGTAAATTGGGGAAGTGATCGCACTAGACCCTCTGTCAGCTCAGCCTGATTAAACCCGGGGCAAACGACTACAGGCAGTTGTCTATCTAAACCCTCTGTTGATAGAACATTTTCCTTTGGTACCTCCTCTGGTACTTCTTCTGGCACGATTGTTTTTTTAGCCGCTGCCTCTAGCGACTTTGATTCTAATGAGCCGCTAGAAAATCTATGGACTTGATGATTGTTCATAACACTTCTTGCTGGTCGCTATATGCCAGATTCGCGAATCACCTATCTGGCACCGAATTCAAACGTTCGGTTCTACCCATAGTCAATCCAAAAGACTTCCAGGTAGTGTAAAGACATCAGGCAATTCGTCCCTGACCCCCCTTTTTGTACATCCTATGGGCGCACCAGATCAGCTTTTACCCACTATTAGCGCATTGGTTGCTTTGGGAGAGTTTGCCCAAGATGATCATAATGGTGAGATATTTAGCATTCCTACGCTTAGTGAAGGGCTAGCTGCAGAGGTTCGGCAGCAAAGAGCTAAACACGAGTGGACCGGTGCGATCGCTGCCCTTACCCAACTGCTCAACCAGCAAACGCAGATAGCTTCTAGCAGGAATAGTAGAAAGCTATCCAAGCAGAAGCCTCAGGCGCTGTTACTGACAGGTCCGGTTCCTCTCCTAAACGATCCTGATCTGATTCCACGGATTTCTAATTGGACTTTTGTCTCTCAAGCCTCGGAAGAACTTAGTTCTTTCAACGCGCTCTCCCCAGTAGAGCAGATATTTAAGAAGACATTTCAAAAGCAGGCGCATACCACTCACCTATTACCACTTTTGGAAAACGATCCGTTGATTCAAGAGCAGTTCGCTTTAGTCTTCACGGAGCAGTTTTCGCTAATTTTGGTCTTGGGTGAAGATGCCGATAGCGAGCTGAGCTTCCAGTTTTCGTTCATGCCTGAGGTGGTTAACTCGGTATGGCGTTTGCTGCGCTCCCGTATTATGTTGACTCGTCCTCAACAGCTAGATTTTATTGAAAAGTTCGTTGAAAAGTTTGCGCCTAAAGCGCCCTGCTATCGAATTGTCAGTCAGTTTAATCGCTGGATGCTAGCTTGCTTACCACAAAGTCGTTTGATTCAAAGCGACTCGCAATCCAATCTGCAGAACCATTCCCTATACAATTCACCAGGCAGCTTACCCCGTAATTTGTCAGACAGACTAGGAAGCAACGCGTCCCAAGATAGCGAAAATCCAGGTTCAAAAGCCGACGAGCAACCTTCTGATAGTGCCTTTTTACAGGCAATGGCACATGAAATTCGCACGCCATTAACCACCATTCGAACCTATACTCGGTCGCTACTTAAGCGTAAAGATCTCCATCCCCAGGTGATTAAGCGTCTAGAAAGTATTGACCGCGAATGTACTCAGCAAATTGATCGATTCAGCTTAATCTTTAAGGCAGTCGAGCTAGAAGCGGCTAGTCAGTCACTGAAATCACCTTTGAGTGCGATCGCGCTCAGCCAAGTCTTCCAGGAGGCAATTCCTCAGTGGCAACAGGCTGCACAGCGTCGTAATCTTTCTTTGGAAGTGGGTCTGCCGCCAAATCTGCCGATGGTTGCCAGTGATCCCACTATGCTGCAACACGTCCTTACTGGCCTAGTCGAACTTTTCACCCACAGCGTTTCTCAGGGCAGTCATATCCAGCTTCACGTTTTTCATGCGGGTAATCAGCTAAAGCTCCAGTTTCAATCCCAAAGCGATCCGAAGCAGCCTAACTTGCAGCCTACTTGCACCGCTCCGCCACTTCAGTCGCTTGGTCATCTACTGATGTTCCAACCAGAAACCGGCGGCCTGAGTCTCAACCTAGAAGCCACCAAAAATCTCTTTCATGCGTTAGGCGCTAAGCTGACCGTGCGTGAGCGCTCCGATCAAAGTATGACTTGGACAGTTTTCTTGCCATTAGAAACCAGCGGGCTGCAATCCTATCCAATTGTTTAGAATCGGCCTTAGCCTGTGAGCAGATCTTCCTCTGGAAAATGGATAGCGCTAGGACTCGGATCACCTAGCAGCGCCGACATCAATAGCAAAATGCCTACTCGTCCGATATACATCGTGCAGATGATAAATAGCTGTCCGCCTATGGATAGATCGCCAGTAGCGGCGGTCGAAACACCCACCGTGGCAAAGGCAGACACCGTCTCAAACAGGAGGTCGATGAACCTCAAATTGGGATCGCTAAGGGACAGACAGGTGGTGATGATCACCACGCTGATCACTGAGGCAACCACCACAGCAAGTGCTTTGAGCACTCTGACTAACGGAATTTGCCGCTGGTAGCAGTTCACTTCCTCTTTGCCTCGCAGCGCGGCTTTAGTGCTAACCACCAAAATGCGGACGGTCGTTGTTTTGATACCGCCGCCTGTGCTGCCAGGACTAGCACCGACAAACATCAGCGCGATCGCCACGAACAGAGCGCTGGTTTCCATCGAGCCGATATCAATTGAGTTAAATCCCGCCGTTCGCATCACGACAGATTGGAACCCGGCTAACAGTAGTTTTGAGCTGAAGCTTTTGTTTGCGAGCGTCGCTGGGTTGTCAAATTCAATCAAGAAGAAAGCCAACGTTCCTAGTGCTAGAAGCGCCAGCGTTGTACTCGTTACAATCTTGAAGTGTAGGGAAAAAACGGTATGTGTCTTACGTCCACTAAGACGCGATCGCAACCACATGAATCCCTCCATAATTACTTGGTAACCGATGCCGCCCATGACGATTAGCACCGAAATCACCACCATCGGCCATGCCACCTCGGCATACCGCACTAGACTATCTGAGAACAAACTAAATCCTGCGTTATTGAAGGCGCTAATGCTGTGAAATATCGCTAGCCATAGCGACTGACCAGGGCTAAAGTCCTCTAGAAACGTTGGCAGTAAACAAAATGCGCCAGTTAGCTCAAAAATCGCTGTCATTGCAATAATCGAAACCAGCAGCGCCTTCACGTTCGATAGCTCAGACGTATCCATGGCCTGTTGGATTGCTAGCTTGTCTTTCAAACATAGCCGCCGTCCAATCAGCAGCAATAGCAGCGTGGTTGCTGTCATATAGCCTAGTCCGCCTAGCTGAATCAGCATCAGCACCACCCCTTGACCAAACGTAGAAAAATAGCTGCCTGTATCTACCACGATTAACCCAGTCACGCAGACTGCTGAGGTGGCGGTGAACAAAGCCACGAGCGGACTATTCCACTCCCCACTAGCCGTCGAAAATGGCAGCAGTAGCAACAAAGTACCTACTGCAATCAGCACTAAAAAACCAAAGCAGATCGTTCTAGGGACGGTCATAAACTTGATTCAAAGCCCTTGATAGAAAACAAAAGAAAGTGGGTCAGGTAGCTGTCTTGCCAGTATGCCCTTGTCGATTTGCCCCTGCCAATTTGCCGATCTCGAATAGGGACTTGACCTCCCACGATCTGACTCATCAAAACTGTCTGAAGCAAAGTAGCTATATAAAAGTAGCTATATAGACGTAGCGTAGCGGGCAATGGCTTGACTAGCCTAAGCAAAAGCATATACGTACTCACAGGCCCAGAAGGATGAAGCTACCATATGACCAATCTTCTACAATGCTTCAACGAAGCTAAGACCCATCATGACCGCCAGTACGCCGCTTGTCGAAAAGATTCAACGCTTCTATGATGCATCGTCGCCTCTGTGGGAGAAAACTTGGGGTGAGCATATGCACCATGGCTACTATGGCAGAAATGGGCGGCATCGCAAAAACCGTAGACAGGCCCAGATCGATTTGATCGAAGCGTTGATAGATTGGGCCGGACTCACCACCGCTCACACCATTCTGGATGTCGGCTGCGGCATTGGCGGCAGCACCTTATACCTCGCTAAAAAGTTTGATGCTCAAGCTGTCGGCATTACGCTGAGTCCAGTCCAGGCTAAACGGGCGGGCGAACGCGCCGCCGAACAGGGCATCGATCTGCTTGCGTATGAGAATTTTGAAACCGCACAGGCACCTGCTGTCCAGTTCCAGGTAACCGATGCCCTTGCCACCCCTTTCCCAGACGGCGCCTTCGACTTTGTTTGGTCGATGGAAAGCGGCGAACATATGCCAGACAAGCAGGGCTTTTTGCAGGAATGCTACCGCGTGTTGAAACCTGGCGGTACTTTCTTAATGGCGACTTGGTGTCATCGATCTACGCGCACGCTTGCTGGTTCACTGACCGATAGCGAAACCCAGCACTTGGATCGACTCTACGAGCTGTATCATCTTCCCTATGTGATTTCTCTAGAGGACTACGGCATTCTGGCTAGAGACGTTGGCTTTGCAGGCGTGAGAATGGCTGACTGGTCAAGGCAGGTAGAATTCTTTTGGCAGGATGTCGTGCGTTCGGCGCTAAGTGTTGAGGCGATAACAGGCATTTTGCAAGCGGGCGAGGAGACGATTCGAGGAACGGCCGCGATCGCACTAATGACGACAGGCTTTGACCGAGGACTCATCCGCTACGGAATTCTTAGCGGCACTAAAGAGAGCCTATGAGGGTAGACTCTTATCGTTTATCCGTTCAAAAATCCTTAATAAAAACCCTAGTGAATGCTTATCAACTAGGGTTTTAGTTCTACTTACTTAGAATAAAGCTTATTACGCAGAGGTCTGCTCTGTGCTGATGTGTAATAGCTAAGTGGTGGAGAAAGTGATAGATCTACACTCCTACAAAAGCTCTCCGTCATTTTCTAAGAGCTGAGAACAATCAAGCAAACGAATCATCGCTGCTGCTGCATAGTTTCGTTGAGCTGGCGAGTCTGGTCGGAACTCATTGCCTACTTCGTTCAGCGGCGTAGAGATACCGCAAAAAGTAGATAGCTCAGAGATTGCACTTTCTGCCCAGTGCCCATCGATATCACTAAAAGTGTCTCCAGGCTGGTTTTCCTCAAGATCATCGTCATCATTGATATACTGAGCGACACGGCGCATAGCTGCAATTAGCTGAGCACGGGTCAGTTCATCAGCAGGTCTAAAACTCCCGTCTGGATAGCCTTCGACAATACCTAGTTCGGCAGCTCTAGCAATTTTCGCAGCGCTCCAGCGGCTAGCCGAAACGTCTGAAAAGGGCAGATCGCTAGCGAGCGCGTCTGACTCAGGCGCAAGGTCTAAAGCCTCTAGCACGATAGACATCATCTGTTCGCGAGTGACTGTTGCTCTAGGTCTAAACGTATTGTCCTCTGCAAAACCAGAGATAAATCCAAGTTGAACAGCCCGGTTGATTTCACTTTCATAGATGTCGCCTGCTACGTCAGGAAAAGACTCTCCCCCAGGTACCGGAACCACGATAGGCGTAGTCACATCTGGATCAGTAGGTCCAGCGATGATAGCCTCGGACTGCTCGATAAGTTCGGCTGCGGTCGAGTCGTTGGCAATATAGGTTCGCCCAGTTACATTACCCTCAAAGGTCTGTTTAGCTAGTCTCCAGCCAGGCTTCAAAAAGATCTGAGTATAGCCACCAGGTACAATTCCATCAGTCTGGCCAATTATAAATTTCCTGGCACCGCTGCCCGCAAAGGGTGAAGGATTTGCATAGAGAACCAAAACGCCATTTTCTTCGACTAGAACAGGCGTGTACTTAATATCATTACCTGCTGTTCTCAGCAGATAGCCATTGGTATCTGTACTACGCCTACAGGCTGAGTTGTTGAATGTTAGGGGTGTAACAACAGTTGGATTGGAGCCGCTTGTCGAAAAGCAAGGTTGGGCCGGGGGCGCTGGCTGTCTTTGCTCTAGAATCATCAGGCCGTAGCGCTGGCTGCCACCGATTTTGGAGGTAGGGTTGGCAACTAGCAAATAAGGATCTTGATCTGTTTCTTGCATCCCAAACATAGAGGACTGCGCTAGCTCTATAGCAGTTGATGTCTCAGAAGCTAGTGGGTTCTGCGCGATCGCTAAGGGGAGATTGCCAGCTGTGACGGCAACAGTAGTAGCGGCAAGCGCAGTAACTGTGAGTCGAAATAATTTCATTTGCATATCTTAAATTAATGAGTAGAGTTCGCGTTGGTCTACGACAGCGTGGGGTTGCGCACCCAACATCAAAACATAGAAAACCGAGCTACAGGGGCGTGTGGATAGCTGACGATTTTAACTTTGTTGATTTGACTGAGTACAGATTACCCGGAAAGTCAGCCAAATCATTTCAAGATATGTTGTGAGGAGTGGCCGCAGAGCATCAGCTATCTTTTATAGAAATAAAAGATTTGTTCCCCACACGCTATTACTGTAGGGGCGCTTTTGTAGTCGGCACAGCTGCAATGACTGCTGTTACTAGAACGAGCTGAGAATAGAAAGTGTAATCACAGCCGATCTAACCACTGCCTCTCAGCCGATAGAAGCCAGTCACCGTCTGGAATGCAATCTACATAACGCCGACTTTCGTAGGCTAGATCTCTCAAAAGCGACTCTTACCGACCTAAACCAGAAGGAGCTAATTTTGGGTGTATGCTAACTTAGATGGTGCCTCCGCCAAAGGCCAGCCTGATAGATGTAAGCCCAGCCTTACCATTCTTGATCGCACTAATTTTATTGTTGCAGTGAGGCGAATGCTCAATCTGCAAGCTGTTCTTCAGTTGGTCAATCACCGTTCTGATGATAGAACGCTTGCTGGAGAGAAGCCTGTCGAATAATCGCGCTAGCTAGTTCTTCCTGCTGCGCAAAACCTTGATCTCGTGATCGAGCTAATTGTCGCGCTGGAGAAAAATATAGGAACGGAGGAAAATAGGAAACCTTTCTTCTCTAGCGACTTTGACTCAATAGCGATATTGGATCAGTTACTGGATTTGACCAGATGTTTATAGAATTCGCCAACAACAATCTGGTCAGGTAAGAAGTGGCACCATCGCCCTCTTTTGAGACTTGTCGATTATAGCTCTTCGGAATTCATGTCTCTAACACGTGAGATGATAGTAGATCTAAGTGTCGTATAAAATCAGCTTCTTTTCTCTAGTCTTCAGCTGAATATGCCTCACTTGGAGCGCTTCAGCACCAAGCGAGATGCTTGATGCGCTGTCTACCTTGAATTTTAAGGAGCAACATTCTATGTCATATACCATTGATCGCGCACGCAACATTTTCCCCAGTACGCTGGCCGCAGGTGCTATCCCAGCGACGACGGCAAGGTTTGCTCAGCTCAGCGCTGAAGATCAGCTAGCGCTCATTTGGTTCGCTTACCTCGAAATGGGCCAGTCTATTACCATCGCAGCCCCCGGTGCAGCCAACTTACAGTTTGCTGAGAACACACTGAACACTATCAAGAACATGACGCCTCTAGAGCAATCTCAGGCGATGTGTGACTTGGCCAACCGGGCGGATACTGAAGTATCTCGTGCTTATGCGGTATGGACCCCTAATATCAAACTGGGCTTCTGGTATCGGTTAGGAGAACTGATGGAGCAAGGGCTCGTCGCGCCTATCCCAGAAGGGTATAAGCTCTCAGCGAATGCTGCAGCCGTTTTACAATCTATCAGAGACTTAGAGTCCGGCCAACAGATTACCGTCTTAAGAAACGCTGTGGTTGATATGGGCTACGACACTAGCAAGATGGGTAGCTACCAAAAAGTGTCAGAGCCGGTTATCGCACCCAAGTCAATCGGAGAACGGACGCCAGTCTCAATCGAAGGCGTTGATAACGCCACAGTTTTGAGCTACATGAACAACTTAAATGCCAACGACTTCGATGAATTGGTGAGCCTATTCACGGCTGATGGTGCTTTGCAGCCGCCTTTTAGAAGACCGATTGTAGGCAAAGAGACTATCCTACAGTTCTTTAGAGAAGAGTGTCAAAACCTAAAGCTTGTGCCCGAGCGCGGTGTAGTCGAAGCGGCTGAAGATGGCTACACCCCTATCAAGGTGACGGGCAAATGTCAAACGCCTTGGTTCGGCGCTGCCGTTGGTATGAATATCGCTTGGCGCTTTCTTCTCAACCCAGATGGCAAGATCTTCTTTGTCGCGATTGATTTGTTAGCTTCTCCTAAGGAACTACTGAACTTAGTGCGCTAAGCAAGCTTACTGATCAACAAGAAGTGCTGACTCATCTCTTTGACGTATCCCTACATGAGCACGATGTCAAAGAGATGGGTTTCTAGAATAACAAACTGTGACACGAGGCAGTTTGTTAGCATTGTCACTGCTGGACTTCAGCGATTTTCGGTAAAGGTATAACTTTCAATAGATGACGACAACACAGACAGACGGTCAATGGAGCAACGAAGAAAGAAGGATTGCAGAATCTGCGCTCAAGAAAGCATACAGAAAAGAAACAGAAGCACTGATTGCGAATATTCGGGAGAACGCTGCCAACGTTACACGGCTCGAAGACGTTTGGCAGCTGCATGATTTCTTGAGTGCAAAGAGGCACGATATCGATGGTAAGTATGACGATCGAGAAGACTTTCTGATGTTCACGCTATCTAAGCTCATCAAGACAGGATTATTAGACAAATCCGACTTGCAAGGCTTAGCCGCCGATAAGCGGGCAAAAGTCACTGTTTTAACCCGTATGTAGGCTACGTATAGGTGACTATATGCATGCGTGACTAAAGGGTAGATATGGGTAGACACAGTCATCTGTAAAAGGGTTAGCGACTCCGTTTGCTAACCCTTTTGCAGATGACTCCGCTTCGTATGCCACCAATCCTGCTGCGCTGCAGATAACTTAACTGGATAGAGTGTCATCACAATGGGGTTGCTTCGGTAGCTTTGCCCGATAATTTCTACACAATATGAAGGATGCTGGCGTGTGGCTAGATCAACTGTGAACCGTTTTCCAATGCGTCGCCAGCTGGGCTCTTTGCTACGCCACTGAATGCGGCAGCAGGGCCAGGGTAGCTGCTCACGATCATATAGGCGACAGCACGGGCCAACTACTCGGTAGGTAAGATGGGCACCTGGACTTTCAAAGATAGTGCCTGTTGGTAAAGGATGAGAACTCGCGTTCATAGAAAATGGCGTATCGATTAGGAAAGAGTAATCCGGTTACAATATTCAAAGGATCGGCGGACTCAGACTGTGCAAGTTTGTAGAGGCTGCCGAAATTGTAAGGTCTAGAGCAGGATTATGTCAGAGAATACGGCCACCCAAGCATCTGCCAAGAAAGCATCTGAAAAGATTGATGCAAAGATTAGCGATCGCATCTGCAAGCATATGAACAAAGATCATGCTGAGGCTGTTTTGACCTACGCCCATCGCTACGGCAATCAGACCGAAGCGACTGCGGCCACCCTGACTGCCATTGATCACACTGGCATGGATCTTACTGCCGAAGTCGACGGTCAAATGCTACCTTTACGAATTCCCTTTGATCACGAACTCAAAGATGCCGCTGATGCGCACACTACCTTAGTTGCCATGCTGCGAGCATAATCTTTCTCTATTGGCCTTTTATCTAAGTGACTTTTTTGTGTCTGTTCAGATCCGCTTTCTCCCTGACAACATCACTACCACCGCTGAACCTGGTGAAGCCCTTTTGGACGTTGCCCATCGGGTCGGCGTTCACATCTCTACTGGCTGCTTAATGGGCTCTTGCTATGCCTGTGAAGTCGAGATGACGAGTTCAAAAAACGATTCGGACATATCCGTACGCGCCTGTCTTACCGCCGTCCCCGACACCACCAATCTGGTAGAAATCAATCTCCTTGACGATCCAACTTGGTGATTTTCCTTCGTTTTTAGCTCCAGATCGAGCTTCTAGGTGCCTAACACCTCGAAGCCGTATGTTCGGTTACCATTCGGTTTCACCCAATGTGGTATGTAAATAGCATTGTTACAGTAGTAACCGAAGTAGAGAAAGGTTTACACCTCAAAGACATATTAGAGCGAAACCACTTTTAGAATCGCGTTCTAGCCATTCATAGAAGGTATCAGCATGGATGATGTAACCGGAAGAATCCCAGAATTTAGTACCGACTCAAAACCGATGACAGATAATTCACTGCTTGATTATGTCAAGTCTATGGACTCGGACACTATCACTCAGCTGTCGCGTCCTGACTCGTCTGAAGTGATGCAGGTTATGGAGCACAATGTCATTGGGTTATTAGGGGGCCTTCCATCGGGTCAGTTTGATGTCTCTGTAACGACAAACCGTGAGAACTTGGGCCGTCTACTCGCTTCTGCGATGATGAGCGGCTACTTTCTACGGGGCGCGGAACAGCGACTTGCTTTTGAAGAGCGCTTTAGCAATACGCTATTCGGTGAAGACTTCGATACAGAGACTGATTCGTAGTCAGCAGTGGTCAAAAGACAAAAGCGCCAGTCTACTAGCTCGGCAGGATCTTTCCCGCCGAGCTTTGCTATGTCTAACGACGAGATTATTCAGCTCAGGCGATCGCTTCTATCTTGGTACCGACAGCATGGCCGAGATCTGCCCTGGCGCCGAACTCGAGATCCCTACGCTATTTGGATTTCGGAAGTCATGCTTCAGCAGACGCAAGTCAAAACCGTTATTCCTTACTACAAGCGTTGGCTAGAGGCTTTTCCGACGGTTCAAGCGCTAGCCGCTGCCGACCAGCAGGCGGTTTTGAAGCTGTGGGAAGGGCTAGGCTACTATGCAAGGGCCAGGAATTTGCATCAGGCGGCCCAGCAGATTGTGACTAAATTTGGTGGCGTGTTTCCGCGCAAGATTGAGAACGCGATCACGCTTAAAGGCATCGGACGCACGACTGCAGGCGGTATCCTTAGTGCTGCTTTCAACTCTCCTGTTCCTATCCTTGATGGCAACGTCAAACGGGTGTTGTCTCGCCTGATTGCCTATCCTGCCGTTCCCAACAAAGCGTTAGCTCCCCTGTGGGAACTTTCTGAGCAGCTATTAGATCCTAACTATCCTAGAGACTTCAACCAAGCAATCATGGATCTAGGTGCGACCCTTTGCACCCGTCATAATCCTGCCTGTTTGCTCTGTCCCTGGCAAAGCAAGTGCGCAGCGTACAATCTAAATGCAGTCATCCGCTTTCCTATGACAGAATCTCGCAAGCCTCTTCCCCACAAAAATATTGGCGTCGCCGCCATCACCGACGATCAAGGCAAGATCCTAATCGATCGCCGTAAGCAAGAAGGCCTTCTTGGCGGCCTATGGGAGTTTCCAGGGGGCAAAATTGAACCCGGCGAGAGCGAGGAAGACTGCGTTAAACGTGAGATCAAAGAAGAATTAGATATTGAAATCAAAGTAGGCTCAAAGCTGATCACTATTGAACATACCTATACTCACTTTAAGGTGACCTTGAACGTCTTTAACTGCACTTATCTTGGCGGCGACCCCAAACCCCTTGAATGTGACGAGATCAGATGGGTGACGTTAGATGAGATCGACGACTACCCCTTTCCTAAGGCGAACAGTCAAATCATCGAGGCCTTGCGAATACAGGCAAACAAATAGTTGTCTTAGTCCTGTGTGTTCAATATCGAACCAATAGGACGCGCTTGAAGGCTTAATCTACGGAAGCGCTATAAACCGAGTCTATTGCTTAGAGAACCAAGTCTATTGCTCAGGAGAGATGCGTCGATAGCGCGCTTGAACCATAAGGTGAATGCCGTAGGCCAGCATGCCAAAAGCGATAATACCCATTAAGATAGCGCCGAAAGGCTGTTGCTGAATAGCCTGCAGTGCGCCAGCTGTTGTCCTGGCTTCGCTAGCATCAGAAGAACGAGCCGCTTGAGCAAAGAAATAGCTCACAACGATAGACACAATGCCCTTACAGATAAGTCCAAATCGTCCAATCCGAACGACCCAAGTCTGTGCTGTTGAGCTCATCTCAGCTAACTTTAGCTTCTTACGAAACTTGATCTTGACACCGCGATAGATGCAGTAAAACCCATAAGCGGCGGCCGCGGCTGCGACTAATCCGACCAACCATCGACCAAAAGGTTGAGAGAGTAGTGTCGCTGTTTGCTGGCTAGAGCCGCTACTGCTACCACTGCTACCACCGGCAGATGAGCCACTACTAAACACGATACGGAATGCGACAAAGGCTAGGCTTCCATAGACAATGCCGCTAGCAGCGTAAGACAAACGACGAATGATGTTCTTCGCACCGCTCTCATCATGCTCGGGGTCGAAGATAGCCGCCACAAGCCGCCAGATAACGTATCCGACTAAACCGACACCCACTATGAACAGCATGACTTTACCGAAGGGCTGACTGGCAATCGTCTCAAACGCACCTGTTGAACCCGTAACCTTACCGCCCCAGTTAAAAGCAGCTTGAATAGCGAGTATGCCTACTAAGGCATAGATAACGCCCTTGGCAGCATAGCCAAAGCGGGCTAGGAACTCGATCCACTTAGCAGTATCGCTGCTACTAGATGACCCGAAAGATTGATCGCTCATAATGCCTTATCAACAGGTACTCCCTTGAATTTAAGCTCGAATAGTTTGTGCCAAACAGCTAGTTCTAGCTTAGCTGCACATACCTATGCTATTTCCTAGCGTACCCATAACTGTTCATTCAACAGAGTGAAATCGCGCTCACAGCTGCAAATCTGCTAAGAAGTCAGGAAGATCTAATACGTGGCAAAAGATTAACGTAGCCGCGATCGCGGTGTATAGCGTCGCCCCACCAAAACCAAGCAAGATATCTCGCTTCATATTTTGCTTGGCTTCAGGTAGAAATACATCCGCCGCCCCAAACTGCATCATGACCATTCCCAGGATGTTAGAGAGCCAATAGCCAACTATCGTTCCAGGTATAAACCACTGGGAATTGATCCATCTCATACCGTAGCCAACTATCAAAGCAATCAGTAAGTTGAAGAATAGGTCATTCCACCATGACAGAGGAGATAGCATGTAGCCAATGCTAATGAGTGCACCGCCGCGCAGATTTTTGAATAAGCTCACAGCTTCCAACCCTCTCTTAGGCCACTTGATTATAAGACTCTGCTAGCGGGCTAGGAATTCAACAAAATATTGCCAGGTACTTGGCTTAGGCCTTCAGACACCGCACTGCTTCCAGCATTCCTTTTGCTTTGTTGAGTGTCTCTTGGTACTCGTTTTCAGGTATTGAGTCTGCTACGAGCCCAGCGCCTGCCTGTACGCTGATTGTTTGACTGCCATCCTCAGCTGATTGAACCACCATTGTGCGGATAGTGATAGCGCTGTTGAGCTGACCTTCAAAGTCGTAGTAGCCGTAGACCCCAGAGTAAGGGCCTCGGTAGTCCGGCTCTAGATCTTTGATGATTTGCATCGCGCGGATCTTGGGTGCGCCGCTGACGGTGCCTGCTGGGAAGCTAGCCTTTAGCAGATCCCAAGCTGTCTGGTCAGGAGCAAGATCGCCAACAACGTTGCTGACAATATGCATGACATGAGAGTAGTTTTCGATCACCATCAGCTCATCTACTTTGACGGTGCCGCTACTGCAGACGCGGCCTAGGTCATTGCGTCCGAGATCGACTAGCATGACATGCTCGGCAATTTCTTTTGGATCAGCCAGGAGATCCGCTGCGTAGTCAGCATCTTCAGCTGCGTTCTTTCCTCTGGGGCGGGTGCCAGCAATTGGGCGCAAAGTCGCTTGCATCGGACTGTTGGGTCCAGTGACGGTGGCCTTTACCATGACTTCGGGGCTAGAGCCGATCAGCTTCCAGCCGTTGAAGTTGAAGTAGCACATGTAAGGAGAGGGGTTAACCAAGCGCAAGGAGCGATAGAGATCGAAGGGGTTGCCGTCATAGCTCGCCTGCAACCGCTGGGAAATGACAACTTGAAAGATATCTCCGGCGCGAATATGGGCTTTGGCTTTCTCAACGCTGGCACAGAATTCTTCTGGGGTACGGTTGCTAGTGTATTCCAGTGGAGGCGCTGTACTAGCTTCAGGCGAGGTCCATGTGAGCAGAGTGTCTTTTTCGCTTAGCGGTGATCGCAACTTAGTCACCAGCTTGCTAACGCGATCGCAAGCGGCTTCATACGCCGCTTTTAGATCCGTATTAGGATCTCTAAGATCCGCATAGGCGATCGCCCATACCTTCCGCTTCACCTGATCAAAGATCAGCAGATTGTCCACTTGCATCCACAGCCCATCTGGCAAACTATTCTCCGTACGCTCATGAATATTGACTGTTGGCTCAATCCACTTAATTAGCTCATAGCCCCAAAATCCAAATAGACCCCCAATTCCAGGTGGTAGCTGAGGTAGACGAACTGGTTTCAAAGGTTCGATGCACGCTTGCAAAATATCAAACGGATTTCCTTCTAGCACCTGTTGACTAGCATCGCGAAAGGTTTGTGTGGTCTGATTTCCTTTCGACTCTAGTATCCATAGCGGATCGCAGCCTAAGAAGCTGTAGCGACCTAGTGTTTCTCCACCTTCAACCGACTCAAGCAAAAAGCTGTATGGCTGCCCAGCGCAAACTTTGTACCAAGCGGAAACAGGTGTGTCTAAATCAGCTACCCATTCCTGGTATACCGGTACAAAGTTTCCTTGTGAAGCTAAGCCCGAAAAGGCTTCAAAGTCTGGAAAGATCATGACAGGAGGTGCTATGGGACAACCGCTAGCAGGGTGATCAAGGTAAGCGCGTATCCTTATTTTGATATAAGCTGACGCGCCACAAACAGATTTTGCACCAGCTACTAAAAAAGCGAAAGGACAGCTAAAAAGATAGCGGCCCTTTCGCCAGATAGATAGCTTAGTTACCTATTGAGCTGCCTAAGCGCTGCTCTGATGAATCAACCAGCCAACTTGATAGATAACCGTAGGTCAAACAACTATGAAATGGACGAATATGAAATGGACGGAAACAGACGCCTATGGACGAGGCAATCCAGTCGTTTTAACATCGGTACTTTTCATGTCGGTTTCAAAAGTATTCTGACCGCTGAACTTGATAGTTGCAGGGTTTGGATTTTCTCCAATGCGACGATCTTTCTTACCGCTATATCCGCGACCTTCATTGACTTTTTCGGGGAACACACCATCCGCTGGATGAATGAAGGTAGTTTCGCCGTTCGGAAAAATACGATAGATTTTGTAGTCAGTAATTTTAGGCTTGAACTTCGTTCTAAGCTGAGCGCCTAGTGCTAAGCACTGTTCTTTGCGAGCTAGCTCCAATAGGTTCTCGCCTTCGTTCATGGTGGCTGCCCCACCGGTTGGCATTTCAAAGACCTGTTCTTTGCTAGAAGTCCAGGTAATTGCATACCGCTCCTCAACAAAAGCAGCTGTTAGGAGACCGCCGGTGCTGCCGCCAAATTTGGGCATTGAGCCAGTTAGTGCCATGGATAATCTCTCTCAACGATGCCCCAAATCGTAACATCGCGTCGTAAAGACTTTAACAGCCTTGAAAAGAAGCGTAACAGTTCTTCAACTGTACTCACCTAGCAATTTGCGTTTGACTTATACCCTGCTTAAGTAAAGCGCTGACTGCCATTCGTAGGCTATTCACTAGCGTCTTTTCAAGGATGATTTGGAGGTTATTTTAGAGCTACCTTTAGCAGCTCCTTCTTTGGCGCGACGGGTTGTCGAATAGCGACTGGTCTGACCGACAGCAGGCAGAGTGAAGTGAATCTGAGTGCCCTGATTTTTACCAGCAGATGTTGCCCAAATCTCACCTTTTAGTCCTTCTATGATCTGCTGACAGATAGCTAGTCCTAGGCCTGTTCCACCAACAGAGCGGCGCAAAGCTCCTTCTTCTTGATAGAACCGTTCAAATACCGTTTCTAACCGCTCAGCTTCGATACCTCGACCGGTATCCGCTACGATGACTTCAACGGTGTGTTTGTTTCGAACCCTGGCGCTGACGGTGACTTTCCCATTATCGGTGATCCCATTGGCTGCTTGATTAGTGCCTTCTGTAAACTTACAGGCGTTATGGAGAAGTTTAGAGAGAACTTCTACAATCCATTCGCCATCTGCACGCACAAAGGGCAGATCGTCGGGTATGTCTGTTTCAATTTGGATAGCAGGCGCTGAATTAGACGAGTTCTGCCAGCGCAAACTGCTAAGGGCTAGGGCTACACATTCACACAAAGAAAGTGATTCTAGGTTCCATTCTACGCGTTGGCTTTCTAAGCGTGAAAGCGTTAAGAAGTCTTGAACCAGCTTACGCATACGTTCGGCATCGGTCAGAGCAGTGTCTAGCATCACCTGTCGCAGATCAGCAGACATATCAGGTTCTGTTATCAAACTTTCTAGACAGACGCGAATAGTAGAGAGCGGAGTGCGTAGCTCGTGGCCAGTGATCGCAATGAGGTTGCTACGGGTGCGCTCTAGGTCTGCAAGCTGCTGGTTGAAGTCTTCTAGATGGGCATAGGCCTCGGCCTGGATTAGGGCAACGCTGAGCTGATTGGCGATCGCTTCGGCCAGACCAATCTCATCGTCGCTCCACCGGTGCTTGCGTTTGTCATCTAGATGTAGCTCAACCATGCCGAGCAGCCGATTCTTATGAATGAGCGGTACTAACAGGCAGCTAAAGATTTGCCAGCGCCGTAACCTGGTTTGAGCCGTATTGAGATCAATATCTATACTTACTTCACTCGATTCACTTCTGGGATCGCTGATATCGTTGATCGCTAGGGTCTGGTGATGCGCTTTCACCCACTGGTAGAGCGGGTTATGCTTTAGCGGCCAGGTAGCACCTTCTAGGGAGTTGATATGCGGCTGGCGATATTCGTGCTGAATGGTGGCGTCTGGATCGTCAGCGGCGCAGCGGTAGATAATACAGCGGCTAACGTCTAGAACCCGGCCCAGTTCTGCGGTAGCGATCGCAAAAATTTCAGAAGGATTGAGCGATTTTCGAATAGCGGCGGTGATGGAATTAACTAAGCGAGCCCTTTGTTCTTGAAGTGCGATCGCCCGGTAGGCCTTGAGCTGCTTGTACTGGCCTGCTTGTAGGTAAGTAATCAGCCGCTGAGCAAAGGGGTCTTTCTCAACCTCGTCTAGATCTAGCGCGTCGGTCAAGACCTTGGGAATAAAGCGATCGCGTGCCTGATCAATCTTGGCCGCTAGACCTGGCCGATACTCCTGAATGCGATCTAGCAGCAATTTCGCCGCTCGCAAACTGACCTGCCTATTCAAAGTCCAGATGCCCTCAAACCGCCGAGCCTGATCGAGATGAGAGACCGCTTGATCTGGGCCTGTCTCCGTTTCTAGCTGTCTAGGATTAACCAGCATTGGTTGTCGCTCACGGCAGATCAGCGCAGCGCTGTAGTGCTCACCAATTACAACTAGATGCCACTCTTGAGTAAGTGCATCTTCCTCATCAAAATCTATCCTTTCATAGTCACTGCTTTGCTCTTTAGCTGTCTCACTAAACTGAGTATCGCTAGCTGAAAGCACATAGACTTGGTCACTGACCTCGCCGATACGCACGTAGCGCTGTGCTTCTTGGCGATAGAACCTTTCCTGCTGGAAACTAGCAATAATCAACGGCCGCTGTTCTGAACCCGCTAGGACCTGATCTTCCATAGCATGAGAGAGCGCCGTCAGCGACGTTTTGAAGTACATTTGAGTGCGCAAATTGGGCAGCAGCTCAAACATTTCTTCCACAATGGAAGCTGGATTACCCATGTGTTCGTTCGCTGTAACAGTGAAAGCGGAAGACAAGTTCGCTCTAGAGTCAGAATACCAGGTGCTCACGGCTGAAGCGCCGATAAGTTTATTAAAAGCAAAGAGCCGTGCTTAAGGAGTTGACCACTCACACTTTGCTGGTTCTAGAGTAGTTTTCGGTGAGAGGTCGTTGAATACCCCTATCACCAAGGCTGCTAATTTTCGCTTTGTGCCAATGACAAACCTGGAATAGCGAATTCCAATGGGTAAGAGCAAGCTGGTATCTCTTCAGTAGAGCAGGTTAGTTATTAACTTTATGTAATTTCACTGGAAACTAGCAAAACATTTGTGATTTTTACTGAAAGTTCTGTAGTGACGCGGGTCTTTAGCAACGCCTCGTTCTGCTCCAAGCCCCTATCGGTTGGGCATACTTCTTTTACAAGGGGTGAGCTTCGCCAATTCTCAGCCTGTACTCGCTATCTCGCATAACCATGAAAGCTACCTATGACTCAGTCGCAAAACCTACCACTGGCGCTGCGGCCAGCGCACCACCAGATAGTAATGCCTACGTATCAGACAGTAGCACCTATGTAATAGACGATCCTTCTGATACAGAGCTTACACTGACGAAGGAAGACGACGAGTCTAGCGATGTTTATATCGAAGGATTGGATTCAGATACTCATGCAAATCCTAGAGCGACCCGCTCAACAGATCTAGTCCGGCTATATCTGCAAGAAATTGGTAGAGTTAGCTTGCTAGAGCGCGATGAAGAAGTTGCCGAAGCTCAGCGAGTACAGCAGCATATGGAGCTGTTAGCACTACGAGATCGGGCCGCTGAGAAGACAGGTGGTCTGCTTGCCACCTACGTCCATCTTCTAAATACAAGAGCTCGACTGACGGCGCAGTTAGGTCATCGGCCTTCACTAGAGCGTTGGGCAAAGGCATCTGGCGTTGATATGCCAGATCTAAAGCCGACCCTTGCACAAGGAAAACGTCTCTGGGCAGAGATAGCTGGAATGAGTGTAGAAGAGATTGTCGAGATCCAAAATGAAGGGACGCGGGCAAAAGAACACATGATCAAGGCCAACCTGCGTTTGGTTGTCTCTGTCGCCAAGAAGTATCAGAACCGGGGTCTAGAACTACTCGATCTAATTCAGGAGGGTACCTTAGGGTTAGAACGCGCGGTTGAAAAGTTCGACCCGACTAAGGGCTATCGATTTAGTACCTATGCTTATTGGTGGATCCGCCAGGGCATTACCCGCGCGATCGCTACCCAAAGCCGCACTATTCGTCTACCAGTTCACATCACCGAAAAACTCAACAAAATCAAAAAAGCCCAGCGTAAGATCTCTCAGACCCAAGGCCGCACTGCTAAAGCTGAAGACATTGCCAAAGAGCTTGATATGACTGTGGCTCAGATCCGCGAAGTTCTCTTAAAAGTGCCTCGTTCGGTTTCGCTAGATACCAAAGTCGGTAAAGACCGAGATACGGAGCTAGGCGATCTGCTAGAGACAGAAGATATCTCCCCTGAAGATCGGCTAATGCGAGAGTCTCTAAAACGCGAGCTTCATCAGCTACTTACTGATCTAACGACCCGAGAGCAAGAGGTGATCACCTTGCGCTTTGGCCTCGATGATGGTGTGCCCTACTCCCTAGCAGAGATTGGTCGCACGCTAGAGCTTTCGCGCGAGCGTGTTCGGCAGATTGAATCAAAGGCACTGCAAAAGCTACGCCAGCCTAAGCGCCGCAACCGCGTTCGCGACTATCTAGAAGTGCTCAACTAGGGTTCATCGCGTAGGGTTCATCGCGTTCTTCATCGCTTTGGTGACTGGGTTATTAGTTGCCTAGCGTTTCGCGAACCCGCTGCTGAATCTCTCGATGACGAGCAATCCCTTCGTAAGCAAAACGATTGTAGCCATTCTCATCAATCAGTGCGTCTAAGTAAGACAGTCGTGTTGTCGTTGCTGGGTGAGTAGAAAGATATTCAGGGGGGCTTTGTCCACCTTGTTCATTGAGCGTTCGAAAGAAGTTGTGGAGGCCATCGGCTGCGTAGCCTGCCCCGGCAACCGCGCGGGTACCTAAGATATCTGACTGGCGCTCATTTTGGCGACTGCCACTTAGAGCCACTAACCCCAACAGATTACCGCCAGCTGGGATGACGTTGTTGGCAGCGGCTAGGAGGCTTGCTTGAGACATGCGCTGATAGCCGTGTGAAAGGACGGCATGAGCGACCTCGTGGCCAATGAGACCAGCTAGCTCAGATTCAGAATTCGCGGCTAGAATTGCTCCTGTATGAACAAACACCTTGCCCCCTGGTAGGGCAAAGGCATTAATCGAAGGATCTTCAATCACCCAAAACTCGTATTCGAATTCGTCTCGGCCCATGAGTTCTGCGACATCTTCGCCAATGCGGGTAACGTAGTCCACGACGACGGGATCTTCAAACAATTTGTCGCTGGATTTGGCGTCGGACACGTATTGAGCCGCAAAGCGGCTTCCCATCTTTGATTCGCCTTCTACGACCATTTGAACAGCTTGTAGTGTCTGCGGATTGAGCGCGTTCTCGAGGACACTGCCACCGCCTAGAAGAATGTTGCCTACGATGCCAAGTCCCGTCTGAGCTAGATATTGCGATCGCACAGAAGACTTGAACCGCTCTAGATCCTTCTGGGCACTTTTCTGAAAGCCGTTTACCTCCGGGTGGTCAGGGTTCACCATTGCAAACAGCCGAGCCGCAATCGAAGCTTCTAATGGCTGGTCGACACTACGTAACGCGCTAATTCGAGCATTTGCAATATCTGCGTCGTGTGGGAACAGTGTGGAGGCTTGCTCTAGAACAGCCAATGCTTCATCTGATGCTTCAGTATCTTGAAGGGCTTCGGCTAGCAGGCTATAAGCGGGAACAAACTCAGGGGATCGTTCCAACAGATTTTTGAGAAAAACCAGCGCCCGTTCTTGACGATTTCTGCTAAGGCTCGTTTGAGCCTGCTGCCAGTTACTTTGTTCGTTAGGCTCAAGCTGAGTAATGTCGGTGATCGGCTCTGGGAAATAGGTGGTAACGGTACTCGATCCTGCTGACTTGCACTGGCGATAGAGCTGTTCGGCGGCAGTAGTATCGCCTTCTAGGTAGAGCTGGTCAGCTTGGCTGATCGTACTAACACAGGCAGCACTATATTCTTCGGCGCGGCTGTTCGGAGCAAAAAGAGTGAGGAGAGTGATTGCGGACAGTCCAGAAGAGAGTAAGCGACGCTTTAACATATTCAATTCTTTTGTATACAAATCAATTTAATCTACAGACAATTTAAGTTAGAACTGCGCTGTTGGTATAAAGCTGTTACACCTTGATACCGGTGAGCTGAGGATAGCGATGAGCCAAAGGCTCGCTAGCGAGGGCTAAAGCTGGCTATCACAGAGGATGGTGTAGTTCCACAGCGTGCCAGAGTCAGTATTTCCAATCACTTTGACGCCGACATAATTGGTGTTGTCTGGTAAAGAGGCAATCTGAGTAATGTCGTAACCCGATGCTGGTCCAACAGAAAAGATCATTTCGCCGTTGTAGTACAGCTCTATTCGATCGGGAATCTCATAAAACTCGTACTGCAAAGTGACTAAAGGGTTGCGGCCTTGGGGGAGACGAAACAGATCGGTCCTGATTTCGTTAGCGCCTGCGTAAGTCTGTGGTTCGTTGCAAAGTACGGGTGGCTGACAGGCAACAGATTGAAAGGTAATATTACGAGAATTAGGTACGGTCGAATTCTCAAGCGCTTTGGCGCTAAAAGTTAGTATCCAGTTGAACACTTTTCCGTAGTCTGACTGGGCTTGTTTGAGCGTTTTTGCCCCACTGCTAACAGCAACCGACACATGGTAAAACTGAGTGCGAATGGTTTGCTGACAGCTATCGGTGTTAGCCTGTGCTAGCTGTAAGGACTTGCTCGCCTGATTCGCTATGGATTGGTTGTGAGTGAGGGGGGTAGAAGATTGGCTGCTGAGCGTCTCTATCACTTGACCGCTGGGCGATCGCACAACGACTTGTCCTGATTCAAACGTGGCTGAAGCACCGTCCGCCAGATAGGCGATCGCGGGCTGGTTGTTGTCATAGCGAATGCTAAACTGGCTCAAGCTTGTTTCAATCTGCTCATCACCTAGCGACTGACTCTCATCAACTACCTTACTAGGTTCTCGCACAGATACATTGCTAAAGTGAGTTTCATATAGTTGGAATGTGCCAGTGTCTGGCAAACTCACCTCATACAGCTGCCGAGTGCCTGTAGAAGGCGAGATACTTAGAATTTCATTACGTCCCGTACTGTAAGGCGTCTGTTGGGACACCACAAAATCATCTGCTAATGCACCTTGTAGATTGGTAGGTGCCTCGCGAATGATCGGAATGGCTGCAATAGGGACGACAGTAGGTGATCCTGCTGGGCTAGTGCTAGGGGTGATCGCAACTAAGCTACTTAGACCTACTAAAGCAATAGAATGGGAGAAAGAGATCATTAGCTTTAGTCGTTATCACAGAGTCATAATTAGCGGAATAACTTCATCTCTTATGATTGCGAACAAGACTGATGCTCCAAGACTCACTTGCTCTAAGACTTGCTGGGTCACAAACAGTATGACAATGGAGCGCTAGAGCAGGCTATCGATAGTCACAGCCAACATAGCGGCGATCGCGGTAATCCCAATGCCATCGATTGGATTTTGACCCAGGCTGACTGCAAAACTAGTGATCACACCTGCTCCAAGTGCCGCAATCAATAGCGAACTTACCCAGTCTTTACCTGATTGTTGCATCGGTAGTTCTCCCGATAGAGGATGTCTTGCGTCGATCATCCTCAACCTATCATTGGGCGTAACCTCACCTAGTTCTTCAGGAAGGTTCTGTAACTAACCGTTGAATTGAGACAGCTTTCTTAACACGGCTCTCAGAAACCGGAGCTATCTATAGCGATCACTAGAAGTAATCGCCGGATGCATTCGGCAATTGCTGATTGCTTAGCTCTAACTTAGCTCTACCTACATCAATGGTTCTACCTACATCAACGGTTCTACCTATCGCGAGTGTGTAGAGCTAAGCGGCGATCGCTCATAGGTCAAGATATTACTACTCACTGACATTGCCGTCTTTCACCCAACCTTCTTCTCCATTGCTAAGCAGGATATTTAGCCAGCCATTCTCTTCAGCTAGGACCGTTACACTCTCTTCATAGTCGACACCGCCAATATTGGCATAGTCCGTTCCCGGCCCTGAGCGTAGAATGAGGCCGACTGGCTGAGTGACTACCACGCTATAGGTTCCATCTGAGGTTTCGACTGTAGGAGCTTCGGGAGTTTCGGGAGCTTCGGGCTCGGCGGGCGGCTCTTCAGGTGCGGTTTCTATAGCCGGGCTTACTGATGGTTGATTAGACTCGGGCACGGTAGCTTCAGCAGGCGGCTCTTCAGGCAGATCGTTGGTGTAGGTGGGTCTTTCTGGTGGCTCGGCATTGCGAGCCATGAAATATCTCAGCATCGAAGCGCCTGCTAGCGTCATGATTAGCATGGCTAGAATCAAGCCCAAGATAAATTTGCTTAGACCTAGTAGAAAGTTTCTTATCACCATTGTCACCAAGCCTTAGCGTCTTGCTAAGGCAAAAGATTTCTACGGTTATAGCGTGAAGGCGTAGATTGGTAAAGAAATTAATTTTCACCCTTTCGCTGCTGCTCAATCCGCTCTGATAGAGGGGATTGCCTAGAGGCTAGTCTAGCGCGTCCGTCGGCGGCCCATTGCTGAAGCGCTTCTATCTGGTGTTTAGCGGTGCGAGCGAGCGGAATGATCTGGCTAACGGCTTCAAGCACATCGTCACTAGTGAAATCTCGGTTCTGGCTAAAGCCGATGTGCATAGCTTCGACAATGGACTGCTCTATTTCTGCGCCAGAAAAGTCAGGGGTCTCATAGGCTAAGCGATTGATGTCGTAGCTATTAAGGTTGTGTGGACGCAAGCGACCCAGATGGACTGAAAAGATGGCTTCGCGTTCTTCTTGGCAGGGAAGGCCGACAAAGAAAATCTCGTCGAAGCGGCCTCGGCGCAACATTTCGGGGGGAAGCGATTGAATGTTGTTAGCGGTGGCGACAACGAAAACAGGTGAGGCTTTTTCGGCGAGCCAAGTGATGAAAGTTCCGAAGACGCGGCTGGTTGTGCCTGAATCGCCCCGGCCATCGAACCCAGCAAACGCCTTGTCGATTTCGTCGATCCATAAGATGCAGGGCGCAAGCGCCTCGGCTAGCTGAATCATTTGACGGGTGCGTGATTCTGATTCGCCGACTAGTCCGCCAAAGAGCCTGCCTACATCTAGTCGCAAGAGCGGCAGGTGCCAGTGATGGGCGATCGCCTTGGCAGTCAGAGACTTGCCTGTTCCTTGGATACCGACTAGCATCAAACCACGAGGATGGGGTAGTCCATACTGTCGGGCGCGCTCAGAAAAAGCGCCGCCGCGCTTTAGCAGCCAGTCTTTGAGGTTATCTAAACCACCAATATCAGAGATCTTTTCGCTAGCCGGATGGAACTCTAGAATCTGAGTTTGGCGAATGGTTTGTTGCTTTTCTTCTAGAATTAGATCGATATCATCTGGTTCAAAGCTACCGTGAGCCGCGATGCCTCTTGCTAAGACCCGGCGGATACGCTCCATTGCCAGACCTTGACATGAGCGCACCAGCTCATCGATATCACGAGAGGAAAGATTGCTGCCAGTGGCCGCAAGCAGGCGTTCGACTTCGGTGCGAATCTCATCAGCATTGGGCAAAGGAAATTCTAGGACAGTAATGATGCTGCTAAGTTCGCTAGGAATGGTGAGTTCAGCAGAAAGAATAATAATGTTCTTGGGCTGCGATTTCAAAAGCTTCAGCAGGTTGCGAAGCTTACGAGAGATAGTGATGTCTTCTAAGAAGCGGTGGAAATCTCGTAGGACAAAAAGCGCAGCGGCTGAGCTAGGAATTTTTTCGATCAGCTCTAGTGCCTGTAGGGGATTACGCCTACCAAAGCCAGTGTCTGTAGGGTTGCCTTGATACCCGTCCACGTAGTCCCAGGTGTAGACGGTGCGGCTACCTCCAATCTCTTTTGCACAGTCGGCAATGGCGCTTTCGGCGCGTTCTTCTTCTCGGGTGGGAATATAGATTAGAGGATAGCGCGATCGCACCAACAAACTCAGCTCGTCTTTAAAACTCATGTCAGCTTCTTGCTAGCTCCGCTTCGTCAGCCTGTAAATCATAAGCCTTCACTGGATTGAGCAGCTATTCTCCATTATTCGCTTCGTCTTCTTCCCATACTTCAAAAGACTCTACATCAATCGGGTCGACTGCCAAATCAGAATTTTGAGGATTGAGTTTACTAAACGTCTTACCTAAGACTCGCCCGAATGCTGTCTTACCTAGCTTCTCTTCTAATCCTTGATTATCAATTTGTGCCTTAGCCCTTTCTCTGGCTCTTTGAAACTGTTTTTGCATTTGCAGCTTCACCTGCTCCGTCTTCTCCTGAAGCTGCTCTGTAATCTCAGGCAATTCCTCACTCTCACTGCCTTCAGCTAACCGCTTCGCTTGTTCTCGCATCCGCTCGCCGACTTGCCCTGCGAGAGACTGACCTTTTTTAAGCAGTTCTCCAAAATCTGTTGGCATCTCCGAGATTTGATCCGGTTTCCAGTTTGATCTCAGCGGTTCTGCCGACTGCTTGGGAGGTAGGTTTAGTAATTGATGATAGGGCTGTAATCGCTGAGCATCTTCTTCAGCGATCATCATCCGCTTGCGCCCAGCGCTGATAATTACTCGAGGTTCAATCGCGTAGACGCTCGTTGCTACTTTCTGGGCCGGCTCATCTACCTCTTCTCTTACCTCTTCCCCATAGAGCACTGCCGTTTTATCAATAGGCTCAGCCGCTATCTCTTTGCCTGCTATCTCTTTACTTGCTACCTCTCCACTTTCTGACCCCTCACCCTTCAAAGCAAACAAATACTGCTCAATTTGCCCACTGCTTTGGTCTAAGCAGATATCGACGATTCGCCCGATGAGATCGCCACCATCTGTCCAAACTTCTAGATCTGTCATATCCTGCGCCGCTGATAGCCTAGAATCTACCGCTTCCGCAATCTCTGCTTGCACCACAATCCGGTCCTTACCAATCTTCACAAGCTGCGTCCAGTCTAAATGCTGTCGCCGCCCGATCAGACCTAGCGTCTTGTATGAGAGGCCAACAACCTTTGCCTGCTGTACATTCACTAGCAGATGCTCTACCACGCCGACTTCTTCAGTCGTCTCGTATGCCATCATGCCGCGACCAACGAGTTCACCTTGTCGAATGATTGCCACGTCCACCGTGCTTACCTCAAAACTTTGCTCTACAGGGTTATCTTCAGTTTAGCGACCCCTAAGCCAAAGCCCCCACTCCCGCACTCACTCATCCTTAAGCGGGCGGGCAAAAAATCCCAGATGATTGGCCACTGCTCTTTCATTCCCAGGAATTTTGGCATGAATGACTGAGTTGATGATAGCTACGTCACGCTCAGATGCGATCGCTAGCGTAGTAGATCCACCCCCATCTAGCTGCACTGCCGTTGTTGCCCCTAGCGCCTGCAGAAAATCTGCCACTTCCGGGCGAGTCATCCCCTCACTGTAGAGCGGCTGTTTCCCATCTACTAGCAGTAGCCAAAGCGTTGTTCCCTCAGCATCTAAAGCGGCGACACAAACCGGATAGAACTTGTAGATAGTCTCAACATCTGGCGGCGGACGATTCTCTAGATTTAGCCGTAGGCCGGCAACTGCCTGCTTGGTATCTGGAGCACAAACCCCCTCATCCCGAATTTCCGCACGCCCTTCTAGAAAGCAAAGGGCGGGATAGTTTTTGTCTCCTGGTGAGACAATCTGACCATCAGAGATCGCTAAACCCACTAGGTTTGTTAGCTCACCTTCTCTGGGGCTGTATTGCCAAGGCGTTGTCTCATTAAAGGGATTGAAAAAGTTGGCATTGACAGCGAGCTGTAGCCGATGCGTTTTCAAGAAACTAGACGTCTTTTGAGCAAGCGTTTCGTGTGGCTGAGTAGCTTCTATGTCGACCTCTCGGTCAGCTTTTGGGCTAGTCTTACTAATTCCAGGTGTGACAAAAGGAACAATCCCCGACGCGCTTAGATCAATTTCTAATAGGTGAATTAGCTGCGGACGGGGTTGTTGTTCTATGTAGCGACTATAGGTGATTCCTTCAAACAGAGGCTGGCTGTCGATGGGCTCGCTCTTTGGCCGCATTGCGATCGCGTAGCCGTACAGACCGATAGGAAGCAACAAACTTGTCCAAATAAGGACTTCTTTCCATTTCTGAGAACGGCTCATCGCAGCTTGTATCCTGAAGGCTGATTTAGCTTTATACCATGACTTGTTCTAAACTTCCTCGGCTGTTGAAACTAGGGCTCATCACTGGGCTAATTGCCATTGTGCTTTTTACCTTTCATGCGCTAAGCGTGCTAGTGTTTGCGGCTTTAGGACAGGTGCCAGGGACGGCAAACTGGTCGAAGGGACTGATCTTGGTCGGGGTGTTGGCGATCGCATCCGCCACTGTCTGTCTACAAAGTCTGATAACCCGACAGCCAATCTACCAATGGCTGGGCACTACCAGCAGCGCTGCATCGGGAGCAGTTTTAGGTGTGTTTGTGGCAGGGCGAATCAGTGGACAGCAGATCTTCTGGGTAATGGTGGGGTTGGTCGTCGGCTGTCTGTTGTTCGGGGTGATCGCGTTCTGGTCTTATGGTGGGCGGATGAGTGAGAGTAGGCGGCTGATTGGAGGTGCGATCGCCCTAATCAACGGACTCTGTGCTTATGCTTTGGCCTTTGGAATAGGGACTTGGTTGTTCGCGGCGATCGCGGCTAATTCTTGGTTACTTGCCAGCATTCTGGGCATAGCCACACTATCGCTTCTCTTTGCAACCCGCCGCTCTTTGAGTGTTTTCAAGCGCTGTTTGTGATTGCTAGAAGGTGGTGTGAAGCGTTATTTGCCATCTGGCGGCTTACTGGGGAATTTGCATTTGACGCTGACTTCAAAGTTGCTTTCGGCGGTGCCTTCGGTGAAGATGGGCAGTCCGGCTTTACCGCCGATTTAAGAACTAGATTCTGGGCTGACGTTGGATGCCGCTGCCCGCGCCAACCAGCTACAGAATTGGGATAGACCTGTAGAGTTGTATTTTCAGCACTATATTCTCTTTGCTTTTAGGCAACAGCGGCTTCTACATAAGCAGACGTGCTCGATGGTTCTGGAACAGGGTCACCTTCGAGCTGTAACCCTTCTATGTGGAAGGTGATGGCTTCTTCCATATTTTTAGTCGTTTCTTCTGGAGTGGTTCCGGTTGTGACACAGCCAGGTAAATCGGGAGAATACGCTGAAAATCCGGTTTGAGTTTTCTCGATGATAATTAAGTACTTCATGGTTTCAGGCCCGCCTGTTTAAGAATGCTGTTGAGCGTTCCGGGTGCTAACTCGTCGCTCGGTTTGCCAGGAATAGTAACTAATCCCCTCTTTTCAGAGTGTTTGTATTGACGATGGCTACCGCGAGTCCGCGATAAGTACCATCCGTCTGCTTCGATCAATTTTATCGCTTGCTTAACTTTCATGGGAGCTAGATTGCTGTCAGTCTTTACGATACTGATGAGATGTAGGAAAGTGATTTCCTTCTTCTAAGTAATCATCGCCCTGAGCTAGTTGTGGAGATAGGGATGGCAGGAAATAGTTATGAAGTCGGGAGATGAGCTGCTGGCGAATCTGAAGGCCGGGGTGCGGCAATTGTTTGTGAGGTGGGATATCTCAGCGGGTAAGCAGCGGCGGTTGATTATGAAAGATATGGAACGGGAAGAGAACTGTTTGCCACTGATGGGACCTGACTCCTCTTCACACTCAGAAAGCCATAATGCTGCTATATCATAAACTCAGCCGCTTTCAAGCGACCTACTATGGTACAGACACCAATCAAGCCAATTACCCTATCAGCGTTTCTGGCACTGCCTGAAACCGAGCCTGCAAGTGAGTTTATAGATGGGAAAATTACGCAGAAACCAATGCCGAAAGGGAAGCACAGTCGATTACAGACAAAACTCTCTATCGTGTTAAGTGACTTCCTAGAATCAGCAGGAACGGGTTTGGCCTTGACTGAGCTTCGGTGTAATTTTGGCGGTGCGGTTGTTGTTCCAGATGTTGTTGTTTTGCAAAGCAGTCAGATTCCTCGCGATGCCGATGGCGATATTGCAGATATCGTCGAGGTTGCGCCAGAGCTAGTTGTGGAGATTCTGTCACCGCAGCAGAGCCAAACAAAAATAATCAAGAAGATTTCTCACTGTCTGGCGCATGGCACCGAGCTTAGCTGGCTGATCGATCCGCAGGAAAGAACGGTTTTGGTTTTTCGTCCCGACCAGGCGATCGCAATTCTAGAAGCCGCAGATGCTCAACTGCCGATGCCCGATGTGCTTAGCGCATTTACTTTGACAGTAGGAACTTTATTTGGTTGGCTACAGGTGTAGACTCAATCCCTACAGCATTATCAGACGCAGTATTGCCTCATAGCGACTTTCATTTTAGAGAAGGCATAGAGAGGTTGAGCTGCGCTTAGGCTCTTCTATCTAGCGTAACTCTGACGCCACCTTTAGGTCGTAGCGTGAACCTGGGGTCAATCTCGACTGGCTCTTTTGAGACGAGGTTGACTCGAAAGCGCTGAGCGATCGCGCTCAAAATCATCACTGACTCCATCACCGCAAAACTTTTGCCAATGCACACATGCGGCCCCGCTCCCCAAGGCATGTAGGCATACTTTGGTCGCCTGGCTACGTTCATAGGTAAAAAGCGGTCAGGCTCAAACTGTTCTGGACGCTCCCAAAAATCAGGATGGCGCAGCGTAAAGTAAAAAGCGATGTTGACGATAGCGCCCTTGGGAATAGCGTAGCCGTCAAGCTCATCGGCGGCGAGTGCCGCTCTAGGTGCTAGTCCCATTCCTGGTGGGCACAGCCGTAGCGATTCATCAAAAACGCGGCGAGTATATTCCAGCTTTGGCAACTTCTCGAAAGTTGGCTCACCCCCTTGTAGAACTGCATCTACTTCCGAGCGCATCGTGTCAGCAACCTCAGGATGTAAACCTAGCAAGTACCAGGTCCACGCCAAACTTGTTGCAGTCGTGTCATGTCCGGCATTGAACAAAGTGATCATTTCGTTGAGTAGCTCAAGATCGCTTAGACCCTTGCCTGTCTCTTCATCGGTTGCATCCATCAACATCGACAACAGATCATCACTTTGTTCGGACTCTTTCCTCCGATTTTGAATAATCTCTAGCACTACACTATCAATTGTTCTTTTTGCCTGTTGAAACTGGAGATTTGTCTGCGTCGGCACCCATACAGGCAAAGAAAGCGGCGCAGTGAGTCGTCCATAGACATACTCCACCCCGATCCGCAGGGCCCGCGCCAGTCGATTAAACTCATCGCTCAGATCTACACTGAACAAAGCTAATCCTACAATCTTCAGCGTTAACCGCTTCATCTCAGCCGCGATGTCAATCACTTCATCTGCTGGCTGCTCTTCCCATTCTTGCAAAAGCGACTCTACACAGTCCCACATCACGCTATGAAGCCGTATCAGTCGCCGCTGCTGAAAAGCAGGCTGCATTAGCCGCCGATGCTTCTGCCAAAACTTTCCTTCAATAGAAAACAGTCCCTTTCCCTGTACGAGGCCCATTGGCTTCAAGAAGAAATCTGGCTTCTGATAATTTTCGCAGTGCGTCGATAGAATATGCTCTGCATGGTCTGGATGCGTTGAGAGAAAGATAGTGAATCCGGGCATCACCCGCAGTCGCACCAGGTCGCCATACTCGCGCCACATTCTGCCTAAATAACGTCAGTTCGGGTTAAGCAGCAGGGGGAAGTTCCCATTCCATATGGAGAGAAGGCTTCTTCGGTTGGTGGCAATAAGCAATCAGTCCACAGAGGATGTTGACCCAGCAGTTGACCGGACTACGGTGACGAGAATGCTCTATCTGCGAAATGTTCTTCAGTTGGTCGATAATCGTTTCGATGATGGAACGTTTGCGCGAGAGTAGCTTGTCAGTTAGCCGCACTAGCTGGTTCTTCATGTTGCACCGAGGCTTAGCAAAGAACTCGATGTTGAACGCGTCGAGTAGTTGCTTGGCCAGCTGCTTCGATACATAGCCTTTGTCTGCGCAGACTTTTCCCCATAGTCCAGTAAGTAAGTCAAAGGCGGGCTCACGGTCGTCCGTATTGCCCGGGGTCAGGGTGAGGTTGAGTAGTTCACCGCACTCGTTCACCACGAGGTGTAGCTTGAAGCCATAGAACCAGCCGACAGAGGTTTTGCCCCTAGCTGCCGTATCTTTGCAGACCTTATGCTGCCAGATCCGACGGTTGTGGCAGACCGATAGACTGGTCGCATCGATAAAACTAATGCCTGTACAACGGCCGAAGCAGCGCTTCAGATAACAACACAAGGGAAACAAACAAGAGGGCGTCCATTCGACAAAGCGGTTATAGCTGACTAGCGTTGGAAACGCTTGCTTCCAGTACTGGCATACATGATGAACGTAGTAGTGTTTGAAGGTGCGGTAGTGGCTTTGGTGAAAGCCGATGAGTATCGTCATCACTTCGCTTAGGCTCAGCGAACGAGCGCGTTGTCGCGTCTTTAGATGGTGGCTTAGCAGTTGACGCTGCCAGAGGGGTTCAAACACTTGGCAGAAGTCATCGACGTGGCAGAACAGTTCTTCTAAGCTGAACATAGTGGAGGATAGGGCTGATGGGTTTTACAACTTCAGCTTACCTATCCTCCTTTCTTCGAGCTTTCCTTATCCCGAACTGACGTTAAATACGCCAACGGTTGCGACTGAAGCTCTGACATTTGGAAGAGAATGTATCCGGATGGCCCAGGCGCTTTGCTCATGATATGACTTTTAATTCTTTAAACCCGGTGTTGATATCGAAGATGCGCTGGAAGGTTGTGTTTGGTAAAAGCGCGATCGCAAGCTCTAACGTCGTATAAACGATACAGCCATACACCACATGCCCGCCCCTACATTCACCGGTGGAGTCAGCCACGCTCATGTGTAGATGTACGCCCGCTTCGCTGAGCATTCCAGATAGGGTAAGCACTTCCTGTTTTCCGCTCAGTTCTGTATGCACGCCGCTATCGGCAAAGCGTAAGCAAGTTTTTGACAAGCTACCAACCGCGCCAAGAATCGCACCAGCGCTGATCTTCTGTTCTTTGGAAAAGTCTTCTAAATGCTGGCGAACATCTGCTCCTGGGTGCAGCCGGATGGCGATAACATCGTGCAAAGTTAGAAAACTCCTTTCACTTTTGACAGACTACCTCTATCTTGTAGCCGTTTAGATCGCGGATGTAGGCAGCATAGTAGTTTGGGTGATACTGAGCGCGGACGCCGGGTGCGCCTGCGTCGGTGCCGCCTGCGGCGAGTGCCGCTTGGTAGGATGCGTCTACGGCCGTTCGGTCCGTGGCTTTGAATGCTAGGTGAAATCGAGGCAGATGGAGTCGTTTGTCCAGTTCCTGCTGGTCGGCGTCTTTGGAATACAGCCAGAAGGAAACCTGGTCAGAATCAACATAGGCGGCAATACCGCGATCGCCCATTGCAAACATCCGATTGATTCCTAATGGCTTTAGCGCTGCGTCGTAGAACGCTAAACTCTTTGGCAAATCAGCTACACCAATAGAGAGATGATCGAACACCTATGCTAGTCCTACTAATTTCTCACTTAGATCCCAAAGCTTACCTGCTTTGTTTGCATCTGCAGCTTCGTTAGAGACTTCTTGACAAAAGGCTTCGCGATTCTTGTCTTGCCGATTGCCCCAGCTCCAGTAGACGCCGGATTTGTTGAACCCTTCTTCATCGACCACTTTGGCGACGCGATCGCCCGATTCTTCTTCAGAGACATACCCCCCTGTAATATTCTTCTGAAAGAACGGGAAAATTGTTTGAAACAGCTTTGGGGCGTCTCTAAACAAGTCTGACTCTGCTACACAGCCCGGATAAAGCGCATTGAAAACAATGCCAGTTTCATCGTGATAGCGGCGATGCATCTCTAGCATCGTCAGCATATTGCAAAGCTTGCTATCTTTGTACGCCTTCCCTGGCTTAAACTTCTTTCCATCAATCATTGCAATGGGTGATTTAAAGCCTAGTTCCATACCTTTCAAATCACCTAAGTCTGGCGGTGCCGGAATCGGAATTTTACCCCCTAGCTCCTTGGGGTTGGCCGTCACAGTCCCCAGAGTCACTAGCCGAGGTTCTGGATGAGCTGCCTTCTTCATATCTTCTAGCAGCAAATTGCAGAGTAAGAAGTGCCCCAGATGATTGGTGGCGACGCTGATTTCATAGCCATCGACGCTGCGCTCAGGCGACTTAAGGCTAGGTTTATAAATTGCGGCATTGACGACTAACGCATCGAGCGATCGCCCCGTGGCCCTAAAATCTTCTACAAACTGCCGAACGCTGTCCAAAGACGACAGATCCAGCTTGAGAATCGTATAGCTCCCTTCTGGCATCCCCACTTCTTTGGCTACTCGCTCTGCCTTTGGCAAATTGCGGCAGGCCATAATCACATGCCATCCACGCGCAGCCAGTGACTTGGCAGCGTACAAACCAACACCAGAGGAGGCTCCTGTGATAATTACGTTAGAACTTTGGGGCTGTTCCATGGGAGTTAAAGGTATTTATACTTCGAGGTGACACTTCAGGATGACAAACGGAAATGAAGAAGATATGACGTTAAACAACGTTAACCAGCTCATCATTTATGCTGCCATATTGTTGAACAAGCACAACCAATCATTACCTTTTGCAAAGTTCAGTAACGGTTAAACAACTCGTCTTCAGCGACTATTTTCTATTGCTTCTTTTATGGCGTGCCCTTTAGAGGAGCCACCTGCCACCCAAACCAGTGCATCAGGGACAAGTCATCTATCTGCCTTTCCTTTAGCCGTGTTGATAGATCTGCGAGAAGGCGCGATCGCGTTTGTTCATCCAACGCAATGTAGTCAGATAGCGTAGTCAGCAGAGCCAGATATTTCTCTACGCTGTAGCTAGACTGATGCTGCTCTATCGCCACCTCTGTCCGCTCGAACCAACCTGATTTGCCTACAATCTGCGCGAAATGATCGAAGTTGGTGTGGTAGTAGTCCTGTCCTTGCCACTGATAGCGAATTCTCTCAGCTAGCTGATACTGCTCATAGACTGGCTGCAAGTACCGCCTAAGCTCTTCGTCCGGTTGGGGTGGCGTCGCCCATAGCAAAATTAACGAGCCCCCTGGTTTTAGGGCTGCTGCCGATTTCTGACAGGCGACTTCTGGTGAAACCCAGTGAAAGGAGGTCGCAGCGAGGACTGCATCAAACTGTTGGTTCTCCAAATCAAAAGACTCAAAAGTGCTATTTGCGATCGCCACCTGCGGATAAGCCTGGCAAGCCTGACGAGCCAGTTCACAAGCCGCTGCGCTAGGCTCTACGCTCTGCATTGCCAGCCCTCTCGCGGCAAAAGAGGCCGTCGCTATCCCTGGCCCACAGCCAATTTCTAGAACAGAGCTATCTGGTGATAGACCCGCTTTCTGAATCACTTGATCTACTAACGAATCTGGATAGCTAGGTCTCGCCCACCGATAAGCCTGCGTCGAATCGCTGTACCATTGCTGCCGAGCTTCCGGGCTATGGGTCTGGTCAAAAGACTGATACCACTCATACCAGCTAGTCTTCGCTTCGGAGTCTGCCATGGTCGATTACGCTCTTGGTGTCGATGACAACTGATGTATCAATCAGCAGCATGATTAGTCTCACGCAGGACTTTATTGTCAAAATCGGGAGCAAACTGAATTTGTCCAGCAAGATCGAGCAGGCTTTTTTTACGACGTGATCGCACAAGTTCTCTTAGAGCCAGCTTAATCAGCTCGTCTTTAGTATCAATATTAGTGAGCTGCAGTGCTTCATCTCCCAAGGCCTCATCAAGGTTAAGGGTGATTTCCATAGGGCAGATACTAAAGAAGCGGGACTCGGCAGAATTCCAAAAGCGATGATACTTGAAGAGGGCTAATGTGAATCTAGTGTACCTGAACTAACCATGATTTATGACTGGATGGCCAAAGGTACGCCATCGCTTGTTGCTAATACAACTCCTCGTCGTCTCGGCGTAACGGGATCATCATTAGCCAGTTTGAAGGCGTGCTGAGTCAGTAGGGTTGCCAGCACCAGGTTGATTTCTAGCTTAGCGAGGGCGTAGCCGAGGCAGCGGCGAGCGCCGCCACCAAAGGGGATAAATTCTGAGGACGAAAACTGCCTGTTTAGGAAGCGTTCGGGCTTGAATTCTTTGGGATTGGGATAAAGATCCGGGCGGTGATGAACTGAGTAGATAGCAGGGGCGAGGTAGGTGTTGGGTGGGAAGGTGTGACCGTTGATGGTGACCTCTTCGGTGGCGATGCGAGGGGCGGCAATGGGCGCGATGGGATATATTCGCAGGGTTTCTGAGGCAACGGCACTAAGGTAAGGAAGAGAGGCGATCGCCATCGAATCCGCATCTTCTCCCAAACTGTCCAACTCAGCCATCAGTTTCGCTTTCACATCAGGCAATTTGTGTATCCAATACATCGCCCAGGTGAGTGCGATCGCGGTGGTTTCATGACCTGCAAACAGCATCGTCACCAGCTCATCTTTTAGCTCAATATCTTGCATCGGCTGACCGTCTTCGTCACGCGCCAGCAGCATCAAACCTAGAACGTCATCCCCCGATTCGCTTTCATTTTCCGCCGCAATCTGAGCCCGTCTATCGTCGATTTCAGACTGAAGCAGATCGTATACCTGTCGCTTTAGCCGCACCATCTTTCCCCAAGGGCTCCAGCTTCCCCAGTCTTGCTGAAACCAGCGGAAGAATAGCATGCTAGAGCTAAGCGGAGAGCCCGTTAGATCTAGCCACCTAACCAGAAGCGTTTTGAGCTGCTGGTAGCGATCACCTTCGCGCAGACCAAACACCGTCTGCAAGATCACTTCTAACGTGATTTCTGGCATCACCTCACTCGCTAGGATCTGTTGATTCGGCTGCCACGAACTGCTAATTTCTCCTGCAATTTCACAGATGGTATCAGCGTAGGCTTTGACTTTGGCGCCATGAAAAGACGGCATCAGTAGCTTGCGATCGCGTTTGTGCCGCTCTCCATCTAGCAGCAGCAAAGAATTATCACCCACCACAGGCCTCAGCAGTTCTTGACTGCGCCCGGCCTCAAAACACTTCGCATCTGCTGCGAAAATCTCCTTGATCGCCTGCGGGTCGCTCAAAAACACCAGCGGCTCAAAGCCAAAGAGATGCATTGTAAATGTATCGCCGTAGGTTTTGGCACATTCATCGAGATAGTCATAGGGCCTAGCAATCCAGTTCGTCAACTGCTTGAGCTTCGGGAGCGCCACCGGGCGAGGAAGTGTTTGCATTGTTTCTTTATTTAGGACGAGTTCAGGTTGGTTAAGCTGAGGGAATACGCGAGGACTATCAAGCAGGCCTATTGACCCAGAGCTATCGAGATAGGTTAGGTGGTGCTATCTCCGGCCAGCTTTCAAAATTGCGTCGCACCCAGTCCATACCAACTTCGTTGTTCAGCTTTATCTTTTGAGGCTGCTCCGTGTAAAGCTTACTCAAAATATCAGCGTCTTGCTCGACTACCGTAGCCACAAGCTTTAGAAAAGAGTCTTTAATGAGCCAAAAGATGGGAGACTTTGGCTGAGAAAATAACAGTACGTATGTGCGAGTCCGCTGCGCTGACTCAGGTACAAAGAAATGGCACTGAACGATCGGCCCTGCAAAGCTCTCACCATGGAAAACCACAATCGAAGGAAAATAATTTTCTAGCAGTGCCTCTATCATCTTCGGCATCATCAGAACCGCCGGATTCTTCAGAATTTCTCCAAGGGTCGAAGCTGCCTTTGGCATTCTCATAAATGCCTCTGAATAATGTCCTTTGTCTACAAACCGCTCGAAGCGCACTTCCTTGATTCGAAACATCTCTCGATGCGTACCGTTCTGATGATTGTAATCATGCATGTTTAGCAGCATCGGCAATAGCGGTGTATCCACAACTACCTCGCCTGCAACGCCCACCAGCTGATAATTTCTCACAATCTCATTCAAAACATCAGGGATAGGTATCTTGGGTTCTGCTCCGCCGTAAGACCATATGAAATCGCCCTGAACAACTAGATCTAAAGGCTGCATCTGTGGCAGCGTTCTCCCCTGCTGACTCTCTGGTAAAACAGTGCAGCCTGCGCCATCAAATGCCAACGCATGGAACGGACAAACAATCTTGCTAGACCCGTCTGTTTGCGCTGCGCACCAACCCTCAGATAGCATCGCGCTCATATGCGGACAACAGTTAGGCAGCGCCTGAACGGTACCGTTGCTATCTTTCCATAGCACATAGTCACATCCGTATAGCGAAACCTTGACGGGTTGGTTGACTGACAGCATAGACTTGTGTGCAAGCAGCCATGGTGCACCCGGCAGCATTTCCTTTGGCAGTACTTCTTCTGACAGTACGGCAGCATCATCCTCTGATACTTCACGGGTTATTCCTTTGGAAATAGACATAGCAAGACAGCTCCTTGAAAATATGCAGCGGCTAATAAAAGCGTAAGCCTATGTAAAAACGAATATTTTTTCATGTTATATCACGTTTAGCCCATTGACTCTAGATTTATCCAAAGAAAAACATGGCATCAGAAAAACCACTGCAAGAAGCATCGCAACGTCGCCAACCGCAGCAACAGCGAAGCCAAGAACGAGTTGAGAAAGTTCTCAGAGCTGCTGCTGAAGTTTTCTGGGAAGTAGGGTATGATGCTGCGACAACTCGCGACATTGCCAGGCGTGCGAACACTGCTGTTGGTACGCTCTACCGCTTCTTTCCTAACAAGCTCGCTATCTTCCACGCGCTTGAGAAGCAGCATCGACAAAGCGTTGAAGCGATTCAGTCCTCTATAGTGACGCCTGAATTCATGCGACAGCCTTTGGATTTGATGATTGCTTCGATGGTCGAAACTTTCGCTAAGTATTTTGAGGACTTGGGGCCTAGGGTTGTCTATACCCAGTACTATCTCAACCCAGAAATATTTATTCACTTCGATGAGACCGTTGACTATAGCTTCATTCGACGGCTGGCGATCGCACTACGCATACGCAACCCAACTCTCCCTATAGACAAAAGCGAACTCCTCGCCGAAGTCTGTCATCGCTCCTTCAATGCGCTTTTTTTGTCTGCTCTTAGAAGCAGTCCATCTCATCGGGATTGCCTTTACCAGGAGCTGAGGACGCTTCTTACAAGCTATCTGCATCCCTACGATAGCCAAGGTCCTTCACGTCCAGATATGACACCTGCAGCTACCGCTTCACCCTCTACCGTTTTCACCCAAACCCACCAACTCAACCACCGCCAACAAAAGGCACTATCATATCTTCAAACCCATAGCTCACTCACTATTCAGACCTTTGAAACCCTATGTCCTATGCCCTCTCGCCGTACCCTTCAGCGAGATCTTAAGCAGCTGATTGAAAAAGATCTTCTCTATACAGAAGGCGAAACAAACCAGCTAACTTATTACCTAAGAAGAACAGGCTAAAGGTCTGCAACTTGCGACATCTAGCGACGCTCATTCCCTCTCTTTGTCTGTCACTCCTCCGCCCCGGTTCTCACTACTTCCCCGATTTGATCTCACTCGATAGAATAGATAAATCAGCACCAGGTAACCTCTCATGCAACTGAAACGTCCCATTCTAGTCGGTGGTCTAGGTCTTTCAGCCAGCTTATGGCTATTGAATATTGTGGGTCATTCTCCAGTGGGGCATGTGTGGGGAGATAGTACTGGTTTGCTAGGAATGGTCGCAATCGGCGCAGGCTTCTGGCTGTTTAATAAATCGAAGCGGCCTAACGTAGTAGCTGAGATGCCTTTGGCTGTTGGCCCTGTAGATAGAGCGGCCATTGAAACCGTCATCACAAAGATAGAAGCTACTTTAGAGACGCTGATTACAGAACTTTCTGAAGAGACCAGGTCAGACAAGTCTTTGCCTATTTGGTCACAAATCGCAGAAAAGAGAAAGGCGATCGCCGATCTTCTTTCCAGTTTAGATAGAGAGACCCTTTCTTTAGCTGTAGTTGGCAACAGGTCTACTGGAAAAACAACGCTAATCTCGCAGTTGGCGAGTTATAGGCCAACTTCGCTTTCAAGTTTCGAAGAGATCACAGAAGCTAACGGAGAGACAGCCCTACCTGCTACTAACTCAGATCTAGTCCTTTTCATGGCGGCTGGCGACTTGACCCACTCTGAGCTTCAGCAAGTTCATACCTTGCTGAAGGCGGGCTATCGGCTAGAGATCGTTTTGAATAAGCAAGACCAGCTGCTGCCGGCAGATAGGAACTCTGTATTGCAGCAGATTCAGACGCGGGTAGAAGATTTAGGCATTGGGGTGAGTGCGATCGCTGCTAACCCTGCCGCTATCAAAGTCCGCAAGCATGCAGAGAATGGCGATGTAGAAGAATTTACCGAACAGCCTGAACCGCAGCTCTCCAGTCTCACAGATAAATTGACCTACCTTGTCAATCACGAAAGGCAGCAGCTCGTTTTAACCACAACCCTTCGCCAAGCAAAAGCGCTTCAAGTAGAAACGCAACAGTTACTAAATGCGCAAAGAAAGCAGAGAGCCCTGCCTATTGTTGAACAAATGCAGTGGATCGCCGCGGGTAGTGCTTTCGCAAGTCCTCTGCCTAGTCTAGACTTACTGGCTTCTACGGCGATTAATGCACAGCTTATCGTTGATTTAGGCAGTGTTTACGGGCAGACTTTCTCTGTAGAACAGGCCAAGAAAGCTGCAAGTACCCTAGCAGAGCTGTTAGTTAAACTTGGTCTGGTTGAACTCACGACACAGGCATTTGGTAGCTTGCTAAAGGCACATGCGCTTACCTACGTCGCTGGCGGTGTCATTCAAGGGGTCAGCGCCGCTTACCTAACTCGAACTGTTAGCCTGAGCCTAATCGAATTTTTTGAAGAACAAAGTCTACTTTCAGAGAAAGAGAGAACGTTTGCTTTTGCTGAGATGGGTGAGCGTTTGCAAGCGCTTTTCAAAGCAACAAAGCAAGGTATGGGACTACAAGCTTTCCTTCAGCAAGCCTTGTCACATTTACCCACCAAGGCAAAAACAGCAGCGGTTTAGCAGTTGTTTTTTGAGTAGGCGGTTGATAGAAGCTAGCTAGAGTCATGTACATTCAGCCAGCGCTCTACTTTCACCTTTGTCATCCACACCGTGATGCCCCCATTGTATGTCCTCACCGGTACAGCCTGCGCCTAACCAGCTTGTCGAACAAGCTCGCACCAGCCTGAGACAGGCGATAGATCGCTATATTCCACAGCTCAAGATGACTCAGCTTTCTGAACAGGAGCTGACTCGTCAAGCCGCAGTCAAAAGTGGCATAGATCGGCTGAGTGCTTTGATGAACAAGCTAGATAGCTCGCTGCTTAGGGTTGCCGTCTTTGGCCTAGTCAGTCGAGGGAAATCAGCAGTTATTAATGCCCTTCTGGGTGAAAATATTCTAGAAACTGGCCCACTCAATGGCGTAACTCAATGGCCTCGTTCGGTTTATTGGGTGCCTACCGATAGTCGATCGCACTTTGGTCAATCGGATTTTGGAAGACAACCTCTAAAGCTAGAATTAATTGATACACCTGGGCTAGACGAGATAGAAGGTCAGTCTCGTAGCAAAATGGCCCAAGAGGTTGCACAGCAAGCAGATCTCATTTTGTTTGTAGTTTCTGGCGATATTACTCAAACCGAATATCTCGCACTTCAAGAACTCTATGCCACTCGAAAGCCCCTACTGCTAGTCTTCAACAAAGTCGATCTGTACCCAGAGACGGATAGGACCACCGTTGCTGACAACTTACAGACGCTATGGCGAGAGGCAGAAGAAAGCGCTAACCTTCCTCAGGGCGCTAGGCTAGTCGATGATATTGTGATGATCTCTGCTGCCCCTGCTCCGCTTCAAGTGCGAGTGGAGTGGCCAGATGGCCGAATCACAGAGGAATGGGAAAACCCCCCGCCACAAATTGAGCCCCTAAAACAGAGGCTGTTGGAGATTGTGGCCGAAGAAGGTCCGACATTGATTGCGCTGAATGCGCTTAGGCAAGCGAGCATTGTTGAAGAAAACTTGTCGAAGGAAACTGCTGAGCTGAATCAGGCAGGCGCCGACGAGCTGATCTGGAAATATGCCAAGTACAAGGCGATCGCGGTTGCTTTTAATCCCATTGCCCTACTTGATTTACTTGGTGGTATCAGCTCCGATATGGTGATGATTCGGGCGCTTTCGCAGCTCTATGGCTTTCCAATGACCCGGTTTGAAGCGACTAAGCTGTGGCAGTCCATTATCGGCAGCTCTGGCACGCTATTACTCAGTGAGTTTGGCACTAGTCTGCTGTTAGGCTTTGGCAAGAGTGGGGCAGCTATCTGGAGCGCATTCGAAAGCTTTTCTGGGCTGAGCGCTTACGCTGGAGCGATGAGCGCTCAAGCAGGAGCAGCAGGCTATGGAACCTTTGCCGTCGGACAAGCCGCTAAGGTCTACTTGCAGCAAGGCTGCACCTGGGGGCCAAAAGGTGTCAATACCGTCATGCAGAACATCCTTTCTCAAGCCAAAACCGATTCCACGCTAGAAAGATTACAGGCGGAGATTAAAGAGACGATCGGTAGTTCACAGCCGAAGGCAGATCCTGAAATCTCTTAGATGTAGCTATTACGTATATCAGTATGTATCGCAACTAGCTAAAAGGGACTTTCTGCGCAAATGGGTTTGTAAATGGCCAAAACAGAATCTTACCGGGTGCGATTTCTGGTCGGTTTCCCACGCTAGAGAGTAAAGGCTCCGGTTGAACGGCAGCAGCAGCAAAGAGCTGTAATAGCCAAGACTTGAGAGGCAGTCCTATCGCGAACAAAGAGGTCGGTAGTTCAGTCTCATGGCTCCAAAAAGTAAGCGCGTACCAGGTTTGAGGCCCAAAGAAACCAGCTTCTTCGGTAATCCCATAGTCAGCTTGAAAATCAGTAAGCGCTCGCTTTGTAGTTACATCGAACAGGCCTGTAATCTGGCTAGAGTAGGCATTTAGCTCAGCGAGTCTAGCCTGCAGTTGAGCAACGGCCGGACCGCGATCGCCCTCGTGTAGGGGCTCAAGCAATAGCTCATCGACGGGCAAATTAGCAGCCATAGTCTCTCCATGTCCTTATTCTAGGGTCATACAAGTGATGCGCCATAGAAACAATAAAGATAGCGCACACTCTAATTATCCCCGGCACAGTGCAAAACTGTCGCGATTTATACAAAATATTTTAATTTAAGTTATCAATCGTACAAAAGCCAGGGCAAAAGTTGGAGCGCGAAAATGGGATTTCTGACTACTTTGCCTGCGGCTCTGCCGCCACTTAGGCTTGCTCTTTATTCGGAAGATAGTCGAACATCTCACCAATCCAGTCCAACTTTATCTCTCGTAGATAGTCTACAACCCAAGTGCTGCGCCGCTGTAATATGTGGTTGGGATAGGTATGAGCCACACCGACTACTGGAATATCAGCGCGCTTGGCTGATTCGATACCGGCAAAGGAGTCTTCAATTGCAATACATTCGCTAGGCTGTAGGTTCCAGCCAGGATTCATCTGATTCAACCGTTCGATTACTAGCAGGTAGGCATCCGGCGCAGGTTTACTGCCGTTAGGGGGAACATCATCACCTGAAACAATCGTAGAAAAGTATTCGGCCCACTCTGTGTAAGTAAGTACGTCAGTGACCTGCTGCCGAGAGCTACCTGTGACAATTGCCATTTTGATATCAGCAGCTCGGCAACGAAAGATTAAATCGTGCAGTCCTGGATAGAGCGGCAGCTTATCTAAGCCATCTAACCAGGCTTTGTAGGCCATCGATTTTTTTGCCAGCATCTTGTCTAGGGCTTCATCACTTGTCGTACGGCCCCTTTGAGCAAACAGTGCTTTTAGACAGGCGCGATCGCTCCTCCCGATACAGACCTGTTTGTAGTCATCAGCATCTGGGCGCAAGTTCTCGTCTAGCAACAGCTGGTTGCTCAAAGCTTGACGAATCTCCTCGTCGTTGATCATGACGCCGTTGAAACCAAAGAGTACTGCCTTTAAAGTCATGAATTAAGTTGCTGTAGCGGCCGAAGTAGGAAAGTGCTCTGACATCAGGGAAAATGTAGTTAGCAAAACAAGCGACTGAAAAATTGTAAGGTTTTTTGCCTAAGAGAAAGTGCCTAAAATGGTAGTAACCGCAAAATCGAACAGTTGCTTACGCAGACTCAGTGTCTGTAAGAAAAGACAGACATGACCCAAAGTGTAACGACTCGACCCAAATCGCCCATAGAGAAAACTGTTGACGCTGTTGTGATTGGTAGCGGACTAGGTGGACTTGTCGCAGGTTCGCTACTCGCAAGATACGGACGGCGAGTGATTGTTTTTGAAAGCCATACGCTACCTGGCGGCGCGGCGCACGCTTTCACCCGGCGACATCGAGGTGATACCTTTACGTTCGATTCTGGGCCCTCTTTTTACAGCGGGCTAGGCGAATCGGGGTCAGCCAATCCTTTAACGCAGGTGCTTGCGGTATTGGGCGAGCGTTTAGAGACCATTCCCTACGAGCCCTTTGGCTACTATCATCTGCCTGAAGGAACGCTACCCGTCTATGGCAATTCTCAAAAGTACCAGCAGGCAATCGAGCAATTTAGTCCTGGTGCGGCCGCTCAGATGGCAGCGCTAGAAGCCAGGCTACTAAAGATTTATGCGCCGCTCAAGGAAATGCCATCGTTGGCTTTACGAGCCGATCTGTGGGCGCTACCGCTATTGGCAAAGCGGTATGGGCGATCGCTCGCGGCCCTTCTACCTAACCTTCTAGATCTCAGTCGATCTATGGGCGAGGTTATGGCCCCTTACGTTAGCGATCCTTGGCTAAAACGTCTACTTGATCTTGAGTGCTTCTTGCTTTCTGGAATGAAGTGCGAGGATACTGTCGCTCCAGAAATGGCCTTTATGTTTGGAGAGCGGGCTAGCTCTGTCATTGACTATCCTGTCGGCGGCAGCGGTGCAATTGTAGAGGCGCTTGTGCGAGGACTGAGGCGTTGGGGCGGGCAATTAAGACTCGGCGCTCACGTTCAAAAAATCGTTGTAGATAACGGCAAAGCGAAGGGTGTCGTTTTGAAAAATGGTGAGCAGATCAACGCGCCTATGGTTATTTCTAATGCAACTCGCTGGGATACCTATAGCCACTTACTCGATCCAACAGAGTTAGGCGCTAACTACCGTCAAGCAGCACTTTCTACGCCAGCGGTGGATAGCTTTATGCATTTGCACTTAGGCATCAGAGCAGATGGACTAGAGTCAGTGCCTATTCACCATGTTGTTGTTCATGACAATCAAAAAGATATCACAGTACCTGGGAACACCTGTATGGTGTCTATCCCAACCGTGCTCGATCCTCAGCAGGCGCCAGCGGGCTATCACACGGTGCATGCCTACACACTAGAGCCCTTTGCTGGTTGGCAGAAAGATGAACACTACGAACAGAAGAAAAGAGAGAAGGCAGAAACGCTGTTTCGAGCGGTAGAGAGGATTATTCCTGATCTGCGCGATCGCATTGAGCTAGAGCTAATTGGCACCCCACTGACCCACAGTCGATTCCTCCGTCGACACAAAGGCACTTATGGCCCAGCCATCTCTGCCCAAGCAGGTCGATTCCCCAGCGGTAAAACCCCAATCGAAGGGCTGCATCTAGTCGGTGACAGCACTCTACCCGGTATCGGTGTGCCAGCGGTCGCCGCCTCCGGTATCCTCTGCGCTAATAGCCTAGTCACGCCGAAAGAATCTGCTGCATTACTCACCCAATTGTAGAAGAAAAGAAAAAGAGTAGAATCCCTATGCTGAGCTTCACATGCTCACAGTCTCTAGTATATGAAGTCATTCTGCGGCTGCAAACACCGCATCTGTCGTCAGATTAAGCTGAGGAAATATTCCAGAAACCAGCTTTTCGCCAGTAACAAATCTCCGAACTCGATATTCTTCACCCTCCAACTGGCAGATCGTAATTGTCGGTTGCTTGGGCTTGCCGATATGGCGCACTGCCCCCAGCGCTCGAAAGTCCACCATCCAATATTCTTGTATGCCCATCGCTTCATATTCAACGAACTTGTGTCCATAATCATCTCGCCAATTTTTGCTGACTACCTCGACCACTAAGAGCACAGTGGCACCGTGCTGAATCACCGACGCGGTTGGCCACATAGACTCTTGAGGCAATTGTTCACGGTCGAGAAGAACAACATCTTGCATATAGCCAGAGTTTTCCGCTCGTGGCCGAATCAAGCAATTACGAGGAATGGAATAGGGCTTTTGACTGCGACGAATTTCAAAGTTAAGCTCAGCACTCAAGAACCCACCGATGTCTTCATGAGGGCCAGTTGGCAATACTTCAACAATACCTCCCTCAATAAATTCGTACCGACAGCCGTCGTTCGGGTACCAATCTAGGAAAGCCTCAAAACTCATCGGGCTTTGAGCTAGAGACTGAACCATAATGTGCTACTTACCCTAAAAAAACAGCCGATGAACCAAAGTTACACCGTTCGCCTCATCTTATCTTGTCGCTGTCGGCCACAGACTTTCGTCTCAGTTCGCTCCAGCTTGCTCTGCGGCTTTTGACGAACTAGGCAGCTTACTTCCTCCCTTGAGTTCGCTTTACAGCCTTCAGCATGTGATAGGTGATCAATAGCTGTGTCAGCGCCAGCGGATAGCTTTGCAGCGACTCGCCTGTCGTACCGACTACCTTGCCCACATCCTGATTACCCTCTAGGCTACAGAACTGACCCAGATAAGGTACCTCGCTACACAGGATACGCTCTAGCTGCTGTACCTGTGCTTCGTTAGCGTGGCCATCTACAGACAATACATCGACTGGCTTGCCCATATCGCGATCTAGCAGTAAGCGGATTGCATCACCTAGGTCATTACCTTTGTCATCGAGGATATGGGTAAAGTCTGGGTGAGGCAGCGTTGGCCGTAGAACCAGTTTGACATCGAGCAGCAGGTCGTTGCCCTGATCGTCCTTGTTTTCAGGTGGAATAAAAGACACGATTACATCGGACCACTGCCTCTGCGGACGGATAAAGGCTTCTGAATCGGGCTCACGCTTGCGTAAAGCTTCGAGGACTTGCTCATCTGTATAGCCACGCTTGCGGGTGTCTCGCTTGATTTTCCACTTCGCTCGCAAATCCTCAGGCGGTGCTAGATATACTTTCACATCATAAGCGTCGCGAGCGGCTTTGGTAGAATAGCCCAGCAATCCTTCTACAATGACAAACTTTTTAGGCTGAATGTATTCAGGCGGATCAAACTCACCTGTTGTGTGGTTGTAGATCGGCTTGAGGATTGCTTTGCCATTACGCAGATCTTGCAGGTGTTGTTCGATGATATCGAGATAGTTACAGTCTGGGTGCAGCGCGGAAATGCCCATCTCTGCCCGCTGTTTACGATCATAGCGGTGATAGTCGTCTGTACAGATGGCTACGACGTTTTCTTCACCTAGCACCTGGGCGATGCCACGGGTCAAGGTAGTTTTGCCGGCGGCGCTATCGCCCACAATGCCAACGATGATTGGACGTTCAGCCATGGTTCCTCTTACTCTCTAGTCCTGCTTGAAGTTTTCGCATTCCTTAATACAAACCTAATTCTAGGGAGCAACGGTCATTGACTCAAGCGTTTGATATACACTTTGGAGATGGCTGAGGGTCTTCTGGTTCATACAAAGGTCTGTCCATCCTTATCAGCTTCATCAGCGCTTATCCGTTCTCGAACGCCCTTATTTCCCTGCTTGTTTCACACTATGAGCGTCTCTAGCCACCTGCTATCAAAGGACTCAGAGCCTATTTTCGATCTACAAAAAACAGAACTGCTAGCACCTGCAGGAGACTGGGACTGTGTGAAAGCTGCGGTGGAAAATGGAGCGGATGCTATTTACTTTGGGCTTGATCGATTCAATGCTCGCATGAGAGCACATAACTTTACGATTGCAGACTTGCCTGAGCTAATGACTTTCTTGCATAGGCGAGGCGTTAGAGGCTATGTCACGCTAAACACACTAATCTTTCCAGCGGAGTTGAAGGCGGCAGCGCATTATCTGCGAACGATCATCAAATCCGGTGTAGATGCAGCCATCGTTCAAGATGTGGGTATTTGTCGCCTCATCCGCCATCTTTCTTCGGACTTTCCAATTCACGCTTCTACCCAGATGACCATTACTTCTGCAGCAGGCGTAAAGTTTGCTCAGCAGATAGGAGCTGAGCTTGTTGTCTTGGCGCGTGAATGTTCAATCAAAGAAATTAATCGAATTCAGCGGCAGTTAAAGAAAGAGAATATTGCTATGCCGCTAGAAACATTTGTGCACGGAGCGCTGTGCGTTGCTTATTCTGGTCAGTGCTTGACAAGCGAATCATTAGGCGGTCGGTCGGCGAATAGGGGAGAGTGTGCTCAAGCTTGCCGAATGACCTATGATTTGCTTGCCGATGGAAAAGAAGTAGATTTGGGCGATCGCGCCTATTTGCTCAGTCCACAAGATCTTTCTGGTCTACCGGTTGTTCCTGATTTGATTAGATCTGGCATTGCTAGTTTGAAGATAGAAGGTCGATTGAAGACGCCTGAATATGTTGCTAACGTCACCCGCGTTTATCGCCAGGTACTAGACCGAGTATTTGATCAAACCGTCGAACGATTAGAGCAGGATCATGATCATAGCGATCACCAGCTAGATCTCAAGTTCAAACGGCTAGAAGCTTCCTACTATCCTAGTGGTGATGAGCGCTATTCACTAGAGATGGCTTTTTCTAGAGGTCTTTCTACAGGCTGGTTTCAAGGAATTGATAATCAAAGGCTAGTTCACGCACGATTTGGGAAAAAGCGCGGCGCGCTAGTTGGACAAGTTGAGAAGATTGTTAAGACAAAAAGAGAACATCGAATCGTTGTTAAATTGTTGATTGCAGTTAAGCCAGGTGATGGTGTTGTTATTGATAGCAGTCAGCCTGATGATGAACAGGGCGGGCGGCTATATGGCGTTGAGACTAAAGGAGAAGAGACTTTTTTAAGTTTTGGTCGTAAATCGCTTGATTTTACTCGAATACAGGTGGGCGATCGCATTTGGAAAACGAGCGATCCAGAACTTGATAGAGCCGTACGGCAAACCTATAGCGGCAATCAGCCCCGGTTTAAGCGACCGATATCGATTGAAGTATTCGGCAAAGCAGGAGGACTGCTAAAGGCGATCGCTCACGACTACAGTGGTCACACGGCTCAAGCCACTACAGAAGTTGCTTTAGTCTCTGCTCATAGTAAACCACTGACTACAGAGCGACTCATTCAACAACTTTCTAGACTGGGCACTACCCCTTTCAATCTAAAAGATCTTCAGAACAATCTAGAGGGCCAGGTGATGGTCCCTGTGAGCGCGCTCAATCAGCTACGAAGAGAGCTGGTTACCCAGCTTATAGAACAAAAACAACAGCTAAAATCATGGACGTTAAATCCTCATGCTTCTTACCGTGATCTTCTTCCGGTTCTTCCGGTTAACCAACCTGCGCATCTAAAACAACAGCTATCTGAGCAAAGCCCGGTAGAACAGAAGCTGGCAGTTCAGCTAATTCCGTTGGTGCGCAACCTGTCACAGCTTCAGGCGGCGATCACGACAAATGCACCCACAATCTACTGTGAATTCGAAAATCCTATCCACTATCAAGAAGCTGTTGCTTTAATCAGGAGAAGTACCGCAGAGCTATTTATCGCCCCGCCTCGTATTACCAAGCCCAGCGAACGCTATATTCTCGATCAGGTTCGCAAAGCTAAGGCTGATGGCTATCTAATTCGCAACTACGACCAGCTTGACTACTTTAGTGGCGATCGCGCCATTGGTGACTTTTCCTTAAACGTAGCTAACCCGATTACGGCTAGCTACTTTAAAGGGGAATTTAACCTAGAAAGACTCAGTGCTTCTTATGATCTAAACGTGCAACAGTTAGAGAATTTACTAGAAACGGCCCCTGCTGAATGGTTCGAGATTACCTTGCATCAGCACATGCCGATGTTTCATATGGCACACTGCGTCTTCTGCGCCTTTTTATCAGAAGGAACAGATTTTACCAACTGCGGTCGCCCGTGTGAAAAACATAAGGTGAAATTGCGCGATCGCACAGGCGCAGAACATATCCTTTCAGCCGATGCAGGCTGTCGTAATACGCTCTTCAATGGCAAGGCCCAAACCGGCGCAGAATTTGCCGCTAGATTGATTGAGAAAGGTGCTCGCTACTTCCGAATTGAGTTTCTAGACGAGACTCCTGAACAAGTCACTGAAATACTATCCGCATATCGAAAGCTAGTCGATGGCGAGCTAGAAGGTGTTGATCTGTGGCGTTCGCTCAATCTCGCTAGTCAGCTAGGCGTAACCCGAGGAACCTTAGAGAAAAGCCATCGATAGTGTTTGATCGCAAGTGTTTCAAGAACTTATCTGTCAGGGCTTTATTTGTCAGGGCTTATCTATCAGGGATTAGTATATCAGTTCTAAAAGCATTACAAAAAGCATTACAGCCTAGCAGTTTATTTTATCAGATGTGACTGAATACTCGAGATGCTGCGCTCCGGTAGTTTGAGCGGGCTACCTTTTTCTAACTCCACGTTGAAATTTGCTAGATTATTTATAGATTGTCTTTTCTAAGAAGTGAAAATCCATAGTTTTCTTGTTCAAGCAAGGTTCTATGAATGAACCATTAAGAGTATCTTTACAAGCCTTAGAAGAGTCGCTCCTAAAGGTCTATGCACAAGATTCTAATTACAGAAGACGAGCCTCGAATTGCATCCTTTATCAAGAAGGGATTGAATGCTCATGGATTTACAACGGAGGTCGCTATTACTGCTCAACAGGCGATCGCGCAAACGCTAGAGGCTAGCTTCGATCTGCTTATTCTTGACTTAGGGTTGCCTGACAAAGATGGTCTTCAGGTGATTGAAGAGCTGCGCGGTCAGGGCGCAACCTTACCCATCATTATTCTGACTGCCAGAGATGACATCCACGATAAGGTGACCGGACTAGAAGGGGGCGCAGACGACTATGTGACCAAACCCTTTCGCTTTGAGGAGCTGCTAGCTAGGGTGAGAGTCCGCCTGAGGCAGGCTCCTGCGGCAGGAAGCGCTGCTACTGGCAACGATCAGATGCTGTGGGCAAGCAATGTGAGTCTGGATTTGCTCACTAGGCGGGTGCAGGTAAGCGGTGAGATAGTCGATTTGCCCGCCCGGGAGTTTACGCTAGCAGAAACTTTTTTCAGGCATCCAGGTCAGGTATTAAGCCGGGAGCAGCTATTGGATAGGGTGTGGGGGTATGACTACAGCCCAGGATCTAATATCGTTGATGTCTATGTGGGCTATCTACGAAAAAAGCTAGGAGCCGATCTGATTGAAACCGTGCGCGGGATAGGCTATCGATTGCGGCAGTCGTGATGGCGGTTATGTGAGCACGAACGGCGAGCACGGATGCGAGGAATTATAAGAACTTTCTCATGCAAGCGATAGCCCTCACAGAGTAAGGTATGTCCATACTAATCCCAGGCTTGTTTTTCAGATTCGGTTAAACGCTTAAAATGAATCAAATTCTGATTGTTGAAGACGAGGAAAACCTCGCCGCCTTTATTGCCAAAGGCTTTAGAAAGCATGGCTTTGATATCACAGTCGCTGTAGATGGCAATCAGGCGCTAGCAGCATCAGAGGCACAGACCTATGATGCTATTTTGCTGGATTTAAGGCTGCCTGTAAAAGATGGTTGGACGGTGCTGAGGGAATTGCGTAATCGCGGCGTTTTATCGCCCGTAATTGTCATGACTGCTATGAGCGATTTACAGCAGGACGTTTTGGCCGAGCGAGCCAACGACTATCTGCAAAAGCCGTTTCGCTTTAAGGAACTGCTCGCGGCAGTAGAACGCCAGATCACGGCCTCCTCTGCGGCAAATCCAACCAAAAAGTAGTCCCCTGACCGACTTTGCTATGCAGCGTTACCTGGCCGCCGTGTGCTTCGGCCACAGCAGCTGTAATGGCCAGTCCCAATCCAGACCCATCTGAGCGTCGCTGATAATTTTGACCTCTGGCAAACCGAGAAAAGATCCGCTGTTGGTCAGCTGGGCTAATGCCCTCACCCGTATCGCGCACCCAAAACCGAACCTGATCATGGTTTGGATGATCCGCGTCCTTTTTCGAATAACAGCCCAGCTCTATCGTGTCTGTTCCTTGGGTATGCTGAACAGCGTTTTTTAGTAGATTAAGAATTGCGCCAGTGAGCTTCTGGCGATCGCAGACAACATTGCCTTTGCCTTCTACTTTTAGTATCCAGTGACGCTGAGCTAGCGCAGTTGCTTTCGTAAAGATTTCCTCGGCAAAAGCATCTATCTCAACGGTCTCTAACTGTAAGAAGTTAGGTCTTTCAGACTTGGCTAGCAGCAGCATATCGCTCACCAATCGCCCCATTCGATCTAGCTCATCCATCACTAGCTTGATGGTTTCTCGGCACTCTTGGGGATTCTCCTCATCCATCAGCTCCAAGTGACCCTGAATAATTGTGATCGGGGTACGCAGTTCATGTCCTGCGTCGTTTATAAAGTCGCGCTGGCTGTCAAATGCGGCCTGAATTCGATCCATCATGTCATTGAAAGTGTGGGTCAAATCAGTGAGTTCGCCGTTGCCATTAGGCAGCGGAATTCGCCTAGTCAGATTAGATTCACTAATGGAGCGCGCCGTTTGAGCTAGCTCTCGAATAGGTTTCAGTAGGCGACCTGCCCCTATCCAAGCTAGCAAAAGTGAAAGCGCCACTATTGACACGATCATCCAGCTGAAGACATAGACTCCCTCAAGTGTCTCTTGGCGCTCTCCTGCCGCCGCGTGAACCACCACATGTACTGCTAGTTGCCTGCCGTCAACAATCAATGGGTCAGCTTTGTATAAGAGTTTGCCAATCTTAGGATCACCGCTCAATTGGCTATCCATGGTGAAGGCAGTCACTGTTTGCCACTGCTCAAACAGGTCTGAATCTGGACTAAAGGGCGTTAGTAAATAGTCTGGGCTAGAAAAATGACCTACACCCTCTATCAAAACAAGTTGAAAGTTGTCGTCCTCTACGAGGTTATTGTCTAAATATTCAACAACAAAAGATTTTAGGTCCTGAGCGTTTTGTCCATTAGGTCGCTGCCAATCTGCGAAAGCCGCTAAGAAATTTTCTCTTTCTATGGCGAGGTTAGCTCGCACTCGCTGATCCACTTGTTGAAATAGGAGATATCTAAATATAGGAACCGTTAGCCCAGTTAAGATCAGCATCAGGAACGCATAAAGCAACAAGATTCGCGTACGCGTTTCTTTGAAAAATTGCTGCCATAGAGAGTGCCCAATCTTAGCAAAGGCATTTGACGCAAAGGCATTTGACGAATTGTTCATGGCACTCACCAAAAAGACGCCAGGCCATCCACTCTAGCTAACGGTGGCTATCTCATTAACTATCTCATAGAGTTGGTTGGCCTTTCGTGAGAGTTTTCTCATGAACTTTTTCTCATGAATTTCTTCTAACTAAAATTTCATGCCTCCCTTATGGCTGCTTGCAATATTGAACTTAGTCGGCTCGATTGATTCGCTGCGAATTCGCCACAAGCTATCTACAAGATGTCCGAAACGATGGAAAGAAGATGGAGAGAGAATACATATGAACACTACTCGAATAATGGTGTACTCTCATGATGCTTTTGGGCTCGGCAACCTGCGACGGATGCTGGCGATCTGCGAACATCTGCTTAAACACTGGCCAAATCTCTCTATCTTACTGGTGTCCGGTTCGCCAATGATTCACGAGTTTCGCCTACCTCAGGGATTGGACTATATCAAACTGCCCTGTTTGAATCGAGGCGTTTCTGGAGAGCTTTCTGCAAAGTATCTCGGAACTTCTATTGAAGAGACAGTGGCGCTGCGATCGCACCTAATTTACTCAGCCGCTGTTCACTTCAAACCTAATCTGCTACTAGTTGATAAAAAGCCTACTGGTTTAAGGGGTGAACTGGCTAATACTCTGAGCTACTTACAACAAACGGTGCCTGAGAATAAGCGGGTGCTGTTGCTGCGTGATATTTTAGATACCCCCGAAAAGACGATTGACGAATGGTGTAGATGGGGTCACCACCACGCTATTCAAACCCACTACGACCAGGTCTTAGTCGCTGGCGTGCAGAGCGTATTTGACTTAGTTCAAGAATATCGATTGCCCTTACCAATTGCACATAAAGTGCGATATTGCGGCTATATTCGCAAGCAATTAACGGGCCACGAGCAGGTTGATCCTAGAGCGCAGCTAGGCATTAAACCGACTGACTCACTGGTGCTGGTTACGCCGGGTGGCGGAGAAGATGGCTTTAGCCTAGTCCATACCTACCTAGAAGGGCTGAAGCTGATTCAGGCTTTACCCCCACGCCGCCAAACCGCTGATGATGAACCGTCGCTGGACTTGTCTGATGTGACCGGTCCTATTATCCACAGTTTGATATTGAGCGGGCCTGAAATGCCGATCGAACAGCGCTCAAGGCTGGAGGAATTAGCGGCTGGCTGCTCTAGTATCAGTTTCCAGAGCTTCACTACCGATCTGCTGAGCTATTTGCAGGCAGCGGATGCGGTGGTGTCTATGGGTGGGTACAACACACTGACAGAAATTCTGATGCTGGGCAAACGAACGGTGGTGGTTCCACGAATACATCCCTCGCAAGAGCAGCTAATTCGCGCGATTAACTTTGCCAAAAAAGGCTGGATAACAATGGTCCATCCTGAGCAGGTAACTGGGCGATCGCTTATTCAGGCGGTACTCGATCTGCTCTATCAGCCCTTTCTCCCACCCGAGAGGATGGCAACGCGACCAAAGCATAGGTCAGAGAGTTTGGACTTGAACGGACTGCCTCAAATCTCAGGATATCTCAGCGCGCTTCTAGCCTCAGCTCAACAGCCGATTCCCGATCTGATGACTAAATCTGTTCTTGTTCCCCCTTTTATGGGCTGGCTGGCATGACCTGCTATACCCGTCAACAATCTCACTGAGACATTCTGACTAAAACATTCTGACTACAACGATTTAGAGATGACTGCCATGAAAAAACTAATGTTCTACTGTCAGCACATTCTGGGGATGGGACACCTCATTCGCAGTATGGAAATTGTCCGAGGGCTGGGCGCTGACTTTAAAGTATGCTTTGTCAACGGCGGCGAGGTTATCCAAGGGTTTCAGCCACCAGAAGATGTACAGCTAATTAACTTGCCTGCGATTAAGACCGACGCTGAATTTCGCGAGCTACGACCGGTTGATCCGCATCTTAGCCTGGAAAAAGCGCAGGAGTTCCGCCGACAGCGGCTTTTGGCAACGATACGAGATTTTCAGCCGGATGTGCTGATGATTGAGCTTTTTCCTTTTGGCAGGAGACGATTCTCTTTTGAGCTACTGCCGCTAATCGAGGCGGCCAAAGCGCAGGGAACCAAGATCGTTTCTAGCCTGCGGGACATTGTTGTCACTAAATCCGATCAGGCCCGCCACGAGGCGAAGGTTGTGCGCTTAATTAATGAACATTTTGATCAGCTGCTAATCCACGGCGATCCTGCCTTACACCCATTGCAAGAGAGTTTCTCTAGAGTAGCTGATTTGAACTGCGATGTGCGCTATACCGGATATGTGGTGCAACGGCCTGAAAATAATCGGCTCACTGGGGTTGATCGGCTTACCCTGTCTAAGCCTGAACCGATGATTTTGGTGAGCGTTGGCGGTGGCCGCTTCGGTCATGAGTTGCTTGAGTGCGCTGTGGCAGCCGCTGAAATATTAGAGCGTGAGATTCCTCACCATATTCAGATATTTACCGGACCGTTCATGCCTAGCCATAAATTTTGGGCGCTCAAGGCAATGGCACGTGATCGCACCAACCTTCAGATTCACCGCTACACGCCCAACTTGCTAGCTTTCATGGAGAAAGCAGAACTCTCGATCAGTATGTCTGGCTACAACACCACTATGAACATTTTGACAACAGGTGTAAGGGCCATGATGATGCCATTTGTGGGCAATGGCGATCAAGAGCAAACTATGCGCGTTGAGCGACTATCACAGCTAGGAAAAGCGCGGCGGATCTACCCAGAAGATTTAGAACCTGAGCGCTTTTCTGAGGCAGTGATCGCGCATCTTCAGCATTCGCCTAGTCAAATTAAGGTTAATCTCAACGGCGTAGACAATACAGCGCGATTCGTTAATGCGCTCGCGACAGGCACCTTAGCAGATGTCGGATTGGCTGAGCATGAAGACATCCCGCAGATGAGCGCAGCGTAGATTGGCGCTTCGTTCGTTTGTTTGTTCGTTCTTGCATTTGTTTTATTGACTCTTAAAGAAAGAGAAAGATGAAAAAAATTATGATCTACTGCCAGCATTTGGCTGGGATAGGCCATTTAGTGCGCTGTCGAGAGATTATCCGCAGCCTGGTGCCAACGTTTGAGGTTTGCTTTGTCAACGGTGGTCAACTGGTATCGGCGTTTGAGTTGCCAGCTGAGGTGAAGATGGTTTGTTTACCGGGACTTTGGGAAAAGGAGGCAAAGCTGGTACCGCTAGATGAGACGCGATCGCTTGAGGAGGTAAAGACGCAGCGTAAACAGCAACTGCTCGATGTGTTTGACTGGTTTCGGCCAGACTGTCTGATTACAGAGTGTTTTCCTTTTAGCAAGTTGAGAATGAAGTATGAGCTAAAGCCTTTGCTCGAACAGGCTAAGGCTTCACCATGGCCGGTCAAAATAGTCTGTAGCCTCAGAGATTTGATTATGACTCAGCCGCTACCAGCTGATACGAAGGCTAGAAGAGCGGCTAAGGTGTGTCGGTTAATCAATCAGTTTTATGATGCAGTGTTGTTTCACGCTGATGCGAATTTTCAACCGCTAGAAGATTGTTTTTCTCGGGTGCGCGATTTGAACTGCGAGATTATCTATACGGGCTATGTAGCCCAGTCATCACCTACCATAAAAACGCCAACCCTAGACGACATTGCCGGACTCAGTGACTCGTCACCAACGATTGTGGTGAGTGCGGGTGGTGGCAGACATGGGTATCCCCTATTGAGGGCTGCTGTAGATGCCAGCTCACTTTTAGCCAATCGGCTGTCCCACCAAATCTATGCTTTTGCCGGGCCATTTATGCCTGAAGCAGACTTTTTAGATCTGCAACGGGCGGCGGCCGATCGGCCCAACGTTACGCTGCGAAGATACACATCGCGATTGATTGACTACATGGATAAAGCTGACTTGTCAGTGAGTTTGGGTGGTTACAACACGACGATGAATCTGTTGAGAACTGGCGTGCGATCGCTGCTGCTACCTTCTTTGAACCCTAGCCAAACCGACGAACAGCGTATCCGAGCCGAAAAGCTAGCGCGCCTGGGCCTTTTGACTTTGCTCACTCCGTCAGACTTGCAGGCAGAACGCTTTGCCGATGCTGTCGTAACGGCCATACAACAAACGTCCGCTCAAATGCCGGCTCAAACATCTGCTCAAACGTCGGTGATTCCCACCATTGATTTACAGGGCGCGGCTCATACAGCCAGCTATTTGCAGAAGCTGTTGTTACCACAAGAATGTTTTTGCTAAAGCAGTCTGACCCTGCTCTGACTTTGCTCTGGCTCTGTGGCGATACCCACTTCTGGCTTCAACGAATTCACTCCAACAAATCAAAAGCATAAACGAATTACAAACGAGGGAGAAAATTTATGACAAAGAGAGTTTGTATAACCACGCTAGAGTTCCCCCCCGATGTGGGCGGGGTGGGGCAATCGGTCAGTCGGATTGCCAATATGCTAATCGACTTGGGCTATGAGGTTCATGTGGCTGTTTTTCGAGCCGTCTTTCGCGAAGAGCGAGCCTTAGCGGCGGCTGGAGACTATCGCCGCGCTACTTGTCATACCGCTTGCTCTGGCAAGATTACGGTTCATCGTCTAAAGCCAGCCGTTCGCTCTGAGCAGGCTAAGGCCCAGGACTATCTGTGTGATTTGCACGCTCAGCTACAGGCACTGCATGACCAGTATAGATTTGACGTACTGCATGCCTTTTTTATTAATGAAATGGGCTTTTTGACGACGCTGCTCGCTAACGAAAACGGACTGCCTGTAATCAACAGCGTTCGGGGCGCGGATTTGAACAAACATGTGTTCAGCCCGGCTCAATTTTCCCAGGTGAGCTGGACACTGGCCCATTCCGATTGGACCACGTTTGTGAGTCGAGACTTGATGCGCCGAGCTAGGGCGATCGCCCCCTCTATTCGAGATCGCTCTTCTGCTTTTTGGAATGCGATCGCCCCCGTGTCTTTCGACCATCTGCCTGTGCCTGCCTTAGCTGATCAACTCCACGGAACCGTGATTGGATCGGTTGGTAGCTTCAGAGATAAAAAAGGACTCGAATATCTATTTGATGCCTGCTATCAGCTGAGAGAAAGGGCAGATCTCACGCTGTTGCTGGTGGGCGCTTTTGCTGAGAAAGAGCGAGACTATTGGGAGAAAGCGCTGTCGGATAGTGGCTTTGCCGATCGCGTGGTGATTACGGGCAAAATCAGCCGCCAAGAGGCGCTCGCTTATCTGCCGCAGATGGATATTTTTGCTATTCCTTCCCTGCGCGATGGCTGTCCCAATGCTTTGCTAGAGGCCATGCTTGCTGCTAGAGCGATTGTGGGCAGCGGTGTAGATGCCATTGGCGAAATCATCAAAGACGGCACCGACGGTCTGATTGTGCCGCCTAGCCATACTGAAGCTCTGACCAAGGCGCTTTGGCAGTTGGTGAGTCAACCTGACCTACGGCGACAGCTGGGTATGGCTGCTAGGCAAAAAGCGCTGACTCAGCTTGCGCCTGCGGTTGAACAGCAACACTGGAAGACCGTCTATCAACAGGTACTTGAGCCTGAAAAGTCTCTTGAAAGGTCTCCCTTTAAAAAGTCTCTTGAAAGGCCTCCGCTAGAAAAAGTCTCCTTTAACTCCTTAGCATGATGATTAACCGCAAGCGGCCTAAAACTATTCAGCAGGCACTCCCTAGATTACGGCGAATTATGCGGCGATTTTGGCCCCAAATTCGCAAACAAAAGGGCCTTCTCCTGCTTGCCGGACTAGCGCTAGTGGCCAAAGTACTAGCTCGGCTACTTGCGCCCTGGCCACTGAAGCTGATTTTTGACTTTGTGCTGGTGCCGGATGCCCACAGCGCCGAGCTAGACTGGCCGCTGCTAAGAGATCTTAGCCCTAATCTGCTGCTGGCTGTGCTAGCGATCGCAATTATTGCAACAGCGGCGCTGCGGGCAATGTCTGCCTACGCTAGTTTGGTTGGGCTTTCACTAGCTGCAAGCCGCATCATTGCCGAGGTCAGAGCCGATCTATACGCCCATATTCAGCGACTCTCTCTCTCTTTTCACTATCGGTCTAAAAGTGGCGATCTGATCACTCGTCTCACCAGCGATGTAGACACCTTACGCGGCGCCACCGTCAATGCGACGCTGCCGCTAGCTGTAGACACGCTGACGCTGATTAGCATGGTCTGTGTAATGTTCTGGATCGATTGGGAGCTAGCCCTCATTGGCACGATGGTTTTTCCACTTTTTGTCATTTCCAGCTTAAGAATGACGAAGCGGATTAAGACAGTCTCTCGTCAGCAGCGCCGTAGAGAAAGTGCTATGGCCGCCACGGTGGCAGAATCAATCGGCGCGATTAAAGTTGTGCAGGCGCTCTCGCTCGAAAAGCGGCTAGAGAAGATATTTGCAAGTGACAATCGCCAGAGCCTAGAAGATACTGCTCGTACGCAGCAGCTTTCTTCGGGACTACAGCGGACGGCAGAAATTTTGGTGGCGATCGCCACGGCCCTAGTGCTTTGGCGCGGCGCCATCCTCGTTCAGCAAGGCACCGCCACCCCTGGTGATCTGCTGGTCTTTATCACCTACCTAAAGACGGCCTTCAAGCCAACTCGTGACCTAGCGAAAGAAGCTGCAAAAATCTCTAAGGCTACCGCGTCCGGCGAGAGAATTATCGATCTGTTTGAGATGATTCCCGACATTCGCAATCAGCCTGGTGCGATCGCCGCACCGCCATTTCACGGTGATATTGCCTTTCGTAACGTTTATTTTGCCTATGAAGCGAACCGCATGGTGTTGGAGAATGTCAGCTTTGAGGCCAAGGCCGGTCAGCGGATTGCTCTAGTGGGGCCTTCGGGTAGCGGTAAGTCTACGCTGGTGAGTCTGCTGCTGCGGTTGTACGATCCACTGCTAGGGCAGGTCACTATCGATGGCAGAGATATTCGCGAATACGAGCTGGATTCTTTGCGGCAGCAAATCAGCATTGTGCTGCAAGATAGCATTCTGTTTGGCACGACGGTTCGAGAAAATATTGCCTACGGAATTGATTATGGAGTTGGCTACGGATCAGGGGGAGTAAGTGATGCGGAGATTGAAAAAGCTGCCAAGCTAGCCAATGCTCATGACTTTATTTTGCGGCTGCCCGACGGGTACGACACGCTGATGAGCGAGCGAGGCTCGACGCTTTCGGGTGGGCAAAGGCAGCGAATTGCGATCGCCAGGGCTGCTGTTCGCCAAGCCCGAATTGTGATTTTGGATGAGCCCACGGTTGGACTCGACAATAAAAGTGAAAAAGCCGTGAATGAAGCGTTGACCCGTTTGACCACCAGCGCAACAACATTCCTAATCACGCATGACCTTAGAGTCTCGAAAGAATTCGATCAAATCCTTTACGTTGAAAACGGTCAAATTTTAGAGCGCGGCACTCACTCAGCGTTAATGCATCAGGGAGGGCACTACGCCGCCCTTTATCAGATACAAACGGCGATTCCGCCAGAAAAAGCACTGCAAACCAATCCCAAAGTCCTATGAAACATCCTCAAGTCACGATTATTGTCGTTCCTAGAGAACGCTTCCAGTTTACTCAAAAGTCACTAGAGAGCCTATACGAGAATACTCAGCATCCTTTTCATCTGATCTATGTAGACAACAATTCGCCGGATCATGTTCGTGAGTATTTAGAAGACCAGTCACAGCAAAAAGCGTTTGAGTGGGTGCGATCGCCCTATTATCTCTCCCCTAACCAAGCTAGAAATGTTGGCTTACGGCGCGTTAAAACCCCGTTTGTTGTTTTTGTGGACAACGACATCATCTTTGCACCCGGCTGGCTCACGGCCTTGATGCAGTGTGAGCGCGAAACCGGAGCGGCTGTGATTGGTTCGCTAGTGTGTCAGTACGAGCCAATTCATACCATTGTCCACTGCATCGGTGGCGACTATATGGAGCCCACAGAATATGCTAGCTTCTCCCGAGGAGAGCGGGGGCCAAAAAGCACAATCGATCAGGCTGGGCAGTGGACAATTGAGGAGAAGACCTATTTTCAAAACCAGCCTATCGCTGAAGTCAAAGACCAGCTTCAGCGACAAACTGTTGGTTTCATAGAGTTTCATGCCATGCTGGTGCGGACTAGTCTGTTCAATCGCATTGGCCTACTCGACGAAGGATTCTCTTGCACTAAAGAATATCTGGATTTTTGTATGACGGTGACTAGGCTAGGAGAGCCGATCTACCTAGAGCCCACTTCAGTGGTTACATTCTTAACCCATCCGCCTGCGCCCACGATGGAGCTTTCTGATCTGCCCTATTTTATGCTGCGCTGGAGCGACGAGTGGGAGCTAGCAAGCCTCAAACATTTTCAGAAGAAATGGAATCTAGCAGAGAGCCGCTACTTTCAAAAGCGCTATAAAAAGCTAGGTCAACGGCGACGCAAAGAGCTGATCAAACCGCTTGTTTCCCAGTTTTCTTTTCTCAATGAGCCCGCTAAAAAATGGCTAGAAAAGCGGTTGGTTGGCGTTGAAAAGCTGTTTAACCGCTATTTATCCAAACAGTATCGGACCTTTTTACAGCACGTTGATACCGCCTTTCTCAAAGAGTCTCTAGAGACTACCTTTCCTGACAAAACATTTCCTGGCAAAACATTCTCTGGATGCGATCGCGCGCATTCGCTCTCCTCGCGTGCCCTCTCGCCCAATCAGCTACCAGCCAGGGCTAGTAACGCCTCTCCCTAGCAATGCCTCTCCCTAGCGCTGATTGTTCAACCGTTCATCACCTATTGTTCATTACTCATTGTTCATTACTTATTGTTCAACCTACATTGTTCAGCCTGTCATTATTTAGGAGATTTCACGATGCTCTATCGCAACTTGGGCAAAACCGGCATTCGAGCCTCGGCGATTGGCCTTGGTACCTGGAACATTGGCAACCAGTGGGGCCATATTGAAGAAGAGGGGGCGATCGCGACTGTTCGCAGCGCTGTCGAAAAAGGAATCAATCTCATCGACACCGCCGAATCATATGGTATGCCCGCTGGTCTCTCAGAAGAGCGGGTTGGTAAAGCTCTAGAAGGGAGGCGCGATCGAGTGCATATCGTCACAAAGATGGGCCGTTGGGGCAGACGCTCCGGCCAGATGGTGCCGATTACCACCACTGATATGGTGAGACTATGCGCCCACGCCTCGCTCTATCGCCTCAAAACAGACTATATCGACGTTATGCTGTGCCATGAGGGCAAGCTAGCCGATCCGCAGCTAGCTGAGACCTATCTTGAAGGGTTTGAGCTACTGCAACAGCAGGGACTGATTGGAACCTACGGCATCTCTACCGATCGCCTAGACGTGCTGAAGCTGTTCAATGCTAGCGACCGCTGTAGCGTGGTAGAAGTCGACTACTCGCTGCTCAGTCGCAATCCTGATCAAGAATTCTTGCCTTACTGCCAAGCGCACAATATTGCAGTGTTGGTCAGAGGTTCACTGCACAAAGGACTGCTGTCGGGCAAATATTCTGCGGATACCGTCTTTACCGATACGGTGCGCTCTGAGTGGTACAAAGATGATCGCGCCAAGGCAAAGCTCGCTCGTAAGCTGGCTAAAGTTGACAGTCTTAAAGCGGCTGTGCAGCCCGGTGAGGAGATGGTGAAAGCGGCGCTGGGTTTTGTGATTTCTCATCCGATCGCGCCGGTTGCGATCGCAGGTGCCAAGTCGCCTGAACAAGTCTCTATCAATGCTAGTGCTGGCGAAAAACTGATGTCTCCAGCAGAAAGAGACTATCTGATTCGCTGTACAAAAAAAGATAAAAACCTCGCGATCGCCTAACTTTCAGCCACAGCGCCTTGATCGGACCCGCCGCTGCGGTAATCTCACAAAAAGCACCCAACTAGAACAACACAATCCGCTTAGGAGATAGTCCCATGACAGTCACTGACACGACGTTTCCAAAGACTCCGCCGCTCTCTACGCGCTCTGGCTCACTATCTGAATTAGCCCTGCCTGACCAAAAGCCCAAAGTCACACTTGTGATTGGCCCTAGGGAGCGCTTTAGCTATACTCAGGCCTGCTTAGAGAGCATTTATCAAAATACGGACTATCCTTTTGAGCTTGTTTTTGTTGATGTCTGTTCGCCCCGACCAGTCGCACGCTACATTCAACAAAAGGCTAGACAAGAATCTTTTAAGGTGATTCGCACAGAGCGATATCTCTCTCCTAACCAGGCTAGAAACGTAGGATTACGCCAGGTGCTAACCCAGACGGACAGTGACTATGTTGTCTTTGTAGAAAATGACGTTGTTGTCAAAAATGGCTGGCTGACTAAGCTGGTGAGCTGTGCGGAACAAACTGGCGCGGCGGTAGTGGGGCCGCTGACCTGCATTGGCAAACCGCTTCATCAGGTGATTCACAACGCAGGCGGTCGCTCGTATATTCAAACTGATTTCAAACGCGGTCAGCCTAGGCGCAAGATCAAACAGTCTGCCTATCTTACGGGCAGACCCGTGGCCGAAGTCCCGGAAGAGCTGCGCCCGGTTCAGTGCGACTATGTCGAATTTCACTGTATGCTGGCGCGCACTAGCCTATTTGAGACGGCACCGTTTAAGCAGACAGGTGGCTTACTCGATGAAGGCATGTTGGCTACTCGCGAGCATATTGATTTCTGCTTCATGGTCACTGAGGCCGGTGGCAAGATCTATAGCGATCGCACCGCTGTTGTCACCACGGATACGGTCGGCATTGATAACAACAAAGTGGGCTTGATTCAATGGTTTGGCCAGCTAAAGCTACCAGAATTTAAGCTTTATGATCTGCCTTACTTCATGCTGCGCTGGAGTGATGCTTGGGATCTAGCTAGCCTGAATCACCTGCGCCAGAAGTGGGACTTAACAGAAGATAAATACTTCAAGAAACGCTATGCAAAGCTGGGCGCTCGTCGTCGTGAGCTGTTAGTTCTCCCCCTAGTCGATCGGCTTACTTGCGGCAGAGGCAGCGATCGCCTAGAGAATCTATTGGCTGCTATTGAAAGAAAAATTAACCACTATCTCTATGGTCGCTACCTCAAAAAGCATCCTGAAACGCCCCATCCAATTCAATCCGCTGCCGTTCGTCACACGTTGCAAGCTGCTCGGCAGCGCTAGTGCGATCGCCATGAAGAAAATCACCCTGTAAAGCAATGATATGCAACCAATCACCCGCGTTATTCTGGTTCGACATGGACGCAGTACATTCAACGACCAAGGTCGCTATCAGGGTAGCTCCAATCAGTCTGAACTCACTCAGCAGGGGCAAGAAACCGCGCGGTTAGTCGGACAGTATCTGAAGCAATTATCAGTAACCACCCCGATCGATTTGATCTATACCAGTCCCCTGCGCCGAGTTCAACAAACGGCTCATGAGATTGTCAAGGCGATGGCCCCGATTAGCTCCCCACCGGTTGTGGTAAGTGGTGAGCTCAAAGAAATTTCGCTTTCTGTCTGGGAAGGATTGAGCTACAAGTACGTGAAGCAACAGTTTCCTATCCTGTACTGGCAATGGCAACAGCGTCCTGCCCAGTTTGCACTGCCTATGGAATCAGAGAATTCAACCAAGGGGGAACATTCTGTCGCCGCAGAAACGTATTTCCCAGTGCAACAGCTCTACCATGAGGGGCGCAGCTTTTGGACGAAGATACTGCCGCGTCATATGGGCAGTACGCTTTTAGTCGTGAGTCATAGTGGCACCATCCATGCGCTGTTGAGCACCGCGCTAGGGCTACCGCCCGACTGCCACCATAGCTTGCAGCAGTCCAACTGTGGGATTAGCGAGCTAGTATTCTTTGGCACACTGACTTTTGGACCCCCTCATTCTGAAATATCACATTCTGAAATATTACGTTCTGAAATTCCCCAACTGAGTGGGCGCGTACAGATTCACCAGCTTAATCAGACAACTGCACTCAGTGAGCCATTACCCAAACTCAAAGTGAATAAACGAGGACTACGCCTACTGCTTGTGCCTAGCGGGCAACAAGATGATGCGATGGGCGCTCAGCACTTTCAGCGCTTGGCAGAGCGGCTTGAGGATCTGCCGATTGATTTTTGCGTATCAACAGATCAGGAACAACACTGGCTTCGCTCGCTGATACAGCAGCATCCCAATATGCTTCGTTTAGAAGCACAAAAGGCTGATTTCCTAGAAGATTGGCAGCAGCACTTGAGGCGGACTTGTTGGCTAGACGCGCCGTTGGTGACCGGTTTGGTGATCGCGCCCACTCCCAGCATTCAAAAGCTACTCAGACAGGTGCTCACAAGAGGACTAGAGTCTGATTCTACGCCAGCTGATTTCGCAGACACTTTACCCAAAAACTGCCTAGCACTTTGCCTGGGATACCTTAGCGTCGTTCATTATCCCTACGGCCATCGGCCAGTCGTTCAGGCAATCAATATCTAGTCACTATCTAACTAAAGTCGAAGTTCTTCGTTAAGCCTTTTTCTCTTTACTCACTGCCTGTTCTATCCCTGTTCTGCTGAACGTTTCTCTGCATTCCACTCGCTTTGAATCGTACCTTCGCCGACTCAAACGCTTCGGCCATCACCTGCTGAATTCGCTCAGGATCTGGCTTTTTACCGCCCATCAAATCGCCGAAATAGGCGCAAGCCCCTTCGCCCAGCGCCCAAGTATAGGCGGCGGCCCAAGAAGCGGCAACCACGCTGCCAAAACCTGGGATAAATTTAACTAGCTCGCGGCCAATCGCCTGAGCAAAAAAACCGCCCGCGATCGCACTGGCTACCCCCCCTGCTTGCGACTGACTAAGCTTCTGTCCATATAGCTGACCTAATAGCCCTACCATCGAGATCTGTAGCGCTGTTAGCACTGGCATAGTCGCAAGCGGTAAAGGCACGGCGGCCAGCGTCGCCGCTGCTACCGCAAAGGCTGAAATATAGCGCCGTCCTATATCTCGATACAAATTGCCTAGCTGATGGCCTACTTGATCTTGCTCATCAATGAGCTGATAGATTGCCTTTGCCTCTGCTGCCGGTAGCAGCTCTGCTAGGGTATCTCTTAGAGCTGCCTGACCATAGAACACAGGCGTGTAGCCGTCTTCTTCTAGCGTAAAGTCTAGTAGAACGGCTTGATCAAAGCAGCTTGAGAAAGAGGACTGTAGCTCTAAGAAAGCTCTCTGTATCTCTGCATCTGTTGGTGGATAAGGAGGATGATCGTCTTGCTGTAGCGGATAGAGTTCATGCAGACAGGTCACAGCTAGCAAACAAGGCACATTCGGATGATTTTGCTTAAGCTGCTGCGCGATCTGCTTTAACTGGTCTACTGCAAAGTCGTTAATCTTCACTGTTAAGATTAATATCTGGGCACAGTGGATCTGTCTATCTAGCTCATTTGATAGCTCTTCAACGATACTTGTTGTTTTTTGACCAATATCGCCTAGGCCTACCGTATCTGTGAAAATCAGCAGCGGTAGCTCTTCTGAAGGGTAGGCATAGCGCGCTGTGTTCTGCGTGTGTGGTTTAAAGCCCTGGCCCACAATCTCTGCGGACACCCCAGTTAGGCCGCGCACAATTGAACTTTTGCCGGCTTGAGGTTTACCCATCAGCAGCGCTTCTGTTGTCGGTAGCTCAGCTCGCACCTTAGCTAGAATTTCAGCTATCTTCTCGTCGCTTACACTGAAGTTGTTGAGCAGCGCCTGAGTGACCTGGGTCTGAGCATCAGCATAGGCTCTTTGTAGCTGGGCGACGTCCGTAGGTAGCCATCGGCCAAGACGACCACTCGCATCTTGCCAAAGTCCAATAGCTCCTTGTCGTAGCCGATCTGGCCAGCCCATTTATCTTTCCCTATCTATCTTGGACGCCTTTACCTTGACGCTGCCCACTCTTACTCGACTTTGGCCTTCTAAAGATCGCCAGTCAATTGCCTCAGGTCGCTGGTATATTGCCTTTTCTAGCTGAAGAACTTTACCTTGCGTGATTGCTAAGAGTTGTCGTACTCGCCAGTAGTCAATTCCGAATAGTATTAGTCCAAGCACCATTATCCAGCGCCATATGCCTTTTCTAAAAAACAAGCGCCAGATAGCTGAGGATCTTCTCATTCTATCGGAAGGTGCTTCTGATACCTGGTCAGGTTTAGGCAGCTCAACTGGGCTATCTCCGAGGTGGTGTGGGTTGAGGTGTGGGTTTAATTGGCGATGTTCTCTATCGTTTGAACCATATGACGAGACATCTGATAGAGCACAATCGGGTGCTGGCGAAACCTCATTTAGCTCAGAGGCAATGGGTTCAGGTAGCGCTAATCTAAGCGATCGCGTTGCCGTATCTGCCCATCCTTCTGCACCTACCTCAAATCCCTCCGTTGGCCAATCCACCTTTTGTGCGATTTGCACAGCACTCATGTGCCTCAAGCGAACCGCATCTAACATCAGCTGAGGATTATCGATTGCTAGCTGTAGTAGCTCCCGGTGCTCCTGATGCGTCAGCGTGCCTAGCGCATAGCCCACCATCAGCTCGTTCCACCGTTTCATAAACGTCTTACCCTAAGCAAACTTCAGCCTCTACCTGATACCCATGTCACCCCGATTTCACAAGGCTTCATTCCATGTATTCTTTACTTGTCATATACTTTCAGCCCATCTATCACTTTCACTTCTATAGAAATATTGAAAGAAGGCACTATAGCCAGAATTTTACCAATCCTACAAAGGGAAGATAATATCGCTGCCAACTCCTATCTAGAACTAGTACTAGCATAGTTATTCCTAGACTTCTTCTACGTCTTTGTAAGTCTTTGTGAAGTAGATATCCTTTTGAAGAATAAGTCTTTTTGACGCAGATACCTATCATCAAAAAACTGTTGGAATATATCTTGCGTAAGCGCTACATAAGCACATAGACCTAAAACAAACCTTGGTTGTCTCCATACTTACCCGTCTTTATGTTTGTAAGAACTACAACAACTCATTCATCTTCCCAGGAAATTTGTAACACAATTTCATAAAGCACGGGTTGCAACAACATGAGCCCGCTAAATTCACTACATACAATCGTATTAAGCTAGCGATTGCTCATGTCAATATTTTTGGTTATTTTTAAGCATTCATAATCAATATGACCTAAACCTATAACTTAAACAACAAAGAGAAAGCAATCTCTTTCCTTTGCGGTGATAGATCGACCATATCCAGATTGCCCTAACCCTGTAAAGCCCTTTTCCAAGCAGCGTTTAGTCAACTGTTAGCGTAAACCCTATGGATGCTGTGCCCCTTTAAAGGGTCGCCCTTGTCTAGCAAGGTCTTTAAACACAAAGTGCATCTCTAAGGAGCAGGGTATAGAGAGTATAGTATTTAACTCCGTACTGATACCTTTCCCATCTGCTTTCCCCCTTTGTGGGAAGATAAAACAGTCATTCGTTCTCTCTCTCCATGCACTCTCCTGCTACTGCGCTTCCTCCCCTTCCAAAAATGGGCTGTGGCACCTGGGCTTGGGGTAATCGTTTGCTCTGGAACTATCAAGAGAGCATGAATGATCAACTGCAAGCTGTTTTCAATCACTGTGTTAGTCGTGGGGTAACGCTCTTCGATACGGGTGATTCTTACGGCACGGGTAGGCTGAGCGGACAGAGCGAAACCCTGCTTGGTCAGTTCAGTGCTAGCTATAGCGGTCAAAACAAAGAAAAAATTTGCTTGGCCACAAAACTAGCGCCCTACCCCTGGCGACTCAGTAAACGGTCTATGCTGGCAGCGGGTCAGGCTTCTGCGCAGCGACTTGGTCAGCTAGACATCGTACAAATGCACTGGTCAACCGCCAATTATCTTCCCTTTCAAGAAGGTCCTCTGCTAGATGGTCTAGCTGAACTCTGTCAGCGAGGCAGTGCCAAGGGTCTTGGTCTCTCTAACTATGGTCCTAAACGCCTACGCTGGGCACATCAACGCCTAGCAGATCAGGGTGTCAAAGTTTGCACCCTGCAAGTCCAATATTCTCTTTTATCTACCTACCCAATTTCAGAACTAGATCTCAAATCCGTTTGTGACGATCTTGGTATTCAACTGATTGCATACAGCCCACTAGCGCTAGGCCTTCTCACGGGTAAGTACACTCAAAAGGCGGATCTGCCGAAGGGTCTAAGAAGATTTGCGCTTGGGCAGATTCTCCCTGATGTTCAGCCTCTATTAAACTGCCTTAGAGCGATTGCCAAGGCTAACGAAAAGACGATGGCTCAAACTGCTATCAACTGGTGTATCTGTAAAGGGACTATCCCGATTCCTGGTGCGAAGACTGTACAGCAGGCTCAGCAGAATACAGGGGCACTGGGTTGGCACCTGACTACCGCCGAGATCACAGAACTTGATAACGCCTCAGCCGCTTGCAGAAAACAAATGGTACAAAATATCTTTCAAAGTCGGTAATGTATGAACAAGCGGACGACTCTTCAAGACGCGTAGCCCAAGCAGCGCAAATTTCTACGATATTAATCAGCCCCCTACGCCATGCCTTCCCTTTCCTGGACTGAACTCGCTGAACTCACTGACTTTAGCCTCGATCCTATTAACGGCCCTACGAATGCTCAGTCACGGCTTCGTCTATTTGGCCGGTCAGAAGCTGAGGTCCGCGTTACTCTCTACCGCGACAATCATGCTTGGTGCCCTTACTGTCAAAAGGTCTGGCTGTGGCTAGAGGAAAAACGAGTCCCTTACCGTATCGAGAAAGTCACTATGTTTTGCTACGGCCAGAAGGAGGCCTGGTATAAACGAATAGTGCCCTCTGGGATGCTACCGGCTCTATCAATCGATGGCCACATCATTACAGAAAGCGATGATATCCTGATCGCTCTAGAAAAGGAATTTGGTACATTAGGCCCTGGCATGAGAGATGCTCAAGTGCTGCCTTTGCGACAGCTAGAAAGACTGTTGTTCAGAGCGTGGTGTAGCTGGCTTTGTCAACCGTCAGGTTGGTTTGGGCAAGAAAAGAACAACCGAGAGCAGTTTGTCCGTGTGGTGGCTAGCGTAGAAACAGCATTAGCACAAACGCCAGGTCCTTACTTCTTATCGGATTTTAGTACCGCGGATATTGTCTTTACGCCTTATGTAGAGCGGATGAATGCGAGTCTCTACTATTACAAAGGCTATTCTTTGCGAGAGGAAAATCCCAAATTGTCTGATTGGTTTGATGCGATGGAGAGCCGACTAACCTACCGGGGCACCCAAAGCGATTTTCATACCCATGTGCATGACTTACCGCCCCAGATGGGTGGCTGCTATGAAAATAATGATTCAAGAACTAAAATCAATCAGCGTCGGGTGGACCAAGGCCCATGGTATGGTCTGCCCGATGTTACCTACCCAGAACCGGCTACGGCTAAAGCTGAAGCATTAGCTAGGGTTATTAAGCATCGGCAGAACATCATTCGTGCGAACCCCGCCGACGATTCGCTATTTGATGAAGCGCTACGCTGCGCGCTGACACAGATGATGACACAAGATGCTTGTCGACCTCCAGAGGGTAGTGATGCTGCTTTGAGATATCTGCGCGATCGCATCAACGTTCCTCGCGATATGTCTATCTATGCTGCTAAACAGCTACGCACTGCTTTAGAAAGCACCGCTAGCCTAGTCGGAACTCAACAAGGCCCACCCATTTCTAACCGCAACCGATACGACCAAAACCCGATTGCCTTTGCCCCGGCTAGCACTGGTTCAGCGAGATCTTGAGAATCGTCTTAGCTGATATGTTTTCTTTTTGTGAGTACTGTGCGCGGTGAGCATAAGAGGATTTGAAGATCTTGATTGGGTTGCGAACTGCTGTTACTGATAGAACCTAGTATGAAAGCTGCAATTATTGGCTGCGGATATGTCGGCACAGCGGTTGCAAAGCTATGGCGAGCCAAAGGCTTTGATTTACTCGTTACAACTACCCGTCAATCACGAGTTGAAGCGCTTAGCCAGCTAGCAGATGACGTTCGCATTGCCATTGGAACGAACGCTTCGCAAATGCGAGACGCATTGGTTGACAGACAAGTCGTGTTGCTGTGTGTAGGGTCGCACAAGGACGCTAGCTATAGAGATACCTACTTAGGAACCGCTAGAACACTGACAGAAGTTCTTCCTAGCACTGATGTGCAACAGATCATTTATACGAGTACCTGCTCTGTTTACGGAGAGCATCATGGTGCCTGGGTTACCGAGCTGATGCCGCCCTCACCAATCACTGAAAATGGAAAAATTATTGAGGCGACTGAGCAAACGTTACTGTCTGCGATTATGCCGCAGAGAAAGGTTTGTATCTTACGGCTAGGTGGTATCTACGGTCCTGGTAGAACGTTAGGGAAAATATACAGCCGAGCGGCTGGGACAACTAGACCCGGCAAGGGTAACGAGGGGACTAATTGGGTTTATCTCGATGACATTGTAGGCGGCATCGACTGGGCAAGACAGCAGCAGCTATCGGGCCTATACAATCTTGTTCAAGACGAAGTACCGACTATTCGAGAACTCATTAGCGAAGTGTGCGATCACCATCAGCTCTCACCGGTGCTCTGGGACGAGACGCAACCTAGTACCCGCAAAAATGTCCGTGTTTCTAATGCAAAAATTAAAAGTACCGGCTATCAGTTTTCTCATCCAACCTTCTGGGAATAGACAGTTGCAGCCATATAGCCAAGGTTCAATACGGTCAAAGTCATGCCCGTATAATTAGCTGCTCTAACAGCTCAGAGACTTCTTCGGCTCGGTTCATTACCATCAAGTGCCCGCTTCTTTCTAAGCTGTAATTGGGATTGACGAACCAATAGGGAAAGATGCGATCGCTCTTCCCGTGAATATGCACTAGGCCATCTGGAATCTCCTGATTTTTCCAGGTTACCACTTTGTGCAAAGCCCATTTCAAGAAGTGCGGATCGGTTTCTATTAGTATCGTCTTGAGCAGCTGCTTCTGCTCATCTCCTTCTGGTGCAAACAGCCAATAGAGCAACCAATACACTGCCCAAAGTAAGCTTTTGAACGGAAGAATTCGATGAAGCGGAAAGACCCGAAATAGCTTGAAGTAAAAAGGTACTTCTGAGCTATCCTTAGCGCTAGAGAGTAGAACTACCTGTTTAGTTTCGATCTGTTTAGCAATTTCTACGGCAATCAAACCACCGAAAGAAAGGCCCACTATAATCGGACATTCATCTTGTATCTGCGCTGTTAGCCGCTTAGCATAGTCAGCGATTGGTTCATTAGGTTCTGGCAATATCCAACGAATGTGGACTGGCCGATAGCCCTCGTAGCGCAGCCATTGAAAAACTCGCTCATCAGCGCCAAGTCCACTGACAAAGTAGATAGGCTCTAGCTTAGCTAAGTGCTCATCGACTATCGTTACAGGCTGTGAGTCGTTTTCTGTTGCTTGAACCTCTGATACTAAGTCTGAAGTTGAATCTAATGCTGATTGAGTCGACTCCGTAGGACTGCTCATTAATTCTGACCGCTGTTTTTGATCAAGGGGTTCGTAGCAACATATTTTTGCTAATTCTACCTACAAGTATTGAGAGCAAACTCTATAGATAGAAATAGTTGCCCTCTGATGGGCCTCAGGACCCGCCTTGTATAATAAGCGCTGAATGATGCTGACGTTTTAGCAATTGATGACAATTAAGGGAATGAATGTAGAAATCGTCTTTTCTCTCAATAGAAAAATCTGGCTATCGTTGATTGTGGCGATGAATTCTATTGTAAGCAATGCTAGCAATCCTGATACTATTCGGTTTAATGTATTGGTGCCTCCTGGAGAAGAACAGTTCTTTGAGAAGAAAATTAGAGAAGCGCTCCCTTCGTTAGCTGCGCAGTGGCGAGTAAAATCGTATCTACCACCCGCGTTTATGCAAGAGTATCTAGACAAGCGATTCAAAGAAAAGACAGAAGATCGAAGAAATAGTCGCTACATTCAATACTCTCGGTTTTTCTTTAGAGACGCCTTTGAAGATCTAGAGAGAGTCATCTATCTCGATACGGACTTGATCGTTTTAGGAGATATCGCAGAGCTATACGCCTATACAAAGGCTCTAGACGAACATTGCTACTTTGGATCTATCCCCCACTTTTACCCATGCATCTTCTATTTTAGCAATTTCATGAAGATGAGAGAAGAGATTCCAAAGTTCAAACAAACATTTAATGCAGGCGTTTGGTTCACCAATCTCTCTTTCTGGAACGAGAAGACTTATGAGCGTCTAAATTATTATCTAAGCCTAGATGCCAAAAGCAACTATAAGCTATATACCTTGGGAGATGAGCCTGTTTTTAATCTCATGTTCAAAGACTACTTACAGGCCGACAAGAACTGGAATCGCTGCGGCTATGGTACTCATCCAGCGGTTACAAATCTGTTCCTAGCCTCTGGTGAAAAATTCTTATCTGAGGCTAAGCTAATTCACTGGAGCGGTCCATTTAAGCCTTGGTCATCGCCTAAAATTCGATTTGCAGATCTGTGGAGGACATACCTACCCACCCCATTAGCTGCGGACTACAAAAGCTACGCATAGGCTTATCACTGTTTTGTCTTAGCCGTGTACTTTGTAGAGCTGAAGTAGCAGAGACTACTGTAGAGATGAAAGACAAGATCCCAGTCGCTAGGAGCGCGGCGATTTAGGTCTAGATTTGGGGAGATTGCCGGTAGAAGCGGAACAAATTCTAGAGCACTTTCGCTAAATTTAGAAAAGTCGCTATGGTGTCGATCACTGCTGGTTTTGATTAGCTGCGATCGCAATTCATTCCACTGAATCCGGCTGCTGAGTTCGGTGGTTGTACCAAGGGTAATGCCCTTTTGATATTGGTAGAGGCGATCGCATATCCTCAGCACAATCTGTCTTCCTGGCAACTGCAAATCCAATACTTGTGCATAGTCCAGCACCCTTTCTTTATAGACTGTTCTACCCCAACTACCTAAATCTACAACTTGCTCAAAAATAGGCAGCTGAGCGCTGATAACCTGGCTGACTTCTGCTGTGTCGAAGCTGATTCTACCGAGCTGCCCATCTGCGTTTTTGCATACTACAACTAGGTTAGGTGAAAGTGCTTCAAAGTATTTGACTTGAAACGTTTGAAGAGACTTAATTTGACTAATCTTGACGCAGAAGCAGGGAGCGGCCAGTTGCTGGGCATAGTAATCGACTTCAACCCAAGGGCCGATACGATGAATGCGCAATCCGCTATTCGGCAGCTTTAGACGAGCGGTGTAGAGATCGAGATTGAAGACGCTAGCGATGCTCTCAATGGCGGCTTTCGTGGCTTGACTCGTTTCGTACTTAGCGGCTCGATTAGTGGCTTGGTTGGCGACTTGATTGGTTACTGACTGGCTAAGTGGGTTAGAAGGTGGAAGAGAGGCGATCGCTAAGATCGCTAATTCTGCACCATTCGCGCTGACTTTTGCTTGTATTGCCTGACCTTTTACCGTTTTTTGAAGATTTTCTATCCGCTGTACCCCAGCCCTTGCCTGTTGAATAATCTTTGTACTGGCAGATTGTTTTAATAGTGCTAGATAGGTTTTCTGGGCGGATGCTAATTTGTTCGTTTGCTCTTGCAGCTTAGCTACGTATAGCCACAGTAAAGGACTTGACGGCTCTTGCTGCTGCCACTGCTTTAACAAACAAGTAGCTTGCTGATAATTGCGAGCTTCTAAAGCGGAAGCAACGTTGGTTTCCATAGTCAAGATATAGAAAGTCAAGATATAGAAAGCATAGAAGGTAGCCATCTAGCGCCCGTAGGTGTAGCTCTCTTGCTTTGCAAAGGACTCATCTGCTAGCTGTATGTGGCTTATATTTCCCTAATCCCAATCATCCGCTTCCACTTTTCGTTCTAACTGGGAAATGGCTAACCGGAAAACAGGTTGTAGAGCTTCGTCGGTTTCATTCTCTAAAGCAGTCTTGAGAGGTGCGATCGCCTGGCTGTCTCCGATTTTCATCAGGGCCATTGCCACTGTCTTTCTAACGTCACTATCTCTATCAGGTAGCGCTGTCGTTAGATAGCTCACCATGTCTGGATTGCTGAGTTTACCAAGCGCGGCGGCAGCCTCAGAGCGAACCATAGCAGAGCGATCGCTAAGGCTGCTAATAATCAACCCTAGCGCCTCTTGGTCGTCATTATCTTGCGCCAGGCTAGTGAGCGCACCCACCACAGCGCTACGAACTTCGGCTTGGTCAGAATCGATTGCCTGATACAAATGCTGTGCGCCAGCTCTGCCGATAAAAGACAGCCCCCAAGTTGCCAGTCCTTTAGAGCTATCAGGGTAGGCAGGTGAGGCGATAATATCGAGCAGGACAGGCGCGGCCGCTTCTCCCATCACCGCTAACGCACCGACAGCCGATCCTCTAACCACCGTATCGTCATCATGAAGCAATGAATGGACAAGGGTTGGAATCGTCGAGGGGTCGGCGATTAGCGTCATGGTTTTAGCACAGGCTCGTCTGACAGTCGGGTTTTCATGCTGCCTTAGTCCGTTGATTAGTGCGGGCGTAGCCGGTTTCCCGACTTTACCCAAAATCTCAGCGAAGGCTAGACGTTTCATTCCCCGAGTATCGTTGAAGCCTTCGACTAGCTGCTCTATCAATTGGACGTCAGTAGCATCGAAGGTGCCTGTGTTCTGCTGAGTTTGAACTTCAACGATAAGTGCGTCAGCTTCGGCGTGGGAGAGGGCAGGTTGTCCGGGACTAGTCATAAACGTTTGGTTATATACAGAGGTTATCTAGGGAGCTGCATTTTACAAGCTGGTTTCGAATTGTTTTTTTGATCTAGGCGCTCTCTAATGCGATCCTATAAGCAGTGAACAGTTTTGCAGGCCGCCTTTGACCGGTTTTTGACTGCTATGACCAATCGGTTTTCTAGTCTGTTTAATCTGAGCGAAGATCAGGCCATTGAGATTTTAGATGGGCCTGCGGATGATTCAAACGAGGCATCGAGCCGGTATATTGCGGCCTCTCACCTCGTAAATTTTAATACGGAGCGGGCGATCGCAGCGCTTATGCGAGCAGCGAACAATACGGTGCCCGATCTAGATAATCGCATCGTGCGACGAAAAGCGGTGGAAAGCCTAGGTCGATTGAAGGTAAAGGCAGCTCTACCTGCGATCAAAGCTTGCCTAAGTGACGAAGATAACTATCTAGTCGAAAATGCGGCCTGGGCACTCGGTGAAATTGGGACAGACAACTCAGCCACGCTAGAACAACTGGCTAAGCAGTTAGAGCGACCTGAGCAAAGCTATCGAACCATTATCCACACCCTAGCGACTCTAGGCTATGAGCCGGCTGTAGAACGGATTCGCCCTTTTATAAGCAGTGAAAGCGGACCGATTGCCAGTGCAGCGCTGTCGGCTCTCTACCGGCTAAAGGGCGATGAAAGTGTCATACCGAAGATACTAGGCTATTTGCAAAATACGAATGTGAACGCGCGGCGTGGCAGTATTCAAGATTTAATCGACGCCCAGTACTTCAAGGCAATTCCAAACATAGCTCAGTGTCCGGTTTCGATGGTGTTTCGGCTGCGGGGCATTAAGCTGCTGGCAGCAGCGGGGATAGAGGCGGATGCGATCACTTTCTCTCAAGTCAAACCTTGGCTAGAAAAGACCCTGCGCGACCATCCCGATGACGTCACGCTTGTTCATTCCTACAGCTCGCTGCCTGCTCTCGAAGAACTCATCCAAGCGCTATACGGCACCGACTTTGGCCGCTGCTACCTGAGTAGCAAAACACTGATAGAAAACTACGCAGAGGCGGCACCGACAGCGCTAGTTGAAAGTTATAGATCCGAGGGCTACAACGATTACGGCGCGCATTATCACATGATGCGGCTGTGCGGCTGGCTAAAGATGAGTGAAGCCTACGACTTGCTGGTAGAGGCGCTGCACAATAAGGCTCCGCAGTTTCAAAAGTCTAGAGTGGCGGCCGCGATCGCCCTAGGCGAGCTTGGCAATTCGGCGGCGATTGATGAATTGAAAACAGCCGCGACTATACCTATTTGGGATCTTCAATATGCGGCAATCCTGGCGCTAGATCAGTTAGGCGTGTCAGTTAACGAATCGGATATAGATTCTACCGATTGGCTAGTTCAAGAAAAGCTAACTTCTCTGTAATCTAAAGCTAACTTCTCTGTAATCTATAGACAATGACGACAGATAACAACGACCCGTTAGACAACGATAGTTTCAGGATGCCTAGCTATGACAGCGCTTGCAATTTTTCATCAGTTTTTTGATAGCTGCGTGGGTGGCTGGGATTCTGAGCGGACTTATCATTATTTAAGCGAAGGGGTAATTGAGCGATCGCATACCGAATTTCAAGTTCAGCCGCTGACCGCCGACAAAAAAGCTAAAGTCCTTTCGGACAACCGCTTTGAGCAGAGTACAGATATGCAGATCTGTCCGGGCTTTCACTTAGTTTTTCATACCGTTTCTGAAGCAGGCGTCGTCAAAGATCAGTCGCTGAACTTAGCTTTTGTGCCTAACGATGAGACGGTGAGTGCTGAGTATGTGCTCGAAGGCGCCTACTTGCGCGACCGGGCCTACGAAGAAGATCGCCCGATCATTTCCGATTTTCGCTTTGATGCACGTACCCGCGAATTGCTGATGACCACTCGCTATACGCGCATCATCTCCGTCGATTCCATCACCTTGATCAGTCCTCAGATGCGGATTCGCCGTATCTTCAACTACATTCGCCCCCCCGAAGGCCAGCCGCTAGATAAGCTGGCTCTCGTCGGATTTGGCGTTGAACAAAAGCAAACACCTGCATAGAGCCATAACCAGAGCCATAACTCGTATCAACATTGAGGATGGTAGAGTGGTATAGCTCTTATACTATTGCTGATGCGGGAATGAACATCAAAGATACACAAGCCCTTAGTATGGCTCGTGAACTTGCCGCTCTCACAGGGCAAAGCTTGACAGAAACTGTGAAGACGGCTCTCCAGCAAGCATTATTTAGGCATAAAACAGAGCAAGAAGGCTCTAAGCCAAGGCCTCTAGCTGAGCGACTCAATGAGATTGCATTGCGCTGTGCTGCTTTGCCTGACTGTGACAAACGAAGTGCGGACGACATCTTTGGTTATGACGAAGATGGGTTGCCAAGGTAATGGTTATCGATACCTCAGCAATTGTCGCGGTTCTATTCGATGAACCAGAACGAACGGATTTTGTATATGCAATCGCCGCAGCTAGTACTCGTTTGATGTCGGCCTCAACACTTCTAGAGTGTTACTTGGTAATTGAATCGCGAAAACAGGCGCTGGGTAGAACGGAGTTAGAACTGTTCGTATATGAAGCCGATTTCAAAGTTGTACCCTTTGATAAGGTTCAAACTGTCCTCGCAGCGGCTGCTTGGCGTGAATATGGCAAAGGGCGGCATTCAGCAGGTCTCAACTTTGGAGATTGTTTTGCATACGCTCTTGCAAAAGCAAGAGAAGAGCCTTTGTTGTTCAAGGGAAATGATTTCTCACAGACAGACATCACCCCCGTAAGCATTACGTAGCGGCACAAGCCATTGCAGTCCACTGCCGGCATAGCCTACGAGAGTTATGCGCCACCTGACCAGTGCCATTTGCGCTTTCAGCCTGGAAACTGTACTTCCGCCAGGTTACAAAGGTGATAGTCCTATCTAGATAGGATACAAAATCTAAGTTCATATTTTCTGATTCTATGGCACAATTGAAGACTGCATTGACACAAAGTTCTTCGTTCTTCCAGCAATCATGGCAAAAGGCGTCCGTCTCGTAATAACACTCGAATGTACCGAGTGCCGTACTAATCCCGACAAGCGCTCCAATGGGGTTTCGCGCTACACCACCCAAAAGAACCGTCGTAACACGACTGGTCGTATGGAGCTGAAAAAGTTTTGCACCCACTGCAACAAGCACACCGTCCATAAGGAAATTAAGTAAACAAGAGATCGACTAGCTAAGGATATAGAGAATAAAAGGTTATGGCTTACTTCCGTCGTCGGGTTTCTCCGATCAAACCAGAAGAAAAAATTGACTACAAAGATGTAGATTTGCTTCGCAAGTTCGTAACCGAGCGCGGTAAAATCCTGCCTCGTCGGATTACTGGCCTGACGTCAAAGCAGCAGCGCGATCTAACCAAGGCAATCAAGCGAGCCCGTGTGGTTGCTTTGCTGCCGTACGTCAACGAAGATGGCTAGTCTGCTCTTGGGCTATCTGACCTGCTGAAGAGATCGCATCGAAGAGACTGCACTGAAGAAAATTTGTGTCAGACAAACAAATAAATATCAAGCTATCTGCATTGGGCAAGGACTCGTTTCTTTTGTCTGCTACTTTGACTAGTAGTGTAGGTAGCTTTTTTGCTGTAGCCATTTCGCACTCAGAACTCCGCTAATGATAGTCGCTCTTTTTGTAATCCTGGCCGGGGAGAGCGAGATGGCGATCGCTCAAAACTCACACCAGAAACTCACACCAAAGGAACTGTGGAAAAGGGAACGCTCATAGAATTCAAGCTGAAAGGATCGCCCTATCTAGCTGTCGCTGATAGACCAGAAGGTAAAAAGAATTGGGTCCTCGTCGATCAAGCTGGACAGTCTCATACTATCCATCCTCGGCAAATCATCTATGAAGTCAGCGATGCTAGCTATGAGCCTACCGAGATTGAAGAGTTTACAACCGAAGCGCAGAGCTATATCGATCCAGATAATCTGGAGGTGGCATGGGAGCTATTGCTAGAGCTAGAAGAGCCAGCGACACCAGCTTCCCTAGCACAGCTATTATTTTCTGATCAAAGTCCGCCACTCTGCTACGCGGCGCATCGACTGCTCAGCGAGGACAAAATATTTTTTAAGCAAAAAGGTGACCATTACGAACCTAGATCGGCTAGTCAAGTTGAAGAGCTTCAGCATAAGATTGCGCGTGAAGCTGCTAATCAGGTAGAGCGAGAAGGCTTCTTGGCTCGAGTTCAGGCCGCGCTATCTGGCGAGTCGGTTGAGTGGGAAAAGAGCGATCGCCCGCGCTTGGAGATTGTTGAACGCTATGCGCTGCTAGGCGATGAATCTAGCCAAAAGAGTGCTGCCCAAGAGCTACTCACTGAGCTTAACCAAGACAAGTCACCAGAGGCTGCCTTCGACTTTTTGGTTGCGCTAGGGCTATGGGATCAGCACGAGAATCTAGCCTTACGACGCCGACAGATTCCCACTCAGTTTCCTGAAGAAGTGAGTGCGAGCGTAGCCCAAATCATTGAATCGCCGCCTGCTGAAGAAGGCGATCGCGTTGATCTTACCCATCTGAAGGTCTACACCATAGATGATGAGAGTACCCAGGAGATCGACGACGGCCTTAGCTGTGAAACCCTAGCTGATGGCCGTCAGAAGCTGTGGATTCATATTGCTGATCCAACTTACTGGATCAGTCTCAATGGCATATTAGATACTGAGGCTCGCAGACGCTGTACCACCGTGTACTTGCCAACTGGCGTCATTCCTATGTTCCCTTTCGAGTTAGCTGCCGGACCGATGAGCTTGGTTCAAGGCCAGATATGCAACGCGCTTAGTTTCAGTGTGCTACTTGCAGAAGATGGCAGTGTAGCAGAATACAGTATTCAGCCGAGCGTCGTGAAACCCACCTATCGACTGACTTATGACGACGCAGATGAAATGATCGAGCTAGGTGTTCAGGCAGAGAGTGAACTGCTTGCCCTATTCGATCATGCCAAACAGCGTTTATCCTGGCGAAAATCACAAGGCGCTATTGATATTCAGCTGCCTGAATCTGTCATTAAAGTTGACGATGACGTGATTACTATCGACATCCTCGAATCATCAAACTCCCGTGAAATGGTTGCCGAGATGATGATTCTCACTGGTGAGATAGCGGCTCGCTACGGCGAAGACAATAAAATTCCGCTGCCCTTCCGCGCTCAGCCACAGCCCGAACTTCCTCCTGAAGAAGAACTGATGCAGCTAGAAGCTGGATGGGTGCGTGATTCTGCTATTCGCCGATGTATGACTCGGAGCGAGATGAACATCACGCCTGCCCGCCACGCGACCCTTGGGCTAGATCGCTACTGCCAGGTGACCTCTCCCATCCGTCGCTACACAGATCTGATGGGACACTTCCAAATCAAAGCCCATCTGCGCGGAGCCGACCTGCCGTTCACGCCCGTAGAGATGCCTGAGATTATTGCCAGCGTCTCTAACGCCGCCTATGAAGCTGTAATGGTAGAGCGACAGACGAAGAAATATTGGGCAATCGAGTACCTAAAGCGGCAGAATGAAGCAAACCCAGGACAGCCCTGGGATGTGATCATGGTGCGCTGGCTGCGAGAACATGAGAGCCTGGGCCTAATTATCTTTGAGGACTTGGGCCTGGAATTCGTTATGCGCTTCGACCGAGCTGTAGAAGTCGGTGAGCGGCTGACGATTCAGGTAAGCTACGCCGACCCTCGTCAAGAAATGATTCGCTTTAAGGAAGTTGCCATAGCGACAAACCAGGAGGAAACCGTTATTGAAGAGTCAGCTAGCTGAAACCGTTTTATTTGCTATGCACCTATAGCAGCGTTCACCTGGCTTAAACTATTACTAGAAGCGATAACGCTTAATTCATAAAGCGCTAGGTCGAAGCGCCAAGTTGAAGCGTTAGGTCGAAGCGCTAAGTGCAACGCAAGATGTATGGACTAAGATCTATATTGACTGCCTAATGTGCTCTTTTTCCATAGTCAATCTTCTATGAGTAATCAATCTCATCTACCGAGCTACATAGAAGGTCTGCCTCTGCTGGGGGGGCGCTATCAGATTACAGGACGGTTAGGCGCTGGCGGATTTGGACAAACTTTCTTAGCGCAAGATCGTCATAGGCCCGGTTATCCTGAATGCGTGGTCAAACAGCTCAAACCTCAATTTAGCAACGCTGAAGAGTTACGAATTGCTAGACGGCTGTTTGAAACAGAAGCTAGCGTGCTCTCTCAGCTGGGAGATCATCCCCAGATTCCTCGTCTATTAGCTCATTTTGAAGAAAACCAAGAGTTCTACCTAGTACAGGATTTGGTCCGGGGTCACTCGCTAGAATCTGAGTTGAATTTGGCTACGCAGACAGCAGCTTGCTGGTCAGAAGCTACAGTCGTTAGCTTTTTAGGCGATCTGCTAGATACGCTGAAGTTTGTGCACGAGCAGCGGGTGATTCATCGCGACATTAAACCCTCGAATCTGGTTCGTCGCGATCTTGATAGCCGTCTAGTGCTGATTGACTTTGGTTCGGTCAAACAGGTAACTACTCAGATCACCCAAGCGCAGACAAGCCTAGGTAGAACTATCTCTATTGGGACTCAAGGCTATATGCCTAGTGAACAGGTAGCAGGCCGCCCGCACTTTAGCAGCGATATCTATGCTGTTGGCATGATTGCAATCCAAGGATTGACCCAGCGTCATCCTAGTACGCTCTCAATCGATCCTGAAACTGGGGAAATTACTTGGTGTGAAACGCTACCCTATATTCACCCTGCCCTAAGAACATTCTTAGACACGATGGTGCGCTATGACTTTCGTACCCGTTTCCCGACTGCTTCAGATGCCCTTAGCGCTTTGAACTCTCTACCGACCGAGCTGAGCCAGTTTACGACCCTAGCGCCTGCAGAGTACGCTCGTCCTAAACCAAATAGTGAGAATAGTTTAGGCAGCTATCATTCTGCTGATCTTACCCAGCCACTGCCGTCATCTACCACAGCCAAAACTGTAGCCGTATCGTCGCAAAATCAAGGAGTGCAGGCTGACTCACCGCAGGCTACCTTGCTAAAGACCGAAAGACCAGCAGCACCTTCAACCTCTCCGCCTAGACGAAATGTTTTGTTGCCCTTCGGTCTTTGTATAGGTGCTGTTGCCATATTGAGCACTGGTCTATTAGCTTGGCGCAACAACTTATCAAATCAAGCTGTATCAGAGCAGGTGGTGTCAGAGCCAGATAGGTCACCCGATAGGTCACCACCAGATGGTTTAGAGCGCGTTGAACAGCCTTCGGAACAGCCCTCGACTGAGGGGGACCTAACACCTAGCCCTGTATCAGCTCCTACACCCAGGCCTGCACCTACACCTGCGCCTATACCCGCTCCTAAAGGGGAACCTGCGCCTGATCCTGAAGATGCGATCGCGCTAGTCGAAACTCTCTATAGCGATATCTCTAACCGTTCTTGGGATAGTGCTATTGCTGCCTTTTCAGAAGAACTTAGCCTGAGCTTTAGCCAAGAGTTTTTTGAAAAGTTTAGCCGCGTTACTGTAGAGAATCTTACGGTCGTCGATCGAACGGAGAAAACACTGACGCTTACTGGACAGAATACTTATGTTTATCCTAACGCTGATATTCAGCGGGAAGAACGAACTTTCACACTAGAAATAATCGACGGTCAACCTCGCATTGTCGATTCTCAGTTTGTGCGTGTCATCAAGTCTAGAAACGATTGATCAAGAAGAATCGGCTTGAATAGTGCGCTTGCCTAAGCGAGGTGCTTCGCAAGCCTACCTCAACGTGAGTTCGGGATAAGCCAAAGCCGACAAACTAAGAACTACAGCTCAAACGAAGGCTTCTTCGGTTGATGACAGTAGGCAATCAGTCCACACAAAATGTTCACCCAACAGTTGACGGGACTGCGATGCCTAGAATGCTCAATCTGCGAGATGTTCTTCAACTGGTCGATAATCGTCTCGACGATAGAGCGCTGACGCGCGAGTAGTTTGTCGTTTAAGCTCATCAGATGGTTTTTCATGTTGCGCCTCGGTTTAGCAAAGAAGGCAATATCGAAGTCTTCGCGTAGTTGTTTAGCAAGGTCTTTCGAGACGTAGCCCTTATCGGCAAAGACCTTGCCATGCAGCTCACTGAGTAAGTCAACGACAGGCTGACGGTCGTCGGTATTGCCGGGTGTTAGCGTAGCACCGAGCAGCTCACCGCAGTCACTGACGACTAGATGTAGCTTGAAGCCGTAGAACCAGCCGACTGAAGTCTTGCCGCGAGCTGCCGTGTCGCGACAGACACGGTGCTGATAGATGCGACGGTTGTGGCAAACTTTGAGACTGGTCGCATCGATGAAGCTGATGCCGCTACAACGGCCGAAGCAGTGCTTTAAGTAGCAACATAGAGGCAGTAGAGAAGCGGGCGTCCATTCGACAAAGCGGTTGTAGCTAACAAGCTTAGGGAAAGCACTGCGTAGATGTTCTTGCACTTCGTTGAGGTAGTAGTGCTTGAAGTTGCGATAGTGGCTTTGATGAAAGCGAATCAGAATAGTTAGGATTTCGCTTAGCGTCAAAGAACGCGCTCGTAGCCGACTGGTCGCGCCGCTGGTTAGCAGTTGCTGGTGCCAGCGAGGTTCGAACCACTTGCAGCAGTCATCGACGTGGCAAAAGAGTTCTTCTAGACTAGACATAGCGAAGGATAGGGCTGGATTGGTTTTGATAATCTCAGCGTACCTATCCTTCTTTTTTTCTGCGAATCTTATCCCGAACTGACGTTACCTCAGGAAAACGTGTCGCACTGGTCTACGTCACCGGAAGTGAAGCCGCGGCTAAACCATTCGACTCTTTGAGCAGCGCTGCCGTGGGTGAAAGAGTCAGGGGTGACGTAGCCACGCTGTTTTCTTTGAAGGTTGTCGTCTCCGATTTGGCTAGCGGCGTTGAGGGCTTCTTCAACATCTCCTGCTTCTAAAAGACCGCGTTGGTTGGTATGGTAAGCCCAAACACCGGCTAAGCAGTCGGCTTGTAGCTCTTGACGGACCGAGAGCTGGTTGGCTTGGGTTTGGCTAGCGCGGCTTTGAGCAGCTCGGACTTCTTTCGAGATGCCTAGTAGATTTTGAATGTGGTGGCCAACTTCGTGAGCGATAACATAGGCTTGGGCGAAGTCGCCAGGCGCGCCTAGTTTGTATTTCAGATCTTGGTAGAAACTCAGGTCGATGTAGACCTGCTGGTCTGCCGGACAATAGAAAGGACCAACAGCCGATTGAGCGGTCCCACAGGCTGACTGAACGACATCTGTAAAAAGAACTAGAGTAGGCTCTTGGTATCGACCGCCAAACTCACGCGGAAAGATGCTGTTCCAGGTATCTTCGGTATCGGCCAGGACGACAGACACAAAGTCTGCTAGAGCATCTTCTTCGGGGGAAGTTTCTATTGGGGATGTGTTGTAGGGAGCTCGATCAGACTGGACAGGAGCAGCCGCGTCTAGTAGGACGGTGGGATCTCCACCTAGTAAGGTAATGACGATTGCAACGACAACCATTCCAAGTCCGCCGCCACCGATGGCAATAGGACTACCCCCACCACGGCTGAAGCCGCGCCTTCCTCTACGATCTTGTATGTTTCTACTGCGACGGCCTGTTTTCCAGCGCATAGCTGTGCGTGCGTGAGTCTAAACGAATTCATAGGTTAGCATTCCATCCGCTAGCCTCTTCTGTCACTAGAGATTGATATTACGATTGGAACAACTGACTCGCGATAAGGCTTAATGGTATGAAGGCTTGAGCCATTCAAGCTAGAAGGAACCTAAGGCTCGATATAGCTCAACCGTTCTACCGCCTCAGCTTTGATCATAGGATGTAGCCAGTAGCGTCCCTTTTCAAACGCCAACAAAGAGCGATCGCGCAACGAACTTAAGATCTGTCGCCGCCATTCAAGCGGAATATCCCACATGAGTGCCAAGATCTCATCTGTATCAAACCTAGAGCTGTCTGGAGCGTGATTACCTGCCAATCGACAAATTACTGTATATGCTTTTGGATCTAAGTCGCGCAAGCGATTGACTTGCCCACTAATTAGATTTCTAAGTTCAGCACTGCCTAAGAGGTTAGTGCTGTTCTGTTGCCAGTAGGCACCCAAATCACCTTCAAAATCTTCTACAACTGCTTCACATAATACTTCCATTGCCTTGGCATTACCGTTGTAGGCTCGATGCATGCTCTGCAAGATAGTGGTATAAAAGTCGACTCTTTTAGAGGCTATCTGTTCGATATGCGCTTGAAAGAACTGTTGCCAAGCAGCTAGCGATAAAGTTGGTAGACGGTAATGGTACACCTTCAAGCTAGGTTCGCAAAGGCGATCGCGGCTAGTGATGATTGTTGTTGTTTTGGTCGCAGCTAAGATGCGTAGGAGTTCTACATATCCTCTATATTCTGTGGCAAACTGCCCGCTTTTTGTCAGTACTGGTTCTAGATTATCAATCAAGACTACGCTATGGTTGTCTTTTTCGAGCTGATACTTCAACCGACTCAGCGTAATGCCAAACTCTTCAGCAGGTGCTTGGTTGAAATGCTGTTGCAGCCATTCTTCTACAACACTTTCTACTCGAACAATCCGACTAGTCTCTCTGGCGACAAGCAGCTCCAAGACCTGTTCAAACTGTTGGCAGTAGCGCTGTGCAAGTGTTGTCTTTCCAAGCCCCGCTTCACCTTGAATGACAATTATAGGCTGCTGCTGACTAAGAGAATGTAGCGTTGAAAGGGCTTGCTCTCGACCGATGAAGCCTTGAACCGTTAGAATATGCGACTGTGTTAGAAAATTAGCGGTAGAGGCCTTTTTAAGCGTGCGCTTGATCTGGTTGATAAAACGCGATCGCAAGTTTCCCTTGGTGATTCGCTCCCCCAGCGCATTGGATAATAACCGCCATAGCTGTGAGGCAACATCCTTTACATGACCCTCGCTATATCCAGCTAAAGCAGCGACCTGTCCATAGGTTCTACCCTGCCAGCTTTGCTGAATAATATAGCTTTGTAGATCGCTCAGATGCTTTCCTGTCTGGTCGTATAGCAGCTGATCGGCATACTCAATAGCTTGCTCTATAATCATAATCCCATCGAATTAAGTGTACTAGCCCCAAGTGAACAATGCAGATATTACGATCTGCTTGCATAGTAGACTACCTATCGTGTGGTGAATGTTCCGAACGAACCGGCTTGCTTGAAACCAGGGTTGGCTGAGCCACTGATAGCAGAAGCTATATCAACACTAGAGAGACAACCGACTTTTTCCGACTGACACTACAGCAATGCGTCCGATAGCTTGAACCTTGACGATGCCAACCGATTCGACATTATTTTAGATGAGCAGTGGCTTTGCAGACTAGCTATAGTTGCTAGCTCCAGTAAACCACCGGGAATTCTGAGCGCGTCTTCTATTCATTTATGCGGCGAACTGACATGCACGCTTATTCTGTGCTTCCTGACGATATCAATCCTTTGTGCGTGCCTAAGCATGTAGCAGTGATCATGGATGGTAATGGCCGGTGGGCCAATCAGCGGTGCTTGCCTAGAGTCGCTGGACACAGACAAGGCGCTAGAGTACTCAAGGATTTATTACGCTGTTGCAAAGATTGGGGAATTGAGGCTCTGACTGCCTATGCCTTTTCTACAGAGAACTGGAAACGACCTACAACAGAAGTTGATTTTCTGATGGTGTTGTTTGAGAAGATGCTAAAAAAAGAACTGATGGCGATGCATCAAGAAGGCGTTCGAGTTCGTTTTATTGGAGATCTATCGGCGCTGCCTCCAATCCTACAAAAAGAAATGAACTTAGCAGTGGAAGAAACTGCGAACAATACTGCTATAGATTTCAATGTCGCTGTTAATTACGGTAGCCGCAGTGAGATTACGATGGCTTGTCAGCAAATAGCTCAGAAAGTAGAGCAAGGAGCGGTGACTGCTTGTGAGGTGACTGAGGATATGATTGCTGAGCATTTGTATACGCAAGGCAGTGACCCTGATCTATTAATTCGTACTAGTGGTGAGCAGCGGCTAAGTAATTTTCTGCTGTGGCAGCTAGCCTATACCGAGATGGTATTTACTGATGCGTTTTGGCCCGACTTTGATCGAGCCCAGTTTCATCGGGCACTATTGATCTATCAGCGACGCGATCGCCGGTTCGGAAATGCAAGCGATGCCGTTCTTCTCCAGAAAGCTAAAGAAAAAGCAGCGCTGACAGCTTAGTTGACAAGGGGACTGTTCCTATATTTAGTCTACTCCTAGATTTAGTCTACGGAGTGATCGCACTTGCAGACAGTTTGTTCAAAGCACCTGCCATCCGCCTAATAGTTCTACTGCTACAGCTACCTAGCTGATGACGTCCTCCTAAGTAGCGAGGATCGTTGTAGGCAATATTGACCTGGTCGGTGTCGTCTTGCCAGATCAATAGTTTCTGGGGCAGATCGATCGCTAAACTTTGCTCACATTGCATGAGAGGTGTCCCTAGCTTTGGATTGCCAAAGAGCACTACTCGCGTCGGTCTCATGGTTAGTCCGACGCCTTCAGCATTTTGTCCGTGGTCTATCGTGATAAATGTATTTAGCCCCTTTGAGTCGAGAACATTCAGAAATCTCCTTTCTGTTTCTTCTACGCTGTGAGGGCTCTGTTTGACAACTAACCCGTTGTTATCTGGCATAGGTAACGCTTTCCCAGGGCTCTGAACGAACGCGATTCCAAACAGAAAAAGTGCAATACTCAGTCCTAGAAGAAGTTGACTTGAAAACAATCTCGACTGTCTCATAGTTCTACGCTATGTTGTAATTCCTGGGTGGTCTATTCTTAAACTTTGATATTCAAACAGCACCACTATTATGGATTTATTAATATGGACTTATTAATAGATTGGTCTACTCTTTGACGACTAGTAGATCAGTTTCGCTACTATTCATCCTGCTGCAACTGATCGGTCTGTATATTGATTACATTGTAAATAGCAGAATAATCTTCATCTGCTAATCCTTGGGTGATCGCGTTTTGGGCTAGCTGGCTGACTCCTGCTGCTACTGTTGCATCAATTCCTCGATCTTGCGCCGCCTGGGTAAACAAATTCATATCCTTGAGCAAATGCTTGGTTGGAAAGTTGGGATTGGAGAAATTGCGATCGCACATCCGCGTCAGCTTCTTATCAAAGGTCGGTGCATACAGCGCACTTTCTCGCACGATTGACATGAATTTCTCAATGTCTAGACCTTCTTTTTGAACTAATCCTAAGCTCATAGAAAAAGCAGCAGTCAAACTACCGATCAGCTGATTCATTGCTAGCTTGGCAGTGGCAGCTGTGCCTACTGGTCCCATTAGCTTGGGGCTAGGACCAAAGCACTCAAGTACCGGTAGGCAGCGGTCAAACTGTTCGGGGGTGGCACCGACCATGAGAATAAGTGAGCCAGATTTGACCTGAGGAATACTGCCAAGTACAGGCGATTCTAGATAGTCCCCTTTGGCTGCTTGAACTTGGACGCAGAGTTCGCGACTTTCAGCCGGGGCAATGGTTCCCATCTGCAAGATAGTGCGACTCGAAAGCGCAGCGGGATCGATAAATAAAGCGGACTTAATAGCGCTGGCATCACTGAGCATGGTGATTGTGAGTTCGGCAGATGCAATCACTTCAGCGGCACTATCAGCTGTCTGAATGCCAACTTCTTTGAGCGGCAGCAATCTTTGAGGAGATCGATTCCAAGCTACGACTTCAAAGCCTGAATGATGTAGCTGATAGGCCATCGGCGCGCCCATTAGTCCTGTTCCTAATAGTCCTATCTTCATGGGCGGCTCAAATTAGAGGTGCTTGACGGCAATATCATAAAGCCATTGTGGTTTAAGTCGTAATAGTTAAGAGCAGTTAAAGAAGGGATCTGTTTTCTAAACCATCTCTTAACCTAAGGGGATAGACTGTGAATGTTGGGATCTAATTGCCATGTCAGGCATGGGCGGTAGGCTCCTAGATGCACACTAATTTCTTCAGTACTTCTCCATTAATGTATCTCTATTAAATGCATTGCCCTATTGAATGTATTCCTCTGTCTAAATTAAGCGCCTTAATTAAGCACAAGTCAAACGCAAACTATGGCAAAGAAGAAACCTGCTTCAGCTCCACCTGTGGATACCAACAGCTCTAAAACGACTGTAAAAAAGGATCTAGCAAAGACTAACCCGGCACAAAGTGTAGTGGTAGAAGGCAAGAAGGACAAAAAAGCAAAGAGCAAAGGAAAAAAAAGTAAAGAGAAAGCGTCCAAGAAAGCAGCCGCTGAGGACAAGTTCAAAAAGCTAAGCAAGAAAATCTATCGTAAAGAATTGGAACGGCTACAGACCGAGCTAGTTAAGCTTCAGTACTGGGTAAAAGAAAAGGGACTCAAGGTTGTTGTTTTGTTTGAAGGCAGAGATGCCGCGGGCAAAGGTGGGGCCATTAAGCGAATCTCTGAGTGCATGAACCCTCGTATCTGCCGAGTAGTCGCACTTGGAACCCCAACGGAAAAAGAGAAGACTCAGTGGTACTTCCAGCGATATGTAGCACAGCTGCCGTCTGCTGGAGAAATTGTATTATTCGATCGAAGCTGGTACAACCGAGCGGGAGTCGAACGGGTAATGGGTTTTTGTACGCACCAGGAATATGTTGAGTTTTTACGCTCTTGCCCTGAGTTTGAGCACATGCTACAGCGAGCCGGGATTGTGCTAGTAAAGTACTGGTTCTCGGTGAGTGACGCAGAGCAGGAGAAGCGCTTTCAAGAACGACTAAACAACCCGATTAAGCGGTGGAAGCTAAGTCCGATGGACTTAGAAGCGCGGGCGAGATGGGTGGAATACTCCAAGGCTAAAGATGATATGTTTGGAGCTACGGATACAACTCGATCGCCTTGGAATGTTGTAGAGGCAGATGACAAAAAAAGAGCCCGTCTAAACTGTATTACTCACCTGTTAAATCAGATCGAATATGAGGATCTCACCCCACCGCTGTTAAAGCTTCCGGAACGCCAGAAGAATATTGACTATGTGCGTCCACCTATGGACACTCAGCACTTTGTTCCAAACAAGTTCTAGCGATCCGCTATGGTATCGACAAAGGTTGGATTGAGATGGTTTTGTAACTAAACAACGATGGCTAAACAATACGAGCAAATCACACCGCCACTCCAAACTTTCATTGAACAGCAAAAAATATTCTTTGTGGGAACAGCTAGCAGAGAAGGCAGAGTGAATGTGTCGCCTAAAGGAATGGATTCTTTGCGAGTGCTCAGTCCGAATCGGATTGTCTGGCTAAGCGTAACCGGTAGTGGTAATGAAACAGCGGCACATCTGGCCGAAAATGTCGCAGAAAACGGCTCTAAAAGCGGACGGATGACGGTGATGTTCTGCGCTTTTGAGGGCGCACCGATGATTTTGCGGCTGTATGGGACTGCTAGGGCGATCTACCCTCGTGACCAGAGCTGGAATCAGCTGATTGCTCATTTTGTTCAACTGCCAGGAACGAGACAACTGTTCGACTTGAGTGTTGATCTAGTTCAAACCTCTTGTGGTATGGCAGTGCCGCTGTATGACTATAGAGAAGACCGAGATAATTTGAATACTTGGGCACAAAAAAAAGGCCTTGCAGGTATCGAAGCCTACCAGCGTGAGAAGAATCAGGTGAGCATTGACGGCCTGCCCACCTATACATTTTCTTCCTAGCGATTTGGTGCAACAGAGTCTTGGTTGCAGCAGTGCCTTTTCAACAGCTTCAGTTCAACACATCAACCGGCGCGTACTGCCCGGTCAGCTTGCTGAGCTGATGAACCAGCAGGCTAAGAAATAGGCCAACGTCGGTGACAACGCCAGTTGATTCTACAGAGCCTCGATCGCTTAGCTTAGTGACAACGGCTGGGTTGATATCTACGCAGACCATCTTCACGCCCGACGGGGTCATGTTGCCGACGCCAATAGAATGTAGCATTGTTGAAAGCATCAGGATGAGATCTGCACCCTCAACTAATCTGGCATAGTCTGCTTGAGCTTCTATAAGATCCATCTTGGTATCTGGCAGGGGACCATCGTCACGGATAGAGCCTGCTAGCGAGAAAGGCACGTTGTTTTTGACGCACTCATACATGACGCCGCTAGTCAGTTCGCCGGCTTCTACAGTTTTGGCAATGCTACCGTGACGCCGAACAGTATTAATCGCTTTGAGATGATGCCGGTGTCCGCCATGCACTGAAACCCCTCGCTTCATATCCATGCCTAGCGAAGTGCCTAGCATCGCCTGTTCGATATCATGAACTGCGATCGCATTTCCTCCTAATAGCGCATGGACATAGCCACCGCGGATAAGCTGCTTTAGATGCTCACTACCACCGGTATGGATGACGACTGGGCCAGCGGTAACGACTACTTTACCGCCACGATCGCGAATCCGCCGAAGATCCCAGGCAATTTGCTCTACGACTAGCTCCACTCGGCGCTCACTAGAAACCCCAGCTCCCATAAAGCTAAACTCATCGGCCTTTTTGCTTTTAAGCGACGCGAGTTCTCTGATGGTATGGATCCCTCTACTGCCAACAACAACCGATTCACCGATTTCCAAGTCGCGCAGTAGTTTGCAGCTAGCAACTGGGCCACTATCAGTCTGAGAAAGGGCGATCGCGCCATCCATCCGCTGCCCTTTGACCTTAATCCAGCGATCGCCAATGAGCACTTCGGTCGGATAGATCGTGGTTACATAGAAATCATCCGGCGCTACTCCGTTTTGAACAACGGGCTCTAACTCAGCAGGCTGAGCCTCACGCGGTAGGCTAGCGGCGCCAAGATCAATCAGCTGTCCCATGATGTCATCCATAACGGTGACATCTGGCGCAATCACCTTCACCTCGGCGACCGAGCTATCTTGTCGTTGCTTTCCCAAATCAAAGCTCAAAACTTGAAAGCTGCCACCGCCGCTCACAATCGTATCTAAAGCGCGGTTGACCAATCCAGAGTCCAGCAAATGTCCTTCTAAATGAATGACTCGGCTTTGTACCGTAGAGGTCTGCGTTTCTATCGAGCGAGGTTCGCTCATCTTCAGTGTCAGACACTTGGCAGCGCCGCCTGCTTTGAGAAATTCAGTTAGCGGCGTTTCGATGACGGTAAATCCTAGCTCATCTAGCCGCTGCTTCAAACTCTCAGTCGCTTTGTTCATCACTACAGTGCGATCAATATTGACCGTATTGCAAGCAAAGTTGACCGCATCGACTTCATCAATGGCGATACGCTTGTCGGCAGGCACTCTCATTTCGATTAGACGATTGGAGTAGGCATCAAACGCGCCTGGATAGTAAAGTAAATAGCCGCCTTGAAGCGGGCAAAAGCAGGTGTCTAAATGGTAGAAGCGGCTATCGACTAAGTGTAGAGATAGGACTTCTACGTCTAGCCATTTAGCCAAATACGGATGAGAATCTAGCTCTGAGCGGAAGCCATAACCTGCCCAAAGCCAACCGCCGCCTCGATCGAATAGCGCATCGCCAGCCCCTTCAAACGGCAAGCCTTTGGGCAGCACATAGACTGTGTAGCCGTTATCCTCAAACCATTTTTGAAAATGAGGTTCTTCGCCCTGTCGCTCTTCGTGGAAAAATCGACTAAGGACAACGCGATCGCCTAATATCAACCCAGCGTTAGCAGTGAAAACCATATCAGGCCAGCCTGGCTTAGGCTCAATCAGTTCGATCACAGCATATTCTTTCAAAACATCGTGCAGCTTTTGCCACTGAGTTTCCGCTTGATCTCTAGACGAGCGATGAATGTTTCCTTCCATCCAGGGATTAATCACATAGTCCACATCATAATGATGTGGCGCACACATCAGAATTCGAGTGGTATCAGTGGTATCAATTGATGTTGCCTTGTTAGCCATCGTTTCAGTCATGCAAAAAATCTCCTTTGAAGTGTTTGGGCCTGCGAACTAAATCATTAGCATTAAGTCGTTCTGCTGCTGTTGCGATCATCAACGTTGTGGCTATCAACAACACTCTTCCTGTAGAGAACGCTCATCTGATGCTGCGCTGCTAGGATGATGCTAGAACCAGACGTGCAAACAGTCATAAAAAAACGGCTAGTAGCCGAGTTTGACAAGCCGCTTCTATTAGCTATGTCTACAGCGGAAATAAAAGTAATCCTCTCACTTGTCTTTGCGAGCTTTCTCAAGCGGTAGCTAATGGAAAATGGCTACTGCTCAAGAAGGCCACCCTATCATACCTAGATCATATCAGCGCTACTATCACAGTGATCACTAGTTTCTACGCTAGGACGTAATGTTATGAAATCCTAACCAACGTCTGCTTCTCTCGCAAAAGTGTGCTGTACAATACAGGAACGTTGCTCAACAAAGATGATTTTTGTCAGTCCTATATAAAATTACTGTGAGAGATACAAGATTCATGCTCTCATTACGAGATTTCTCATCTAACGATATGTTCATTATCGGCTAAAGATAAATACAGTCAGATAAATACAGTTGTTAATTGAAGCTTGAGCGAATTAGATAGTAGCGAATCTAGCAGTAACAAATCAGACAGTATTAATTCAGGTCTCAGGCTTTCCGCTGAAGTTTGTTGATTCGAAATAAAATCAAAAGGATAGCGTGATTTGAGAGCACAAGATAGTAGCTTTGAAGTCTGTAGTTTTCACTGCTTTCCTTAAATAGTGAGGCTGACTATTTCAACCAGCGTTAGAAAACGACGTGTTTTGAAAGCAGACTAATTCAGAAGTAAGCATTTAGAAGCAAGCGTTTAGAAGCAACCAGCTCTCGGATTAGACTGTAGGGCATTTTCATTTGTCGTGAACCATTTCTAGAGGACATCCACCATGCTGCAAACGTGTCGTCCACATTCTATCCATTCGATCCAAGACGAAGTTAGAGCCTTGGTAGATAGGGGCTCGATTGGCAGAACTGCTCAGCTCTACTCCCTTGCTAGATTTTTTGGAGATAGGGATTGGCACTTGGTTGAAGAAGTTTTAGAGGACAATGAGTATCTGTTGCGCGACTACGTGTGCGATCTTATTGGTCACGAGTCTTGGCAGAATGATTAGAGCCTAGTGCCTTATCCATAGATTACACGCGCTTACGCTTGAATCTAATTTCTAGCTCTATCGCTTTACTGCTCTATTGTCCTTTTGCCCTATCGCCTTTCTAAGTCAGTAAGAGTTGAGAAGATAGCGAGTTTATCGATGGTTATCCTGCAGGGCTTCTGAGGTTGCAATTCTTGTAACTATACCTATATCTGCTAGCGCTAAGGCTGTCAGCGCTATGTCTTCTAGCGTTTGAACACTTCGAATACTTTCACTACCTTTATTGACCGAGTAGGGTGTCAATTAAGTCGGGCACGAACATTGAGAGATCCTGGATAGGAGAGCTTAGGTACCTCAAATTATAGAAAAGTTTTCTGTTTGGGTTTGTGTCTCAACTGCGCTATTTACTAAGCGGACTTACTAAGAGACTAATATCAAAAGACTAATGCTAAGCGGGTGCGATTATTCACTGACTTTGGCAAACGGTTTGCTAGCATTGGACTCACCTATTAGATAGGTAAGCTCGTAAGGATTGTCTACACGGATTGAGGCTTTCCTAAGTTCTAAACCAATGATCTTTCCATCTTCGTCGTAGTCTGCGATCAGTCCAGGAGCTATTTGCGTAGTTTCTTCAACCATTGCCTGATTAAAAGAAAGTTGTAGTATGTCCTTATCTGAGTCATAAACTATTTTCATAGGACTTAGCAATTTTCCTGAGCTGCGCGGTTTATGTACTTTAAAGTAGTACCTTTTGGTGCGCTAAGGCAGGTTCGGTTAGTCTAAATTCTAGAGCGTGTCTTAATTTCGGATAGGTGTCTTTAGTGCGACCCATACAGCATTCAACAGTTCGACCCATTGGGGTGTATTTTTTATCAGGCTTAGCAGCAAGTCAGCAGCGTCTACTAGCAGTCGATGCGGTGCGGGGATATTTAGTTGAGATCGATCCGTTAACAGATAATACAGTTGTTCTAAATCCTGAGCAGACTGTAGAGTGGCTAGGCGTGAGTGGGTTAGCTATTTGGGAGAACACCTTGTGGTATGCCAAAGACCAAACGGTTTTTAGCTGCTCAAAAGAAACGTTAATTCCTAAAGCATTTGCGCGGCTACCCTATGCGGTTGGTGGTGTAGCCGTTTGGCAAGACAGAGTGTATGCCACCTGCCAGAAGTCTGGATATATCCATGTATTCGATAGAACCACCGGACGGCCTTTGACTAAGTTGGTACAGCCAGGCGTCGGATCTGAAAATATTTCGGCGACTGAGTCGGGTCTTTGGGTATGTGATCGCGCTGAACAAACCGTCTACTGTCTGCACAAAGAGACAGGTGCTACCCAGCTAAGTGCGCTGACTCCATTTGCTTCACCCACAGGTATCACATTCTTAGATCTTGAAGATGGCGTTCCTATTTGCTACGTTGCCTATGCGGACGAAGAGCCCTATATCCGCGACGATCCCAATGCAGAATCGCCCTTTCAGCTGACGTTTCGCGATCGCACCTTTATACATCCGTTACACATTCACCAACCCGAAGGTGAATCCTACAGTCTGTCGACCGGCTACCTAGTTGAGATCTCTTATGTTGAAGAATTTCTGCCTTTAGAAGCTATCAAGCTAGAAGCTGTGGAATGGCGAATCGCTTTGCCCTCTGATACGCTGCGCCAGAAAGTGCGCAAAGTAGAAGCCATCGGTCATCCATTTACAGAAGAAATTCAGCAAGGTCAGCGAGTTGCCGTCTTTAAGTTTGATACTTTAGAGCCTAATCAAGCTGGACTGATTGGATGGAAAGCTACGGTTGAAATGTATAGTCTGAAGTATTTCCTATCGCCCGGTGAAGTTGAAGAAGCGGCCCCTTTGACCGCCGACCTCCAGCAGAAATATCTGGTCGATGATGACGATCTAGCGATGGACTCCGATATCATCAAAGCCGCTGCGGAAGAAGCTAGCGGCACTGAGTCGAATGTTTTGCGAAAGATGCTGAAGATTCGCAACTACGTGTATGACCAGCTCTCCTATGGTATCCAACCAAAGATTGACACGCCGGACGTGGCACTTGCCAGAGGGGTTGGATCTTGCGGTGAGTATGTTGGCGTGCTGCTAGCACTAGCTCGGTTAAATGGAATTGCCTGTCGGACGATTGGCCGATACAAATGTCCGGCTAAACCCGAACAAAAGAACCTACCCTTAGAGCCAGACTTTAACCATGTGTGGCTAGAGTTTTATGTTCCTAGCCTCGGCTGGCTCCCGATGGAATCCAACGTGGATGATGTGATTGAACGTGGACCCTATCCAACGCGGTTTTTTATGGGTCTCTCCTGGTTTCACACTGAGATTGGGAAGGGAATCTCCTTTGAAAAGATGAAGGCAGCAAATAAACCAGAGGATCTGTCTATTGGCGATCTGGCGATCAACCACGTTCGCTTTACGATCCTAGAAGAGCTGTCACCAGGTGAGACTATAGACTAGACAAATCACTTTTAGAAGCGCACTATGGCCACACAGTCTTACTCTCTAATTATTCATGGTGGGGCCGGGGCCCTAGAAGATCTAAAATACGAGGCCAGTGAATCCGAGTTTAAAGAAAGTATTTTGGAGATTTTGGCAGCCGGACGCCAGTGGTTGGAATCGGGGGCTGCGGCGCTAGATGTGGTTGAATACTGCGTCAATCTACTAGAGAATGAGCCACTTTATAACGCTGGCAGGGGCTCCGTTCTCAATGAGAACGGAGAAGTGGAAATGGACGCGGCGCTAATGAATGGAGAAGATTTGAAAGCGGGTGCGGTGACTTGCGTAAAACAAATCAAAAATCCAATCTCACTAGCTAGGCAAGTGCTTGACCAGGGCGATCATGTGATGCTAGCAGGCGCAGGGGCTTTAGAATTTGCCAAATTCTGTCAGGCTGAACTTTGCGACGATGCGTATTTCATTACGGAGGCTCGTATCAAGCAGCTAAAAGAGGCGCAGGCCGCTGGGCGAATGATGCTTGATCACGAGAAAGTAAAGCCTGCTCAAAAGCTTGCTCAGAAATTAGGGACGGTGGGTGCTGCCTGTATGGATAGCCAGGGAAACTTGGCAGCAGCAACCTCCACAGGTGGACTCGTCAATAAGCGCTGGGGCCGGGTAGGAGATACGCCCGTCGTAGGCGCAGGTGTGTTCGCTGATAATGAAACCTGCGCAGTATCAGCGACGGGGTATGGCGAACAGTTTTTACGAACGGTGTTTGCGAAGACAGTCTCTGACTACGTGCAGTTCAAGGACCTAGATGCGATCGCGGCCGCAAAAGCAGGCATAGCGTACCTAGTAAGAAAGGTGAATGGGGAAGGCGGCGTAATCGTGGTAGATCGTCACGGTAAGTGCGCGGCGGCTCAATCTACTTCTGGCTTGATCCATGGCTGGATTGAGCTAGGGGGTGAAGCGATCTGTAAGTTGGGATAGGAAAGTTGGGATAGGAAAGTTGGGATAGAAAAGTTGGGATAGGAAGAAGCCAGACAAGTGACTTACCAGGGTAAGACTTGACCGTTGGAATGCCAAAAGGTACCTGTTTTTTCCAGCGTTAGCGAATCAATAATCTTGAGCAGTCCCTTCACAGACTCCTCTGGAGAGATGCCGTTGCTATTGAAGTTAGTCATATCGGTGCTAACTAGCCCCGGATGCAAGATAGCCACTGCGATTCCCTTCGACTTAAGATCGTGGGAAAGCGATTTGCCAGCCATAGAAACGGCGGTTTTGGACATGCGATAGCCGTAGGTACCGCCAGAGGTGTTGTCTTCGATTGAGCCCATACGGCTAGTCATGATAGCGACCTTAGCACCGCCTTTACTATCAACACTAGCTGTGAGATTGGGTAAAAGCGCTTGGGTCAGCACTAGCGGCGCGATCGCATTTACTTCAAACTGCTCTTTGATCCCATCGATGTTCAGCGAGTCTAAATTTGATTGACGATAGATTCCTGCATTGTTAATCAGCACATCGATGGGTCTGTTACCTAATGCCTTCTTCAACGTTTCGATTGCCTGCTGGTCAGCGACGTCGATGTTTCTAACGATCTCGACATCAAGATCCGATAGCGCTGACGAAGGCTGACGGCATACTGCAATCACCTCCTCTCCCCGCGCTGCTAGCTGCTTACAATACTCATAGCCAATTCCACGATTTGCCCCTGTGACTAGATAAGTTGTCATCGCTATCTCCTCTATATAATCTCGACGAGTTCTAATTCAAAGGTCAGATCTTGACCAGCCAGCGGATGGTTGCCATCAAGGGTTACCGTATCACCTTGAATATCCGTAATCGTAACGGCCATCGCCTCGCCTCCGGGTACCTGCATTTCTAGTCGCTGGCCCACTTCTAGCTCAAAGTCGGCTGGAATATTTGCGCGATCAATCTCTGCGACCATCCCTTTTTGATAGGGACCGTAGGCTCTGTCCACTGGAATTGTAGTGGTGATAGATTCACCCGGTGACAAACCGGTTACCGCTGCGTCAAAGCCTGCGATCACCATGCCAGTACCTAACGTAAATTCTAGGGGGTCACGATTTTTAGAAGAGTCAAACACCTGACCATTGTTGAGAGTACCAGTGTAGTGAACTTTAACGGTGTCACCTGATTTTGACTGAATCATGAAAGCTATCTAGTTCCTGTTTAGAGTCTAAAAGAAAATGCTATCAGTAACTATATCGGTTCGATCCGGTAGTTGAGCTGCTTTAAAGGGTCGTTTAATCGCTCTTTTGAAAGAGATATTGATGCGTTGAGATCATATTTTTGTTAAGTAATTACTATGTAAAAGCCTAATGAAATTGTGCTTCGAAGGTTTACGAATGGCTAGGCTTACTGATACAATTTAGTGACAAGAGAAAGCGTTGTAATATCCGCTCCATAGCAAAGAAGCTACAGTAAATTAACTCTGTTAGCTGAGTTGTTAGCTAAGTGCGCTGAATTCGCCTGCATTTTTGCTTTTAGATCGTCTTGCCTGTATAGGTTTTTTGCCTGCTATTAGTGTTGCTTTGGTGCATGTTTAGCGTTGATATTCAGCGCTGGAGTCGGCATCTTGTTTACTTCTGTTTCCAAGAACAAGGCATAGATGTCTGAATGTTTTCCACTGTCTAACCTAATCTAACTTTTGGCTTGGTGTCTTATCGTTCTCCTTCAAAGAAATCACAACCTATCTTGCCTCGCACTGCTTTTATAGTGCTGCTAGCTGCTTTCCTTTACGGTCTTCAAGAAGTAGAGCACACTCCGCCTGCCAGTGCAGAAATTGATTTGAGTGAGATTAGCTTAGTTGACTTGCAAGAAGCAGACTTTCCGTTATCTCTATTTAGCATGAGCAAAACTGATTCTGAGCGGGCTCAATAGTCTACAGGCTTTATAGTCTTTGAGCTTTACAGTTTTCTGTGCCTTCTAGCTTCAAACTGTGACGTTCAAAGGTGAAGTCTAAAGTAGTGGTATGCGTTGACCCTAGTAGTCTGAACTGGGCTCAACGGCTGGCCTATTGCATACTGCCTTTGATTGATCAGCCCTGTTACTTAGATGCTATTGCAGAGTCAACTTTCGATTTTGGTTTTGACGCTGCTATAGGTATTAGACTTTATGCAAGCGTTGAGTTTGGCGTTAGCCTGACTTAGCGTATGCGCTTAAAGGTGATGCTGATGCTGATGCGACTCAAATCTTGGCAGGTGGCTGTTTTAGTGGCGCCGATTGTCGTTATTGCGACATTTCTGTTAGTGGCAGCGGGACAGCAGATCAGAGCCTGGCATTTGAATTGGATCTGGGCGGTATTCATATTTGTGCTGTTGGGCTGGCGCTGGTTAGTTGTCCGGTGGACAAAGCCCGCGATCGCACAGGCAGAAGCGATTGTCTCAGAAATGAACGCTGAGCTAGAAGAGGCTAATGCCGAGGCCGCTGCTAGTCTAGCTCGTAGCGAAGCTCAGTTAGATGATGATCCTATTGTCAAAATTGAAGCGGCCCTAGCTGATATCTTGCAAACCGCGAAGGATGACCCGCCGGTTTGGGAAGACTGGCAGCTATTTTGGCAGCATTGTTTAGCGCTAGTAACGGTAATCGCAAAGACCTATCACCCTGAGGTCAAGCGGCCTTTACTATCTATCTATGTACCTGAAGCCTATGGCTTAATTCGGGGCACGGTGGATGATACCGATCGGATGATGCAGAAGCTATCACCCGTGTTAGGTCAGGTTTCGATTGGCCAGATGGTAGAAGGGGTAGAGCTGTATCGCCGCCTAGAACCTTCGGCTAGAAAGCTGGTGAAGGCGTTTAACTGGGCGCAGTGGGCCCTAAACCCAGCTGCGGCGATCGCCCGTCAGGTCAGTGCGAAGAACATGAGCCAGGCCAATCAGCAAATCGTGCTTAACCTAAGCACGATGCTAAGAGAAACGGTATTGAGAAATCTAGCGCAGCAGGCAATTACACTTTATGGCGGTGAAGGTGGTACTAAGCTTGATACGGTTTTGGCCGAAGCTCCCGCAGCGTTACCTCAGGCCAAGGCAGAAACCTTAAGAGAGATTATAGAGAAAGCAGAGCCAACCGAAGCCGTTGCTCAAAAGCCAGTCAGCATTTTGCTAGTGGGGCGGACTGGGGCTGGTAAAAGCAGCGTGATTAATACGCTCTTTCAATCCGAGCGAGCAGCCGTCGATGTATTACCTAGTACAGACAAAATTCAGAGCTATCGTTGGTTATCTGATAGGATGCCTGGCCTTACATCCAAGCTAACTACACAGCCAGCAACAGAGCCAGCGGAGGCAATAACGCTATGGGATACCCCAGGGTATGAGCAGGTGGCTAGAGAAGACTTGCGTGAACAGGTCATAGACTATGCGAACAAAGCGGATGTACTGTTATTAGTCACCCCTGCCCTAGATCCTGCTCTACAAATGGATGCTGATTTTTTAGCTGAGGTGCGAGCTGAGGTAACGGGTCTCCCCGTAATTGCCATCGTTACCCAAGTAGACAGACTGCGCCCTGTGCGGGAGTGGAGTCCACCCTACTACTGGCAGAGCGGCTCGTGGCCCAAAGAAAAGGCCATTCGCTCTGCTGTAAACTACCGAGCTGAAAAGCTAGCAGACTACTGTCAGCAGGTATTGCCCTTAGTCACTAGCGACATAGTAAGAGAACGCGACGCTTGGGGAGATGAGGCGCTTTCGCTGGCGCTAATCGAGGCGATCGCACCTGCAAAGCAGCTACGTCTAGCTAGGTTCTTGCGTAGTCAAGATGCTCGCTCCCAAGCTGCTGCCAAAATCATTGATCGCATCACCTTTCAAATGTCTACCACCGAAGGGCTCGCTAGGCTGCTGAAAAGTCCAGTCCTTCAGTTTATTGCCACGATGACAACCGGTACGCCTGCCCTGGGCGCACTGCTAATCGAAAAAATTCCGGTAGAAGAAGGTCCGATTGTTCTAGGTAAGTTGCAGATGGCCTATGAGCTATTCTCCTTGCTTGCAGCCGATAGCCCAGAAGCTAAAAATTTCGACTTGTTAGCGCTGTGGCCCATCTTGATTAAAAGCGGCGAACAGCATGCCGCCAGTCAACGAGCCTGGGCCTTCGGCCATGCGCTAACGGAGTACTGGACGCAAAACATCCCAATCAGTCAGATAGAAGAACGTATAGAGTACTATCTAAGTCAAGCCTAAAGTGGATCAGACTCAGAGATCGCCTGAGTGTGAGATCGCCTAAGTGTCGTTGCCACAATTGCCTGTCAGTAAGGGGAAGGCTGCTTTATTCTCTGTCTGTTACTCATGCCCTAGTTGCTCATGGGAACAAACGGGTGATATCTTCTGTATTCTACAGCTCGCGCTATAGCGTCCCTAGCTCTCGGCCAGTCAGGCAAAGTTAGTCAGACAAAATTAGTCAGAAATAGGTAATACAGATTTGATTTTCTCTCTTGTTTCTTTCCTTTTCATAGGAAATCATCTCCAAAATCTTCCTCAAGCAAACTTCTTCTCTGCTGCACAAACTCATCAGGTTGTACAGAGCCAGGTTGCACAAGGCCAAGTGACGCAAAGCCAAATTGCACGAGAAAGTAGCGTAATCACAGTGCCACAAGAGGTGCGACCGCTACCAGGTGGATTGGATACGGTACCTGTTTTCAATAGTAATAGTCCTGAAATTATTGAATCTGACGGAATTCTACTTTCTACCTTTCCCCCCAGTGGCAAGCGTGCACCCTCGGCTCATCTCAATTATCCATTGAGCGGCCGCTTTGATATCTTTTCGCATCATGTTGCCAAGGGGCAAGATGACCGAGATGATCGCACTGTATACCATGGAATCCTCGTTCACAATCCAGAGGACCAGGCAATTACACTTTCTATTCGAGAAGGCGCTTCCTACCTCAGCCAAGAATCTCCTTGGAATGAGATTGCTTCTGGCACTTCTAACCTATATAGCAATAACTTCTCTGGTCCAGGGAGTCGAGTCGTTAATGATGTCCTACGCGATCGCCGACACAGAGCGCTTCCCGATCAAGTTACCATCGCGCCTCGCACTACCCATCTTTTACTCAATGCGCCCATTCCCCTTCGCCGCCTGAATGTGCCTACAGACGGAACGCATCCATCCGGTAGCACGATCACCCCACCGCCTAGAAATGTTAGCTCTGGCGAAGGCTCTAGGCTCAACGGACGTTCTACGCTAATTCGGGTACACAGCAGCGGTCCAGTCTATGTTGCAAGCCTAGCTATGCACGCTCCGCAAGTCAATGGAAACGAGCAGGTCCCAAGCCTAGATGAATGGAAGCATTTGCTTTTTCATAGTCAGCTATTGGAGCCGCGTGACTTATCTCCTAGCAGGCCAGGCAGTCGTGAAGACCCCTTCCGCTATGGTCGTGTTTCAGGCATCTCCCAGGGGTCTCAATGGCGGGCGACCTTAACTGATCGAAACCAAGATCAGCTGGCTATTCCCGATCAAGGAGAACAGTTTTCCTACGGCATTAGTACCCTAGAGCGTAATACCTTTGGTACTGGCCAGATTCAGAGTGCACCCATTCGAGCTCGCTATCGAGATACTGCGTACCGGGCTAACGGCAACTATGGGGTCGAATACAACCTGACCTTGCCGCTATACAACCACACAGAGAGTCCTAGAACAGTGGCTCTCTCTGTACAAACACCTATCCAAAACGATGGTCTTAGCGACGCCCTTCAGTTTTACGAAAGACCCAAAGGTCGAGTCTTTTTTCGAGGCACAGTGCTGTTTATTTATAAGGAAGACAATGGCAGATCTCGAGCTGCTTTCACGTATCTAGAACAGAATCGAGGACAGCAAGGACAGCCACTCGTTACAGTAACGATAGCGCCAAGGGAACAGAGAGATATTAATGTTCAGTTTTTATATCCGCCGGATGCGACACCGCCTCAGGTGTTGACTGTGCGTACACTGAAATAGTGACTAGTCGCTGATTCTCTAGAATCCTTACGGTTTCTTTTCGGTATCAGCTGGTGGATCGACTGATTGTTTAGGATCAATAGGCACACGCCACTCGCTAGCAGTTGCTAGTTCATGAATAGTCGCTTGATGAGCCGCATATAAGCTGGAGATAATCTCGTTGAGCTGTTGTTCTGAGCAGACCTCTATAAGGGCGCCGAGGACTTCAGCGGCGTTCGCCGCACCCTGGCCTAGAAATGGACTCAAGCCCCATACGTCTTCTACCCATTGCTTAGCATCCTTACTTTCAAACATAAAGTCATAGAGGAGCTTTCTAGCGGTCTTGCTACTTACAGTCATTTAGCGTCGTTCATTGATGGACTTCTAGATGATCTTCGAGCTTTCAACTTGTTTACTATTGAGCGTGTCTTCGCCTACTAACTCATGGTTTACTGGCACTTATCCGACTTTTTCTAGAGCTCAAGAAAATTTTCTTTATCAGGTGTAGGTTTAGGTGATCTATGCCATACGATCTAGGCTATAGGGTCTAGCTGGTTCCAACGCACAGCTGCGTCTACTAACGCGATCGCTCCAGCACCTAGTTCGTCAAATGCCTGCGAGTAGGCTTGATCAAACTGAGTTTGATTGTCGCTGTTACCGAGTATAACTCGCTCAATGCTGCGCAGCTCAATCTCACTATTGCCGATAGAAAACTCAAGCGGCTGGCCAGCGCGAAAGCGCTCAATGCTAGACTCAGCCGCCTCAAACTCAGTATTTTCGACTTCAATAAATAGAGTGTCATAGCCTAGGCCTCCACGAACGATATCGTAGGCGATCGCCTCCCTATCGACCGCTTGAATAAACAGATCGTTACCCGATCCGCCCCTCATATCATCACTGCCCTCGCCACCGATTAAAATATCGCTTCCCCTTCGTCCGCGTAGCCTATCGTCGCCATCTGAACCAGCAACGATATCGGCTCCTGAGTTTCCGATAACCCAGTCATTGCTGCCACCACCAATAACAATATCGTTGCCTCTACTCCCCCAAAGAATATCCTCACCCGACCCGCCAAAAATGACATCATTAGCCTGCTTGCCTTCTACTGCGTCATCTCCAGCTTTTGCAAAGACAAGGTCACCACGCTGAGTACCCAAAAGCTCATCTGCCGCCGTCGTCAGAAAATCAACGCCTTGAGCTAGAGAAGCTATGTAGAAGTTCGCAATTAGATCGTGAGTAGCCGCAGAAGGATGAACCGTATCAAAAAACATGATCTCGTCAAGATCAAATTCCAGTGACTCCGCATCAGCGACTACAAAGATGTCGTTTTTTCCATCACCATTGATATCGGTAGAAACGAAGGGCAAAGGTAGGTCAATGATCTCACTAGTGTCAGGATCGACTCCAACATCCGGTATGCCATTGTTGTTGAAATCTAGAAAACTGGAGAGGTTTGTCCCACCAGAGAGAAGGCGACTCCCACCAAACTTGAATCCAAACCCAGAGAGATCAGCTTGTATCTCCTCTGCAAGTTGAGCCAAATCAACGACCACGACCTTAGCGCCAAACTGCTGTCCTAATGCCTGAAAGCCTGCTGCTACTTGCTGGTTTTGAACGCTAACGAGCTGATCGATCTGACCGAGAACCTCTGCTGCTTCTGTTCCTGATAGTCCCTGCTCAGTTAGCGCCGATATAAGCTGTTTACCGATAGGTGCAGACGAGACAAGCGGTTGCGTGACGTAGATCAATGTATCAGCGCCGGCTGCAGCGACTTGAGCGGCATTGCTAAGAAAGGTTGAAATTATATCGGTAATAAATGCTTGCGGATCTTGATCAGGGGCCAAGTTTGTATAATCATTGCCTCCAATTAGAAAGGAAGCTGCTGTACCCTCCTCAAATTGGCCTTGTACGGAGGCTAACGCATTGGTTACTTGGCCAGTTAGATTGAGGTTATTGACAGTAGATATCGCATTGAATATCTTATCGAGCACTTCGCTTCCTGCTAGCAGAGATCTTGCTTCCTCTGTCAGTGTGCTATCAACGAAGTCGTCTAAGTTGACATCAGGCCTTACCAGCCGTTCTGCAGCCTCACCGAGTCTAAGCACACTTCCGATAGTGGCATCTCCTAGTACGCGGGCGCCGCCAAAAGCGAAGTTATACACATCTTCTGTTGCTAGCCCTAATAAAGTGGGGACTTCTTCAGTCCACACCGCACCATTGCCGTTAGTTTCGACATTGGTAAACTTTTGGTTATAGCCAAAGCCATCTGGTGGTAATCCTATCTGTAGCAGTCTAGAAGACAGCTCATAGATATTGCCGTTGTCAGATAGAGAATCACCAAAAAAGAAGATCTGGTCGAATGAGAGTTCGAGCTGTGTGCTTGTGGCCATGATGATAATCCTTTGGGTCTCTGTCTCTAAACTCGAAAGTTCGGCTATGTATTTATGCGGTATGTATCTAGCTGCGTGTATTTGACTGTGTATATTTAGCTGTGTGTTTATATGTTTATGGGATAGTTGAGAACCAGCTCGTCACCTGGAAGCCCGCGGATACCCCAGTTGTGTTTAGGCAAATCAAATATAGCAATCTCAATATCTTCTACCGCTATTTCTAGCTTCTGATTAATTCGCTCAAACAACAAACTAGTCAACCGCTTTTTCGCACCCACAGAGCGCCCTTCAAACATGATAATCTCGATAATGGTATATCGAGATGAGCAGCTCTTAGGATAGTAAAAGTTTTCTGCATCGAGAGGATAGAATCTTTGAAATCGTTTTTCTTCTGGCGTACCAATAGCCTCTTGCAAACAGCTATGAATAATGTCTGAGAGTTTTGATTTTATGGGATTAAGAGCATCTGCGCTGCCTGTGATTTTGACCTGTACCATAAATAAATATCCACCTGTATTCAAATATTGATCAAGACTACCCTGTAAGCCTTTTTTCCCACTAGTTTCTTTAGAAGAGAATTGTTTGTCGTTCCATCCAGAAGCACTTAGTTTGTATTGCAGCTAAGCCAATAGAACAACTACAACAACTAGCTAGAAAGACCAGACTTCTCGGATAAACCCAGCATAATGTTGAGATTTTGTACCGCTGCGCCTGAGGCGCCTTTGCCTAAGTTATCTAGACGAGCAATTAGCAAGGCTTCTTTGGTCTCGTCGTTGGCAAAGACGAAGAGCTGCACTTCGTTTGTCTGATTGGCGCTTTTGGTTTCAAAGAAACTGCCGTCACGAAGCTGGCCCTGATCATTTAGCGGCGCTACAGGGACGAACGGTTCATTGGCATAGTGACTGCTGAGTTTCTCATGTAGCTGCTTTCCGGTAGGCGCATCTTCTAGGCTCCACAGCGGCAGCGGTATCTGTACGACCATTCCTTGGGCAAAGTCACCCACAGCAGGTACAAAAAGCGGGACGTGATGTAGTCTCGCATATTTCTGCATTTCCTTAACGTGCTTGTGCCTAAAGCCTAGACCATAGGGACTATAGGGCGATCGCGATTCCTCCGCCGGCGCCTCCGCTCGAAAGCCTTCGTACTGGGCGATTAGCTTCTTGCCGCCGCCGGAGTAGCCTGAAATCGCATTGACCGTTGCTGGGAACGTCGCTGGCAGCAGTCCGCCTCTAACAAGCGGAGACATGAGCGCTAAAAATCCGGTCGGATAGCAGCCTGGATTGCTCACTCGGTTAGCGGTAGCGATGTGCGATCGCTGATCTGCGCTCATCTCTGGAAACCCATAGACCCACTCGTCAGCCGTTCTATGGGCGGTGCTAGCATCTAGGATTTTGGTCTGGGGGTTGGTAACCCAGCTAACGGCCTCGCGAGCAGCGTCATCGGGCAAGCATAAAATTGCCACATCGGCTGCGTTGATCATCTTGGCGCGTTCACTGGCCACTTTCCGCTTATCTGGATCAATACTGATTACCTCCAAATCTTCACGATCAGCTAGGCGCTGATAGATCTGTAGCCCGGTTGTACCGGCTTCTCCATCGATAAAAACCTTTGGAACTGTCATGCGATCGCCTCTGCTGCCGAGCAGCTAACCTCTCTAAAGTCCGCTTACCTAATCTATTAGGCAGTCTGCAACTCTAGAAATCTTAGTCTACAAACGGTTACCATATCTTCGTCCTATTAGATTAGGGTTAGGTAGGGCAACTAGCCTGTTGCTGCCTTTGTCCTATGCCTGTCTTTATTTTGCAGCTTGCCAAAATTATGATCGATTTGCGTAGCGATACAGTCACTCAGCCAACACCGGAAATGCGACAGGTGATGCTAGCTGCGCCGGTTGGAGACGATGTACTAGGGGATGATCCTTCTGTTAATGAGCTAGAGACCTACGTTGCTGCGCTATTAGGCAAAAAAGCGGCGGTTTACATGCCTTCGGGTACAATGACAAATCAGGTGGCACTGCGATCGCATACTCAACCTGGTGATGAGATTGTCTTGGAGGCTGAGGCCCATATCTACTACTACGAAGGGGGTGGTCCGGCGGCTCTATCTGGCGTTAGCTGTCGGCTATTGTCTGGTGAAGGGGGCATTTTCTCAGCGGCAGCCGTTGAAAAGTCATTGCGTCCGGTGGATCCTCACTTTCCTCGGACTCGACTGGTCTGCGTTGAAAATACGCACAATCGTAGCGGTGGCCGGGTCTTTCCTTTAGAGACAATTCAAGAAATTGCCGGTGTTTGTCAACGAAACGACCTACAGCTGCATATGGATGGTGCTAGATTTTGGAACGCCTGTGTTGCCACTGGCCTTTCTCCCCAAGAGTACGCGGCTCCGTTCGATACTGTGAGCGTATGTTTTTCAAAGGGGCTAGGCGCACCGGTTGGATCAGCGCTAGTCGGCAGCGCGCAGAAGATAGCGACTGCGCGGCGATTTCGTAAAATGTTTGGCGGTGGAATGAGACAAGCTGGGATGATTGCGGCTGGTGCGCTCTACGCTGTGCAGCATCAGTTCGAGCGTTTGGCAGAAGATCACTACAACGCTCAGCGATTAGCGAAGAAGTTGAAAGGAATAAAGGGTATATCAGTTGATCCTGCCCTAGTTGAAACAAACATTGTCAACTTTGAGTTGACTAAGTTTAGCGCTAGTGACGTGATCAAGACGTTAGCGAAAGAGGGGGTAGCTGTTTTGGCCACTGGGCCGCGAAAGATTCGAGCAGTGACTAATCTGATGGTGAGTACTGAGCAGATCGATCAGGCGGTAGAGGCGATCGCCCGTTCGGTTTGGTAGCTATAGCTTTTTTGCGTATTGCTATAAAGCATGAGAAATACAGTTTAGTAGGTCGGCTATCGACCAGCCGTTAGGTATCAGTTTTGAAGATATGGAGGCTTGAATCTATGAAGGAATCTTCCTCATCCCAATAGAAACAGTCTCTTGGCGGCGCGGGTAAAGGCGACGTAGTAGAGTTGGTTACGCTCTATTACTTTGCGATTAAGCATAAGATTAGGCACGTCTACAAAGACATCTTGGAAGGTAGACCCCTGACTTTTGTGAACTGTAAGACTGTAGGCGTAGCTAAGATCGTGAAAAAGCTCTTTATAGTCCCAAAAGGCCATCCATTGTTTTTTCTCTGAATAGTCAGAGAGAATTTCTTTAAATCGCTGCTGTTCATCTTCGTGAAGAACTCTCAGCTGACGCTCTTGCTGGTCATCAGTCTCAACTTCTAGTTCCCATACTAGCCATCCTTCAAAACGAGTCAGGTAGGCAGCTAAGACTTCACATTCTTCCGAAGTCTGTAGTAAGATGCCGTCTCTTCCCATGCAGGCATTTCTAGCAACCAAGCGTTCTCCAGCCATGAATCGAGCGGCCTTCTTACCATAGATAGCGGCGCGAATTTTGTTGTTGAGGTAGTTGACGCGGTTGTTGGTGTAGGCAAGCACGCGGACCTGATCGGGGTTTCGCTCGTAGGCTTTGCTTTTGAAGGCTCGGAGCATGAGCTTTTCCCATTGAGCCGGAGGAATCGTAAAAATGCCTTCCGTGTTAGTGGCGTTGCGATCGCTGATTGCCCGAGGCATTGTTGTTCTTTCTAAGTTAGTTCGCACGTCTTCTGCGAGCAGTCCAATCGCACCCCCATAACGAATGACTTCTGTGAGATCGCTGCGGTGCAAAACGTTAGCAAAGCAAGGAGACTCCGTTTCGCCAACGGGTGGTAGCTGCGCAGAATCGCCAACAAATAAAAGCTGAGTGCGATCGGTGAACTTAGATACAGCGCTAACCAGCAAGTCCCACATATCTACATTGATCATGGAACATTCGTCTACGACAACAAGATCGTATTCGGTGGTGAGGTTCTTGCGATTGTGATCTGGCTCAAACTTTTGACCACCTGTCTCTTTATCAATCACAGGCTTCAATCCTAGCAACCGACAGCAGGTCATACAGTCTACTTCGCATCCCCATCGATAGGCCATTGACTGCAATACTTTGGTAGCCTTGTTGCTAAGTGCGGTTAAAGCGATGGGTCGATTGTCGTGCTGCTGCTGTAGCCGGGTAATCAAAGCCTGTAGAAGGGTCGTTTTGCCTGTGCCAGCGTAGCCAGTGAGTAGATAGATTTTTTCGTTGCTGTGAACAAACGCTTCTAGCGCCTGTAGTGACTGCCACTGCTGCTGACTTAGCTCGATGCCAGGAAGCACTTCTGGGATGCCTTTCGAAGCCTCAGCTTGGTTTAGTTTAGTAGCGGCGGACTGCGACATAGAGAAAACAGATGTTCCATAGCAAGCTTAGCATCGATGATTTTAGGATTAGCACAAAGCAGACAGGTCACCTAGAGCGATGAGTAAAGATTGATGAGTAAAGCAGTGCCCATGCGGTAGCAGGCGATCTTTTGCGAACTGCTGTGAACCGTATCTAACAGGAATAAGCAAAGGACAGCCTGCTCCGACGGCTGAAGCTTTGATGCGATCGCGCTATACAGCCTTTGTACTAGGAAATATTGACTACCTAATAGCCACTCATCATGCTGACTATCGAACGGATGATCGCAACACTATATGGCAAACGATTCGAACGACTCAGTGGGTGAACCTGATTGTACTAGGTACTCACAAAGGCCAGCGGAAAGACAAAACCGGCCGTGTAGAGTTCGTTGCTGCCTATCGTTCTAAGTCAGTTGTTAAGCTACCTGTTATCTTGAGCAATAAAGCCAACGCTTTAGAAAAGTCCTCAGAAGAAATCTTGAACAGCCCCGATGAACTTAGCCAGCTGCATGAAAAATCTCAGTTCGTGCGTGAAGGGGCTCAGTGGTTTTATACGCAGGGCGACTTATTACCGGCTTATCAACCCAAACGGACGCAACCCTGCTGGTGTGGTAGCAAGCTAAAGTTCAAACAGTGTCATGGTAGTAAGCAATCGCTATAGCAGTCGTTGTGACCAAAGCTGCAAAGTAACCAAAACTACAACCAAAACTACAAAGTAACCAAAGTTTTTCCTAGCGTAGTCGAAAGGGTGGCGATGGGTTCTATGTGTTGCTCATCTCAAACTGCATCTTGTGATATTCCCAAAGCTTGCCACGCGTTTCTAGCAAGTCTTGATAGCTGCCTTGCTCAACAATGCGACCTTTTTCTAGAACAACAACTTTATCAGCTTCAGCAATGGTAGAGAGGCGGTGGGCGATCGCAATCACCGTACGTCCCTTCGATAAGCGTTCTAACGAATCTTGGATCAATTTCTCAGTCAAAGAATCCAGCGCACTCGTTGCCTCATCTAGAATGAGGACTTCAGGATTTTGTAGAAGCGCGCGGGCGATCGCAATTCGCTGTCGCTGTCCCCCTGAGAGCCGAATGCCGCGATCGCCTAGCACCGTATCAAAGCCTTGTGGTAGATCGAGAATAAATTCCAATGCGTTAGCCATCCTGGCGGCTTCATACAAGTCTTGATCGCTGACCTCACCGCCACCAGTAGTGCCATAAGCGATGTTCTCTCTTACGGTGGTATTAAAGATGAAAGTATCTTGGCTAACAATAGCCATACACTGCCGAAAAGAATCAATCTTGAGCGATCGAATATCAACCCCATCCACCATAATTCGGCCCTGAGTAGGATCATAGAATCGAGGAATCAAATCTGCTAGCGTTGTTTTACCGGCTCCTGATGTCCCAACCAACGCTGTTGTTTTTCCCCGTTCGATCGATAGGGTAATATCGCGCAGTACAGGTTCTTCTGGTTGATAGGAGAAATCTACCGCCTCGAAATCGATTGAACGCTGTAAGCCAGTGAAGGTCAGGTGCCCATCCTGGAAGTACGGTTTGTCATCACGTCGAAGCAAATCGTTGACAGCGCCTAAAGAGCCTTGAACAGACATAAACCTGACTAAGGCTCCATTCAACGCAGAGAAGATTGGCGTTGTTCGAATCAGCACAAACAGAAACGTTAGCAGCTCAGCTGCCGTCAATCTGCCAGTTGAAATTAGCAATCCATAAGAAACAACAACCATGCCAACTAACAGCGTTGCACCTGCACCTTCAATAATCGGCTGTACTAGCTCTGAGAGTTTGATAACGCCCATCTGAGCGCTATAGATTTTTCGAGTTGCTTTGTTGTAACGTCGAGTTTCATAGTCTTGGGTACCGCAAGCATGGACCGTGCGAATGCCATTGACAAAAGACAAAGCGCGAGATGTGAACGCTTTATTCGCTTTGGGCACTTCGAAGCTCGCTTCTCTGACCCTAGATGTTAACGAGGTCAAGCTAACACCCAACAGCCCAAACAAAAGAACAGATGCTATGAAAAGCTGCCAGGACAGTAGCAGCATCGCTACCATATAGGCCAATAGCTTGGAGCTAAAGACGAAGGAAACAGAGAGCAGATCAAACGCCTGCTGTACCTGGTTAACCTCTCCTCTAAGTGTGCTAATGAGAGCGCCCGGACTAGCAGTTGTATAAAAGCTTAGATTGAAGCTTTTGAGCTGTTCAAAGATTCTGCGGCGCAGATTGTCTACCAAGCTTAGTGATGACTTCTTAGAATACACCCGGCTGAGGTAGTCGAATCCGGCTCTTAGCCATACACCCACCATCAGCAGTCCGGAAAGTCGATAGATTCGCTCTGATGCTGAGGCTTCTGATGCTAGAAACAGCGTATCAAACCAGGCTAGCCCCGTTTGGATAGGCGGTTCCTCAGGGTTCGTTAATCCCTGCAGGAACGAGGCGATAAAGCCTACTGTGATCCCTTCAAGAAAAGCAGAGGCAAAGGCAAACGCGATCGCGCCAAAGGCAATCCAGCGAAAATGCCTAAACTCCCGTAGGATGAGTCGGTTTTTTCTCCAAAAGCTATTAGCTTCAAGTACTCTTCTGATAATTGCAGGTAGCTTCATTCTCATAAATTTCACAGAAGGGTAGTTATAAAAACGCGATATCTACTAAGCTGCCATCCGCTTCACTAGTCGAGCTTTGATATCTCTACCAGCAAGCAAGGAGCTGTGAAGGGGATGCACTTTGAAGGCCCAGGCCAATGCTTTTAGAGCAGCCTGTCTTTGTCCTAGCGTAGAAGACTTTCGAGCATGGTCATACAAGAACTTAGCAAACTGCTCGGGGTGTGCCTCGAACAGCTCGCGATGTTTGGAAACTAGTTGCTTGAAGCTGGCCTGGCGTAAACCTAGATTGCTAGAGACTCTAGGTCCTTCGTGAGCCATTAGCCGATAGGTAGTTGTTGGCAAACCCACCAGAGAACAAACCTGATTGAGGCGCAAGAATAGCTCTGAATGGACGCGCGAGCGAAAAGTTTCGTCAAACCCGCCAATGGCTAGTAGAACTTCTTTCTCAACTACCAAAGTTTGCTTGGTGAGGAACGATTTGTCAGGACTAATCTTTTCTAGCGAAAAATGCGATCCCTTCGGCAGAATCGGCGGCCGCCGAGTTCTCAAGACCTGCCCTGACTGGTTGACCACCTCTATGCCGGACAAAACGCCTACTGGAGGAGGTAGGGTAGAATCGCGGAGCGCTTTGATAGCGACTTCTGCCATTCCGGGTAAAAGCTGATCGTCATCGTCTAGATAGGTGATATATCTCCCGGAAGCGAGCCGCGCACCTTCATTGCGAGCCGCCGCACCGCCACGGTTCTCCGGTAGCCGAATAACCCGCAAGCGAGGATGCTCTAGCAGAGACAGGGGGGCAGGTGAGTGGTCGTCTACGACTAAGACCTCAATCCCTTCTGCCGCAGTATCTATCGTCTGTGCTAAAGCACTTTGCACTGCTCGCTCAACCATCTGAGGACGATTATAGGTGGGAATAATGATAGTCAGCAGTGTCTGCATCCCCGGCCTCCTTAGCCTGAAACTGTGCTTGCAACCGCGAATGGCGGTAAGTGAGATAGCGATTGAAAAGATGATCTACTCCAGCGAACATCCTCATCAGGATGTAGCTGCCTCGGCCTAGTGTAATAGCGCGAATGAACGGACCTACAATCGTGTTTCGGCGTCGCCATCCCAGCTTCTTGTACTTTGAAGTAAAGTAGCCATCTTCTACAACATTCCACTTGTTGCGGAAGTGATTCAAACTCTTTAGCGTCCATTCATCGCTCCAGCGCAGCATAAAGTAGGTCATGTCGCTACGCTCTATCGGGGGGCCGGCAACGTAGGTAACAATCGCGGCCGGTTCGAAGTATATCTTTTCTCCTAGCTGAGCAACGGTCATGCAAAAGTCGAGATGCTCTTTGGTATTAAGCATCCCTTCGTCTAGCGCACCCAGTTGCTCAAAGACTGAGCGGCGAATCAATACACAGTGAAACTCAGCTAGCTCGGTAGGGGTACGTTGTAGCGTAGGCAAAGCTGCTTCAACTTTTTGACCCTGCTTGAGCATTCTCTCTCTGATGCGCCGACGACCTAGCTTATCGACCCAGACATGGGACTCTCCGCCGGCAAAGTGAATCTCCTTGTGGATCGGTTCCTTATGACACATCAGCGGTCCGACAACCGCAGCGCCAGTTTCTTCCGCGCAGGTTAAGAGCGCTGCGAGCCAGCCAGGAGAAACAATAACATCGTTGTCTACAAAGACGAGATAGGGCGTCTTCACCCTAGCTAGACCGATGTTTCTAGACTGGTTAGGGAAAAGGTAGTACTCGGTTCGAACCAGATCAAACTGGCGCGCTTGAGCCTGCGCTTCGAGGTACTCCTGTACAGGCGGGGGTGAGTTGCCATCTACATAGACTAGATCAAAGGGAATTTGGGTGTGGTCATAGATGCTTTGCAAGGAGGTCTCAGTGCAGCTAAACCGTTCGCGAGGAACGACCACGATAGTTACTTGAGCTGATGTTGAGTCTGATGGGGCTGTTGCGTTTGATGTTAGTGAGACGGACTCAGGTGTGTTTGAAAGAGGTGAGGGCATGGGTCGAGTGAAAAAGGTTGAATGAAACTGTATTGGAATGTTTGAAGATCATCTATGTCTGCACACCTGAGCTGAATGGATAGACCTAAGTGTCTAGGCTAGAGAACGCCATCTAGGCTAGAACGGTGAGGAAACTAACCTAACACTGGTCCAATATGGGTAGCAGTTTGTTCGTTGGGCTCAGCATTTGAAGGCTGATCACCAGCTGGGCCTGCTTTTAGCTGCTGATAAATGGTGACTAACCGATCGTTTAGTGCACTTAAGTTGTAGTGGGCTTCTACATAGGCTCGACCTGCCTTTCCCATATCCGGCCAACGTTCTGGGTGCTCTATTAGAGTCGTAAGTGCCTGAGCGATCGCATCGGCATCTCGCTCAGGCACTAGCAGACCAGAAACGCCATCTTCTACTAGTTCAGGAATGCCACCATGATAGGTACTGACTACCGGTAGCCCCAGTGCCATCGCCTCTTTAAGAACGTTGATAGGGGCATCTTGATTGCCATTAGAGGCAGTCACACTAGGCGCTACGAATAGATGGGCACGAGCGAGCGTATCAATAATCTCTTCCTCATTTTGCCAGCCCCGAAGGTGGATGACCTCGGTCATCTGTAAGGATTCGATGAGTTTGGCCAGTGTTTGATGAAGCGGCCCGTCGCCCATAATATCAAAGGTGATTTGAGGATATTGCTTCGCGACTTTTGCGACAGCGCGAATACAGTATTCAAATCCTTTTTTCTCAACCAAGCGACCTGTTGCTGCAATCCGAATCTTGTCAGACGCATCTAGCCGCCGAAGCACAGGCTGGAATTTGCTACAGTCTAGTCCAGAATAATGGACTTTCAACCTATCGGATGGACACCCTAGTGCCAATAACTTCTGCCTGAAGAAATCGCAGTTTGTTAGAAAGTAGTCTGCCTGGCTAAAGAGCGTATCGTATACATGGTCGCCTTGAGATTTGACCCACTGGCTGATATCAGATCCGCGAAACATCACAATCAAGCGCGATCCTCGGTTCAGCTCTCGCAATAGCAGCCCCCGAAAGCCCAACGTTCCGAACTGGGCGTGAATAATGTCGTAAGGGATAGGATTAGAACGCGGCACGTTCGCAAAGAGCATTCGTAGAGAGGCTACTTGCATTCCGTAGCGAAAGACGTTGAGTGATTGCAAAGTCTGTTTTGGGTGTCGGTAGATATGCTTTGCCACTAGCCCTACCCCTTTCCCCAATCGCAGCAGATAGTTATCTGGCACAGGAGGCAGAACGTACGTACGCTCTAAAAGGTTATATCGAGTGACATCGGGATGCACGCTACTGGTATCGCATAGCTGCTCGGTGTAGATATCAACTTCGTGGCCTCGTGCTAATAGTCCTGTCGCTTGATTCATCACAAATGTTTCAGACAGCATCGGAAACTGGCCAACCACAAAAGCAATTCTCAACTTTTCAGACATCTGCTTACCTTACGACTACTTTGAATATGGTTTGAGCTTGGGCGAGAAATACTAGGAAAATGGACATAGCTTGAGAAGCTAGGAAGATAGTCATCGTCTCTACGGAGCTGTCTGGAGAGCGCTTAGTTAGAAATTATATCTAGTCAAAAATTATCTAGTTAGACAAGTAGTTAGACAAGAACTCAACTGAATAGGAACTAAGTAGCAGGAACTACGGAGGGTAAACTCTGCTTAGGCCCTTCTATCGGACCTGCCAATAGCTGGTGATAAAGCTCTAGTAGCCTATCGTTGAGCAAATCCAGGTTGTAGTGAGTTTCTACATAGGACCGGCCTGCTGCTCCCATACCTGCCCAGCGTTCTGGATGCTCTATCAAGGTAGTGAGGGCATGGGCGATCGCAGTCGCATCCCGCTCTGGCACCAAGAAACCAGAGATGCCATCTTCTACCAGTTCTGGAATGCCTCCATGGGTGGTACTTACTACCGGTAAGCCTAACGCCATTGCCTCTTTAAGTACGTTGATTGGCGCATCCTGATTACCCTTAGCAGCCGTCACGCTAGGCGCTACAAACAAATGCGATCGCGTCAATATATCAATAATTTCTTGTTCATCTCGCCAGCCTAGAAGATGAATGGTTTCTCGCATATTCAACGACTTAATTAAGGCCGATAGCTCATTCCGCAAAGGCCCATCGCCGATGATGTCAAACGTGATATGGGGGTAGCGTTCTGCTACTTTTGCGACTGCTCGGATACTGTATTCAAATCCCTTCTTTTCGACCAGTCGACCGGTGGCCGCAATCCGAACTTTTTCTGAAGACGATTTAGATCGCGCGCTCGGCGTAAACTTGCTACAGTCTAAGCCAGAATAATGGACTCTTATCTTGTCGGGCGAACAGCCTAGGGCCAGTAGCCTTTGTCGAAAGAAATCACAGTTGGTCAAAAAGAAGTCCGCCTGTTTGAACAGCGAGCTGTAGACATTCGGGCCGTTCGCCTGCACCTGCTGAGAGATGTCAAACCCGCGAAACATCACGACTAACCGCGCATCCTTACTGAGATCTTTCAATAGCAGCGACCTAAAGCCGAGATTGCCAAACTGAGCATGGATGATGTCGTAACTAGGCAGATCTAATGGAGGCAGTTCGGTAAATAGTGACCATAGGGAGGCAGCTCGAATGCCTCGACGGAAAACGTTGAGCGATCGCGCTACTTTCCTAGGATATCGGTAGCCGTGTTTAGCAATGATTGCGATCGCCTTTATCACTCGTACCGCATAGTTTTGGGGCACAGCTGGTAGTACCCGAGTGCGATCTAGTAAGTCATATCGATGTATATCTGGATGCACCTTATCGGTATCACCCAAGCGGTCAGTGTAGATATCAACTTCGCAGCCTCTGTCGATCAGACCCGTTGCTTGATTGATAATAAATGTCTCCGATAGGACTGGAAACTCGTGAACGACAAACGCAACCTTTAGCTTCTTGTCCATTACCTCTCGTCCATGCCGCTTGCTTCCTCTAACCGCGATGCGGAACTCCGCCAAATTTCAGCCGTGCCTTTTCAACTGCACTGACACAGCGCACCCACACAAGCACCAATGGCACTACTGACTTTTGCCCAAAACCGCGTAGCCGATCGTCTCTAAAAGCACTAATCGCAAAATTGACAGGTGGTATCAAATCGGCTAAGAGCATCTTAGTGAATGTCCAATTGCGCTGTAAAACACTTTGCTCGGGCCGAATAAGCCGGCCGAAGGAACCGCCTGCTAGGCGAAGTGTTCGGTGGTGTAACTGTTGAAGCGTGTATCTAGCCGGGTGAGACACACACACATCCGCTGCATAAAGCTGTTGATAACCCGCTGCAAACACTCGCTGTCCCCACTCTAGATCGCCTTGAGAACGCAGCTCAGCATTGAATGGGCCGACTTCATCCATCACCGAGCTAAAAGTGAAAACATTGGCTGTCGCAGCTCCTTTCTGCTGCTCTAGCAATCGCTGCTGCGGGAACGCAGTCACACTTTCGTACAGCTCTATTGGATTTGCCTTAGCCCCTCGAAAAAACAATTTGATTTGACCGGCAACCAATCCGCAGTGAGGACTCTTGATGAGATAGCTAACACCCTTTTCTATCCAATCTTTTGCAGGGATACAATCAGCATCAGTAAACGCCAGAATATCGCCTTTTGCCAAGGCCACCCCGCGATTGCGCGCAGCATAAGAGCCAGGTAATGACTCGTAGGCATAGACAGCGCAAGGAAACTCAGCGACCACATCCGAAATGTTCTCACTCGCTGCCGAAGCGTTGTCTACTACGATTACCTCGTAATCAGCCTTTCGATCGACCTGATGGCCTTCTACTTGGCCACCTTCTGCTTGAGCGCCCTCTCCATAAGCTCCATAAGTTTGTGCTGCAAGTGCCTGTAGACACAGGCGTAGTCGCGCCGCATCATTAAACACGGGTACGATTACAGATACAAACCGATCATCTGAACGCTTTGGCATTCCTATCGCATCTAAGTGGGTAAGCATGGGACAGTCTCGATGGTATAAGGGATTCCTTGTAGGCTGCAGGCTGATGGCCTAGCTTCATCATTTCTTTGTAGATTTGTAAATGGCTGGATTTAATACTGTTTGACGGATGCAGGAGTGCTCAAAAGAGAATATTGAAAAAAAATGACAGAGATATGAAGGCGGCGTGAAGCCTAGGCTAGGGCAATGGCCAGTCTAGTGACGCCTGGAATAAGGTACATCCTATAAGGTTCTAGAGGCTGTATGTTTACCGATATTTTAGACATGGGCGAGCAGGCGACACTTCGTCGGCAGGTTGTCGTGGTCGGTTCTGGAATTGCTGGCGCTGAAGTATCGACTTATTTAGCGCGTCATGGCCTAGAAGTCGTGCTAGTAGAAAGCGGTCGCGAGCAGTTTGACCCGGCTATTCAGGCTCTTAATGACGTCGTGTTCTTGGGCAAGCGTCATCGTGAACTCAATCCGAATTCTTACTATCATCGATACTTACCACCGGCGTTGCGGGGTGTTAGTCGGGTGCGTCAGTTCGGTGGAACTAGCAACGTTTGGACGGGTAAGTGGAAATATCTACAGCCTTCTGATTTCGAGGGAAGAGAGTGGGTACCAAACAGTGGTTGGCCAATTACATTTGAAGATCTTTTAGAACACTATCGCTCTGCAGCTAAAGACTATGGATTTGGTGACCTAGAAGCAGAAGCGATTCGCCCAGAAATTATGGCGTTTCGCTCGAAGATTGCAGCAGCAGGGTTGAAGGTCAGCAGTTTCTACTGGGAGCAAACACCAACCCGCACGGCTAAGCGCTTCGGTAAGGAAATGCGTCAGTCGAAGAATCTTCAGGTGCTGATGGGGGCGACTGCTACTGAATTGCTATTAGATGAGTCTAAGCAGCATGTGAGTGCGGTTGCCTGTCGGTCATTAGAAGGAAAAGAGCTCATGGTCGAGGGCGAGACCGTTGTGCTGGCAATGGGGGCGCTAGAATCCGCGCGGCTGCTATTGGCCTCCGACCGACAGCTACCAGGTGGCATTGGGAACGAACACGATCTAGTTGGGCGGTTTTATACCGATCACCCCAAGCACCACACAGGCACACTGCGACCAGGTGCCCTCACTAGGAAATATGCAAGGGAATTGCAGTACGCGCCTAAGCCTCGCTTTTGTACGTGCTTTGCATTGGACGATCAGACGCAGGAAGCAGAAGAGCTGCTAGAACACGTTTTGTACTTAAAGCCGATTTATGAAACGCGATTAGGAAGCCTACGTAGAATTTTGACTTTGCGCCCGACCTGTCAAGATGGCAACGGCATCGTCGATTCCTACCGCGTCAAGTTTGTTGTTGAGCAAGTCCCGCACAAAGATAGCCGCATTACGCTAAGTTCCGAATACGATTCGCTAGGTAAGAGAAGAATAGCACTCGACTGGCGGTTTACTGAGCAAGACAAACGCTCTATGGCGAAAACACTGCAACTTTTGACAAAGCGGTTCGAACAATCAGGCCTTGGGACTTTTAACTTTGGTGATGATCCGCCGACGTTAGAGACTATGACTGATGCAGCTCACCAAATGGGCACCACCCGAATGGCCAATTGCCCTGAAGCAGGCGTTGTTGATACGAACTGCCGGGTTTTTGGTACTGATAATCTCTATATTGCAAGCTCGGCAGTGTTCCCAACCGGACCATCTTATTCGCCCACATTCACGATACTGGCGCTAGCCCGTCGGCTAGGTGAACATTTGCGCCAAACAATTTCGCTTCAGTCGGTAGCAAACGTAGCTGTTCGGTAGAGGAGTTGTTTAGTGAAAAGGCCAGCTCCAGCTTAAGTAGCCTTTTAGGGGTACGCATCTAGGAATCGTTATATGCCCATACTGCTGAGCGTATTGAGCAATCGACCTAGCGTATTCGTCACTTTCGGATGATCGGCTTCAAACTGCTCAATTAGCGCTGGCAACTGCTGTAGGGTAGCCTTTCTGCTCCCTTCGCTATCAACTTCCTTATCAGGTTCTTGCAGCTGTCTTTCGACATCAGTTATCAGCGCGAGCAGCTTATCCTTAGCAGCGATATCAGTTGTTGCAACTTTGTCTAACTCGGCTCGAAGCGCTTCTATGGACTGGTTAATGTCTGCTTTGCTCATTTCTTTCTCTACCTAGAACCACAGCACTTTGTAAGCAACTGTCTTAGCTTGATGTCTATTGTACGACTACGTAACTGAATAGAAGCTCGAGTTTTCCCCAAGATATCTCCTTGACTTTGTGTAGCCTGAGATACAAATATTAGATGATTGCTATTGATAAGTTAAATGTTGAGCGAAAGGTCTTGATTGTTTTCACACAGACTAAAAGCGTTGCCTGATGATGCGGGTTCTGACCTGATCCAAATCGCACTGCGATCTGGCTCGCATCATGCCATACACGTTGCGATAGCTAAGGCTTTTATGGTAATTGCCTTTAATAAATAGCGAGGATAGCTCTATGCTGGAAGTGCAACCACTTTTAGCTCACAAGCCTATGACAGTTTCTACCCAGTACCCAGTGATGATCATTGGCGGGGCAGAAGACAAGACTAACGGATGCACTATATTAAACGCATTTGTTAAAAGCGCAGGCGGAAGCGACGCGACTATCGGTATTATTCCATCTGCATCTAGGGAACCAGCCATTGTTGGTGATAGATACTACCAGCTCTTCACAGCAATGGGCGCCCTGCGGGTGCAGATCCTAGACATCCGCTATCGCAGTGAGTGCGAGGAGGCGCGTTGGATAGAAGTGTTGAACGACTGTAGTGGAATATTTATTACTGGTGGGGATCAGCTTAGACTACGCGATCTAATCGGGGGCACTCGCCTTTTGCAGCTAATCAAAGAGAAGCTCGCCAAGTCTGAACTTGTACTAGCCGGTACCAGTGCGGGCGCAGCCGTCATGGGTGAGCAGATGATCGCAGGCGGTAGTAGCGGTGAGTCTCCTAATCAGAGCTTAGTAGATTTGACAGATGGATTGGGGTTTGTGCCCGAATTGCTAGTCGATCAGCACTTTCACAATCGCAATCGGATGGCACGCTTGTTGAGTGCGATCGCTGCTCATCCCAATAGACTAGGCGTGGGTATCGACGAAGACACCTGCATAGCCATTGCTAACGACGGCATTTTTCAAGTCCTGGGTAAAGGCACAATCACCGTGATAGATCCTGGCAATTTAACTCATACTAGCTATCCTGAAAGTCTAGAGACGTCCCCGCTGAGTTTGCACAATCTCAAGGTACATGTGCTCAATCAAGGCGATCGCTATGACTATAAAGCCCGCGCACTGATGCAGCTTCAAAGCAAAGCTGATTGGAGTTGAGTTGGTAAAGTTGAGTTGATTCAACTTGAAGAAGTAATCAGGATTATTCAGCTAGCTTCAGACGTCTGATAACCCTATACCTAAATGGTTATACCTAATAAGTTTCAATCTTCTATCCACGCACCCGTAAAAAGACCGTCATTAGGGAACCACTGTCAGAAAATAAGGGATAAAAACATAGGAATATCGAGGATACTGTTTCTAAGCCCTAAGCTCAAAGCAACAATATTGGTTAATACATCAATTTCATTTGATAGTAGTCGCTTAGTTAAACGCTCAGTTTGCCCTGGGTTGACTGCTAGTTCTTTTTAAGTAACCTCGCAAACCTACCAAATAAGAGGATCTCCGTTACTTAAGTCTGTTGGGGCGGAGGTCAGAGAGCGTATAAAATGCTATTAGCTTAAGCTAAGTTTTATTTAGTTTTCCTAAGCGTATCAAGCTTCAGTTTCTGCCGACCCGGTTCAACACACCTGCCACCATGAAAGTTCTTAAAACTCAGACGCTGCGCGGACCAAATTATTGGAGTATTCGATATGGGAAGCTAATTGTCGTTCGCCTTGATTTAGAAGATCTCGCTGAGCGCCCTTCAGATACTATCGATGGTTTCTACGATGGTCTAGTTTCAGCTTTGCCTAGCCTTGTAGAGCATTTCTGCTCTCCGGGCGTGCGGGGTGGGTTTCTTAGTCGGCTGCAGACTGGCACGATGATGGGTCATATCGTCGAGCACGTTGCTTTAGAACTGCAGACACTAGCTGGTATGCGAGTTGGGTTTGGTCGTACTCGGGAGACCTCTGATCCAGGTGTGTATCAGGTTGTTTTCCAATACGAGAATGAGGCTGCTGGGCGCTATGCAGCTAGAGCCGCTTTGAGGTTGTGTGAGAGCATTATCGAAACTGGCTTTTATCCAGACTCCGAAATTCGCAAAGACCTGGAAGACCTAAAGGAGTTGCGTGCCGCTGCTGCTCTAGGACCTAGCACTGAAGCTTTGGTGCGTGCGGCCGAAGCACGAAACGTTCCTTGGCTAGAGCTAGACGTTCGCAATCTGTTGCAGTTTGGCTACGGCGTCCATCAAAAGCGAGTGCAGGCATCGCTGACTTCCCACAGCAATATCTTGAGTGTGGAGCTTGCCTGTGATAAGGAAGCGACCAAGCGGATGTTGGGCAATGCGGGTATTCCGGTTCCCAAAGGAACCGTGGTCTATTCTCTGCGTGAACTTGAAGAGTCGCTCGATTATTTGGGAGGCTATCCGATTGTGGTCAAACCGCTAGATGGTAACCACGGCCGGGGAATAACTCTAAACATCAGTTCTTGGGAGCAGGCAGAAGCCGCCTACGATTTAGCTCGTCAGGTCTCTGATGGCGTGATTGTTGAACATCACTATCAGGGCCGAGATCATCGCATTCTAGTAGTTGATAACAAGATGGTGGCAGTGGCTGAGCGGGTACCTGCTCATGTCGTGGGCAATGGGATCGATACGATTGAGGCGTTAGTTGATCGCGAGAACCAAGATCCGCGTCGGGGCGAAGGCCATGATAATCTCCTGACTCAAATTAGGCTGGATCGAACAAGCGATCAGCTAATGGAGTCTCAGGGCTACAACCTAGATACCGTGCTTAGAAAAGGCGAGATTTGCTATCTAAGGGCGACTGCAAATTTGAGCACCGGTGGCATTGCTATCGATCGAACCGACGAGATTCACCCAGAGACGATTTGGATCGCCGAGCGAGCGGCTCGGTTGCTGGGTCTAGATGTGGCGGGCATTGATGTGGTGACAACAGATATTTCTAAGACCCTGGCGGTAGCTGATGGCGTAATTGTCGAAGTGAATGCCGCGCCTGGTTTGCGGATGCATGTTTCGCCTAGTCAGGGACTTGCTCGTAACGTTGGCGCACCTATCTTGGATATGCTGATACCGCCTGATCAGCCCAGTCGAATTCCAATTGTGGCGATTACTGGAACGAACGGAAAGACAACGACAACTCGGTTAACGGCGCATATTTTCCGCCAGGTCTACAGTATGGTCGGCTACACGACGACTGACGGTATCTATATTGGTAATCACTTAGTTGAAAAGGGCGATACGACTGGTCCACAGAGCGCGCGGTTGATCTTAGAAGATCCCACAGTCGAGATGGCTGTATTAGAGACCGCTAGGGGAGGGCTGCTCCGTTCTGGGCTTGCCTTCGATCAAAGCGATGTGGGTATTGTGCTAAACGTAGCAGCGGATCACTTGGGTATCGGAGACATTGATACGATCGACCAGCTAGCAAAGTTGAAGGCGGTAGTTGCTGAGTCGGTTGCTGGCAGTGGCTATGTGGTTCTGAACGCGGACGATCACCGAGTAGCTGCGATGGCAGAGCGGGTGAAGGCTGCAAAGGTAGCCTATTTCTCGATGGATTCAAAGAATCCTTTGGTGCGATCGCATCTTGCCAATGGTGGTATCGCTGCTGTGTATGAGGAGGGTTATCTCTCGATTATTCAGCAGGATTGGCTGCATCGCATTATCAAGGCCGAGAGGGTGCCATTGACGATGGGCGGACGTGCGCCTTTCATGATCGCTAATGCGTTAGCGGCTAGTTTGGCTGGTTTCGTCCAAGGCGTGAAGATTGAACAGATTCGAGCAGCCTTGCATAGTTTTCAGCCATCGGCTAGCCAGATTCCAGGGCGGATGAATTTGTTCGATATGGGCAACTATCACGCACTTGTGGACTACGCACACAATCCAGCTGGCTATGCGGCGATCGGCAGCTTTGTGAAGAACTGGCCAGGCCCTGCGATTGGGGTTGTTGGTGCACCGGGCGATCGCCGAGATGAAGATCTCATTGAGCTAGGTCAGCTCTCGGTCGATATCTTCGATCAAGTCATTATCAAAGAAGATAAAGATAGACGCGGTCGCTCACCGGGGGCGGTGGCAGCGCTGATTGAACAAGGGATTCTTCAGACCGATGAGAGCCAGCGTTCTACTGACTTTTCCTATCACATTGAGCTAGATGAATCTGAAGCCGTTAACCATGCTTTAGACAGCGCGCCGGACAATTGCCTAGTGGTGATTTTGCCAGAAAGTATCAGTCGAGCGATTTCCTTGATTTCGGCAAAAGGTCCCGTTTCTGAAGGATTTAGCCCCGCCAATTCATCTGGGCCAATTTTGAAGTCGGATTCTGACACTTCAGGGGCAGAGCCTGCCGAAGATCTAGATAATACTTCTAGAAAAGAGCTTCAGCTCTTTAACGGTGCGACTGCTTCTTCTATTTTGTAGCCTTTTTCTAGCCCATAGTTTTCATCGATAATCGGTACGCTACTAGAAACTACCAAGCGTTCGGCTTTGCCAGCTTTCGGCTTGGATTTAGACGAAGCTGGTCTGTCTTCCCCTACGCTATTAGTTTGAAGGTCTTTCCCTAGTTGTAGGCAATAGTTGTAGGAAACGTTTCCTTTAGCTCGTGTCGGTTCTAAGCGCTGTTACTGTACTTACCTCTACAGTCTTGTTTGCGTGACTTTTGCTATAGTTGCGTATTACAGCGGCTTTTAGAATTCGCCGCTAGCAGCACCGATTTCCAGTAATCAGGTTGCTGAAGCTGTTTGGGTTTAGGTGCTTTCTTTAGCTTTAGTGCTCTTAACTTAGTTGAGAGCGGTAGGAGAGTTTTAATGGTTATCAATGCATCTCGCGCGGTTACAGAGTCTTCGGCCCAGGCTGATTATGAAGAAAAAACTCAGGCGATCGCGCGTCAGCTATTATCTGATAGCCGAGGCAAGGGATCGCTTTTCTCGTCCGTTGTCACCAAGATGCGTGATCAGCTTCGGTGGGATGACAAGCTGCTAGCTTGGACGATGGAGAATCCGGGCCTGCGAGTGCAGATGTTTCGTCTGATCGACTGTTTACCAGCACTGACGACTAAGGCCGAAATCGCTAGCCATTTTCAAGAGTATTTAGGTGATGCCAGCGTAGAGCTACCCCAGGCGCTAAAGAGTCTGCTCAACTTCGCAGATCCTAACTCTATGCCCGCACAGGTGGCTGCTACGACCCTATCTGGAGCGGTAGAGACACTCGCTCGTAAGTATATTGCTGGTGAGAATATCAAACAGGCACTCAAGAGTATTGAGCAACTGCGAAAGCAGTCTATGGCGTTCACAATGGATTTGCTAGGTGAGGCAGTCGTTACCGAGCGCGAAGCCGAAGCTTATTTGAATCAGTATTTAGAGCTGATGGCGCAGCTTACCGAGGCCGCTGAAAGCTGGAAACCCGTTGCTAAGCTAGATGCTGCTGAAGGAAAGCCTTTGGCAAAAGTGCAGGTCTCTGTCAAGCTAACGGCCTTTTACTCTCAGTTTGATCCGCTAGATGTAGAAGGCTCTAAAGCCAAAGTTGGTGAACGCGTTCGGACGCTGTTACGCAGAGCCGAAGCGTTGGGTGTGGCTGTTCACTTTGATATGGAGCAGTATCGCTACAAGGACGCAACGCTAGCGGCTTTAAAGCAGCTTCTGATGGAAGAAGAGTTCCGCTCTCGCTCTGATATTGGCATGACGCTACAGGCATACTTACGCGATAGCTATCGCGACCTTGAAGATCTCATTGGATGGGCCAAAAGCCGAGGAACCCCTATCACGCTGCGTCTAGTTAAAGGCGCCTATTGGGATCAAGAAACCATCACAGCGCGGCAGAACTACTGGCCGACGCCAGTTTACAATCACAAATCTTCGACCGATGCCAACTTCGAGCGGATGACTCGGCTGCTGTTAGAGAATCATCAGTATCTGTATGCAGCTATTGGTAGCCATAACGTGCGATCGCAAGCGCTGGCTATGGCGATCACCCAAACGCTTGATATTCCTGCTCGCAATGTCGAGTTTCAAGTGCTGTACGGCATGGCCGATAGCCTTGCAAACGCGCTGGTAAAACAAGGTCATCGTGTCCGAGTTTACTGTCCCTATGGTGAGCTGATTCCCGGTATGGCTTACCTAATTCGCCGCCTTCTAGAAAATACGGCGAATAGTTCCTTCTTGCGACAAAACTTGGAAGAGCGCCCTGCTGAGGAGCTACTGGCGATTCCGCAGTGGGGGCCAGGCGATGCCGATAGCGATGCTGATAGTACGAGCGGCCTGACCCCAATCGCGCTGTCGGATTCTCCTGTGACCCGAATCAATCCTGCTGCTGATACAGACTACGCAGTCGCTCAAAAAAGAAGCGCTGCTGATGCTGCTCTAGAAGCGATTCAAAAACAGATTGGCAAAACCTACAGACCCCTGATTGACGGGGAGTATGTGCAGACTTCTGAAACAGTTCAGTCGGTGAATCCTTCTCGTCCAGCGCAGTTGGTAGGGACGGTAGGTCAAATCGATATTGAACAGGCAAATAGTGCGATCGCGTCGGCTAAAACGGCTTTTGAGACTTGGAAGCGTACGCCTGTAAAAGAGCGAGCGGCTATTATTAACCGGGCTGCGGATTTGCTAGAAGAGCGTCGTCATGAGCTGAATGCTTGGATGGTATTAGAAGGTGGAAAGCCTCTACAGCAGGCAGATGCAGAAGTATCAGAGGCCGCGGATTTCTGTCGGTATTACGCCGCCGAAATGGAGCGCCTAGACCAAGAGATTGACTACGATGTGGCAGGAGAGCGCGATCGCTACTTCTATCGGCCCAAAGGCATCGTGCTAGTCATCTCTCCCTGGAACTTTCCACTAGCGATTCCAACTGGTATGACCGTTGCCGCATTAGTTACTGGCAACTGTGCTCTGCTGAAGCCAGCAGCCGTCACTTCTGTGATTGCGGCTAAGCTGAGCGAGATATTTGTCGATGCGGGCATTCCTAAAGGGGTTTTCCAATACGTCCCTGGGCGGGGATCAACTGTGGGATCGCACATGGTCAAGCATCCTGATGTTCACATGATTGTGTTCACGGGTTCACAAGAAGTGGGCTGTCAAATCTATGCAGATGCGGCCATTTTGCAGCCAGGGCAGAAACACCTAAAGCGAGTCGTCGCGGAGATGGGGGGTAAGAACGCCATTATCGTGGACGAAAGCGCCGATCTTGATCAAGCCGTTCAAGGCGTTGTGTATTCTGCCTTTGGATACAGTGGACAAAAGTGTTCTGCGTGCTCTCGGGTGATTGTTGTTGCTTCTATTTACGAGACTTTTGTTGCCAGGGTGATCGAAGCGACAAAGTCTTTGAACGTAGGTGATGCGGTTCTGCCGAGTACCAAAGTAGGACCAGTGATTGATGCCGCTGCGCAGCAGCAGATTCGAGACTACATTGAGAAAGGCAAATCCGAGGCAACGCTTGCACTAGAACTCCCTTCGCCTGAGCCTGGATATTTTGTCGGTCCAGTGATTTTTACCGATGTCGATCCCCAATCAACGATTGCTCAAGAAGAAATCTTTGGACCGGTGCTAGCGGTGATCAAGGCGGACAGTTTTGAAGCGGGACTGGCGATCGCTAACAATACCAACTATGCCTTAACGGGTGGACTCTACTCTCGCACTCCCTCTCATATTGAGCGAGCATACGCCGACTTCGAAGTCGGCAATCTATACATCAACCGCACTATCACCGGTGCTATTGTTGCTCGCCAACCCTTTGGCGGCTTCAAACTCTCTGGGGTCGGTTCCAAAGCAGGCGGCCCAGACTATCTACTGCAGTTCCTTGATCCCCGCACTGTGACAGAAAATGTCCAGCGGCAGGGCTTTGCCCCCATTGAAGGCATGGATTAAAAATCCTACTAAGCAACTAAGTAGTAGGTGAGCTGGAACTATGTGCTGGAACTATGTAAGTTGAACCTGTGTCGGTCAACTATGTTGTTGGGTTTGGAATCGTCACATCAATTGCGACAGGGTCCATACCTAAGGTAGCTAGATCTGGTTCAATCTCTGCAGTGTTGCCTACCACAATCGTAATCAACTTCTGCGGATCTAAATTTACCTGAGCCGCCTCCAACACACTTGCTGTTGTTGCCTGTTCTACCCCCTCTCTAAACTGAAAAACAAAGTCAGTAGGATAGTCGTAATACTCGTAGCGAATCAACCGTGATAGGGTTTGGTTTGGCGTTTGGAAGTTAAAGACAAAGCTATTGAGCACAGAATCTTTGGCAAAGGCTAGTTCTGTCTCGCTAATGAGTTCTTTCTGTACTTTTTCCAGTTCTTGATACATTGACTGGATAAAAGGAACGGTGGCTTCTGAGCGCGTCGAGCCGCCACCAATAAAAATGCCGTTGTAGTCAAATCTAGGGCTCCAGAAAGCATACACACTGTAGGCTAGCCCTTGCCGCGAGCGGATTTCGTTGAAAAGACGTCCGCCGAAACCGTTAAGCACTTCATTGAGCACCGTCATTGAAGCGTGGTAGGGGTTACGCAGTTCACCGCCGATATGACCGATATGAATGGTGCTTTGGGTTAGCTGCGGCTGGTTAACAAAGAACAATCCTGTTTTTTGCTGCAGGCCTTCTGGAGGTGGGGCGATCACACTTCCATCCCCCGCTTGCCAATTCCCCAATGTCTGGGCGATTAGCGTCTTCATCTGGTCCGGATCAAAGTCACCTACAATCCCCAAAATTGTATTTTCAGGGGTGATGGTTCGCTCATAAAAGCTAACGATGTCCTCGTGGCTAATGTTCTCTAAGCTTTCATACTCAACCGTGCGAGCATATGGACTTTCATCGCCATAGATCAGCTTGCGAAACTCTCGTGATGCGATATCTGCTGGATCGTCGTTACGACGAGAAATGCTCCCTTCCGTTCTGCCTTCTATCAAGGCTATTTGCGTCTCATCGAAAGCCGGCTGCATGATCACGTCTGCATACAGCTCAAACACGGCTTCTAAATCCTCTGTCAGCGTAGAAAATCCAGCCGTACCAGACGTATCACCAATTGAGGTTTCTACCGATGCAGCCCTTTGTTCTAAAAGCTGATTGAGCTCGTCAGGTGCATGATTAACCGTTCCCCCTAGGCGCATTGCTTGGCCGGTGATGCCTGCTAACCCTGTCTGCTCAAAACTCTCTAGATAAGCGCCTGTTCGAAATGTCGCCGAGCCACTCACTAGAGGCAGGTCATGATCTTCCATCAGATAGACCACCAGCCCGTTGTCTAGCTCATAGCGCTCGTATTCGGGAATTTGAATCTCCCCTAAAGTCGGAAACACTAGCTCTTCATAAGGCTTGGGCTCTATTGCTTGAGCAGGCCTTGGCCATGATAGTGTCAGTAGCGCCGCACAGGTTGCCACCGCCAAAAACAACAGAGGGATAAAACGTTCGCGCGATCGCCCTGAGAATAAACCCATGAATTCCTCGAATAACCTTCAGATGACTATCAGAATAAAGTGAACAAACAGCTAGGGATAGACAACTCAAAAAGACCTACCCAACCGTGATGAAGCAATCATGCCAAACTACCAAAGTCCTCTAACTGGAGCTACTGGTGCTGTAGCTGAACGAGTAGCCGTGTCTTCGGCACTTGCCTCTTCAGCAACCTCCGAAGCAGCTTCATCATCCTCCAGCCCAGATGTCTCCGTTTCTGGTGTGAGTTCAGGGGTTGAAGTTTCAGATGATGTAGAACTTTGTGGTGCTGCCTCTTCAGCCGGGATCAGCTTGCCTACAGTTCGATTTTCAAGGCGAAATGTCTGTCTAGCAACCCGCTGTACATCCGAGGCCTCGACCGCTTCTATCAGCTGAAGCTCACGAAACACATTCCGCCAGTCACCAGTCTTGGCCTCATATTCTGTTAGCAGGCTAGCCATTCCTTGATTAGAATCTAGCTGCCGCAACAGTCCAGCGCGTGCCTGAGTCTTTACTCGATCTAGCGTCATGGTATCTACGGGCTCTTGCTGCAAACGCAATAGCTCGGCATCTAATCCCGCTGCTAACTCCTCTACCGTGTGGTTTGGCGCAGTCAACCCATAGAGCAGCATGATAGAAGATAGCTTGTCTCCAGGGAAGCCATTAGCGCTGCCGACATCCAGTGCGATTTGTGGCTCTACCAATGCCTTGTAGAGCCTAGCTGTGCGTCCACCTGTCAAGATGCTGTTGATAATTGCATACACCACATGGTCAGGATCGTTGATTCCCGGTCGGTGATAGCCTTCTAGATACCATGGCTGAGAAGCCAGTTGGAGGGTGAACGAACGAGGCTCGATCTGCTCAGGCTCATTGGCAACCAGCTCTGGCGGTTCTACCCTAGACTCGAAGCGGCCAAAGTAAGCGTCTGCTAGCTGCTTGATCTGCTCAGGATCTACATCGCCTACTACTGCTGCAATGAGATTGCTCGGACCATAGTAAGTATTAAAGAACGCTCGAACGTCAGCACGAGTTGCTTTGCGAAGGTCTTCTTGGTAGCCAATGACTGGACGACGATAAGGACTCTCACTGTAGGCAACCTCGGAAAATCGCTCGACCATCTGACCGATAGGGGAATTATCTACTCGGCTACGACGCTCTTCTAAGATCACCTCTTTCTCTTTGTAAAATTCTCTAAAAACCGGATCTAGGAAACGTTCGGACTCCAACGAGAACCACAGCTCTATCTTGTTCGAAGGTAGGTTGTAGAAATAGCGCGTGGCATCAGCGGAAGTCGTTGCGTTTAGTCCAGTACCGCCTGACTGCTCAATAATTTGACCAAACTTATTTTGCTCTACATAGGTGGCAGCCTCTTGTTGTAGCTGTGCAAACTGTTCAGTCAGTTCGCTTACCCTTTCCGCCTCTCCTGCAGCTTCAGCGGCAATCAGCTGATCGAAAACGTTGTCTAGCTGGTCTAGTACTACTCTTTCAGCTGCGTAGTCGCGAGTACCGATTCGAGTTGTTCCCTTAAAGGCCAGATGCTCTAGATAATGGGCAACTCCTGTCTTTCCATCTTCTTCATACGAAGCGCCGACGTTGGCATAGAGCATGACCGACGCAACAGGAGCATCATGCTGCTCTAGCACAATGAACTTCATACCGTTTGGTAGTGTAAACTCGGTTACCGCATCAGCTACTCTGTCTAAGTAGGGCTGGATGGAGTTCGTTGAGACATTAGCTTGCGCGATGACGCCAGATTGAGCAATAGGGTGAGTGTTCGTCCGAGCGCCTTGATACGTAATCGACGGTGCTACATACGGTGCCACATTGAGATTGAACGAACTTGCCAGAGCGGGTGAAGGAGAGGTACTAAAACTAAAGCCAACAATGAGCGCGATCGCAACTAGCCGAAGCCACACCGTGCGGCGTTGAACCCAAAAACCCATAGCACCTGAACTACCCTACTAAAAAAACACTGTTTACTAGCATAGTTTTTTTTGAAAAAATCAGGGACATTTAGCGACTTTGCTAGCAGGCACATTGGGTTATATCACTGAGCATTCATATCGGTTCTCGCCTACATCCGTATGTAGAGAGTTTTGATACATCGACGTACCTGAGCGAAAAATGTAATAAGGTAGCGTTGGATAGCTATACATTGCATCTGTCGTATCAGTTGGGACACTATCTCTGGCTAGAACCGCTGTAGGACAGCAGCCGAGATGGTTAGCGAAAACAGCCTTTAAGGCTTTGATTTTCATACAATGGTGATTACAACCGTCGCCAGCATCACAGCCTATGGCCCCCTCTCTTGTTCCGCAGAATCTTGCGATTTGGTTTCAGCGACTGCTCTCGGCTATTTTACTAGGTGGGCAGGTGATTATTCATGTCATCTCTAAACCCATTCATCGCCGCAACACAATAGAGCAAATGTCGGCAGTTGGTCCAGAGTCACTGCTGATTGCGCTAGTCACCTCTGTGTTTGTGGGGATGGTCTTTACTATTCAGGTTACTCGCGAATTTATTACATTTGGAGCGACTACAGCTATCGGCGGCGTGCTAGCGATCACGCTTTCTAGAGAGCTAGCACCCGTTCTTACCGCGGTGGTACTCGCTGGTCGGGTCGGCTCAGCCTTTGCTGCAGAGATTGGCACAATGAGAGTGACTGAGCAAATCGACGCGCTGCAAATGCTCAGAAGCGACCCAGTAGATTACTTAGTCATTCCTCGAGTCATCGCCTGCGCCCTGATGGTGCCAATGCTCAATGTGCTAGCTATTATCACTGGCTTACTAGGGGGCTTGGTTGTGGCTACGACGCTCTATGCCATTCCCTTTGCAGTGTTTCTCAATTCGGCTCGCAACTTCCTGACTATCTGGGACTTAGCCGCTTCTCTTATCAAATCATTGATTTTTGGCGTATTGATTGCTGTTATTGGCTCTAGCTGGGGATTGACAACAACAGGAGGCGCTAAGGGTGTTGGACAGTCAACAACGACAGCGGTGGTCACTTCGCTGCTGGCTATCTTTGTCAGCAATTTCTTTTTGTCCTGGATGATGTTCCAGGGTATGGGCGCAGCTTTCGTCGGTAATTAGTGAGCTATTAAATAAAGAGCCATTAAACTGAATTAAAAGCTCCTTACGTTCAGGATTTTTTCTCAGTGACTAGTACGACTAATGCCAATATCACGACAACACTAAGCCCTAGCTACAAACTACCAATCGCGATGGTTTTACTCTCTCTACCGCTGTTGTTTATCCAGCTAGCCGTCGGAGTCGTTTGGGCTTTGTTTAGTCTGTTTCTGCTTTACCAAACGAAAGTGATTCGGCTCTCGTTTACACCCACAGCACTAGATATCAGCCGTAACGAAAATCTGCTTAAAACCTTTCCCTATGCCGACTGGGAAAGTTGGAAAATCTTTTGGCCTACTGTTCCCATTTTGTTCTATTTCAAAGAGGTCAATAGTATTCACTTTCTACCGGTGCTGTATGATCCTCAACAGCTCAAAGAACAATTAGAGCTACGTAGCCCTGATTGCGCTGTTTGAAGATACGCTAGCTATCACTAGCTACCAAAGGTTTTAGGCTCAGTGCCTTCTAGCAGTCTGACGATGTTGCTACGATGACGAAGCACAACATATAGGCCACCTGCGATCGCTAGCCAAACATACGCTATCGGCTGACCGGTCAGCCACATAAACACTACCACGGACATTGCCGCTGCAATCGAGCCTACGGACACCGTTCGCGAAATGCCTACTGCAACGCCAAATACCGATGCAACACTCAAGGCTACAGGCCAGGTCAGCGCTAACAGCACACCTAATCCAGTTGCTGCCGACTTACCGCCTGTAAACCCTAACCAAACTGACTTACTATGACCAAGCACTGCCAGCGCTGCTGCTAAAACATAGGCCCAAGCCGCTGCTTGATCAGAGATCTCGCTTAGCCTAGAGCCGAATAGATCAGAATGAGTCACCAGCCAGCGCATCAATAGAACTGCTGTGATACCTTTTGATAAATCGATCACTAATGCTGCAATCCCAGCGCCTTTGCCCATCACCCTAAAGACATTGGTCGCACCTGTATTACCCGAACCGTGCTCTCGAATATCAATGCCTCGTAGTGCCTTAGCCAGCAAGAAGCCGGTTGGAATAGAGCCCAAAAGGTAGGCGATTAGCGAAGCTAGCGATAGGAGCGCAATCGTTGAGCCTGACATAATACTTTGCCCAGGTACGGGTGTAGAAATCATCAGCAGTCATTAGTAATAGTCATAATCGGTAGAGGAATTAGCAGGATCGGGCGCGAACCCAAGCCAAAGGGGATACTGCAACAAAGAAAAACTTACTTTTCTTTCTGCTTCATCCATGATCAAAAAAGGCAGTCTACCGTTGTCTATTAGCCGCTCAGCTCGCTGTGCCATTGGCTCTGCAGATTCAAATAGCATCACCCCTCGGTTCGTACCAAAATCGGCACGGGCAATACCCAAGCAGTCTTGCAGCCAGCGTCGCCACTCTCCTAAACGCTCAGGTGTTGTCGCCAGCACCAGTACGCATAGTCGCCGGTCGTACAGGGCATACAAACAAGAAATTGCAGCCGAAGCTACCAACACATTTTGCAGACGGCTACTCATACTTTTAACCGCGCCGCGTCCCCCTTGGGTGAAAAACCAGTTAGCAGTGCGTTCAGCGTGAATCGGCTCAAAGGTGCGCCTGAGCTGCCAGGGAGGGCCGTAATAATCAGGGCGAGTGCGGTATTGGTCTAACAAGCTATGAATGCGATCGCGCTGTTCAGCAAATCGCTGCGCTGCCAGAGGGATCACAGTCCCTTCCTGGGTAGCTTCTGGTATAGCAGCCGATGATATCTCAGCACTAGGCGCCGGTGGCTCTACTACGGGCTGAGAGACCAAATTGATCTGCTCAGCGGCCGTTGCCAAATCTTGTAGGCTGCCAATTAGGTAATCTTTGAAGCCTTGAACTCGAATAGCGATATCTTGAGATGAACCAGCGAAGCTAGAGCGCATTTCTTCTTCTAGTTCGGCCTTTTGTCGCTCTAACTGCTCAATCTCATACTGCAAAGCGCCTCGCCGTTTTTCTAGCTCGCGCAAACCCTGACGGACCATTTGGTCAATGGCTACTTGGCTATCAAATGGCTGAGTGCTTGATAGCTTAGCTCCTGTAGCTGACCCGCTAGAGGCTGGGGTGCGGCTGCTACGGATGCCTCGATCAGAGCGTTTAAGACCTAGCGGTGTACTGGCAGTAGGTGTCGGTGTCGATGAAGCCGAACTAGGTGCTTCTGAAGTAGCCTCATCAGAAGCACTGTCAATATTCTCTGTCTCTTCGTAAGGAGTAGTGTCTTCTGTGGGCACGGTCTCAGGCCAATTATCTTTACACTTTCGGATGGGTTTTGATCAGACTGTCTTCTTAAGCTAGCGTTTTATTTGCTCGGTGACTTTTAGCTAAGTGGCTTTCCATTCGCAGGCTTACCTAGCTCACGCGATCGCGAACTGGCTGTTCGTACCGCCTCGATCAAAGCAGAGCGCAATCCTAATTCCTCTAGACAGGCAATGCCCGCAATTGTTGTTCCACCAGGACTTGTTACCCGGTCTTTCAACTCAGCTGGATGCATCCCTGTTTTCTGAATCAGCTCAGCGGTCCCTAGTACAGTCTGCAATGCGAGCTGATTGGCAATAGCCCGGGGTAAGCCAGCAGCTACCCCGCCATCTGCTAGTGCTTCGATCACGATTGCCACATAGCCAGGGCCAGAGCCAGAGAGTCCGGTGACCGCATCTAACATGGCTTCGGGTACCTTCACCACTTGTCCCATCGCCGCGAAGATTTTCTGAGCGAGATCACCGTGTTCGGTAAGCGTACGAGTCCCGAGCGCGATCGCTGTCATCCCACGGCCTACTGTAGCAGGTGTATTCGGCATCGCTCGCACGACAGGCCAGCCAGGCATTGCCGATTCCAGCTTAGACAGGGGCACCCCAGCTAGAATAGAAAGGACCAAAGGCGGTATCTCACAGCGCACACCTTGAAAGTCCTTAGAAACTATGTCAAAAACTTGGGGCTTGATAGCAAGTAACACAACATTACTCGCCTCAAGGACTTCTCGATTGTTATCTGTTGTCTTGATTGAATGCTGCTCGAAGAGTACCTGCCGGCGTTCGGGCGAAGGCTCACTAAGTACCACTTCTTCAGCGGTATACAGGCCCTGACCAAGAAGGCGGGATAACAGGGCTTCGCCCATCACCCCGCCACCGATAATGCCAAGTCTTACAGACAAGAACACAGCCCTCACCAAATTTCATCCATAGCATACCGCGAATAGCCACTACATCAGGAGAAGTCATCCTATTGGTAACAGCGCTTTTCGAAGTATCTAAGAAATAAAGTGATAAAGCTCTTTGCTTTGCCAGACTGTGTTGGTTTGGTTTTGTCAGCTTATAAGCTAGCCTCTATGAAATCTCAATGCCTATTAGGCCTATTATCTATGAGCCTAATCTTAGAGTGACTTTAGCTTCACTCTGTGATACTAGAGTGAAGATACTGAAGTTAACCAAGCACTGGACAAACCTATTTTTTAGCTAGTTTGTTAGCTAGCCTAGCGAGCAGTCAGCGCTAGGCTGGCCATAGTACTATGCCAGTCTATGCCATCCGAACGATTTGCTCAGTTGCAGTTGCCCATGCAGGCGTCGGTATAGCCTCGTGAGAGTCGTTCTCAGTTTCTTGGTCGATAAAACTATCTTCGCTTCTGGTCGGCATACTGACTTGAACACAGCTAGGCGTGAAGAGGAAGATACTCTCGCCGATACGTTCCTGATGGCCATCCATAGCGTAGGTACCTCCTGCGACGAAGTCAACAGCGCGTTGAGCTTGGTCAGGATCTATGATAGTCAAGTTGAGCACGACAGACTTACGCTCGCGCAAAGCCCGAATGGCTTGTGGTACTTCTTCAAACGTGCGTGGTTCCATCACCATCACTTCGGACATTCCATTTGTTGTACCGGGCATACCAATCACGTTGTTCATTGACACCATTCCAGATTCAGTAGATAGCACTCTTTCACGAATACGTCGACGGGCAGGACGCTCCATCTCCTCAATAGGCATTGGGGGTACGTGGGCTTCAGACTCAGTATTCTCTTCTTCGTAGAGGTTTTGATACTCATCGCCTTCTACTTCTTCGTACTCATACTCGTAGTCTGCTAGACCATTCAATCCAACAAAATCCTTAATCTTCCCAACTAGACCACTCATTAACTTTTGCTCCAACACGATTATTGATGACCTGGCATGACCCTACGCGGTAACTAGGTTATTAAAAGCGCTACGTAGAATTGTGTCAATAAAACTAAGTTCTTCTGAATGGAATTCCCTCTTTACTAGCAGAATGTAGTCCATTCATCGCTAACAATAGTTGTTAACGTGGCCTACCAACGAGCCTCTAGCTACTAAGGTCAGCTAACAAGAAGACCGCTGTGTCCAAGTGAGAATTCGTAAATGACAGAAGTTTTGATTTATAGCCAAAGGTAGTCATCAAAGTTGAGCTAAAAATAAATTATTAGGAATAAAGTCCTGGATTTCTTTCTACTTTGACTACTTTGGCTTATAAAATTTTTTCCTACATACGACTGTGACATTTACATGCCAAAACGTATTAGAGGATACCGGAGTTAGCTACTTAGTTTTCTAGAACACTCAATTTTAGAGTCATCAGCATTACGCCATGGTTTTGATAATATGTCAAGAGTTTTTTGTGCGTTCTTTGCCACGTTTAGAAAAGAGACGTTAGCCGAAGTGCTATAAGGCGAAGTGCTATAAAGCTAAGAGAGTTTAGAGAAGCGTAGTCACAAAGTGTAGTCAATTTTATCGCTGCCCAAACAGCCCGCGGCCAATCCGAATCATAGTGGCACCAGCTGCGATCGCCTGCTCAAAATCGCCAGACATTCCCATCGAGAGCTGATCCATCTTTATATTGACTAGCGATCGCCCAGCAATCTCTTGTGCCAACGCTGCACCTTTTTCAAAGATTGCTCGAACTTGCACATTGGTTAGTCCGTATGGCGGAATCACCATTAGCCCGCGAATATCAAGCGCCGATAGCTGATCTAGATCGGCTAGTCCAGACAAGAGTGTTTCTATTTCAAATCCAGTTTTAGCTGGGTCCGGGGCTAGCTTAACTTGTAGACAGCAGCTAGGTCGCTTACCCAAAGACTTCGCCTGTCGATTGAGCCGTGCTGCTAGCTTTAGACTATCTACCGAGTGAATCCAGTCGAAGTTTTCGACTACTTTCAACGCTTTGTTCGACTGGATATGGCCGATGAAGTGCCAAGTGATATCCGTAAGATCACTTAGCTTAGCCTGTTTAGCTATTCCTTCTTGCACTTTGTTTTCCGCAAATTCTCTGAAGCCAGCGTCATAGGCTTGGCGAACAATATCAGACGAGAAAGTTTTGGTAACACCAATGATTCGCACAGAAGGGGGAACCTGCTGCCGAATGTGAGCTAACCGAGCAGATAACTCGTCTTTTGATCCTAAATGAGACGGCCCAAGGGACATACTTAGAAAGTCTGCTTATATGTTTTTTGTAGGTGCTCGTATTCTGTCTGATGGCCCGTACGACGAATAAGCCGTAATCGCTGCTCAATTATTTGCTTTGACTCAACTCGGCCAATCGGCTCGAATGATAGTCCACTCCTATCGTTTCTCACGATAAAAAACAGCCGATGGGCATATAGTGTCGCAAATAGCTCTTGTCCCTCACCAGCTATGCAAACTCTAAACAGTAGGCCAAAGTTTGGATGGTTTAGGTAGTTTTCGGTACTCATTCAAGCTTCGGGAGGTAGTGAGAACAAAGAAATGTTGAAATTTATTCTTCTAAGGTTGTCTCTATATGGCTTACGTAGCGTTGCTAAGGACATGCTCATGGCTAACCCGTTACAGGGCAACTGGCAACTTTACTGGCAAAGTAAGCATTCTTCTTTACTTTCCTATACTGCCCGTCGATGTTGTGTCGGTAGGCAGCTAATTGTATAGCTGTATCTTTGCATGAGTGGAGTTTACAGCGTTTTCCCCAGAATTTTGTAGAAATTACGTTACTAGCTAGCTTGACTGTGTCATTTAAGTCTCTTTAAAGGGTCTTCCTATGGTATCTACAGCCCTAGTGCCAGCAGTTGAGCTTTGGCTTTTTGCAAAGACTCAACCCACTCTTTTTCAGGCTCGCTGTCTGCGACGATGCCAGCCCCCACCTGTCCCCAAACGGTCGTTGCGCTATCTGGGCTATCCGATTTATCTAAGGTTGATAGTAACAGCGTCCGAATCAAGATATTGAGATCTAGCCGCCCCCGCCGATCCAAGTAACCACATGAGCCATAAAAGAGGCTGCGTCTGACAGGTTCTAGTGCCTCAATGATTTCCATACAGCGAACCTTCGGACAGCCTGTAATTGTCCCACCAGGGAACAGTGCCACAATAAGCTGTGCCATTGAACACTCCGGCGTTAGTTTGCCGACTATGTTGCTGACCAAATGCATCACATGGCTATAGCGTTCTATGGTCATCAGCTCTTCTACCTGTACCGTTCCCCACTGGCATACTCGGCCGAGGTCGTTGCGCTCTAGGTCAACTAGCATGATGTGCTCAGCCTGTTCTTTGCGATCGCCCCGTAGCTGCTTTGCATAGTTCTCATCCTCATATCGATGCTGCCCTCGAGGGCGCGTTCCCGCAATCGGCCTGGTCTGCGCTCTACCCCCTTCTGCCTGCACTAACCTTTCAGGAGAGCAGCTTACTACCGATCCCCACGGAGTATGCCAGTAGCTGGCAAAAGGTGAAGGATTGATAGTATGCAACGCCTGATACACACTCCAGCTATCAGCCGTTGTCTGCGCCTGAAACCGCAAAGAGTGATTAACTTGAAAAACATCGCCCGCTTTGATGTGAGCCTTTGCTTTGGCCACAGCCGCCATAAATTCTGCTTTTTGGGTCTCAAGTCTTAAACTTTGCGTCCTTTGCCCGCTCTGGTTGCGATCTTTGTTCTCTGCGTTTATATATTTCCAGCCTATGCCTTTATCTCTATCCCCTCTTCTATATCCCTCATATATAGATCCCTCATATATAGATGATGGGGATACTGGCGGCGAGGTCTTACCAAAGTCATCCTGCTCAGGAATCGAGCTGACTATAGATCCAGTTGATCCCACCTTGGTTGGCAACTTCGCATTGAGAAACTTTGTACTTAGATCAAAGAGCTGATCGATACTTTCCGCGGCTAACCACACTCGCTGCAATTGGTGATCAACCACAGCAAATTCAGTCGGTTCGTACCAAAAGGCAACAGGAAAGGGAAGGGCGTCTTCTTTTAGCCACGGTAGCTGCTCAATCTCCCAAGCTAAGTCATAGCCTAGCCATCCTAGCCATCCTCCGATGAAAGGCAACTGTTCTGGTAGGACATCTTTCGCTAATTTTTTCTCAATCAAGACAGCAGAGCGAGGTGCCTCTACCGTACCCAACTGTTCTAAGAAGGGAACAATATGCCCAATTTGAGGTGTCCAAAGCTGAGTTTGGCTATCTACGCTTCGAGGGGGGCCTGCACAGATTGAATAGCGAGCGAGCTTAGCTACTTGACTAGATACAGATTGATTGGATGAAAAATCATCTGGTAGCGGATGGGGACTTTCTAATAGAGTTGCGATGCCAGCAGGTCCTGGCTGAGCTGTTTGAGGCTCAAAAAGAACAGCAAAAACATCCGAACCCGTTCTTTCTTCTAGTGGCAAAGATTGCCAGTAATATATGGAGCAAGGAGATAGTCCTCTCAAGCTACGCCTCCGTAGGCTAGCCGGCTCCACCAAAATAATCCTAGTCCACTTAGCACCAGCCAATCCCGCCAGCTCAAACGCATTTGGTGCCAGACCACTCTGTGCGTATTCGGACTTGTGAACCCCCGGACCTGCATGGCACTAGAGATCTGTTCTGCCCGCAGCAGCAAATTTTGGATCAGCCGCTCGGCTACCATCAGCCAAATCTGCATCGCTCCTCGAACACCTAGCTTTTGCCATTTGATCGCTCTAGTGCGAATAGAACGGACTAGATTCTGCACTTCTTCTAAAACCAGCGGAATAAAGCGCAGGGCAAGCGTCAGCGTGAGGGCGATTTCAGTGACCGGTAGCTTGAATACTCGCAGTGGCCGCATCAGCAGTTCAAAGGCCTCCGTGATCTCTTCGGGGGCGGTGGTCAATAAAAACAAGGTAGTGGAGTAGAGCAGCGTGAATAGTAAGGTGCTGATTTTGATGGCGATTCGACGTGATCGCTGCGTGATCTGAATCGAAAAACTAAAGGGGGGAAGCTGAGTCAGCTGCCAATCGAAGAGATCGTATCGATAGTTAGTCGCAGTCGGCATCTCTGGCAATAGCTCAGGGGCCGCTAGCGGCTCTGGCCAAGCTTGAATCATCTGCTCGGTGGGAAGCCTTGGCTGCTGAGACACTGCAATACCATCAGGCATAATCAGCAGTAGGCCAGTCACTAACGCGCCTAATAATAGCAGCCATCCCATCTGCTGACGCCAGACCCGTAAAGGAATTCGAGCGCTGATGGTCAGTAATACCAAAAAAGCGACGATGGCCACTCGACAAGCTGAATTGGCCAAGATCGGCGCTAGCAGTATGCTCAGCAGCCAAGCTACTTTGACCCTAGGATCAAGCCTATGTAGCCAGGTGATTGGCTGTTCTAAATACAGACCAATAGGGAGCGATCGCAGTAAATCCATTTAGAACTCTTACTCACTCAAATCCTCAAGACTTAGCCGTTGATAACCCTTGGTTCTGATCAAACCGACTCTGCTGATCTAGCGACTAGCCTAGATAGCGAACCTTTGTCGCTCGGTTCGCCCCATTGCTAGAACTATGGGCGCGCTCTACATCACGCACGCTCTTGCCCCGCCACAGTAATCGAATCGGTGTACCGTCATACCCTAAGTTCTGGCGAAACTGCTTTTCAATGTATCGACGATAGCTTTCACCAAACAGTTTAGGATCGTTCACAAACAGTGCAAAAGAAGGCGGTTGCGATCGCACCTGCGTTCCATAGTAAATTCGTCCCTGTCGGCCTTGCCGGGTTGTCGGTGGCGTATGCCAGCTTACCGCATCTTCTAAAACTTCGTTGACTACAGACGTACTTACCCGGCGACGATGCTCGCTAACTGCCATATCTACCGCATCCAAAATCTTGGGCAGACGCTGTCCGGTCAACGCGCTGACATACAGCCGCTTCGCCCAGCCTAAAAAGTGAATCTTAGCCTCAATCTTTTTATCAAACTCATAGATAGTATGAGAGTCCTTGTCGATTGCGTCCCACTTATTGACCACAATCACGCAGGCTCGCCCTTCTTCTTCTATGCGGCCAGCTAATTTTTGGTCTTGCTCTGTAACCCCGTCTAAGGCATCGATAACGAGCAACACCACGTCCGCTCGTTTAATCGCTTTGAACGCTCGGTTGATGCCAAAATATTCTGGGCCAAAATCTACATTCTTTTTCTTGCGAATCCCGGCTGTATCGATCAATCGATAGCGTTTCTGGTCATCGCCGTCACCGCGAGTGACTACCATGTCGATCGCATCGCGCGTGGTGCCAGAAATAGGGCTAACGATCGACCGGTTTTCCCCGACAAAGGCATTAAGAATACTGGACTTGCCAACGTTAGGACGTCCGACGATAGCTACTCGGTATTCGTCTACCGTCTCGATCTGATCGGCAGGGGGCAGATGTTCTACTAGCGCATCAAGCAGCTCGCCCGTGCCGCTACCATGAATGGCTGAAACAGCGTAGGGTTCACCTAGGCCTAATTCCCAAAACTGAGCAGCCTGGATAATGCCTTCATCAGGCGATTCGCATTTGTTAACTGCTAATACGACCGGAATATTTTGCGATCGCATCCAAGAGGCAATCTCTTGATCGCCTTCTGTCGGTCCAATCTGCCCATCCACCACAAATAGCGCCGCGGCTGCTTCACTCAGCGCAGTCATCGCCTGCTCACGAATGTAGGGCAAAAATTCAGTGTCGTCATCAAACACCAGTCCGCCTGTATCTACCGCTAAGAATTCGCGGTCTTTCCAAAAGGCAGGTTGATAAGTGCGATCACGAGTCACACCCGGCTGATCAAATACAATCGACTGCCGCCCCCCAGCAAACCGATTCACCAGCATAGATTTTCCGACGTTCGGGCGACCAATAATTGCGACAACAGGAAGAGCCATGATAGGAAAGGCCCAACAGCGGCCAAACAATACGAACGGATATTGTAGCAACTTCGCGCTGACTAGGAACAGTCGGGTTTTGTTCCTTCGCTGTCGCTTAGCACAGCGCTGATTGTCATTCTAAGGGCTAACTTTAAGTGCAAACTAAGTCCCAACACCTTCCGGTAGCTGAGTGGCGGCGAAGTCAGAGTGCTGCTTTAACATCCGCCTTTGCCTCCTTGCGCAACCCGGCTGAGATGCGAAACAGCTCTTGCCCTGTATGTAAATAGTGCTCGTCATAGGTATAGGTAAATCGCTCTATCTCTTCTATACCGTCTTCTAGCTGATTCAAGCAGTAATACATATTTGCCGCTGCTCCTGCTACACCCGCTGGGTTAGGCATCGATTTGAAGGCTGTTTGAGCCTTTTCTAGATTCTCTCGGCAAGTCTCCACATAGGTTTGAAAAGCTTCCATTAGCTCATCGTCAAAGGGGTCCGCAGAGAGCGATCGCACTTCTGCTTTCAAAGGCTTAATAATCTTGTCAATTAGCCGATCGGTTGGGTTGAAAACGTGACGAAGCCACTGTTCAATTGTCGCCGAGTCTACGCGAGTTGTTTTTCGCTTTCGATACTGATTTTGAGACTCTACCGTCCTAGAAGTCCGCTCTCGCTGCTTGGACTTTGCGACTAGCTGCCGTTCCACGTCGTACTGCTGGCGCGCATCAACATCGCCTAATACCTCATAAGCTGCATTCACCAATGCAATCTTTTCGTTAGTTGCCCCTCGGTTTTGACTATCGGGGTGGAACTGCTTAGCTAGCTGGCGATACGCTTGTTTTACCTGAGTCTGACTCGCACTTTCAGTGATACCCAGGGTTTTGTAGTGATTAATATTGGCGCGCGTTAGATCTCTCATAGGCGACATTTTAACCTGTACGCCGTTCTTAATGCTGTTCTCAATCGGGTCTTCTCCGCTTCAGCACGCTCACTATCAGCCCTTTAGCAGACATTCATACTTTGAAAGAGTGGCCCTCCCATCTAGGCGCATCGTGTGATACATTTTATAGGCTGCAGCGCGAGGGTCAGTGCCCGAGTGGTTAATGGGGGTGGACTGTAAATCCACTAGCTATGCTTACGCTGGTTCGAATCCAGCCTGGCCCACCACCTCGTTATAGTGGTTTGTTGTAGTGTTTTTATGTAGTGATGCCCATGTGGCTCAGTGGTAGAGCACACCCTTGGTAAGGGTGAGGTCACGAGTTCAATCCTCGTCATGGGCTTTATCGGAAAACTTAGAATCTAAAAAGCCCTGCCTTCTCTATAGAGAAAGCAGGGCTTTTTATCCACAAGGCCATTCTACGAAAGGTCTGGTAAACGGTGCTTAGACAGCAGCCAGCTCAGGACGGCGGCTATTGCGAATGCTTTCAATCGCCTCAGCATAGTCATCTGCTTTGAAGACAGCTGAGCCGGCAACGATCGCGTTCGCACCAGCTTCAAGCACTTGCCAAGTGTTGTGACTCTTCAATCCACCGTCTACTTCGATCCAAGGGTCGAGGCCACGCTCATCGCACATAGCTCTTAGCTTTTGAACCTTAGAAACCATGCCTGGAATAAAGCTCTGGCCACCGAAGCCAGGGTTTACACTCATGATCAAGATTAAGTCGCATAGCTCTAGGCTGTACTCAATCATATCCAGGTTAGTTCCAGGGTTCAAAACGACGCCTGCTTGCTTACCTAATTCCTTGATCTGACCGAGCGTTCGGTGCAGGTGGGGTGAGGCGTTGTGCTCGCAGTGAACGGAGATAATATCTGCGCCTGCTTTGGCAAAGTCTTCTACATACTTCTCGGGTTCAACAATCATCAGGTGAACATCGAGGGGCTTTTCTGTATGGGGGCGAACCGCATCCACAATCATTGGGCCAATAGTGATGTTAGGCACAAAGCGACCGTCCATGACATCAACATGAATCCAGTCTGCACCAGCTTTGTCGACTGCACGGATTTCTTCGCCTAGGCGACTGAAATCCGCAGACAAAATCGATGGTGAAATGACAACGGGTTTATCAGATTGAGTTCTTGCCATAGGGAACAGCCTCCTAAGAAGTGAATGTTTGATATAGATGAGGATCTATCTTCGGCTGTAGCTATTGTAACAAAACATTTCGCTTCACCGATAGTTTAACGGTAGTTGATTCTGCTATTTTGAGCCGATAGGCGATCGCATCTTCACCTTAAAGTGACATTTCTGGTACACACAGTCTAAAGGTCCATCATCAAAATTAAGCTAAAGTTGCTCTATGACGCTCGGATAAAGTGCCACGTGTTGTAGGTAACTTCGTACAAACCGATGGGCTTGGATGACTGGTTTGAATGACTAAAGCTGTATGCAATAGTCTTGTGTGTATCCTCGAAGGTACTACTCCATGAGGGTGAACCCTTCCTCATGAAGTCATGCATCCGCGCGCTGCAATCATCACGCCGAAATGTTCACTTTCTATAAACCTGACACAATATGACCTCGGATAAAGTAGCAAATTCGAACGATAACCTTAAACGTCGTTTCGGCTCGCGTCTTAGTGGACTGGGGTTGAGTTTGAGTGCTTTAATTGCGGGTGTTCCGGCGCTGGCGTTGTCTTCGTCTGTGGGGAGTGACGGCATTGATGCCCGCCGTTTGCAAGCAGCACCCTATAACCTGACCGGTCGTAAGATTGCGATTGGCCAAGTAGAAATCGGTCGACCTAGCCAGTTCGGAATTGACAAAATCGCAGTTGAAAATTCTACTGTGAGGGTAGCAAGAGTGTTTGAGCTAGACGGGCCTGCGATCGCAGATGAATCCATTGATGGTCATGCGGCCAACGTTGCTAGCGTCATGATCAGTCAAGACAAGACTTTTAAAGGGGTCGCTCCTAATGCCGTTTTGTACTCAGATGCTATCGGGACGCTAACAGAATTCATCGGCCAAAACGAAGAATGCTTGGCTTCCCAGCACATCGCTCTTCAAAACAGTGGCGATGTCCGGGCGATGAACTTTAGCTTTGGTGAGCCCCTTGGCCGTGATCCTAGGCCTAGAGCGTCTCTAGATGGAAATGCGCTACTCACTCAGTGCATCGACTGGTCTTCTCGTGTACATAAACTGCTGTACGTGGTTGCAGGGAACCAGGGACGCGGCGGCATCCCTATTCCTACTGACAACTTCAATGGGATTAATGTTGCCTACTCTCGGCGGATGAATGGTCGCTTCGTTCGGCTAGATCGAGCTAACTTGACTAGCGAGCCACCTGCTAGTGCTACCCCAGGACCGGAGGTAGAGTCAAATGTAGGCGCTCGCCGGTCAATCAATTTGGTCGCACCGGGTAGAGACATCGAGATGTTCGATCCCGACGGCCAACGAAATGTTAGTAGTGGCACTAGCTTCGCCGCTCCACATGTCGTTGCGACTATTGCTCTATTGCAAGAGTTTGGCGATCGCCAATTTCGCGCCGGAGCCCCGCGTTGGAGCTTAGATTATAGAGAACCGCTGGTGATGAAATCGGTGCTGCTTAACGCTGCTGATAAGATCCAAGACCCGGGCGATGGATCGCTGCTCGGCATGTCCCGCACCCTGCTCGATGAAGGTGGCAAAGATTGGCTTCAGTCTGATGCCTACAGCAGTCAAAACATTCCGCTCCATACTGAACTAGGGACTGGCCACCTGAATGCCTTTAGAGCCTATGAGCAGCTAGAGGGCGGTCAGTGGCAACCCGGTGACGCTATTCCCGAAAAAGGTTGGAGCTATAGCAGTCTGGCCACAGCAGGCAGCGCGGAAGACTACATATTTGAACAGCCCCTGAAAGGTGGCAGCTATCTTAATGCAACGCTTAGCTGGGAGCGGATAGTAGAGCTCAACTCCACTGATGAGTACTTCGATGTGGGTGAAAGCTTTAGAGGACAGCCTATCAGTAACCTAGATCTCTACCTCTTGCCTGCTGATACAGACGATATCAACAACAGCGTTTGGTCTTCAGTGAGTACTGAAGATAGCCTAGAGCACATCTTTATCCCCATTCCCGAAACAGGACGCTACAAACTTAGAGTCATCCAGAAGCAGACTACTCTTCAAGAGGCGCAGCCCTATTCCCTAGCCTGGTGGGCACAAACTGCTGACTAGCTGCTCCTAACTTAACGGCCTAACTTATTAACAGTAATGACAACCGAGGCCGGCTATTCTTTACATTATTCCAACAACCCATGCGGCTCTATATAGCTCTATATAAAAGTGTTCAAAGCAGTTTATCCCAATAAGCTGGCGCTGAACTGTGCCTGTGTGGGCAGTAACTCTAGAGCGCCATCAGGTGTAGTGAGCTTTGCATAAAATGCCAGTGTGATTGTGATGGGACTGGGGCGCCTCGTGAGCTTAAGGAATCGCTTACACTCTGGATACTTGCTGCTCCAACAAGCTTGCGCTTGAGTAATATGATGAACCTTAATCCAATCCGTCTACGTCAACTACATAGAACCCTTGTGCCTTTTCTGGTTGTGCCGCTGCTCATCACGCTAGTAACTGGTACACTTTTCCAGATAGCGGCAGTGAGTAGTAAAGCTGGCGATTTCCTGTGGCTACTAGAGTTACATAAAGGTAAGTTTGGAAACATTGACCTGACGTGGATCTACCCTTTCTTAAATGCGCTAGGGCTTTTGACCATGATAATCACAGGGTTTTTGATGTGGCTGCGCTCGCCCAACCGGCGCAGGAGAATTCAGTGAATACATCAGTGAATACAAAATCCAACCGAAGTTTTGCTGAGCTGGCACATAGCGTAAGACAAACGCATAATCGCCTACCACCTCATTTTTTAGGCAAAGATACAGCGCTACAGCGACCTATTAGGCCCTTCTGAATTGACATTAAGCGCATTACGGATCGCTAAATTTCGGGCTGCCCCGAAATTAAACTAATAGGGAGAGGTTATTAAGAAGAGGGCGAACGACGGGACTTGAACCCGCGAATGGTGGAATCACAATCCACTGCCTTAACCACTTGGCCACGCTCGCCATGATAATCGGTACTCAGTATAGCACTGCTTCTTGACCAAACTCCACTCTTCAAAGCGTTTGTGTTTCACGCCGACCTTTTGGCTACCTGTCGCTTTTGTGGAGTTGTTTAGAACAGTCTCATTAGCTGAAAAAGATGGTGTTAATCAGACTGCTTTCCATACTTATCTATTGGCTGCGCATCCGCATCTATGGCTAGCCGCTAGCGTGCCGGTTGCCAAAGTGAGAAGAAAAAGTAAAAATGCAACCTCTGATACACCACTTTGTAAATTAAATCTTCAATAATTTATATTCATGGGTCACAGCTTCAAAAAGTCGATATCAATGAAATCAAGCATCTACACACACAGGGGTTTGCTTTGAAACCAGTCGTTGCTTCAACTGCATACTTACTTATTTCGCATGGTAGCCGTGACCCTCGCCCACAAGAGGCGATGAACCGCTTGGCAGACTTGGTGCGATCGCAACTGGAAGCTGCTTTGAGACGAAATTCTACGAGCTTCGATGCTGACAATTCAGTAGACCAGGCGGTTGAGCAATCTATTCCTTCTCAGGGCACTACTTCTTTGCTGGCCCGGCCCCGCTTGGATAAGCTAACTCAGCTCAGTTCAGAGGTTATCGTAGGGACTGCCTGTTTGGAATTGGCGGCGCTGCCGTTGAGTGAGCAGATCTACGAATTTGGGCTGCGGCTGCGGGCGGCAGGGGTAAAGGAGCTGAAGCTGCTACCTGTTTTTTTGATGTCTGGTGTCCATGTGATGGAGGATATTCCCCACGAGATTGAGATAGCAAGAGAAAGGCTAGGAGAGTCTTTGCAGCTCACGCTATGTCCTCATTTAGGTAGCCACGAAGATATTTCTTTAGTATTGGAAAACAAGCTGACTTCAGTAGATGCAGAAGGGTCTTTGCTAGTAGCTCACGGTAGTCGTAGAAAGAAGGGCAACAGAGCTATTCAAGGCCTGGCTAGGCGGATCGATGTGAAGATGAAAGTCGCGTATTGGGCGACGCCGCCTGATCTTGAGACACAGGTGATTGAGCTGATGCAGCAGGGCTGTCAGCGACTGACGATTCTGCCTTACTTTCTATTTTCAGGGGGGATTACAGATGCGATCGCCCACCGTACAGAAGAGCTAGCCGAACGCTTTCCAAAGATACAGTTCCGGCTATTGCCGACGCTAGGAGCAACTCGTGAGGTTGCCAACCTAATTGTCAATCTTGTTAGCACCTGATCTCGTTGGCGCCTGGAGAATTGATAGATAAGGAGAAGATCTGAAGATCTATAGAATTTATAGAGCGTATCATAGATGTCAGCTTGCTCTAAGTAAGTTTGCTTAACTACGCGTAGCCTCCATCACGCAACTGCTCTCGACTATGCCTTGTGATCTTTCGAACTTGAATGCTTCATCCTTACAAGACTATCCCCCCGCGCAACCGCCGGTAGGAAAAGTATATCTAGTGGGTGCTGGTCCGGGCGATCCGGGCCTGATGACCGTGAAGGCAAAGACGCTGATAGAATGCGCTGATGTTGTCGTGTTTGACGCGCTAGTAAGCCAACCGATTCTAAGTTGGATCAACCCTAGCGCTGAGCGGATTCATGCGGGTAAACGGCGGGGTAGACACTCGATGTCTCAAACGCAGATTACTCAACTCCTACTACAAAAGGCGCAGGAGCAAGCGGTTATCGTCCGTCTAAAAGGTGGCGATCCGTTTGTCTTTGGTCGTGGTGGCGAAGAGATGGCCGATTTGATGGCCGCAGGTGTGCCAGTAGAGGTGGTGCCAGGAATTACAGCAGGGATTGCAGCGCCTGCCTATGCTGGGATTCCAGTGACGCATCGAGGCTACAGCTCTTCGGTGACGTTTGTAACGGGCCATGAATCTGCGGGCAAGTATCGACCTGATGTTAACTGGGGGGCGATCGCTCAGTCCTCGGAGACGATTGTTGTTTATATGGGCGTCCACAATTTGCCGAACATTACGAAGGCATTGATCGAAGCAGGGCTGTCAAAAACGACAGCGGTTGCACTGGTGCGCTGGGGGACCCGGCCAGAGCAAGCGCAGCTAATAGGCACACTGGACGATATCGTTGATCAGGTGGCTAAAACTGGATTCGAAGCACCGGCGATCGCCGTGATTGGCAAGGTAGTTGAGCTGCAGCCACTATTATCGCCCGCATCGCCTGTGAATGGAGAGCACTGGAATGCCATACAAAGTTGACGATACTAGGGTGCTAAGAGCTGAAGAAAGCTGAGGAGCTAAAAAGCTGAGGAACTAAAAGCTGAGGAACTAAGAGTATTGGGGATTGAGCGAACAGTTGAAGCCGGCGCGCCTGAGCGTTTGGACCGATGGCTAGCAGACAATGTTGAAGCGTTTTCTCGCAACCGAGTGCAGCAGCTCATAGAGCAGGGCGCAGTCTCTGTGAATGGGGAGGTATGCGATCGCAAGAAAGAACTGGTTACAGCAGGTGATTATATTATCTTGAGCGTTCCTGAAGCTCAGCCTTACGAACTGACCCCTGAAGATATTCCGCTCGATATTCTCTATGAAGACGATCAGCTCTTGATCGTCAACAAGCCTGCTGGTATGGTGGTTCACCCTGCGCCTGGTCACGCGACGGGTACGCTGGTTCATGCTTTGCTCTTTTACTGTGGTGAGCAGCTTACAGGGGTGGGAGGCGTTCAGCGCCCAGGCATTGTGCATCGGCTAGATAAGAACACAACTGGCGCGATGGTCGTCGCGAAAACTGAAACCGCGCTGTGTAACCTTCAGCAACAGATTCAGGCAAAAACTGCCAAACGTGAGTATCTAGGCATCGTCAACGGCGCACCGAAAGCAGAACAAGGAACGATTGATCAACCTATTGGTCGTCATCCAAAGCACCGCAAGAAAATGTCGATTCTGCCAGTAGAATCGGGCGGGCGCACTGCCATTACCCACTGGAAAACGGTGGAGCGACTAGGCAACTACACACTCATACATTTCCAGCTAGAAACCGGACGCACCCATCAGATTCGCGTTCATAGTGCCTATCTAGGCTTGCCAATAATTGGTGATCCAGACTATGGGTCCACTAGGTTCCCTGGCGTAAAGTTGCCAGGTCAGGCTTTGCATGCCTTTCGACTGACGCTAAGCCATCCGATAACGCAAGCAGTCGTGTCGGCTGAAGCGCCATTACCAGATCAATGGAAGATCCTATTGGGCCAGTTGCGATCGCGCCTGCGCTGAACACTAACCGCTGCCATAGCAAGCAAGTCTTCTGGGCCAAATCTTCTGGGCCAAGTCTTTGCGCCTAGATCTTCGCGCCTAGATCTTTGCCCTGCCGAGCTGAACGTATTGAAAGCTACAGTCGCTGTTGATACTTTTGACGTTTGATGGATGGTGATATAGAGCCGTATGCCGATGACTGAGTGCCTGTGACTGATACTGCATCCCGTCAAAATTTGGATGCGTCTAGGTTGCTGTTCGATCTCAAGCGATGCGGCGAGCTGGTAAATCGCTTTACCGGATGGCTAGATGCAGAGGCGATCGCCGCTTGCACAACAGATGGCCTGATTGAAATCTTTGACTGTGCCTTTGCTAGGATTTGGCTAGTTGAAGATAATCGCAAGGCTTTACGGCTAGTTGCCTCTTCTGGACTGTATACCCGGTTAGATGGCTCATTCGCTCAGGTCCCTATGGGTGCTTTTAAAGTTGGAAAAATCGCCCAGCACTGCATTCCATTTTTGAGCAACGCGCTTTCTGAAGAAGATTGGGTGAAGGATAGAGAATGGGCGATCAAAAACAGAATTCAAGGATTTGCGGGACTGCCACTGATCGCCAAGCAGCAGGCAATTGGCGTACTTGCTATTTTTAGTCACAACGTAATGGCACCTGAATTACTAGAGGTATTTCAGATAATGAGTCTATCGGTTGCAGGTACCCTAGCTAGTGCACTCAATCATCAAGAGGCGATGCGATTAATGCAGCCTCATGAACAGTCTCAAAGACTGCTGCCCTCTGTTTATCTATCAGAACAAATAGCAGCAATCCTGGGGCCGCAAAGGCTGAGCCTATTAGGGGTGGAACATCCGCTAGAACCCGAAATTAGTCAGGTACTGCTTCTAGTTGTCAGACATCTCAATCAACAAACTTGCCAGTATTGTCGTTTGGTTTATGAAAGTGAGAGTGTCTTTCTAGAGGCAATGCTGTCAGTTGAAGCCAGTGGTGATGTGATTGAACAGAACAACCAGCCCTTAATTCTTTTGAGTCGAGAACTTAGAGCGCTTTCTATTGAAATTGAACGCTTGGGGGGAAGGGTACGAACTCAGATCGGTCACGATAGAACGGTAGCAGAGGTACGATGGCAAATACCACGCTCAAAGCAGTCCGCAGAACGGTTTGCTGAACTATCGTTTGAACAGGCGTTTGGACAGGCGTTTGCGCAGGCTGCGCCTTTGAAGGTGTCTACTCTAAATAATTCCTCACCTCAACATAATTCCTCACCTCAACCGCTGTCGAAGGAGTCGCCTTTGTCTGCTAGAGAGCAGGAGGTGATTATGTTGTTAGCTCAGGGGTTGCGCGATCGCGAAATCTCCAAACAGCTATTTATCAGTGAGCGCACTGTCAAGTTTCACACCAGAAACATGTTGGGAAAGCTAGGCGTTAGAACTCGAACCCAGGCCGTTTTCAGGGCTACCAAACAAGGCTGGCTATAGCTGGCTATGAAAGTGCGAGTCGCTAGAAAGAGTGGACTAAGCGCGGTCTATGATCCAATCGCCACTTCATTAATTGCCTCATAACGACCCGGTTGTGAGAGTTTTAATCCACGATGTCTAAGCTCAATGCAGTGTTCGATACAGTCAGCAAGGTGCTCGGCATCGTGAGCTACCCCAGAAAAACGCCCCGACCCCCAGGTGTACAGCCAGGGCAGTCCAATAAAATACAGCCCCTCTACTGTCGTTACACCCCGCTGATGCGTCGGGTAGCCTTTCCCATCAAACGCAGGAATCTCTATCCAGCTAAAATCCATATGATAGCCGGTTGCCCAAATGACGGTATTGATGCCAGCGGCTTCAAGATCGATCAAGGTCGGTGTGTCATTCGGTTGCCACACGGGTTCATAGGGAGGATCAACCACAGCTTCTATGTTGTTCTTCTCTATGTACTGATCGATGGTTCTTTTAATACTTTCGGCTACTTCATCTGCTTGATCAAGATTCTTTTTTAGATCGTCTTTTAAAGTCAGCCGAGTTCCCTCAATAGATTTCAGTTTGCCGTAGAGTCGCATTCCTTCTGTTGCAAACTGCCGCAGATCGATCTCTCTACCCCCGCCACGCCCTGTGACATAGTGATTTGTCTTTTTCCGAACGGCTTCCTTTTGCGGGTGTTCATCTACAGTAATGTCGTAGTAGCCTAGCTGATCTAGCCACTCGACGACATCTTTACCTCTATATTGCCGGGGCGATCGCGGTGCTCCACCAACACACAGATGTACCTGCCTACCCGCTAGATGCAGATCTTCTGCAATCTGACATCCCGACTGACCCGTGCCTACGACTAGCACATCTCCTGCCGGTAGATCCGCTGGCTTCTTATATGCTGAAGAATGAAGCTGTAAAACACTTTCAGGTAAAGCCTCACTTATAGTCGGAATCTTAGGAATATGATATCCACCTGTCGCAACGACAACCTGATCAGCTGTATATATTCCTGCCGAGGTCGTTACCTTGAAAACAGCATTGCTGGGTTCTTCCTCAACTTTCTCTACCGCAACCCCTTCTCTAATGTTAGCTTCAAAAAACTGGGCATAATCTTGAACATATTGAACAATCTTACGCTTTCCCATGAAGCCATCAGGGTCGTCACCTGAATACGCATACCCTGGTAGTACGCACTGCCAATTAGGCGTAACTAGACAGAAAGAATCCCATCGCTTAGCTTCCCAAGAATGAGCAACGCTATGCTTCTCAAAGATGATATTTTCAATGCCTCGCTGCTTTAGGCAGTAGCTGACAGATAGCCCTGCTTGGCCACCGCCAACAATAACAACTGGATAGTGCGTAGTCGTTGATAAGCTCATAAGCAGTTAGGCAAACGCTGTGTGAGAACAAGCACCTCAAAACAGATGCCATAGAAGCAGAAAAGATTATTTCACTGAAGACTATTTATCAACCATAGAAAGACCTTTAGAATAGCCTTGTATCAGACGTTACAGAATCGAAAAGCCTCACTCTTTTAACAGTGTCGCTTTGAAGAATTACCTGTCTTTTCGTGCAGGCTGATGTCTTCAATAAGTCGTAAGCGACTATCTTGAAGTAGTTTGTCCTGTCTCAATAGTCAGACTCTATCTATCTGTAGCAATAGATACTGGAAAAGGTGCTTCGACCACTTACGGTGTGGACAGATATTTGGGAGTAATGACATATGCCAGCTGTAACAACGCCAGCGCATCAGAGTGGTGACTTTTTTGTAGATTATGAAGAGAAAGTATTTCCTGATGTTCAGGCAGAACCTGGCGAAAAGGCACTAGTAACCTTTCATACGGTTGCGTTTGAAGGTTCTATTGGACTAGTGAATCTGTTGCAAGTTAGCCGTCTGATTAGCAAAGGATTCGAGACTTCTGTATTGTTGTACGGGCCTGGGGTAACGCTAGGTGTACAGCGCGGCTTTCCTAAGTTGGGGGATGAGGCCTTCCCTGGACATATGGCCATGAACAATCGGGTTGAAAAGGTGATTGCAGATGGGGCTAAGGTCTATGCCTGTCGGTTCGCGCTGCAGGCATTGTACGGGCACGGTGAGCCTTCTTTGATTCCTGGCATTACGCCCATTAACCCCAAAGATGTTTTAGATATCGTACTCATGCATCGTAAAGAAGGTGCGTTTATATTAGATACTTGGACGATGTAGGACTGTGGCTCAATACCCACTCTAGTCCGCTGTAGAAGGGGTATTAACGTTAGAGAAGCAACGCCACAATTATCAAGAGAGCCTGTTCACTAAGCAGCATTTACTATGGATTACTCTAAAACAGTAAAAGCTGCCGCCGTACAGCTTTCACCTGTGTTACATAGTCAGTCGGGTACGGTAGAAAAAGTGCTCAAGGCGATTGGTGAAGCTGCCAAAGAAGGCGTAGATCTGATTGTTTTTCCTGAGACCTTTATCCCTTACTATCCTTACTTCTCTTTTGTGCTGCCGCCCGTGCTGATGGGCAAAGAACATATGAGACTCTATGAGGAGGCAGTAGTTGTCCCGGGTCCTGTGACTGACGCAGTTGGTCAGGCAGCTCGCGTACATCAGATGGTAATTGTTCTAGGCGTGAACGAAAGGGATAAGGGCTCACTTTACAACACTCAGCTCGTTTTCGACGCAACAGGTGAGTGTGTGTTGAAGCGCCGGAAGCTAACACCGACCTATCACGAACGGATGGTATGGGGACAGGGCGATGGGTCTGGGTTGCAGGTGTGTGAGACAGCAGTTGGACGATTGGGTACGTTGGCCTGTTGGGAGCATTACAATCCGCTTGCCCGCTATAGTCTGATGACAGGGCATGAACAAATTCACTGCGGCCAGTTTCCTGGCTCAATGGTGGGTGATATTTTCAGTGAACAAACTGAAGTGACAATGCGTCATCACGCTCTAGAGTCAGGCTGTTTTGTTGTGAATTCGACGGGCTGGCTATCGCCTGCGCAGGTAGAACAGATTGCGCCGACTGAGGCGTTACAAAAGGTACTGCAAGGTGGGTGCTATACGACGATTATTAGTCCGGAAGGGGTCCATTTAGCAGAGCCGATTCGAGAAGGAGAGGGCATGGCGATCGCTAGCCTAGATTTCTCTTTGATCACCAAACGTAAGCGTATGATGGATTCTGTGGGTCACTATGCGAGACCCGATCTGCTCCAGCTCAAGATCAATACATCTGCCTACTCAGCTATCAACCAGGTTACTCATGAGAAGAGGGACTCGCAGCCTTTAGACTCTTCTGCAGTAGAAGGACTTGAAGGTCTTCAAGAAGACGCTGACTATTCTGTTGGAATCCCTATTTCTTCAAATAGTTCCGATTCTTCTACCCGTCGCCTAGAGCGGCTCTCTTCAAAGAGCAACGACTAAATCAACTAGGCGTCTCTTCTTTATTCTCAGATTATTCCTATTTATTCTCAGATTATTTTGTCGACCTATGTCCAAATCAGTTCCCTACATGCGAAGTAGTCTGCTATCCGCTGAGCCATTAAACGCACAACATATCATTACTGACCTGCAATCTAGAGGGCTCAACCTAGCGACATCTGAGATAGGGGCAGCCGGACGAAAAGGCGGTGCGGGTCCTTCTGATCATAAAGCGGTAACGATTGGCCGGACAACTGTAATGGTGCCTGTTTACACTGATGGTGCAGCCCAGTCTCCCTACCGAGTAGATATTGATTCCTCAACCGGTCAGTCTTATTTAGCAAAGAACAATCAAGTGATTAGTCCGCTTGACTTTCCACGTCAGCCTAAGTTTTACGGTTTGCACACCGCTGATGGCATCCCCTACTCGAAGATCGCGCTGTTGCATAGCAACAATGTACTAGCAACAACAGTTTTGCAAGCCTGCATTCGATACGAGAATCGTAAAACGGCCTGTCAGTTTTGTGCGATTGGTCAGTCTTTAGAAAGCGATCGCACGATTGCTAAGAAAACGCCTGAGCAACTAGCCGAAGTTGCTGAAGCTGCTGTTCGTCTTGACCAGGTAGAGCACATGATTATGACGACAGGCACCCCAAATACAACAGATAGAGGTGCCGCCTATCTAACCGACTGTGCTCAAGCCATCAAAGCAAAAGTCTCTTTGCCTATTCAGGCACAGTGCGAGCCGCCCGATGATTTTCGATGGTTTGATCGAATGCACTCGGCTGGGATAGATAGCTTAGGAATGCATCTAGAAGCCGCAGATCCGACAGTTCGAGCAAGAATCATGCCCGGAAAGGCAAAGGTGCCACTTAGCTACTATTTTGAAGCATTCTCGGCGGCTGTCAAAGTCTTTGGTCGAGGACAGGTAAGTACTTACTTGCTTGCAGGATTAGGTGATAGTAAGGATACTTTGCTTTCGGTGAGTGAGCGACTGATTCAGTTAGGCGTCTATCCATTTGTAGTGCCGTTTGTTCCGATTGTAGGCACGCCCTTGGCACAAACGCCTCCACCGGATAGTGGACTAATGTTTGAGCTTTATCAGCGCATTGCACAGATGCTGAGAGATGCGAATCTATTATCTAGCGAGATGAAAGCAGGGTGTGCGAAATGTGGGGCCTGCTCGGCTCTCTCTAACTTTGAGCAGTCTAACTTTGAGTAGTCTGGCTTTGAATGGTCTGGCTTCGAATAGTCTGGCTTTGGGCCGGATAGCTTAAATCGAAACATGTATGAGCTAAAGCGGTACGAGAATTGAAGCGTTGCTAGCAGTAGAGGAAGGCAAGAGAAGTGGCTAAACGAACTTACAGCTTTGAATTAGCGCTATCAACCGACGAGATAGATAGTTACTTTGACCTACGATCGCAGATTTTCTGTAAAGAACAAGAACTGTTTGAACAAACAGATCGCGATGCTATCGATCAGAAGTCTTATCCCATTGTGGCGATCGCCCATGAAGAGGACAAACCCAACCAAATCGTCGGCGTTGTCAGAATCTATGAGCAGTCTCCTCGCCTTTGGTACGGTGGGCGACTCGGCGTGCATCCTGACTTTCGCCGGGTTGGTCGCATTGGTAAAGGATTAATCCAAAAAGCAGTCACGACCGCGAATACCTGGGGTTGCGATCGCTTTCTGGCCACGGTTCAGTTGCAGAACGTTCGTTTCTTTACTCGCCTACACTGGGAGAGCCTAGAAACGCTAGAAATCCTAGAGCGCCCTCATCACCTCATGCAAGCCGATTTAGACTATTACCCTCCCACCGACCAGCCACGCCCTGCCTTACCGATCCTAAACGTAGCGTAGTCTCTTATGCAGCAAACGCTTTCGCAGATTGTTCATTTGCTTCAGTCGGCTGCCAGCATCTTGAATAAACAAGATATTCAAACGGCAGCCACTGCAATCGGACAGTATGTACCTGGCGTAGATGGCTCACAGATTCGACTAGGGGATGATTGCGCAGCGATTTTCGATGGGGACGGCTATTTGCTGCTAGCAGCAGAAGGCATCTGGCCGCAGCTAGTTTTGAGCGATCCGTGGTTTGCCGGGTGGTGTGCGGTGATGGTTAATCTATCGGATATCGCGGCTATGGGAGGAAGCGCGATCGCTGTTGTAGATGCGCTATGGAGTCGTTCGCAAGAAGAAACTCAACAGATATGGGCAGGTATGCGAGCAGCCGCAACTGCCTACGGCGTTCCCATCGTAGGTGGACATACAAACTGTCATAGCGAGTACAGCGGTTTGGCCGTAGCGGTATTAGGACGGGCAAGTCAGCTGATCACCAGCTTCGAGGCTAGTCCGGGGGATACGCTGATGATGGTGATCAATATGGCAGGGGTCTATTACGGCGACTATCCCTTTTGGAACGCAGCGACTATGGCAGAACCGGCTATGTTGCGATCACACCTATCAAAGTTAACCGATCTAGCTAATGCCAATCTATGCAGCGCCGGTAAAGACATTAGTATGGGTGGTTTGGCGGGCACGTTGTTGATGCTGTGCGAGGCTTCTGGCTGTGGGGCTTTGCTAGATTTGAACAGAGTGCCGCGCCCGGTTGGTGTGCCATGGACTAAGTGGCTGACGAGCTTTCCTAGCTATGGATTTCTATTAAGCGTACCGCCAAACAATGTTGCAGCAGTTAAGAGACTATTTGCTTCTAATCAGGTTGTTTGTCAGACAGTTGGAGAAATCACTCCGATGACTAGCGTCGTGCTGCAGTTGCAAGATGAGCGGCGGCTACTATGGGATTTGACGCGATCGCTCACAGGGTTCGGCAATACACAGATTCAACAGAATGATTAAAGTGCATAGTCGGCAATGACAACTCGCTCACAATTGCGGCTTCTGAAAGGGAAGATTGTCAGCACTAATAAGCCAACATCTAAGCCAAGATCTTTTTGTTACCTTGTTCCTTAGGTCAAATTACGAACTATGAAGAAAGTAATTTAAGCATTTTTCTCACGCTCTACCGCCAGGTATTGTAATAGAGATAAATTTGTTTACGGCATTATTGCGCTGTATGCCTCAACCTAATCATTCTAAAAGTTAGAAAGGGATTCACTTGTGACCAAAGGTTCATTCTCAAAGCAATACAGCACGCTTGTTAGGCGCTCCTGCTCCAGGATACTGCTGGTTAGTAGTTTAGTTGCAGGCGGGATTACTGGCACAGGTGAAATTCTTCCTAGTCATGCTCAGCAACTTACTCAAAGCAATATTGAAGAGGAGCTGCTGAACGAAGTTTTAGACGAACCACCAGCAGAGATTCTAGAGGCCATTCGTGAAGCGCCTTTCAGTGAAGTGTTTACTCTCTCTATTCCTGATAGAGGACTTGGCTATGCAGTCAAAGATAGAGACTACGATCCTAAGCACAAGAGAGTAGGACTATACACTCTCTGGGGAGACATTCCTTCTTCGAACGTGTTACAGGTCTCTATGTTCTATTGCTTCCGTAATCAAGCCATAGCTAATGCCCAGCTTGAGAAGATTACGTTGCTTGATGGCGATCAGGTCTTGGTAACGATTGATCAAAAAATAGTAGCGACTCAGGCCCAAGCTGTTGAAGTCGCTCCGGCCTATTACGAAACGACTACCTTGCTTGCAGACCCTTTTAGCAGTCCCTACTGGGGAGGTGGTTATTATGGTAGTCTTGGCACGCCCTTCCCTACTACAACTGTTGAGTCTATCTACGTTCCTGCTGAAAACTGCAGCGTTGGTGGTAGCCGCTTTGATCTGACTCCCGTGCAAGCTGAAATTGCCCAGTTGCCGAATAAAACACTCGATGTCAGAATGGACTTCGACAATGGCAGCGTCGAAACCTGGCGTTTGGGCCGTGGCACCGTAGAGGAGATAAAGACGTTTCCTTCGTTTAATACAAACAGTTAGTAAGCTGTATTTTAGAGTAATTACGGTCTTTCATTGTTGTTCTAGTAGCGCCATGATTTATCTAGCGATTGTTCAATATCCAGCTACGTTTATCGTGTAGAATAAACACTCGCTTGATGTATATGTAGTTTTACTGAGAGATAAGGCTTGTGGGAATAAAGTTAGGCAAGCAGATGGTCCTAAGCGTGATCATTCTGTCTGGTTGCGCTTTCGCAACGGCCAGTGCTGCGAAAGCGCAGCCACGGAGCTACAGCTATGATTCTGTTTCTCGCTACTGCGACGATGTATCGCGAGACGCTGCCGACCGCCAATTCTCTGGTCACCCCATCGTTGGGCAGGCCGCCCGCGGTGCCACTAGAGGATTTGTTCTGGGTTCAGTTTTTGGTGACGATGGTGGCAAAGGTGCGCTTGTAGGCGCGTCTCTAGGCACTGTGGGTGGACTCAGTGCGCAGAGCGACGACTGGGACGATTATCGCAGAGCTGAGTACGAGCGCTGTATGGACCGAAATGGTTACTAAGTTGTTTTAGCGGATCATCTAGAAACCTTAGTCTTACTAGAAACCTTAGTCTTAACAGTTGATTTCAATCTATCTGGTCTGCAAGACTTGTAAATGAAGAAAAGGAAATGTATAAGCGAGAAAAATCCATGAAAAAGCTTAGTTGGTTTATTTTGTCTGCTTCTGTTGCAACACTGGGTATCACAGCCTATGGAAATTCTCAGGTGATCGCTCAAGAAGAGACTACTGTACCCGCCGCTACCGTAGATCAGATTGATTTGGAAGCTCTCACTTGCCGCGACTTTCTCAAAACACCTGGTGATGAGCAAACAAATTTGATGATATTCATGCATGGCTACATGAGTGGTGTCTCTGAGACTACAACGATTGATGCACCTGCGTTAGTCGCTGCCTCAGACAGTATTGTCGATGGCTGCATAGATGATCCCGAAGGAACGCTGCTCAGTCAATTTGAAGCCAACCGCTAGAGCTTTACAAACAGCGTGATGTATCTCCTGCACACGTGACTGAAACTTAGCGCGGTTCGACCATAGAACTAGTCCAGATTGACTTCTAAGGTATATCAAAAGTCAATCTGGATTCCTATCCTTGAAATACTCAGCTCAGTCTAATCCAGTAATTTTCTCCACAATTGGTCATCCGTAGTCATCATTGTGATAAGGCTACACCTTCTCAATTCGTTGTAGAGAGGGTGTGCCTCAAACAAAAACGCATATTAACAGGCTACTAATAAACGACCCACAGACCTACGTACGCGTACATGTAGTGTCGGCATGTCTTTGAACTGCCTGTGACTATAGAATATAAACCAAGCCGGCTTCGTCTACGCGGATAACCCTTGCCTCGCCAGAAACTCCTGGCTCGGCAAGTATAGTGATGATAATCTCATTGTCTTCTACAGCTAGCGTCAGGTTATCCAAACTGATGTCCCTATCTACTGCAACAATCTCTAACTCCAGCGGTGGTGGTAAAAAGCTAGTATGCAATCGACCAAAGGTTACTGATTCACCAGGCGCAGCTACTCGATCATCTGAAGGGGGATCCAAAAGCGCTGCAGAGATATCCGCATCTATCGTAGATTCGTTGACGACTCTAAGCTGGATAGGCGCTGTGGCGACGACAGAGTCAACAGGGGGGCGATTCTCAGGAGGTTCTGCGTCTTGAGTGATAAGTAAAGATTCTCTCATCACAAAATCGGAATCTGCAATTGCAGGTAGTGTACAAAAAGCTGTCCCTAATGCAAGCAGGCCAGATAGAGAGAAAATACCACGATATTTCATAAGTTCCTTTGAATTTGCGAACAAAGTATACTAGCTAAATTTATTAGCGTTCAAGGTAGAGGGTGGGGAGCTGTTACTCTCATACCTGTATTTGATTGTACCGATAGTTGGTATCAATCCATAGAAATAATGCTCACTGATTTTCCATAGATTATGTCTTCTATCGCTGTAGCGCTATAGAAGTCCGATATCCCAACAGAATATAAGGTCGACCGCAATTGACCCTCAGTGACTCCGGCCCCGCGATCGCTTTTGGATAAGAATCAGATTCTATAAAGGGTATTGTGCTTCTTATGCATCAAGGTACTTTCTGAAAGTATAGATAGTAATAGGATGAATCAGAGTAAACTAGATGAGCTTGAAGCAGTATGAATCGTCGTTATATTCCTCATAGAGATAAGTACACGCTTCTGCTTATTAGTTTGCTTGTAACTTTTTTTGCCTCTCCCTTTCTCGAAGGTCGTTTGAGTAGTATATTTTTCCCTCTGTTGCTACTCAGCACCATGATCTTGCTCACTAAGAGCCTCTCGCTACCCAGAGCTTTGCTCTCCGTCTACACAGCCATTGCTGTGCTAGCGTATCTACTCATCCTCGGCGCGAACTTAGGCTGGATGGGTGATGCTTTGTCTATCCGTTATGCTCTGATCGCTCAGAGTGTTTATGCCATTTATCTTGGAGGAGCAGCCTACTGGATTGGTAAAGATATCTTCACCGCTGCTGAAGTCACGGCAGACACCATTCGAGGAGGTATCAGTGTCTATTTGCTGATTGGCTTTGTCTGGGCGCTGTTTTATGGCATGGTTGCTGTGCTCAATCCTGAAGCCTTCTCTCAGCCTATGTTTGATGCTGGTGGGGTAGAAGGTGCCTACCAAAAGACGTTTCACTTCAGCTTTACAACGCTCACTACCCTAGGCTACGGCGATATCGTTCCAATAAGTGATATCGCTCTAGTTTTGACGAACTTAGAAGCGATTATTGGCCAAATGTATTCAACAGTATTCATCGCCATTCTAGTAGGCGGCTATCTTGCACGTCGTGAGTAAAGCTTTTGCTAGTATTCTTTTGATACAGAACACATTTAAATCATTAGCCAGATGCACGAATAAATTATTAGCCAGATGCACGAAAACAATAGGCGCGGTTTAGCCCTCTCGAAGATCACTCCTTTGTTAGATATCTTTTGCTGGATATTAGGATCATCGCGACTAGCTGACCAAAGCGGCTAAGGCTGTTCATCTAGGTATAACGTGTAAAAATCAATACAAGTATCTTTTTCCTCTGACATTTTCTCTAATACACATTTTCTTTGATACATTTGATCGCGGTGAGTTCTATCACAACGCTGTGGTGTCGATAAAGTATTTGGGGCAGAGGCTATGCTTGTCAATTTTCTAATAGTGAATAAAGTTTAATGTTTTTTTGCCTATTGCATTCAACGTATCGTTGAATTTCGATGTAATAATTTTAGGGCTGCCATAGGGTTTTCCCGGTATATTCATGAGCCTAGAAGTTTGTTGAGAATTAAGGAGCAAAATGCTTCTTCCTAAGGCCTTCTCCTACTACACTTTTTCTAGCCTCCTATTCATCCTCTAGGAATTCCGATGCTTGCTGAAAATAAAATAAGCTCTCAAAGCCCTCAAAGAAGCTGGCTATCGCCTTTTGTATTAGGAACAGCTCTTTCTATTTCACTTCTAAGTTTAGGCTGTCGGCGTACCCCTGATGCAGATGTGGTTTCGCCAGGTATACCCGCACAGGTAGAAGAGTTAGCGTCTGATACGGTGCGCGATAGTACGACGTTTGTCGGTACGCTTGAAGCCGTTGAAATCGTTGACGTACGCTCGGAAATCCAGGGACGAATAGAAACCGTCTTTGTCTCACCTGGAGAGTTTGTTGGTCCAGGGCAGTCGATAGTATCCCTAAGGCCAGATCAAACGGCACCTCAGTATGAAGGCGATCTAGCTGGTGTCGAAGTTGCTAGGACGAATTTAGCTAGTGCAAGAGCGCAACTAGGGATTGCTCAAGCTCAGCGAACAAATGCGCTCTCGGAACTGAATGTGGCTACCGAGTATGAGCCGAGGCTGCGCACCTTATATGAGCAGGGGGCGATCGCAGAGCTACGCTTAGATGAGGGATTACTTGAGGTAGAAGCCGCTAAGAATAACTTTGCTGCTGCTGAAGAAAAAGTGACCGCTGCGCAGAGTGCAATCATTCAAGCGGAGAGTTCCATTCGCCAGGCTCAGGCCCGGGCTGACGCCTCTTTAGTCAGTTTTCAATCTAAAGAAGTTGTATCTCCTATCTCTGGGGTGGTGGGCGACTTAAACGTAAAGCGAGGCGAATATATAGGAACAGGTGATCAGATTGTCCAAATCACCCAAACTGAAAACCTAGTCTTGAATCTGCAAGTGCCGTCTACTCGCTCTTCTCAGCTAAAAGAAGGGCTGACTGTACAGCTAATTGACCCAGCAACAGACGAACTACTGACCAATGGAACAGTCGACTTTATTTCTCCTACTGTAAATTCGGAAGGGCAAACCATCTTAGTGAAGGCGCTCTTCAACAATGTAGGCCGCAAGCTTAAAGATAGCCAATATGTAGAGGCCAAGGTTATTTGGAACACAGAGCCAGGTTTGCTGATTCCGTCAGCAGCGATCAGCCGCTCGGGAAGTAAAAATTTCGTATATGTGGTGGGTGAAGAACCCAATGAGTCTGGACAGGAGATTGTCAACCTCAAGCCTGTAGAGCTAGGAGATATCCAAGGCGGTCGCTATCGCGTGATGTCTGGGTTAGAAGAAGGCGATCGCATTGCTGTCTCTAATATCCTCAAGCTCCAAGACGGTGCACCGATTGTTCCAGAAGTAGTTAGCAAACAGCCCTTTACTGAAAGTGAAGCGAACAGTGAAGTCGACTCTAGTGCAGATAGTGCGCAAAGAGACACTAACTCCTGATGCTGAGTAGTTTACAGCTTGTGTCTACTTAGTCCACTTAGCTATCTGATCTACTTTAACCTTCTGACCCACTTTCTGACCCCCTTGAGAACAACGTCACACTATGTCTGTTTCTGGAAACTTTATCAAACGACCGGTACTCACCACCGTTTGTACCATCGTGATTATGTTGATTGGTGGCGTATGTATTCCACTGCTGCCGATTAATTACCTACCAGATATTTCTCCCGTCCAGATTCGGGTGTCCAGTTTCTATACCGGAGCCGATGTGCAAACCGTGGAGAATACGGTCACCACCATTCTAGAACGCGAGATTAATGGGGTGGCTGGGATGGACTACATCAGTTCAGAAACCTATGCCGGAACTAGTAATATTTCGGTCTACTTTCCTCCCGGCAGTGATAAAGATATCAGTCAAGTAAACGTTCAAAACCGAGTGGCTCAGGCATTGCCCAAGCTGCCGAGTACGGTACAACAGTTGGGGGTAACAACCAAAGCAACCTCTAGTAGCATCTTGATGGTCTACGGCATATATGGAGAAAACGGTGAGTATGACGACATTTTCATTAGTGACTACGTCGATGCCAATATTGTCGACACCCTCAAGCGAATAAAGGGAGTGGGTGATGTTACGGTTTTTGGCAGTAAGCAAAATGCTATGCGTTTATGGCTCGATCCTAGCGCGCTCGCAGCTCGCGGACTGACCATTTTGGATGTCTCTAATGCCTTGAGAACCCAAAGTGTGGTAGTTGGTGCCGGTGCCATTGGTCAAGCGCCTGTGCCGGAGGGTCAGAATTTTGAGCTGCCAATTCGGATTCAAGGTCGATTTACAGACACCGCTGAGTTCGAGAACCTGGTAGTTAAAACGCTACCTGATGGAGGATTGGTGCGTTTGCGAGACGTAGGGTATGCCAAAATCGGTGGTGAGAACTATGCTACCAATGCTCTGATTAATGGTCAGCAAGGTGTCGCCATAGCGGTCTCCCAGTTGCCAGGCAGTAATGCCTTAGATGTAGGCAACAATACAAAAGCTGTGATAGCTGAATTGAGTAAGAAATTTCCCCCTGGGATGACGGCTTCATTGGTGTACGACACCACTGAGTTTATCCAGGTTTCTATTCAAGAAGTGTTGATCACTCTCATGCAGGCGATTGGCCTAGTTATTTTGGTGATCTTTATCTTTTTACAAGACTGGCGCACCACGATTATTCCTGCAGTTGCGATTCCAGTAGCCCTAGTTGGCGCGCTGGGTTTCGCCTTCGCCTTTGGCTTTTCGCTCAACAGTTTGACTTTGTTTGGCTTGATTTTGGCAACAGGTCTGGTAGTAGACGACGCGATCGTAATTGTGGAAGCGGTCACGACCAAGATCAATGAGGGACTGCTGCCAAAACAAGCTTCTCTAGCCGTAATGGATGAGATCGCTGGTGCGGTAGTATCCACTTCATTGGTTTTGATGGCAGTGTTTATTCCGGTGGCTTTTTTCCCTGGAACAACAGGCGCACTCTATCAGCAGTTTGCCCTGATCATTGCTTTTTCGGTGGCTGTTTCTACCTTCAACGCCCTCAGCTTTAGCCCGAGCATGGCCGCTATTTTACTAAAGCCAAAAAGCACAGAAGCGGCAACTAACCACAGTGGCCGCGTCAATCCCCTACAGTGGTTCTTCAACAAATTCAACCAGGCTCAAGATTGGCTCATAGCGAAATATAGAAGCGTTGTTGCTCTGTTTGTTCGAATGCGCTACATCATCATTGGGGTGTTCGTACTTGGCCTAATTGCTACCTATCAAATGTTCATGATAGTGCCCAGTGGCTTCGTCCCGAATGAAGACCAAGGGATTCTTCTAGGTATTGTGCAAGGGCCAGACGGGGTTTCTCTAGGCTACACAGACGATGTGATCGAGTCGGTAGGAGAAACCATCAGCAGCATTCCCGAAGTAGAAGGCTATTTTGCTGCGAGTGGCGCTTCGCTAGAGGGCGCAGGCCCGAACCGAGGCATGTTTTTTGCCAAGCTCAAACCTTGGGACGAGCGCGCTGGCGAAGGCGAAGATGTCGATAGTATCTTACAGAAAATCAACGGCACATTCTATCAAAATCAAGAAGCTATTGCCGCCGGGTTTAACCCACCACCGATTCCCGGATTTAGTGCCACCGGAGGGATCGAACTTCAGTTTCAAGATCAGACAGGGGGTGACTACAGCATTGATGATTTCTTAGGTAGTGCCCGTGAGGTGCTAGCGCGTGCGAATGCGGAAGAAGCGATTGGTTCGGCCAGTACTCAGTTCACAGCGGGCGCGCCACAGTTGGAAATCAATCTCGATCGAAACCAGCTCGAAGCATTAAATATTGACTTTCAACAGGCCCTGCAAACGATTGGTGCCACGATTGGATCGCAGTACGTTAACGATTTCACGTTAGGGGCCCGAGGTTATAAGGTATTTGTGCAGGCGCAAGGTGATTTCCGAAATTCGCCAGAAGATCTGCAAAGCTTGTACGTGCGATCGCGTGATAATCAGATGATTCCTCTAGGTGCGATCGCTCAAGTGAACTCAGTAACGGGTCCGCAGATTATCTATCACTACAACGGTTTTCGTACGATTAAGTTTCAAGCACAGCCAGCCGATGGATTCTCTAGTGGTCAGGCGATCGCCGCCCTAAATGAATCTTTAGCAGAAGTCTCTTTCCCTGGTTTAGAATCAGACTGGATTGGTCTTGCTAAGGAAGAGATAGCTGCTGGCAACCTAGGGCTGCTGGTCTTCGCTTTCGGTATCATCATGGTGTTTCTCACACTATCGGCTCAGTACGAAAGCTATATCGACCCGATCATTATTCTGCTTACGGTACCACTAGCACTGCTCGGAGCCCTGAGCTTTGTCGCTGTGCGAGACATGCAAAACGATGTGTATGTGCAGGTAGCTTTGGTGATGCTGATCGGACTAGCTAGTAAAAACGCCATTCTGATTGTTGAATTCGCAAACCAGGAAAAGGAAGCCGGTGCAACAATTGTAGAGGCTGCTAAGAGAGCTGGCGAGGCTAGATTCAGAGCTATTTTGATGACTGCCGTATCGTCTTTAGTAGGCTTCTTCCCATTGGTGATTTCGACCGGTGCAGGCTCAGCCTCACGCCGGGTCATTGGAACTGCACTCTTTGGCGGACTACTGGTCTCAACAGTGCTTAGCTTTTTGGTTGTGCCGGTACTGTACGTGGTGATCAAAAGTTTAGAAGCAAACTTCTTGAAGGATGAATCTTCTTCAGGTGGGTCTGATACTCTTGATGGGGGTAGTAAAGGTGGCGGTATAGAACTCGCGGCGGCAGGTACTGGCAATGTAGGAAGCCCTGAAGTTGTGTTCCCACCTGTCAAGATTGAAGGTGAAGACTTGATTTAGGAGATCTCTAGAACAGAGGAAGAAATGCCATGAATCAACGAAAAATCTGGTTTGCTGGCATTGTTACGAGCGCCATTGGAGTCTTCATTGGCTTAGTGTTATCTAGAATCGTAGAGACACCCTATACCAGTGCAAACTATCAGCGACTAGGACGGATCTACATGCTGGTATGTGGTACGGGTGGTTTTGTGGTAGGCACCACGCAAGAGGCATTGAGACAGATGCAAGCACAGCGTGATCGCGAAGAAGACCAGGACTATTGAAGTCCATGATGCTAAAGGTATCCCAGCTATAGCAAAGTGCGGATGCATTCGCACTTTGCGAGTCACTTAGCCTATTGAAATATAAGGGTCGTAGCCGATGACTATACCGTAAGCTAAGTGACCAAAGCTATAGATCAAATTCATACTTCTCAACCTAGGCGAGAGAATTAGCGATAGTAGATGGACCGTTCTATAGTCCTATGATTACTCTAGTCTGGAGCTCGATTTAGACAATAATCTAACGTTTCAATCTGTCCTGCTAGCAGAGGCGTAGGAACTTCTTGCTCTAGTCGTTCTATATGAGTATCTCTTAGAAAATTGTTGATCATGGTTTGCCACTCTTGATCGTTATTTGGCAGCGCCAAACCGTAGAATTCACAGGTCAAAGGACGTTCGGGAACAACAGCATAGTCCGCCAAAGATAAATTTTGGCGGAGAAGTTCGCTTATAGAGAGAATACCGTCACTAGCAACAACATCGACCTCACCCATCCCAAGAGCACTGATAGCTTCACTTCTCCCAATAGGGCCTGGGAAAGAAACGACATTCGCCTGTGGAAATGTCTCTTCAACGAACTGCGCTGTAGTGGTGTTGGACAAAACCGCTACGCGCAGACCATCTAAGCGAGGATTAGCATCTTCACTATCGATTGTTCCTCTCGGGACTAGAAACTGTGTACCCGATACAGCTAAAGGAGACGAAAAATTAACACCTTCAATATCTTCTCGAATAGTATTAGGACCACACTCGACATGGGCAGTCTCATCTTGCACTAGTGAAAAGCGACTATCTAAAGTCGAAGAGATTCTCACCAACTCTACCTCAACTTGCGAACCGACTGTCTGGTCTACATGAGCCTGCAAGTCGGTAGCAAAACGGTGACAGTAGCCTACCCAGTTATCATCGCTATCAATGTAGCCGAAAGGTGAAGCATCTTTTCTCAGCGCCACCTTCAGCACTCCCGTACGCTCAATCTCAGCAAGAACAGATTCTTCTCTAGGACGCCGCAGAACGCTATCGCTCGGTTCGGGAATGATCGCAGTAGGTGGCGCTTGCCCATAGGCAGTGGTTAAGGCCTCTGGGCTAAGCGAGCCGATAATATCTAGCAGTAGCGGTTCACCTTCACTGATTTGTTTGCCATAGCGGGCGCTGAGGTATGGCAGAAACTCTGTTTGTTCTTTGAGATAAGTATTCCAAAATACAATGTTGAGTTCCTTAAAATAGCGAGATCCAATATCGCGGTTCTCTCCTACTAACGCGGTAATAAACCCTTCTACGCCTTCGCGTCCCGGCTTGACCGTAAAGTGGGTGCCTCTTGTCAGGAGCGCTAAATATTTATCTTGTGAACCTGTCCAGATAAAGGGATGGACCTGTTCTGTCACCATTGTTGCAACAATATCGTTTGATCCTGAAAACGTCATTGTCGGAATGTTTATCTGGCCCATTCCTTCCGGGCCGTAGAGTCCACCTCCTAGCGGATGAGAGGCAATGACGGCTTTGATTCGATCATCTACTAACCGTAGATTTTGCGGTGGCAAAAACCGGGCCTGACACTGCAAATACATAGATAAATTTAGAATGACCTGCTCGTCCGTACAAAGAGCTGATATGCGATCGTAGTCAATATCTGCCCCTGCTAGCGCTAAGACGGTTGAGCCACCTAGCGAGTCGCCTACCATGCCAATGCGATCTAGGTCTAGCGTAGCGGCCCAGTCCGTAGAGGTTTCAGCTAACCGTTCTAGCTCATTGATCACCAGGGATACTTCTTGAGGACGACTGACAAACTCTGAAGGGCTCAAAATAGTGTCGACAGAGCCCCGGAGAAAGCTCTGTCGTACGCTAAGGTCACTGCCCACATGGTCAGGCAACATCACCACATAGCCGTAGGAAGCCAGGTGAGAAGCAATAAAGTCAAAGCTTTCTTGTACATCGCCAAACCCGTGCGAAATCAAAATAACGGGGGCAGGTTGAGTCAACCCTTGGGGTACATAAGTTTCAACAGAGAAATCGTAATTGACCTGAAGTCCATCTCTGGTTTGGCGGATTGCGGATGGGGAAAGAGTGAAGCTGCCACGCTCGTATTGATAGGGGCCTAGCTGAGAGAAGTCTTGAGACGGGTTGAGTGCAGACTGTTGGGCGGCTTCAGCAGCAGACTGACGCTGAATGGCTTCTACAACCGCCTCGTTATATCCTAAATATACTGACAGACTCCGGCGCAAAGTCAGCAAGTCACCTATTTCAATATCAATCGAGTGGGTCGGGAACTGTCGTAAAACGTCTATTGCAGTCCAGCCTTCTGGACCTGCTTGAGCAGCCGCTGTGAGTAAAGCGCCTCGTAAGGCCTGACCACCATTAATATCACGATGCACCTTAAAGACTTTCCCAAGGTTCTGCAGAAAATCACCCCCTAGCTTTGAGTAAACTAAGTTATCTGTCTGGACAACACTTAGTGCAACAGGTCTCTGCAAGGCTTGGCGAATTCGCTGCAATTCATTTTCGTTTAGGAACCGCGTGATTAGACGAAGATCTGATCCAATCTCACCACTTTCGGCAAAGGTCTCTAGCGAATCTATCGAGACAGAGACTAAGATAGGGCCGCCGACGTTGAGTCGAATTTCTTCAGCAGCACTGGCTGTCTTTGGTAAAGCGAAATCAACCAGCGTGCCTGTAGCTGCGAAGAGACTTGCAATAGCAAAGCTACTAGATGCAATTCTAAGAAAAGACTCGAAGCTGTATTTCATAATCTGTAAGAGCAACTTAGAACTATAGTAATGTACAGACTACCGTACGGAAAATCAGCAAAAAGTGAGTGATCCTCAACCTCAGCGTCGCCTATAGCCAAAAATAAGATCAGCTAGCGCCAACTGAGCCAAAAGATTTCATTGAGATAGATGTCTAGTTGTGAGAGTGGGAAAATTAAGTCATGTGATTTGCTCGCCCTGAGCTTTCTCTACTAGTTGTTCGATGTATTTAACTGCTCAGGCTGACTCGCTTCGACTATGTTTAGTGAAGGGATGTAATCAGCACTGAGTTGTTGTGCATAGCGATCGCTTAGATAGGGTAAGTACGTTGAGTCCTTCTGAAGATATACCTGCCAAAAAGCTAGATTCAGCGCGTTGAGGTATCTAGACCCGATATCGCGGTATTGTCCTAACACGATATTAATCAGCGCTTCTGCCCCTGGCTGCGTCAGGGGAGAAACTACACCAGTATCTCCTCCTGATGTTAATGAGAAGTGACTCGCATCCGACATCACTGCTAGATATTTTGAGTCAGACTCTACCCAAGAAAACGGCCAGATCTGTTCTGGAACAGCCGGAGCAATGACGTCATTCGCTGCCGATGCTATCAATATGGGTAGATCAATCTCTCCAAAGCCTTCAGGACCATACAGGGCAGACCCAATACCATTAGCTGCAATAACAGCTTTGATACGAGGATCTTTCAAATTGTTTTCCTGAGCGGGCAAGAACCGTGCAAGACACTGTAGATACAGCGCAGGACTAATGTTGACAGACGTACTCTCACAGCTAGCAACCAAGCGGTCAGAGTCGATCTCAGCACCTGCTAGCGCATAAGCTGTAGCCGCACCCAGAGAATGACCAACCATACCAATTCGCTCTAAGTCAATTTGCGTAGCCCAAGTAGATGACGTGGCTACTAGCGTCTCGAGGTGATCGATTAAATAGGAGATTTCTTGAGGTCGGCTGATATATTCTGTTGGATTCATACCCGTATTAAGACGGCCTTCGGTGTAGCTTAACCGGAATCTTAAGTCACTACCGACATGCTCAGGAATGAGAACAACAAATCCGTGTGACGCGAGATGTCGGCCGATGTACCCAAAGTTTTCTTTAGTGTCGCTATAGCCGTGGGAGACGATGATGACAGGGGCAGGATGGTCTAACTCTTGTGGCATATATGTATCGACATCAAAGCTGTAGCGAGATTGGATGCCTAATTGAGTTTGCCTTATAGCATCTCTCGTAAGCGTAAAGGTGTTGGTTTCAAAAGCATAGGAGCCCAGTGCGGCTAGATCTTGTGCGAGCAGTGGTTGACTTGTGCCGTTTTGGGCGCTGTCGGTGGTGGCTTGTGCTCGGATGGTGGCGATCGCCTGCTGATTATCACTCAACGCCGAACTCGCAGATTGACGCAGTGCCCGCAAGTCTTGCCATCGAACATCAATGCTTTGGCTAGGATATTGCCTCATCACGTCTATAGCAGTCCATTCGACGGGTTCATCTGCCTTACTAGTGTCTGACTGCGTTCTGGCATGGGCTGCTGCGCTGATAATAGCTCCGCGTAAGGCGCGATCGCCATTCAAGCTAGGATGCGGGCGAATCACCTTACCCAGATTAAATAAGATATCTTGACCAAGAACGGAATAGCCTAAGTTATCTATCTGCTGAGCGCTAAGTGGGATACTAGCTTGCAAGGCCTGACGCAATCCGATAAGTGCTTGCTCATCAGCGAAGCGTGTAAACAGCCGCAGATCATTAGCAATCTCGCTCGTTTGTGCAAACGCTTCTAACGAGTCCACCGAGACTGAAAAGATTAAGGGGCCGCCCACCAAAAGACGAATTTCTTCAGCCGCATACGCTGACCGGGACCTGATGGTCTCAGTCAGCGTAGCTGTAAGTAAAATCAAACAAGGGGACAAAACCCGAAGTAGATATCGCCAGCCCATTGCCACTACCCATAAACGCTACAAGACATTCTACGGAGAATTCTTCACGTATCTATCTAATGGACACTAGATAATAGACATTAGTATCTCCAAGCTCTGAAATATTGTTCGGTAACCGATACACAGTGCGCCGCCGAATCAAAATCATTTCTATCCCAGGCGCTACTTCAAGCTTCTCGTTTTTTGACTCGCGGGCTAAGGAATCAGCTAAAACTCTATTCTTAGATCTCTTCACCTGCAAGTTCATAGAACGTCGTCGTCAGGCTATATCCCTTTAGATCTGCTGCGATTACTTCTGCTGGTAGATGATGAGGAACAACATGAATGGTCGCGCTAAGCATTCAATCATGGTTATAGGCTACCTCCTGCAAAATCCAAGACTGAACGTCTAGACATAGGTGTCTAGGTCTGAACGTCTAGGACACTACCAGCTGTATCTGATCATTTAACCTGACTCATGCGATTAGATACACAGCAGTTCACCTTCAGCTTGTTCATATGCCGGTTTAGATAGCTCGATGCGACCTTTTCACCAAAGTTTTTACAAAAAGCAGTATTGAGAAAGAGCATCGAAGTCTCAGCCACCGAAAGACGGCGATAGCTAATCAACCGTTCCTAATAACGTCAGTTCGGGATAAGGAAAGCTCGAAGAAAGGAGGATAGGTAAGCTGAAGTTGTAAAACCCATCAGCCCTATCCTCCACTATGTTCAGCTTAGAAGAACTGTTCTGCCACGTCGATGACTTCTGCCAAGTGTTTGAACCCCTCTGGCAGCGTCAACTGCTAAGCCACCATCTAAAGACGCGACAACGCGCTCGTTCGCTGAGCCTAAGCGAAGTGATGACGATACTCATCGGCTTTCACCAAAGCCACTACCGCACCTTCAAACACTACTACGTTCATCATGTATGCCAGTACTGGAAGCAAGCGTTTCCAACGCTAGTCAGCTATAACCGCTTTGTCGAATGGACGCCCTCTTGTTTGTTTCCCTTGTGTTGTTATCTGAAGCGCTGCTTCGGCCGTTGTACAGGCATTAGTTTTATCGATGCGACCAGTCTATCGGTCTGCCACAACCGTCGGATCTGGCAGCATAAGGTCTGCAAAGATACGGCAGCTAGGGGCAAAACCTCTGTCGGCTGGTTCTATGGCTTCAAGCTACACCTCGTGGTGAACGAGTGCGGTGAACTACTCAACCTCACCCTGACCCCGGGCAATACGGACGACCGTGAGCCCGCCTTTGACTTACTTACTGGACTATGGGGAAAAGTCTGCGCAGACAAAGGCTATGTATCGAAGCAGCTGGCCAAGCAACTACTCGACGCGTTCAACATCGAGTTCTTTGCTAAGCCTCGGTGCAACATGAAGAACCAGCTAGTGCGGCTAACTGACAAGCTACTCTCGCGCAAACGTTCCATCATCGAAACGATTATCGACCAACTGAAGAACATTTCGCAGATAGAGCATTCTCGTCACCGTAGTCCGGTCAACTGCTGGGTCAACATCCTCTGTGGACTGATTGCTTATTGCCACCAACCGAAGAAGCCTTCTCTCCATATGGAATGGGAACTTCCCCCTGCTGCTTAACCCGAACTGACGTTAATAGGGGCCTACCGACTAAAAGAATTCGCTCGTTTTCAAAGGTCCGTATGACGCGGCTAGACATGCTAGCTAGTTACCTTCTTGAGTCTAAGAGAATGACTGCAGTTGTCTCTCTCTATCTAATGGCTGACTCATGGCTGATTTATGCAACAAAGCCATACAAAAAAAGTATATTTTGTTACTAGAAAAGATAGGAAACTGTCGAGTATGATACAGACAGCAAATTCTAGTCTTTAGCCTATTGCGTTTCCCAGTATCTGATTTTACAAAAAAGGACGTTTGAGTACTCTTCGAAAAGTGTGTCTATAACTAGATGGAGCAGCCCCAATCCCTTGCTGTATCGACAATCTAGCTGAGTGCAGCAATGCTCGACCCAGGGTAAATAAATACCAGCCTATCCGTGCATAAATACTAGTACCTTGATCTACCAAAAAAAAGATCCCCTTCATTCTCAAAGGCTGTAGGGATTGAGTGCAGCGTTAATCATTCAATAAATCCTATCGAGTGAATCTAGAGAGAAGCGCTTTTAACCCTTGCTATAACTCTTTCATCGACGAACACCTAGGTCTTCAAACATTGGTCTTTAACCCATTTGTTGTACTCGGTGAAGTCCATAAAGAGACAATTGTCAGCCTTCGCTCGGTTAGAGCTTCTTTCTCTTTTGACGATTGGCTTAATGGTTTCAACGACTCAACGATAGTAGAGCACTCAATGTCAGGCCACTGTAATTTCACGCGAACTCAACCTTGCTGGGCCGCCCTCATAATTCTTACTCTCCTTATCCAGGAGCTAGTCAAGTAGCGCACCCCCATCTCATTCGCGATTGGAACTACTCCGTGGCCTAGAAGACCTAACCCACCCTTCTCAACCTCCCACCCTTACCACCCACAAAGCAATGACGCCGCAGCACCAAACCGCTCTTACAGCCACGCCGCCTAAAAAGTCTGGCGGTTGCGGCTGTACATCCACCAGTGAACCTGCTGTTAGTGAATCGCTCAAAGCCCGGATTGAAAATCACCCCTGCTATAGCGAATCAGCTCATCATCACTATGCCAGGATGCATGTTGCTGTTGCGCCAGCGTGCAACATTCAGTGTAACTTTTGCAATCGCAAATACGACTGTGCTAATGAGAGTCGCCCAGGTGTGGTTAGCGAACTGCTAACACCTGAAGAAGCCGCTCATAAAGCGCTGGTTGTGGCAGGCAAGATTCCTCAAATGTCTGTTCTAGGCATTGCTGGCCCTGGCGATCCGCTAGCAAACCCTGAAAAGACTTTTCGTACTTTTGAACTAGTTGCTGAGCAGGCACCTGATATCAAGCTCTGCCTTTCTACCAACGGTCTGATGTTGCCCGACTACGTGGATCGTATCAAAGCGCTCAATGTGGATCATGTGACTATCACCATCAATATGGTCGATCCGGCTATTGGTGAAAAGATTTATCCTTGGGTGCACTATCGCCGTAAGCGCTATCGCGGCATCGAAGGAGTCAAGATTTTGCACCAGCGGCAGATGGAGGGCTTAGAAGCCCTTAGAGATGCTGACATTTTGTGCAAAGTCAATTCGGTCTTGATTCCCGGCATCAATGATGAACATATGCCAGAAGTGAATCAGGCTGTGCGTGATCGCGGCGCATTTTTACACAATATTATGCCGCTGATCTCTAAGCCTGAGCATGGCACCTACTTTGGTCTTAATGGACAGCGTGGCCCTACCCCGAAAGAACTTAAAACAGTTCAAGATGCCTGTGCTGGCAACATGAAAATCATGCGGCACTGCCGTCAATGTCGCGCTGACGCTGTGGGTTTGTTGGGCGAAGACCGCAGCCAGGAATTCACCAAAGAGAAGTTTATGACGATGCCAGTCGGCTACAACGCTGAGAAGCGTGAAGCCGTTCGTCAAGATATCAAACAAACAGAGGCTGCGATCGCTCAGAAGAAAGCCGCTGCTCAAAAAGTTGTTGCTAACACAGATCAAACATCAGCCGAGTCTCCTAAAGTGTTGGTTGCCGTGGCTACTAAAGGCGGTGGTTTAGTTAACCAACACTTTGGGCATGCCAAAGAGTTCATGATCTATGAAGTAGACGCCGCTGAAGCGAAATTTGTCGGTCACCGCAAAGTCGCCGATTACTGCCAGGGCGGCTATGGAGAAGAGGCTACTTTAACCAACATTATTGAAACGATTGCTGATTGCAGAGCTGTATTGGCCTCTAAAGTAGGCCCCTGCCCCGCCAAGGAGCTGCAAAAAGCAGGATTGTTTGTAGTTGAAGCCTACGACGTGATTGAAGCCGTTGCTAGGGAGTATTACAACGAGCACATTCTGCAAACAGTTTATGTGTAGAAAACCCTTCATCGCTCTATTTCATAGAGCAGTTGAGCCATGACCTACGCTATCACCGACAAATGCATTAGCTGTCAACGCTGTATCCCCACCTGTCCGACTAACGCAATTGAGCGTAACGGCGCGACCTTTAAAATCAATGCTGACTTGTGCAACAACTGCAAAGGCTTCTACAGCGTTCCTCAATGCTGGGCCGTTTGCCCTACCGAGGGAGGATGTGTATCTCTCTCTGGCAGGAGCAGCGCCTTCACACTGGGCAGCGCGATAGAAACTACAGCAGACTACTGGAAAGCTTGGCAGGCTGCCTATAAACAAAGGGTCTCTCGTTTAAAACAGTCACCTCAATCAGAGTACTGGAACGACTGGTTTGACAGTTACTCTCAAAGCCTCGAAAAGCTTCAAGCCCAAGCTAAAACAGGCACAAACGCTCCCCTAACCCCCTAACTTCTTAATTCTCTTAGTCCGGCGACTGAGCATAGCCCAAGCCAATCTTACAATTCTCACTGGAGTCACTCCTATGGTCACTTACCTAGACAACAACGCCACTACTCAAATTGACCCTGCTGTTTTACAGACGATGTTGCCCTATTTAAGTGACTTCTACGGCAATCCTTCATCCATGCACAGCTTTGGTGGTCAAGTGGGCGCAGCTATTCAGGATGCTAGAGCCCAAGTGGCTGAGCTTCTAGGCGCAGAGAGTACAGAAATTGTTTTTAATAGCTGCGGTAGCGAAGGCAACAACACCGCTATTCATGCGGCCCTCGCTGCCCAGCCTGAGAAGCGCCACATTGTTACCACAGCGGTAGAGCATCCAGCAGTTCTCAACGTGTGTAAGCACTTAGAGAAGAAGGGCTATACCGTCACTTATCTATCAGTAGATGGGCGCGGTCAGCTCGATCTAATGGAGGTAGAAGCGGCGGTAACTGGGGGAACAGCCCTGGTGACAACCATGTATGCCAACAATGAGACTGGAGTGGTGTTTCCGGTAGAACAGATTGGGGCGATCGCCAAAGAATGTGGTGCAACCTTTCACGTTGATGCTGTTCAGGCCGTTGGCAAGATTCCAATTGATCTCAAGAATAGCACTATCGATTTGCTCACGCTCTCAGGCCACAAACTCCACGCACCCAAAGGTATTGGAGCTTTGTACACACGTCGCGGATTCCGTTTTCGTCCTTTTTTACTAGGCGGACATCAAGAGCGTGGACGCCGGGCTGGAACGCCGAATGTGGCTAGTATTGTTGCTTTGGGCAAAGCTGCAGAAATAGCCCAACAGCATTTGCAAACCGTCGATAGAGAGGCCCAGCTGCGGGATTTGCTAGAGCAGCAGCTCCTGGCAACTATCCCTAACTGCGAAGTAAACGGCGGCGGCACGACTCGTTTACCAAATACCACCAACATTGGCTTTAAATACATTGAAGGCGAGGCCATTTTGTTCATGCTCGACAAGCATGGTATTTGCGCGTCTTCTGGCTCTGCCTGCACGTCTGGCTCGCTGGATCCCTCTCATGTACTGACGGCGATGGGGTTGCCCTATACCATTCTTCATGGCTCTATTCGCTTTAGCCTTTCTCGCTTCACTACCGAAGCTGAGATTCAACAGGTGATTAGCGTCATGCCCACCATTGTTGAAAAACTGCGAGCGATGTCTCCTTTTAACAGCGACGAATCTGGTTGGCTACAGAGCCGAGACCTAGTTCAAACCCCCTCTTAATCTTGTCGTTCATCATTACCTAGAAACTGCCATGTGGGACTATTCTGAAAAAGTACTTGACTTGTTTTACAACCCAATCAACCAGGGGGCGATCACCGATCCTCAAGAGCCCGACGTGGCAGTGGTCTACGGTGAAGTAGGCAGCATTGCCTGTGGTGACGCGCTGCGGCTGCATCTGAAGATTCAAGAATCTACCGAGACTATTCAAGACGCAAGCTTTCAAACCTTTGGCTGCACCAGTGCGATCGCCTCTTCCTCTGCGTTAACAGAGATCATCAAGCAAAAGACACTTGACGAAGCTTTAGAAATTACCAACAAAGATATTGCCGACTACCTAGGTGGTTTGCCTGAAGCTAAGATGCACTGTTCGGTCATGGGACAAGAAGCTCTAGAAGCTGCAATCTACAAATACCGTGGCATCGAGGTTGAGCAGCATGAAGATGATGATGGCAAACTGATTTGTTCTTGCTATGGTATCTCCGAGCCGCGCATTCGCCGAGTAATCATCGAGAATGATCTAACTACTGTTGAACAGGTTACAAACTATGTGAAAGCAGGCGGTGGCTGCGGCACCTGTCAAGCCGGCATTGAAGATTTGCTGATTGAGGTACAGCAAGAGAGAACAGCTCTATCAGCGCGAGTCGCTTCAGAAGTAGCCTCCCAGGCGACGAACAAGCCGCTCACGCCCATGCAAAAGATCAATCTCATTCAACAAGTCATTGCCGAAGATGTTCGACCTATTCTATTAGCAGATGGGGGTGATATTGAACTTTACGACGTTGATGGCGATGTTGTAAGAGTTCTACTCACAGGTGCCTGCGGTGGCTGTGCGAGCAGTAGCGAAACCTTGAAAAATTCTATTGAGACCAGTTTGCAAGCAAAAGTCTCTTCTACAATTGTTGTTGTTCCCGCTTAGAAAGAGTGACATTTAGGTCAAGCGGCCAGACTTCCTCCAGAATTTCTTCAAACTCAAGATTCCTCCCAGCTTTCTATTCTATGTCATGAATATTATCCATCCCACGCCGACCGTTGAGCGTTCCCCTCCGAATTCTGTTGAATAGTTGCCGACGCTCAACTTGCACGAAACGCTCGATTCACGCAATAAGCTTAATCATTCCCTTCGACGAAAACTAGGAGACTTTTGACCTATGAGACAAATTGCATTTTACGGAAAAGGTGGTATCGGTAAATCCACCACTTCCCAAAACACCTTGGCCGCTATGGCTGAGCAAGGCCAACGTATCATGATTGTGGGCTGTGACCCGAAGGCTGACTCCACTCGCCTGATGCTCCACAGCAAAGCCCAAACCTCCGTGCTACAGCTAGCTGCCGAACTCGGCGCGGTTGAAGATGTCGAACTTGACCAGGTGCTGCAAGAAGGCTATCGCGGCGTTAAGTGCGTCGAGTCTGGTGGGCCTGAGCCCGGCGTTGGCTGTGCAGGTCGCGGCATCATCACCGCTATTAACTTCCTAGAAGAAGAAGGCGCTTACGAAGATCTTGATTTCGTTTCCTACGACGTACTCGGTGACGTTGTCTGTGGTGGTTTCGCCATGCCTATTCGAGAAGGCAAAGCGCAAGAGATCTACATTGTTGTCTCGGGTGAGATGATGGCCATGTATGCGGCTAACAACATCGCTCGAGGCGTTCTAAAGTACGCTCAATCTGGCGGTGTTCGTCTAGGCGGTCTAATTTGCAACAGCCGGAATACAGACCGGGAAATCGAGCTAATCGAAGCTCTAGCCGCTAAGCTCAACACTCAGATGATTCACTTTGTTCCTCGCGACAATGTTGTTCAGCATGCTGAGCTGCGTCGTATGACAGTGAATGAGTACGCGCCTGACTGCAATCAGGCTAAAGAGTACACAGCGCTAGCTGAGAAGATCATCAACAACAAAAAGCTGACCGTTCCAACACCCATTAGCATGGATGAGCTTGAAGATCTGTTGATTGAGTTCGGCATCTTGGATAGTGATGAGCAGTATCAAGAAGCGCTAGCAGCTGATAAGGAAGTCGCTACTGTATAGAGCTGTTGCAAAAAACTAGCTTTCTTAGCTGCTTAACTGACTTGGATTGAGATGTGGCGATCTCTTTGGCGCTTTCCTTCATTGAAGCCGCCACATCTCAAGACCAATCCATTCACTATTCCCTACACTTACTGAGAGGGCATTATGACTACTGTAGAAGATAGAAAAGATCTCATTGACGAGGTACTAGAAGCGTACCCCGAGAAAGGTAAAAAGAGACGCTCCAAGCACCTCGGCGTTAAAGAAGCCGAAGCCTCTGACTGCGGCGTTAAGTCTAATAAAAAATCTGTTCCCGGTGTGATGACGACCCGTGGCTGCGCCTACGCAGGTGCGAAAGGGGTAGTTTGGGGCCCTGTCAAAGACATGATTCACATCAGCCACGGCCCGGTAGGCTGCGGCTACTATTCCTGGTCAGGTCGGCGGAACTACTACGTGGGGACAACCGGGGTAGATACCTTCGGTACCATGCAGTTCACCTCTGACTTTCAAGAGCGAGACATCGTTTTTGGCGGGGATAAAAAGCTCGCTAAAATCATTGACGAACTCGAAGAACTCTTTCCACTCAGCCAAGGCACCACGATTGAATCGGAATGTCCGGTAGGCTTAATTGGAGATGACATCGAAGCAGTCGCTAGAGCGAAGGCGAAAGAAACTGGAAAGCCAGTCGTGCCTGTTCGCTGTGAAGGCTTCCGAGGCGTTTCGCAGTCGCTAGGTCACCACATTGCCAACGACACCGTGCGTGACTGGGTGCTGCCCAAGGCCGACGAATACCGCAAGCTACCCGAAGGCTTTGAGCCGGGTCCTTACGACGTCAACATTGTGGGTGACTACAACATTGGTGGAGACGCTTGGCCTAGTCGCAAGCTGATGGAATCTATGGGCTTAAGGGTAATCTCTCAGTTCTCTGGAGATGGCTCTTTCAATGAAGTGGTGATGGCACCTTTAGCCAAGCTAAACCTGATCCACTGCTATCGCTCCATGAACTATATTTGCCGCTTCATGGAAGAGAAGTATGGCATTGGCTGGCTAGAGTACAACTTCTTTGGCCCCACGCAGATTGCTAATTCCATGCGCAAGATTGCGGCTCAGTTTGATGAGACGATTCAAGCAAAAGCAGAAGAAGCGATCGCGGCTAACCAAGCCCGGATGGATAGCATCATCGCCAAGTACCGCCCTCGCCTAGAAGGGAAGACCGTGATGATGATGGTCGGTGGCTTGCGCCCTCGTCACATCATTCCAGCCTTCAAAGACTTAGGGATGAAAGTAATTGGCACAGGCTATGAATTTGGCCATGCGGATGACTACAAGCGGACGGCTGACTATGTTGAAGAAGGCACCTTGATCTATGACGATGTCAGTGGCTTCGAGTTTGAAGAGTTTGCTAAAAAGCTCAACCCTGACCTAATCGCGGCTGGTATTAAAGAGAAGTACGTCTTCCAGAAGATGGCATTGCCTTTCCGCCAGATGCACTCCTGGGATTATTCCGGCCCTTACCACGGCTATGAAGGCTTTGAAGTCTTCGCCCGCGATATGGACTTGGCAATCAACAATCCTACTTGGTCACTGATTAAGACCCCTTGGGAGGCGGCGTAGGGACTTAGGGGAGTGGGGACTTAGGGAGATAAAGCTATCCATCGTTTTCCACTTTCTCGGTTTCCCATCTCCCTTGTTAGCATCTTTCTCTGTTCAGATTTTTCTCTCACAAAGGAGAGCACCATGACTGACAACCTTGACAATACTCAAAACTCGACCCCCACCCCAGAATCTAATGGCAATGGGGCTGGCAATCCACCGGTTGAACCTGGAAAAATCCAAGACCATTTTGATCTCTTCGTCAATAACGAATACCAAGATCTATTTGCTGACAAGCGCCAGTATGAAGGGGCGCACTCTCATGAGAAAGTGGCTGAAGTCGCCGAATGGACAAAATCTTGGGAGTACCGCGAAAAGAACTTTGAGCGAACTTCACTCACTGTGAATCCGGCGAAAGCCTGCCAGCCTTTGGGCGCTTTGTTTGTTGCTTCTGGCTTTGAAGGCACATTGCCTTACAGCCATGGCTCTCAGGGCTGTGTGGCTTATTTTCGCACCCACCTCACTCGCAACTACAAAGAGCCTTTCCAGGCGGTATCGTCTTCGATGACAGAAGATGCAGCCGTGTTTGGTGGCCTAGCGAACATGAAGCTAGGCTTGGAGAACGCCTATGAGCTGTACAAGCCTAAGATGATTGCGCTGTGTACAACCTGCATGGCGGAAGTCATCGGAGATGACCTAGGCGCATTTGTGACAACTTCTAAGCAAGAAGGTCACATTCCAGAAGAGCTGCCAGTGCCCTTCGCTCATACGCCTAGCTTTGTCGGTTCCCACATTACTGGGTACGACAATATGCTGAAAAGCATCTTGGTTAACTTGACCAAAGACAAAAAAGCTGAAACGACTAACGGCAAGTTTAATTTCAATCTGGGCTTTGATCCATACATCGGCAACATCCGCGAGCTGAAGCGAATTCTAGGTTTGTTCGGTATCGACTACACCATCCTCTCTGATAACTCAGATACCTTTGATTCTCCAAATACTGGCGAATTCAAAATGTACAACGGGCTAACAACGTTGGAAGATGCTGCTGATTCGATCAATGCTGAAGGGTCATTCTTCTTCCAGAAGTACACCACGCCGAAAACGCAAGAGACTATCACTACAGCTTGGGGACAAAAAACCTACAACTTCCGTCCCTTTGGCATCAAGGGAACAGACGAGTTCTTGATGAATCTCTCTGCGATTACCGGTAAGCCAATTCCCCAAGAGCTACAGCAGGAGCGAGGCCGCGCTGTTGATGCTTTGACTGACTCACAAGCCTGGATTCACGGCAAGCGAATTGCGCTCTACGGCGATCCTGACCACGTGTTCAACGTCACTCAGTTCCTATTAGAGATGGGCGCTGAGCCAGTACATATTGTGGTTACTAACTCGAACACAGACTTTGAGGCCGAATTGCGTGAGGTGCTCACCAACAGTCCTTACGGCCAAGATGCCACTATCTGGGGCAAAAAAGATCTGTGGCACCTGCGATCGCTTATGTTTACTGAGCCGGTAGATCTGCTGATTGGCAACTCCTACGGCAAGTACCTATGGCGCGATACAGGCACACCGCTCGTCCGCATTGGCTACCCGATCTTCGATCGGCACCACATGCACCGCTATGCCACCTTAGGCTACCAAGGCGCGATCAACCAGTTCAACTGGATCATCAACACCATTCTCGATGAGCTAGATCGTCAGACCATCGTCCCGGCGAAGACTGACATCTCCTTTGACCTGATTCGCTAGGAAGATAAAGGATGGGGAGAATAGGAAACTAGCCTTCAGGCGAAACCCCTACTTCTCCCCGTCCCTAAGTCTCTAACCCAAAGTCCCTAATTTCTTACCTCTGCTCTACTCTCTCTTCCCCATTCCCATGCGTCTTAGTGAAGAAATCGAAATTGATTCCGCACCTATCTTTGACTTGGGCAGCCGCGTGAAGATTCTCAAAAAGATCCGTAACGACGGTACCTTCCCTGGCAAAGACAAAGGAGCACTACTCGCTAAACCAGGCGATATCGGTTTTATTGTCAGCATCGGCACCTACCTGCAAAGGGCCTACATCTACTCTGTTCATTTTCTCGAATCTAACCAAGTGGTCGGCTGTCTAGGCCGAGAATTGGAGCTAGCCGAAGATCGGCCACCGCTGATCGAACAAGAAGACTGGTAAACGCTGTCATCTTGTTTATCTTTTCTCACATGTTTTCTCGCACTCGGAGTTAGTCTCATGAACTTTCTACCCTCCCCTTTCAAACCGCCCACTCTATCAGTTCATCCACTAGCGCCAGTGCGAGCGTGGCTAAATGCCTTCGAAGTTCATAACGTTCGCATTGCCAAGTGGGTTTGTCGGCTTGTGCCCAACACTTGCTCTAACGGACATGACTTGATCTTGTTTGGTCGTACTCTGCACTTACCGTCTTTGTGCGAGATCAATCCGCTAGCGGATGAACTCGTCGACCTTCGCTTTCGTGCGGCTGATTTCTTGTATGAACAGGGTGTATAACCATGAAAATGAGCGCTGGCAAAATTAACGAACTCCTTACCCAGCCGGGCTGTGAGCATAACCATAAGAAAGGAGAGAAAGGAAAGAACAAAGCTTGTCAACAAACGGCCCAGCCCGGCGCAGCGCAAGGCGGATGTGCTTTCGATGGCGCCAGTATTGCACTTGTGCCAATCACCGACGTAGCTCACCTTGTACATGGCCCGATCGCCTGTTCAGGCAACTCTTGGGGAAGCCGAGGCAGCCTATCTTCTGGCCCGATGATCTACAAGATGGGTTTTACGACCGACTTGAGTGAGAACGATATTATCTTCGGGGGCGAAAAGAAGCTCTATAAGGCGATTCAGGAAGTCAAATCTCGCTACAGTCCGGCGGCGGTGTTTGTCTATCTTACTTGTGTCACAGCACTGATTGGAGATGACCTAGAGGCAGTTTGCCAGGCCGCAAGTGAGAAGTTTGACATTCCAGTTGTGCCGGTTACCTCGCCAGGATTTGTCGGCAGTAAGAACTTGGGTAACCGCATTGGTGGAGAGGCCTTGCTAGAGTATGTCTTAGGTACCCGGGAGCCTGAGTACACGACACCTTACGACATTAATCTCATCGGTGAATACAACATCGCTGGTGAAATGTGGGGCGTACTGCCGCTGCTGGAAAAGCTAGGCGTTCGTGTGCTCTCTAAGATTACTGGAGATGCTCGCTATCACGAAGTTGCCTGTGCGCATCGAGCCAAGCTCAACGTGATGATCTGTTCTAAGGCGCTGATTAACATGGCGCATAAGATGGAAACGCGCTATGGCATTCCCTATATTGAAGAGTCGATTTACGGAGTAGAGGATGTCAACCATCTGCTACGCAATGTCGCAGCTAGGCTAGGTGATGCCGACTTGCAAGCTAGAGCAGATGATTTGATTAAAGCTGAAACTGCCAAGCTTGATCAAGCATTAGCACCTTATCGTCAGCGGCTCAAAAGTAAGCGGATTGTGCTGTATACCGGCGGTGTCAAAAGCTGGTCGATTATCTCTGCGGCTAATGATTTGGGCATCGACGTTGTAGCGACTAGCTCTAAAAAGAGTACCGAAGAAGATAAGGCCCGGATCAAAAAGCTCTTGGGTAAAGACGGCATCATGATGGATAAGGGCAATGCTAAGAAACTGTTGGAGGTGATTGCAAAAACCAATGCCGATATGCTGATTGCTGGCGGACGCAATCAATACACAGCGCTAAAAGCAAGAATTCCTTTTCTAGATATCAACCAAGAACGACACCATCCCTATGCTGGATATGTCGGCATGATCGAGATGGCCAAAGAGCTAGATGGGGCGCTGCATAGCCCAATTTGGAAGCAGGTGCGATCGCCTGCCCCCTGGCAGCCTAGCGTTGCTTCTTTGAGCCCAAGTGAGGAACCAACAGAAGAATCAACAGAAAAACCACGCGCAGAGCCCACCAAAGTGGTTGCCCGGCGCAAAGCTGTCACCGTCAATCCGCTAAAGCAAAGCCAACCGCTTGGTGCTACCCTTGCCTATCTAGGTATCAAAGACATGATGCCATTGATGCATGGATCCCAAGGCTGTACGGCTTTTGCGAAGGTGATGCTGGTACGGCACTTCCGCGAAGCAATTCCCATGTCAACCACAGCCATGTCAGAAGTGACCACTATCTTGGGCGGTGAAGACAATATCGAGACGGCGCTACTCACCCTGCTAGAAAAGTCGAACCCAGTGATTGTTGGACTTTGTAGCACTGGTCTAACCGAAACTCGGGGCGATGATATGCGGGGAATTTTGAAAGAATTGCGTGATCGCAATCCTAAAATCGCCGCACTTCCTCTTGCTTACGCTTCCACCCCTGACTTTAAGGGTGCTTTGCAAGATGGCTATGCTGCTGCTGTCGAAGCGATTGTTCGAGATATTCCAAACAGCGATAGCGACAATCAGTTCGATGGCTCAGAAGCGCTGAGTTACGCAGTACCGGGGTTACCGTCTCAGGTCACTGTGCTAGCAGGCCCTTCTCTTGCACCTGGCGACGTGCAGGCGCTCAAAGATATGGTAAAAGCCTTTGGTCTAAATCCTGTGGTGCTTCCCGATCTATCAACTTCTCTAGATGGCCATCTCATTGATAGAAACTATTCAGGTAATACCAGCGGCGGTACACCGTTAAATCAAATCAAGGCACTAAGCACATCTGCCTTTACTCTGGCAGTAGGCCATAGCATGAAGCTCTCTGCAGAGATCCTACAGCAGCGGTTCGGCACCGAATTCAAACTGTTCGATGGTCTCACTGGCCTAGATACGGTCGATAGCTTTTTGCGAACTCTGAGCGACATTAGCAGCCGCCCGGTTCCCGAAACGTTTCGTCAGCAACGCTGTCAGCTTCAAGATGCTATCCTCGATGCTCATTTCTTCTTCAATCGTAAGCGAGTAGCGCTAGCCTTGGAGCCTGATTTGTTGCACAGCATCGCCTGGTGGCTGACTTCTGTGGGGGCTGAGGTTCACGCCGCTGTTACCACTACCAAGTCTGTTTTGTTGAAAGATTTGCCTGTGGATACAGTGACAATTGGTGATTTAGAAGACTTTGAAGAATTAGCTCAGGGTGCAGATTTGTTGATTGCTAATTCGAGTGCTAAATCACTTGCCCAGCGGCTAGAGATTCCGCTTTATCGGATGGGATTTCCGGTGTTTGATCGCCTAGGGAATGGACGCCGCTGTAGCGTTGGCTATGACGGTACGACGCAGCTTTTGTTCGATATCGGCAACATTTTTATGGAAGCTGATGAAGCCCACACTCATGCCCAAGTTCATGCTTGGCGAGAAGGTCTATAGCCGCCTATGGACGAAGAGCTTCAATAGAGAACATGCAAAAGGTTTTTTGAAAGGAGACAATCCTATGAAAATTGCATTTACGACCAACGACTCTGTTCATATCAATGCCCATTTTGGCTCAGCCAAACAGATTGACGTTTATGAGGTTGATCCTACTGGTTCAGTCTTCGTAGAGTCGCTGACCTTCGGCGGTAATCTCAACCAAGATGGTAACGAAGATAAGCTAGAGCCCAAAATAAAAGCCCTGGCAGATTGCACCATTATCTATGTGGTTGCTATCGGCGGTGGCGCGGCAGCACGGCTAATTGGGCGCAATATCACGCCGATCAAGGCGCAGTCTGATGATGCAGAGATTCAAGATGTGCTTACCCGTTTGGTACAAACACTCAACGGCAGTCCGCCGCCTTGGCTCAGAAAAGCGCTGCTTAAGAATCGGCTATCTCAAGCCGCGCCCCCAGATAAGTTTGAAGATGATTTGGACAACACCGCTGACAACACTGTGGAGGAAGTTTTGGTATGAGTTCTGTTGTAGCAACTGATTTGAATCCGGCCTTTGTGGCCAGTGAATCAACTTTCATCAAGGCCATCGTGCAGCAGATTCGAGCTAACGATGCCTATGGCACTTATCGGCACTGGGCAGATGAGCTATTACTCAAGCCCTATATTCTCTCTAAAAAAGAGAAGCGAGCTATCCCGGTTGAAGGAGAGGTCGATCCGCTTACACTTTCACGAATCAATGCCTTCTACCGAGCGGTCGCCATCTTGATCGAAACTGAAACTGGACAGCTCTCTCAAGTTGTGCTTGACATGAGTCATGAAGGGTTTGGCTGGGCACTAGTTTTCTCAGGCCGATTGATTCTAGTTTCCAAAACGCTAAGAGATGCGCATCGCTTTGGCTTCGATTCTCTCGAAAAACTTAGCGCTGAAGGCGAAAAGCTTGTCAAGAAAGGGGTTGAACTAGCCCAGCGCTTTCCCGAAGTTTGCGATGTCTAAATCGATCAACCTATTCACATCTTGTTCATCATTCATCGTTCCTTCCCATGCCTGAGACAATTGCTCCTACCGAACTCGAAGCGCTCAAAAAAAAGATTCGCAAGCTCAATAGCAAAGCAGGCCAAATGAAGATGGATCTGCACGATATTGCTGAAGGGCTACCCGCCGATCTTGACCAGCTTCCTGAAGCGGCCGCTCGTACTTACGATATCTACTGCCAGCTTCTTGATTTAAGACAACAGCTCACTACTTTGGAGGCGACCTCGTGAGAACTTTGACAAAAACACTCTCCCAATTCAACCGTCTAAAAGATGCAGAAGAGTACTTTGACTTTTTTGGTCTATCCTATGATCCTCAAATGTTGAACATCAATCGTTTGCATATTCTGCGAAAGTTTTCAGAACTTGTGCAAGCAGTTGACAAAGGTCAAAGCGACGAGCAGATCTTGACTGACTACAGGCGATCGCTGCAAACCGCTTACGACCTATTTCTCACCTCTTCCTCAGTAGAGCAAAAGCTGTTCAAAGTGTTTAAAGACACGCCCAAAAACGTTGTTATGCTCTCAGATATCGAAGTGGAGTCATAATCATGTTGCCGACACCTACCTTGCTAGAATCCACTACGTTCACATCGACCGAGCTTGAACGCTATCGCCGCCAGATGATGCTGCCAGGACTCGGTGAAGCCGGGCAGCGCCAACTGAAGAACACAACGGCGCTAGTCACAGGCGTTGGCGGACTAGGCGGAACAGCAGCGCTGTATTTAGCAGTAGCAGGTGTCGGCAAGCTCATCTTAGTTAGAGGCGGCGATCTTCAACGAGACGATCTCAACCGTCAAGTACTCATGACCGATGACTGGGTAGGCTCCCCTCGGGTATTCAAAGCAAAAGAAACTCTTTCAAAGCTCAATCCTGACATTGAGATTGAGGCAGTCTGTGAATATGTGACAGACAACAACATTGAGAGCCTCTTGCAGCATGCGGATATTGCCCTTGACTGTGCTTTTGACTTTACAGAAAGAGACTTATTAAATGGCGCTTGCGTACGCCAACGCAAACCGATGATAGAGGCTGCTATGAACAGTATGGAAGCCTACCTAACCACTATCGTACCGGGCAAAACGCCCTGTCTCACCTGTCTTTTTCCTGAAAAACCCACTTGGGATCGTTGGGGATTTGGCGTCCTCGGTGCTGTTTCTGGTACGCTTGCCTGCCTTGCTGCGCTAGAGGCTATCAAACTTATCACGGGACTGGGTGAACCCTTATTGGGCCAGCTTCTAACGATGGATTTAGCCCGCGCTGACTTTAACAAGCGCCATGCCTACCACGACCCAGACTGTGCTGTTTGCGGCGCTCTTTGACATTCTGTTGTCGATTTTCCCTTATGACCTATGTCTTTACTAACCTTTGCCTTTCTCTGCTTTGCAGGTGTTTCTTTACGATGGGCCCAAGTGCATCCCAATGAGGTTAGTCGCGTTCTAGCAGGTCTGGCGAGTGTGACTTGTCTAATTGTAGGACTCATAACGGCTTCTGCTTTAGTCAAAAGTCTTATCTTATTAACCGTCATGCTCTATCCAGTGATTGTTGAAAAGCATAGGCTCCTTAGAGAGCGCGACGCCTGTTCTCGGCAGTCTTGTGCCCAATATTCTGCCTGTCCTCAATATTCTGCTTGCCCTCGATACTTACCAAAGTACTCACGATCTTATCTACAAACATACCCTCGAGGAAAATCTTATGACCGTTACACTCACTGAACTAGCCGAGCTGAGGCTACGTACCTTTGTTCGTAGTACTGCTGGCTCTGCCTCAACTAGAGGCGTTCGATTTGCTGTTAAGGATGGTGGCTGCAACGGCTACGAATACGATATCAAGATTGCTAATGCTCCTAATCCCGAAGATGAGATAACGGAAGTAGGCAGTCTGAAAGTCTTTGTTGATCCAAAAAGTTCGCCTTTGCTAGATGGCGTGGTTGTTGACTACATCGACAGTTTGCTAGAAAGCGGCTTTAAGTTTACTAATCCTAATGCTACGGATACTTGCGGCTGCGGGAAGTCTTTCCAAGCTGGTGACTGTGGCCCAGAAGGCGTGCCCTGTACTTAAAGCCTTTACATTTGAGCGCAATCTATCAATTGAATACTGTAACTCGAATCTATTAGGAGACTTAATGATGACTACGTATCAAGTTCGTTTGATCAATAAGAAGCGGAAGATCGACGTCACCATCCCCGTAGAAGATGACGCCTATATTCTTGATGCCGCAGAAGAGAATGATATCGATTTGCCCTACACTTGCCGGGCCGGAGCCTGTTCTAGCTGCGTTGGCAAAATTGTTGAAGGTGAAGTCGATCAAGAAGATCAGTCTTTTCTAGAAGACGAGCAAATTGAGAAGGGATTTGCGCTGCTATGTACCAGCTATCCCCGCTCAGATTTAACAATCAAAACTCATATGGAAGCCTACTTGATTTAGGTCTTACCAGCTAGTTTTTCTGAGTCCATCTCATCAGGTTAGAGACTATCTATGTTTACTGGTTTTACTGTTTCAGGCGCTGCTTTGAGCTTGCTACATGTGGGCGAACGGGGGGTGATAGCTAGAGTCCGTGACAATACTGACCCAACAGTTGCTGACCAGATCAGACGACTAGGATTGTCGCCAGGTACGCCTATTACCTTAGAGCAGCGATTCCCTCGATTTGTTGTTCGGACTCATTCAGATTCGGTAGCGCTTACTCAAGCTATGATTCAGGCTATTTATGTTCGTACTCGCGCTTACTGAGCGGGGCCTTTGGAATAGCTATATCGCGAGTTGTGTCAAAAGTTTGTAATGAAAAGTTTGTAATAATAGGAGTCACTAAAAATGGCAAACATTGGAATTTTTTATGGCAGCACCTCTGGTGTGACAGAAGAAATCGCAGAGAAGATTCAGGCTGAAATTGGTGAAGATCTCTGTGATTTGTACAGTATGGAAGAGGACTTTGACGATGTAGATGATCTGCTGAAATACGATTATCTACTGCTAGGCTGCTCTACCTGGGGCGCTGGCGAAGTCCAAAACGATTGGCGTGAACCGCTATTTGATATGGAGATTGACAAGCCTGATTTCTCTGGCAAAACAATTGCTATATTTGGTGCAGGTGACTGTACTGGGCATGGCAAGCATTTTGTGGGTGCTTTGGGCACGCTCTATGACCAGTTCAAAGCTCTTGGCGCCAAGCTAGTCGGTGCTGTTTCTGCTGAAGACTATTCCTTCGAACACTCCTCGTCCATTCGAGATGGGAAGTTTGTTGGTCTGCCGCTTGATGAAGTGAATGAAAGCGACAAAACAGATCAGCGGATCACAGATTGGCTGGCGCTGTTGAGCAACGATATTCCAGCTCTGGCAACCTAGTTATAGGATCTCATTGTTCTAGGATCTTGATGCTGAGTGGCTTGGAGGAGAACGGCATGGAACCCAAAACCGACCTGAGTGAGGCTGTGCGATCACCGCAGCTATCACCTCATCACTCGTGGAATGATTACTACCAGGCGGTAGCAGCTCGTCCACCCAGAGAAACGCTGGTGATGGCGTTAGATGCCTTCGCAGCTGAATTATCACCGCCGATAGCAGATAAACCGCGATCGGACGAACCCATTGGGTTTGCAGTCGATTTGGGCTGTGGCAATGGGCGCGACACGGTAGAGCTACTGCAAAGAAACTGGTCGGTTTTGGGAATTGACGGTGAGCCGGAGGCAATCGGTCAGCTACGACAGCGTCAGGATGCCGATCTTACGCTTCTAACTACACAGATACAGAGATTTGAAACGCTAGATCTCCCTAATAACGTCGATTTGATCAACGCTAGTTTTTGTCTACCGTTCTGTCCACCAGACTATTTTCCTACGCTATGGGAGAAGATCGTAACGGCGCTGCGACCGGGCGGACGATTCTGCGGTCATTTGTTTGGTGATCGCGATGATTGGAGAACCTATCCCAACCGCAGCCACCATACGCGATCGCAAGTAGAACAGCTGCTGCTCCCCTTCGACATAGAGCTATTAGATGAAGAGGAACATCCAGGTAAAACCGCACTTGCAGAAGAAAAGTACTGGCATCTTTTCAACATTGTTGCCAGGCGACAGCTACCCACTTAGCTAGATTAGCCGCGCTTATATCACCTTTCACCGCTTAATTTTGAATTAACAGCATCAATCGCTGATTGTGTTCTATCAAGTACGTAGAACTTATAAATAGGAGATATCCAATGAGAGTTGCCAAAGATGTGACTGGGCTGATTGGCCGTACCCCGCTAGTACAGCTCAACCGCATTCCTCAGTCGGAAGGCTGCTTAGCTCAAATCTTAGTCAAGCTAGAAGGAATGAATCCTGCGGCCTCTGTCAAGGATAGGGTCGGAGCCAATATGATCGAGGCGGCCGAACGCGCAGGTACGATCACGCCTGGGGAAACAGTTCTAGTAGAGCCGACTTCTGGCAATACGGGTATTGGTCTAGCGATGGTGGCGGCGGCAAGGGGCTATCGACTGATCCTAACGATGCCTGAGACTATGAGCACAGAGCGGCGCGCGATGCTAAAAGCTTACGGCGCAGAGCTGGTGTTGACGCCGGGAAATCAAGGGATGGGTGGAGCGATCGCCGCAGCTGAAGAGATTGCTACTCAGCTTTCCAATGCCTTTGTTCCTCAACAGTTTAAGAACCCTGCTAATCCTCAAATTCACCAGGAGACAACCGCTGAAGAGATTTGGTCTGATACCGACGGTCAAGTCGATATTGTTGTAGCCGGTGTGGGCACAGGTGGAACAATCACCGGCGTAGCTGAGCGGCTAAAGACTCTAAAGGAGAGTTTTCAGGCGATCGCGGTAGAACCAGAGAACAGCCCTGTGCTCTCAGGGGGCAGCTCAGGCCCGCACAAAATTCAGGGGATCGGCGCTGGCTTTGTTCCAGATATTCTGCGCGTTGATCTCATTGATGAAGTTGTGAGCGTTACTGACGAAGCGGCCATTTCTTTTAGCCGTCGACTGGCCCGAGAAGAAGGTCTTCTTTCTGGAATTTCTACCGGAGCCGCTCTGGCTGCTGCGATTCAAGTCGGTAAGCGAGCTGAAAACGCTGACAAGCTAATTGTGATGGTACAGCCTAGCTTTGGAGAGCGCTACCTCAGTACTGTCTTATTCAAGGACTTAGAACCTGCTTCTCCTTCTTTAATCCCCGATAGCTTACCGCTCGAATATTTAGCGACTAATTCTGCTGTTTAGTTTAGTCATTTAGCGTTTAGCCATTTAGCTCGGTTATTTAACGTTGTTTAGCTTGGACCCTATCCCTCCTAGAATTCCTATGACAGACTCATCGAATACGTCCGAAAAAGACTCGCTTCAATTTCGCCATTTGAGATTGATTGATCGGCTGCTGCAGTGCCCTAATGGAAAAGAACCTGAGATCCTTAATAGCGAACCTGACCTGCTCAATGGAGAGTTTGTTCAAGCACTTATGAGAGCCGCCAGCTATTTTGCCCATCACGACAATCCTGACTCGGCTAAATTTCTCGTGTTTATCGCCCGCGAGCTAAGTCACCAACTTGGGCTCTACCCAGCAGATCAAGCCTCGGCTCCAAGCGCAGCAGTAGATTCACCAGAAACAGAAGAGGTGATCGCTAATGCATCGCCAGATTTAGCCCAGATTTAGCCCAGATTTGACAATGGCGTTGGAGCCATCTGTTTAAACAGAATGCGATCACGTTTTTTGTCTAATGTTTTTTGGTCTAATACAGTTCCCGTACACCCACAAAACTATGAAGCGTCGCCAATTTGTTCCACCCTTTTTAGTCGGACTGATCGCCTCCTTCATATTGAGTGCCTGTACGGGGCTGCCCTTGGCCACTACCTCAAATGTCTCGTCTACTGCTCACCCAAGCGTTACAACAATTACAGTTTCAGCAGCAGCTAGCCTACAAGATGCGCTAGACGCGATCATCCCGCAGTTTAGCCAGGCATATCCCAACATCGCTATTGAGTACAACTTTGGCTCTTCTGGCGCACTTCAACAGCAAATTGCACAAGGTGCGCCTGCTGATGTTTTCTTTTCAGCGGCCACGGAGAAAATGGATAAGTTAGCAGCAAAAAGTCTGATTGACTCATCCTCTCGCCAGGATGTACTGGCCAACAGTCTGGTGCTGATTGCACCTGTTGACTCTCAGCTAGCTATCACTGAGATATCTCAACTAGATAGTGACAAAATCGACCCTCTGGTCAATCGCTTGGCGGTAGGAGAATTTCGCAGTGTACCGGCTGGACAGTATGCACAACAGGCCCTAAAGAATTTCCAGTTGTTAGAACCGTTACAGTCTAAGTTTGTCTTTGGAAATACCGTACGAAATGTGCTTGGCGCTGTCGAAAGCGGTAACGCCGAGCTAGGGATCGTCTACGCTACCGATGCGGCGCTTTCTGAGAAAGTGAAAGTGCTCAGTACTGTGCCAAAAGACAGCCACTCACCGATTGTCTATCCGGTCGCAGCGGTAGAAGACACTGCCGAGCCTGAAGCCGCTCAAACTTTTATTGACTTTCTGCTGAGTGAACAGATCCAGTCGACGTTTGTAGAATTTGGCTTCGATAGGCTTTAACCTTCAAAGATGATTGATTTCTCTCCGCTGTGGATATCTTTGCGAATTGCAGCGATCGCCACACTGATCACTGGAATATTAGGCATCGTGGCGGCTCACTTCATGCAGCGGTATCGGGGAAGATGGCGATCGCTCTTAGAAGGTCTTTTCCTCGCGCCGATGGTGCTGCCACCGACGGTATTGGGCTTTCTGCTGCTGCTGCTATTGGGTAGAAATGGGCCACTTGGCACTCTATTGTCTTACACCGGTATCAATATTGTTTTTACCTGGTACGCGGCGGTGCTGACCGCAACAGTGGTTGCCTTCCCCTTGATGTACAAAACCACGCTGAGCGCCTTTGAGCAGATCGATAGCCGCCTACAGCAAGCCGCCAGCACCCTTGGCGCTTCAGAACAGACCGTTTTCTTTCGGATTACGCTGCCGCTCTCTCTTCCCGGACTGCTCGCAGGTCTCACCCTAGCATTTGCCCGGGCGTTAGGAGAATTCGGCGCTACGCTTATGCTAGCTGGCAACATTCCGGGCCGCACCCAAACGCTGCCGATGGCGATTTATTTTGCCGTGGAGAGCGGGAACTTTCGTGAAGCCGCCTTTTGGTCAGCGCTGGTTCTAGGAATATCATTAGGTGGAATTTTGGTGGTCAATAGCTCGGCCAACCGTCGGCTATACCAGCATAGTTTCTTTAAGAAACTATTTGAGCAGTTATTCGATCGGCGATTTAACCAAAGACTCAACCAATCTTCGCGTCGACTTGAACAAGCACCGATTGAACAAGCACCGAGCAGCGAAGGACAAATCACCGCTATATCTCCGACGCCGCACTCCCAGCCCCATTTAGAAGTCAATATCTGCAAGCACTTATCCAGCTACAAGCTCACTGTTAACTTCGTGGCTAACGAGCAAGAGCCATTGGGTTTTTTGGGCGCATCTGGGGCGGGGAAAAGCCTGATCTTGCGATGCATTGCTGGAATTGAGACACCGGATTCGGGTCGAATTGTGCTGAATGGTCGGGTGCTATTTGATTCTAAGCAAGGGATAAATCTACCAAGCTGCGATCGCAAAGTTGGCATTCTCTTCCAAAACTACGCGCTCTTTCCCCATCTCACCATCGCTCAAAACGTCGCCTTTGGTCTACCACAAAAGCTATCCCCCACTCAGATCAGAGCTGCCGTTGGCCAACAGCTCGCCGCCGTTCAGCTAGAATCTCTAGCTCAACGCTACCCTCACGAGCTTTCTGGCGGGCAACAACAGCGCGTCGCCCTTGCTAGAGCTTTAGCCAATGAGCCCGAAGCGCTGCTACTAGACGAACCCTTCTCTGCGCTAGATACCCATCTACGTAGCCAAATCGAACAGCAGCTCAGCCTTCGTCTACGGCGCTATCACGGCATCACCTTGTTAGTGACTCATAATCTAGAAGAAGCCTATCGAATTTGCCACCAGCTATTAATCCTCAACCAGGGCAACCTGATCGCTCATAGTCCTAAGCATGACATTTTTGAACAGCCTCGAACGGTTCGAGTTGCCCAGCTCACTGGCTGCAAAAACTTCTCTCCCGCTGTTGCCATCAACGAGAAAACCATCGAAGCTCGGCGCTGGCAGTGCCGGCTTGAAACCGTTGAGCCTGTTGCCGCTAATCTGACTCAAGTGGGCATCCGCGCCCATCAAATTACGTTCTTAAGAGAATCGGAGTCCTCGTCTTTGCCAAACAGCTTCCCAAACACCTTTGACTGTTGGCTAGCTGCCACCAGTGAAACCCCCCACCGGATGACGCTCTACCTGAAGCTGCATCATCCTTCTAAGGGAGAACAAGACTACCATTTGCAAGCAGAAGTGTTCAAAGAAAAGTGGCGCTGGCTAAAAGATCAGCCCTTTCCCTGGCAAGTCCGCTTAGATCCGCTACGGCTACTTTTACTAACTGAAGATGACAGCTAGCTGAAAGTGAATGAGGACTCGACTCTTCAGTTTGGGGTTCCTAGATTTGGGAGGTCGCTAGATTTGAGGTGTGGACTCGATCGCAGTTACTTCCTTACTCCCAGACGCCGCTAGCGCAGCAATTTCACGATCGATCCAAAAGAGACCTCGATCTTCTGTGCCAATCAGGGTGATCTTATCTAGAATACTTTTGAAAAAGAACTCTTCCTGATGCTGTTCTGCAACATACCACTGCAGAAATTGTAGCGTGGCATAGTCGGGTTCTATGTTAGCAAGATGCACGAGATCATTGATCTTGCTTGTAATGAATTGTTCGTGGGCGTAGACCTTTTCAAACATCTCTTGTAGGGAGTTGAACTCTTTGGGTGGCGCCTGCATACCGCCGACTAGCGCTAGTCCGCCCGTTTCTTGTAGATAATCGATCAGGCGACGCATGTGCCCCATTTCTTCATCCGCATGCTGTCTGAGTAAAGCTGCGCACCCGTCCAATGCCTTATAAGCGCACCAAGAACTCATCTGTAAATAAAGATGAGACGATAACATTTCTAGATTGATCTGCTCGTTTAGCCGATTGATCATCGGTTCAGACAACATAGCGCTTACTCCTAGACATTAGAGAACATAGGTCAAATATAGCTGCGGTACCTAGCTCTGTACACCTCTAGTCGGTAAAACCATTGATACATACAAAGCTAAGTAGATAGGTAGCGTGGGTTTAGCCTACGCTTTGAGCACGCAGCCGACGCTAGCTATACGTGTATTCAACCACGGCAGTCTCGCTAGCATCTACTTTGATGCTTCGAGCCACCGGTAACATTCTAGTTGAAGCGAATCACAGACAGTGCAGCCTTTACATTTTGTCGCTATGGGTACGGCCTGAATGCGACCCTTACGGCTAAGCTTGCTAAGCATCGGTTTAAGAGTACTCGCATCTGTATGAAAGCGATAAGAGAGATCTATAACAGAAACCGTTCCGTGGGTAGCTATGTAGTTTTGGACATCGATGAGCATCGTTTGAATTGCCTTTTGTTGCTATTGTATGGGGCTGCTAGCGGACCGATGGGTTTTGGAGACCCTGCGAGAAGGTGCGAGAAGGCCAAACGCGCATAACGACAAAAGCGGTGACTAGAATTCCTGTCAGACCGGCTATCCACATCAGTGAACCCATCGGATGCCGACCAATAGTGGCAATTTGGTAGTAGCAGACCGCGCTCCAATATGCGAGCCCCGTTGTCCACAAACCTACAAAAACCGTCCAGCCGGCATTCGTTTCTCGATACACCGCGCCCATTGCGGCCACACAGGGAAAGTACATTAGCACAAACAACAGATAGGCAAACGCACCCGCCTGTCCGTCAAACCGCCGTGCCATCTGGCCAAAGGTAGTGAAGGCTACTTCTTGCTCAGAGGCTGCCACTTCTGGACTGCTGACATCACCAACCGAAAGGCCCAACGGATCTAAAACAGTGCCAGAGAGTTCTGCCAAATTGGCTGGGATCGTGGCAAAGGCTTCACCTAGATTGCCAAAAAAGCTAAAAGCAGTCTCTTCAATCTCTACGCCCGCTGCGATCGCCTCACTCTCCCCTAGCTGCGTATAGAGAGAATCCAACGTTCCCACTACCGCTTCTTTCGCAAAAACGCCCGTAAAGAGTCCTACCGTCGCGGGCCAGTTCTCCTGTCGCAATCCCATTGGCGCAAAAGCTGGAGTAAGGTTTCTACTGGCCGCACTCAAAACAGAACTGTCTCTGTTCTCGTGTCCAAAAGATCCATCGGTGCCGATGGCATTCAACAAACTCAAGACCATCACCATCAGCACAATCACACGGCCTGCTCTGAGAATGAAGCTTTTTAGTCGCTCCCACGTCCGAATCAAAACGCCTTTGAGTGTTGGCAGGTGATAGGTGGGTAGCTCCATCACAAAAGGGACCGCCTTGCCCTGAAGTAAGGTGTGCTTCATGATCAGCCCAGTTAAAACCGCCATACCCATACCGATGAGATAGAGCGCAAACACAATATTTTGGCCCGTTGCGGGGAAAAAGGCAGCGGCAAATAGGGCATACACTGGAAGGCGCGCGCCGCAAGACATGAAAGGATTCATCAAAATTGTGAGAATACGCTCTCGCCGACTCTCTAAGGTGCGAGTCGCCATAATCGCTGGCACATTACAGCCAAAGCCCACCATCATAGGCACAAAAGATTTTCCGGGCAAACCCACAAACCGCATAAAGCGATCCATCACAAAGGCGGCGCGGGCCATATAGCCACTGTCTTCTAGAAAGGCCATGAACAAGAACAAACAGCCAATCACCGGAATAAAGGTGGCCACCGTCTGGATGCCGCTACCGAATCCATCGGCGAGGAGAACTTGTATCCACTCAGGGGCGTTTATAGCCGCGAGCAGAGTGCCCAAGCCATCTACAAAGATAGTGCCAAAAAAGATATCAAAGAAATCGATAAAAGCGCTGCCCACGTTGATAGAAAACATGAACAGCAGATACATCACACCTAAGAAGATAGGAATGCCTAACCAGCGATTTAAGACAATCCGATCGATTTTATCGGAGGTGCTAAAGCTAATTTCCTGGGGACGACTGGCAACCGACTGCGCGAGCTGATGAGCATAGCGATAGCGGCTATCGGCTAGGGTAATGTCAACATCTTCCCCTAGGGTTTGGTGGATGCGATCGCGCTGCTGAATCAAGGGTTGTTGCAGCGTTTGACACTCTGCCATAGAAGGTGTAATAGAAGGACAGACGAATGAGCCAGTCAGTGCACGCTCACCATATTCCAACAGATGGAGCGATGCCCAGCGGCTAGGGGCTAGAGCGCTTAGCGCTTCTTCAATGACCGCTGGATACGTAACTTGCGCGCAGGCGAGCTGAGGTGCAACCAAAAACTCGTCTAGGTTACGCTGTAATAGATCCACGCCCCAGCCACGAGAGGCCACCAGCGGGATCACAGGGCAGCCTAACCGAGCCGCTAGCTGCTCAGTGTCGATGCAGACATTGTGTTCTTTGGCCACATCCATCATGTTGAGTGCCACAATCAGCGGGCGCTCCATGTCTAGTATTTGGCTGGTGAGATAGAGATTGCGCTCCAGATTGGCCGCATCCACAATGTTGACAATGACCTGAGCCTGGTTCGACATGAGATACTTACAGGCGATCGCCTCATCCAATCCACCTTCGTGCTCATCTGCATCTAAGGAATAAACCCCTGGCAAATCCACAACGGTCACGGTTGTGTTGCCATATTGATAGCGGCCTTCTTTGCGCTCTACCGTCACCCCTGGCCAGTTACCAACCCGCTGATTTGCTCCGGTTAGCGCATTAAAAAGAGTAGTTTTCCCGCAGTTAGGATTACCTACTAGGGCAATTGTTCCATTTCTAATATCGTTACTTCTAATATCATTACTCATCGCGGTTCTCCTTATGGTTGAGAGGGACGCTAGTAGGTTCAAGATTCGTCACTTCATCAGCAAGTGCTGTTGCTGAAGCCGAATGGGTAGATGAGTTAGACACGACCTGCAACGTGGCCGCCTCTCCCTTTCGCAGACTCAGCTTAAAGCCACGCACTTGTAGTTCAATCGGATCGCCCATCGGTGCTTGATGAGTGATGGTGAAAGCAGTGCCAGGTGTAAGGCCCATAGCCAACAGTTTTTTGCGATAGGCCCGGCTGCCTTTTTCGTAGCCCACCACGCTGCCCGAGTCACCTACGCTCAGCTCACTAAGGGGTTTACTAGAAGGTTTAGCCTCAAGCGGTTGAGTATCTCGCTCCGCAGATGTTGTTTGATTCATAGAGGGTTCTAGACTCCTAGGAATTTGGCCAAAAGTAGATTTGCCAAAAGCAGATTCATTAGCAGAAGATTTATTGAGACTAGGGCTGTTAAGAACCTTGACAAAAATCTTCTGTGCCATCGTGGCACCAAGGCCCAGCCGACAGCCATCTCGAGCGAATACCACCAATCCACCCTCTGCTCGGCTAATAATGGTGCCTTGAACGTTCACCGAAATGCCCATATCAATCAGGCGACGGTTGGTTTGTGAGTCGCCCCGTAGTGAGACGACTTGAACAATGTCACCCACTGAAGTCATTGCTAAAGAACAAACAATCGAAGAACGAGCGGCTAAATAGCCATCATCCTGATCGGGAAAGCGCTCTAAAGCGTCAATGCGCCTATCATATTCTGCTTCGTCCATCTACTATTTACCCGTTATTCTCAGTGACTAATGACAATAGATACCATTGTTAATCATCAGGCATAGCGATTACTGTGCTGGCTGGCTGTGTTGGCTGGTTGTCATTGGACCCACAGCGATCTCCTTTCAACCTGTAGCTAAATTTGTTATGGCTTATTAAGAATGACTCTACATTACTTCTACCTTTCTACAGCGACTCTTCTGCCTTGTTCCCTATTGCTTAACAAAAAGTGAGACAAATCTGTCAGTGCTGACTATCAATAGTGAATAGGATATTGTTAAATCTTTTCAAACAAAGAAGGTTCTTCACTAGGTATTTTGAATAGTATCAATAGCCATTATCAATGGTTGATATTGGTAGATTCATCTGATTATTACGTTGTAGAAAGCAAGGGAAAATACAAACAACGGAAAAATAGAGAAAGGGCCAAAAAGTTGCGCGCACCCTTTTGTCTCTTGTATCTCTTTTGCTAGCCTTACCAAGGCTAATGGTTGGCAGTATTTCCCAATGTAAGTATGGAGTGTAAGTATGACCTGACTGACTATTTTGAAGGCAAGCCCTGGGCTCGACCAGCGCAAATTCAGCTAGTCAACACTGCTAAACTCATTCATCACGAAGAATCATCGGCCCGCGTCTAAGTTATTTCCCTGCGATTGCTTTATCCATTCTGTTAGTGTCATTCGAGGGCGATAAGAATGACCGCTTTTCACTAGTTGCTTGGCAACAGGACGAGAAGCTCTCGCCAGCGTAGGCAGCAACTTCGGTCCTAGTAATACCGCGCTAAGCCCGAGCAACGCTAGCTGATTGCCAGCGTGACCATCTTCCATAAGCTCAAGAATATGGAAACGCAAAACAGACTTATCTAGATGAATGAGGGACATGGATTTGCCTCGCTCGTGCTGCAAGATAATATCGGGCTAAGCTGAAAATTAACTAATGGCTTTGATTCCCAACTACCATATTAGTACCACGGCTCTGATTAGACTAGCGCAATTATAGATATGCTTTTTCTCTATTTTTCTTATATAGAGCTGGCTTAACTTGCCATCCGCTTTGGATTTAGCCGATGTTGCAACAAAGGACGAAGGCTATTTAGCCCAGCTGCGATCGCTGATCCATTATGAATGCCAGTTGCAATAAGTGGCCGCAGTCCTTGCGTTGTTGCGATACCCAACGCTATTAGGTTAGGGAGCACCACCAGACCAATATTCTGCTCAATTAGGTGTTGAGTTTGCCTAGAGATCGCAATGATTTCTAAAAAGTCCAGCAAATTGTTTTCCATCAGCACTACATCAGCCGTTTCTCGGGCAACCTCAGCCCCTCTGGCGAAAGAAACCGAGACATCGGCGTAGGCCAAAGCAATAGAATCATTTAGTCCATCGCCGACAAAGGCCACGGTACGCCCCGCCCGATGCAATTCTTGAATGATCTGGGCCTTTTGTTCTGGAAAAGCCTCGGCATAGACTTGTGGCTGTGAAATCCCCAGCGTATTAGCCACTTGCATTGCCCGTTGAGGATTGTCTCCTGTCAGCAGATAGACCTTGATGCCGTACTCTTTGTGCAGTCGTTTGATCAGCTCCGTACTTTCTGATCGAAGCGGGTCACTATAGCGAATGGTGCCCCAAAACTGTCCCTCACAGGCAACGTAAATCAAAGAATCAACTGCTGTCTCTGGCGTGATTACATTCGCCGTCCAATCAGCGGCCCAGTCAACTCCATACTGGCGTAGGAATCGCTCGCTGCCCACCAAAACGCTACGACCTTCGATTTGTGCTTTAATGCCCAATCCTACTTCATAAGACCAGTGCTCCCGCGAGAGCATTGGCAGATTTTGAGCCTGCGCGTACTGAGCGATCGCAGCCGCTACAGGATGATTGATTCGCTGTTCAGCAGAAGCCGCTACCTGCAAAATTTCGGCTGCATTGAGCGACTGACGATGGTGCTCACTGGCCGCTTCATCATTGAAAGGCTGAATATCAACAACCGTAATTTGGCCCTGGGTCAGTGTTCCAGTTTTGTCAAAGACAATCGTATCGACCTCTGCTATCTTCTCCAACGTGCGACCACTTCGAATCAGCACACCATGCCGAGTGGTATGATTCAACGCCCCCAAGAAAGCCATTGGAATAGAAACGCGAATGCCAGTGACAAAGTCTAGGGTCAAAATCGCCGCTGTTCGAGCCGTATCACCCGTTGTCAGCAGCACCACACCGGCTAGCAACAATGACGGCACAATCAGACGATCAGCCACTTGCTCAGCGTAGTTCGCCATCCGGGTATCGTAAACAGGCGCTTGCCGCAATAGTTCCAAGCCCACTGCTGCTCGAGTATTGCGACCCACCCGTTCGGCCCGAATCTGAATTTGACCTGATCGCACTAAGGTAGAAGCATACACCTGCGTGCCACTACGACCTGCAATTGGCATCGCCTCTCCGGTGAGACTTTGCTGGTCAATAATGGCCTTACCCACCAGTACCGAACCATCGACTGGAATTTGTTCTCCTGGATAAACCACGACGGTTTGCCCAATTTGTACTTGATCGCTCGGAATTTGCTGCGGTGGCGCGTCGGCCTCTAGCTTTACCCAAGCAAAATGACCAATCGTATCTTCTAAGCTAGAAGATTGCACCGCTGTTGTGCGCGCGGTTTGCTCTCGAATGGTATCTCCTAGCTCATGTAGGGTCAGCACCAAAGCAGGTGTGAGCAACTTGCCCTGCCAGGCGCTAAGACTAAGGGCAAGCAAATCCAAACAGTCAATGTTGAATTTTCGATGGACCGATAGACTCCGAAAAGCGCGCTGGCCTACCGGCAAAACAGCCCCCAGCAGTGCTAATGCCGAGAGTGATCGTAATCCCGATCTGAGTTCCAATGGCCAGCTGTAGCGACTTAGAACCGCCAGTCCAGCAGCCAGCACAGGTAACTTCAGCCCGGCCCAAGTTTGATCAGCGTGAGCTTCAGAAGTCTGACTTTTAGGAGTCTGGCTTTTAGGAGTCTGCCCCTTAAGAGATATCGGTGGTAGCGTCTTCTTTGAGGAACGTGCTGAAGAAGAATGAAGAGAGGCAAACTGCACTAAGCTCTCATCACACTGGCAGCCACAACGCTCTTCTAGCTTGAGTAGTAGCAATTTGAGGGCAGATTCAATCTCAGGATCATATTGAATGGTCATTGAACAGGCGGCCTGGTTAATTCGTACCGAACGGACGCCCACCGTCTTATTCAATGTCGTTTTTACTTTATGCTGCCAAGCTGTAGCGATTAGGAGTGCAGGTACGCGCAATCTCACTCGACCAGGCAATGAATGGACTACTCGCCAGGCAAAAAGTTCACGGGGTTGGCCTACTAAGACACCCGTTTGAACAAGCTGCGCGGGTTGATCGCTCATAACGTATTCTAAACAGTAGATTTCGAGCCGTCGCTTTTAAGCAGTTGCTGCTGCCGTCGTCGTTACCGCTGGTGCAGCAGCCTCGTCTAAAATTTGCAATAAACGCAGACCTAGTTCAGCTTCTGACAATTCACCTGCCGTATATTGAATCACAATAGAAGCTGCCGCCCGATTAATCCGCACGCCAGACACAATCGGATCTTCTAACAGCAGTCTTTCCAAGCGCTTGGCAAAATTGCGATCCGCCTGCAACTGTCTCACCTGCAGCCGAATGCGCCCGGCTACAGAATGCATAATTTTGTAATCTTCATCTACCTGATAGACAGGTTCAGTTGCAAGTGGGCTAGGTTTCTCCACTGCGCTCACACCGTTCGCCCCAGCCGATATCACGGCAGCCTCTTGCGTTAGCTGATGAATAATTTGGCGAGAGATTGCCGCGATCACTAAGTTAGCTATTAGTGCATTGGCTCCTCGCAATTGCAGCCGATTGGTTACCAACAAACCTGCCAGTACCGGTAAAATGACGGCCACCTCATTATATTCATCCAGTAACTTACCCAACTGAGCTGTCGTCTTAGTGGATATTAGCTGACCGGATACTAGGCCTTGGGAATCACTATTTATAAACGTCATGATCCAACCCTCCGAATGATCAACTCGCTATTCGCTGGCTCCTAACCTTTCCCTAGCTAGCCTCTTCACTGTCTACGACTGCTGCAGATACGGAGTTTGTTCCTAACTGTTCTGGGGCTAGCAAGGATTCTAGTTGAGCCTCTGCCTTTGCCTCTGCCGCAATATCTGCCAGAATCTCACCGGTTTCGGCGATCGCATGCTTAGTTCTCTCAAAAGCCATTACGCCAGTTTTAATGGTGGCCTTTAGGACAGGGCGCATCAAAGGCAAGACAACTGGCGTCAACACAACCGTCGCCGCACCCATCATCACAACATGCTCTGCTCGCAAACCTGTCATCTCTTCGACTCGCGCTCTTAAGCCAGCACCCTCTCGTAGATGTCTCATGATGATTGCTCTCCCTACCGCTCGATTAAACTACCGCTCAATTGAACCACCGTTCGATTAAATATTTGCTTAATCACTATTTTAGGCCATTAAATCGAACCATAAAGACTTGTTTAAGAGCGATTAAATCAATACTAGAAGATTTTCCTAATAGCCAGTCGAAGAGGATTTGATAAGATGACGTATGATCCAATCGCCGCCACTGTGGCACGCACTCAAGCCATAATAGTCTGAGAACTTATTTCAATTGCCTGCATCACGGATTTAATTTTAGTTTTGTTTTTTCTTAATAATCCATTCAAACCTAGTCCCTAACTAGAAGAAAAGTAAGAAGCGATAAATTCACTGAGATAGTGAATTCGCTATGAAGTTCTATTTATTTCTCAGCAATCTCATGCCGTTTAAGGTGACCAAAAGGGTAGAGCCCTCATGGCCTAATACACCCGCTGGTAGGGTCAGCCTGCCCAAGAAATTCGCCACCATTAAAAACACAATCGAAACCATTGCTAGCGTCAGATTTTGTTTAATAATTTGCTGTGACTTTACTCCCAGTTGAATTGCTTGGGTTAGTTTCTCTATTCGATCTGCCATCAGCACTACATCAGCCGTCTCTAAGGCTATATCTGAGCCAGTGCCGCCCATGGCAATGCCCACTGATGCTTGGGCTAACGCTGGGGCATCATTAATACCATCCCCAATCATTGCCACCGTATGATGTTGCTGTTGTAATGTACGAATAATCTCTACTTTGTCTTCAGGTAACAAATTTGAATAGACCTGATCTATCCCTGCTACTTGGGCAATGCTTTGAGCGGTTGCAGCATTATCACCTGTTAGCATGATCGTCGTTTTAATGCCAAGGCGCTTCAGCGCCCTGATTAACGCAGGCGCTTCTGGGCGAATTTGATCGGCGACAATCAACAGTCCCATCACCCGATCTTGTCGGCTAATCCAAATGACGGTTTTGCCCTCAGATTCGGTTTGTTGACCAACCTGAACCAGGGTGTTTTCTGTTGAAGTCGTCAAGTTTGAAGTTGTTGAGTTTGAAGTTATTAAATTTTCCTGGACGAAGGGCTGCTTACCAATTCTGAGTATGGCTCCCTCTAGCGTACCGGTAATCCCTAAGCCAGCTCTGGCTTGCACATTTGCCACAGGCAATAGTGGGAGAGATTGATGCTGCGCCTCACTTACAATAGCTTGAGCAATCGGGTGCTCGGAGTACGCTTCTAGGGAAGCCGCTGTTTGGAGAAGCTCTGCGACTGTGCTGCCACTCGCCGGAATAATGTCGCACACTTGAAGTTTTCCGATTGTGAGCGTGCCTGTTTTATCAGCAGCGATCGCATTGACCTTTCCCATCATTTCTAGCTGAGCGCCATCTTTAAACAAGATCCCCTGCCTTGCACCCTGTGCAATTCCAGAAAGCAAAGTGGGCATAATTGCAGCCATAACAGCGCAGGGCGAGGCCACTACTAAAAACACCAGCGCCCGATAAATTGTATTTTCCCATCCCCAGTTCAATAACAAAGGGGGCAGCAGTAGCAGTAGCAGCGTTATGAAAACAATGACTCTGGCATAGCCACGCTCAAAACGCTCTAAAAACTGCTGAGAAGGGGGCCGGGTTGTCTTAGCGGTTTCTACCAATCGAATAACCCGCTGAATGAGATTGTTTTCAGGCAACTTGTGCAGTTTTAAAACAATGGCACCGCTGCCGTTAAGTGTCCCTGCAAACACCTCATCACCTATTGTTTTATCTATTGGCACAGACTCTCCTGTAATCGAAGCCTGATTGAGGCTGCTTTTGCCTGATTGCAGCAGGCCATCTGCAGGAACTAGATCTCCCGGTTTGACCAAAATCCGATCACCTATCCGCAGCTTTTGCACCCCGACGATTTGTATTTGCTCGCCCTGTGTTTGGTTGGTCTGTATGCGTCTAGCCGTTTCTGGTGTCAACTGCATCAACCCATGAATATTCCGCTCTGTGCGCTGCATGGCAATATCTTCGAGGGCACCGCTGATCGCAAAGATCAAAATCAAGACCGCCCCGTCGACCAGCAGATAATACTGTTGTTGCCACAGGCCCAGCACCGCTGCACCCAGCGCCGCCACTATCATTAATAGATCGACATCTAGCTCATGCTCAGTCCACAGCGTGTTTAGGCCCTCACGGGTGCTGTCATAGCCCCCAATCACATAGGCGGCAAACAAGATACCGACGCCGCTCCCCAACCAGTTGTGAGTTAAAGCCAGCCAGCCGGAAAGCGTGAGTAGAGCACAAAACAGTGCTGCGATCGCCACTGGGTAATGGATAATCCAGCCTCGAATCTGTTTTTGCAACGGCATTGAAGCCCAGATATTCATACTCACTGACCCTGGCTAACTACGCGTAGTTAACTACGCAATTTGTGCGCTCATGCTAAACGTTTTGGTCTTGACCATGCCCCGACGGCCAAGAGACGACTGAAACAACTGGAAGTGCCTTATCTCACAACATTTATCTCACAACAGAAGGTGCCTTGGGCGGTGGATTGTTAGCCGCCATCGCACTTAATCGACTAGCAGCGTCCCTGATTGAAAAGCCAAACTGTCACTGCTACCTCAGTTAATCTGCTAAACAAGCGGCTAAATCCTGTTCAGGGACGGTGATGGCTTTGAGCTGATAGGTATCGGATAGTAGCTGAAGAACATTGGGCGAGAGAAAGGCTGGAACAGTTGGGCCCAAGCGGATATCTTTAATGCCCAAGTGCAGCAAGGTGAGCAGAACTGCCACTGCTTTTTGCTCATACCAAGAGAGAATCATCGACAGCGGCAATTCGTTCACATCCATTTCAAAAGCATCGGCAAGGGCGATCGCAATTTGAATGGCAGAGTAAGCATCGTTGCATTGCCCCACATCCATTAACCGAGGCAATCCGCCAATCTCACCCAAATCTTGATCAAAGAAACGGAACTTACCACAGGCCAGCGTTAGGACAATACAATCATCAGGCACTTGTTCTACAAACTCTGTGTAGTAAGTGCGTCCTGGCTTAGCCCCATCACAGCCACCCACCAGAAAGAAGTGGCGAATGTGTCCTTGCTTTACCGCGTCAATCACCGTATCGGCGACGCTGAGCACCGCGTTGTGGGCAAAGCCGACAGTTACTGACTTTGGCGGCGTGGCGGCAGCAACATCCTCACTAAAACCAGGCAGCGAGAGTGCCTTGTTAATCACGGGTGTGAAATCTGGAATGCCCTGCTCGGCAGGGGGTAGATGGGTGAGATACGGATAGCTCACCGGCCCTATGCTAAACAGTTTGTCGTTGTAGTTTTCGTGTGGTGGCATCAGGCAGTTTGTCGTAATCACTACCGCACCTGGAAACTTCGCAAATTCCTTAGTTTGGTTTTGCCATGCAGTGCCATAGTGCCCATACAGATGAGGGTAGGTTTGCTTAAGCTTCGGATAGCCGTGGGCAGGCAGCAGTTCACCGTGGGTGTAAACGGTAATTCCTTTGTCTGCGGACTGTTTCAAAATAGCTTCTAGCTGCCGAATGTCATGACCAGAAACCAAAATGGCTTTACCCGGAACAGGCGCTAGCGACACTTTGGTCGGTACCGGATGACCAAAGCTAGTGGTATGTCCAGTATCTAGGAGTTCCATTGCGCGGAAGTTTATCGCCCCGACTTCAAGAGTTAAAGCGACCCAATCTTCTACGCTCATGCTTTGATCACGGAGGGCATCAAGCGCTCGATGAACAAAATGATAGATGGCTTCATCTTCTTGGCCGACTTCGTAAGCGTGGAAAGCATAGGAAGCTGCGCCTTTAAGTCCGTATAAGGTAGTGAGCTTCAGCGAGAAAATATCGACCGCGTCTTTGCCTACCTGACTGATAAACTTCAGCGCAATCTTTTCACCTTGCTCACTGAGATTGCCGTCTAAATCGGGCACGAAGTCTACAATGATGGGCAAAAGGATGGATTCTGGAGACTGCGTCTGTATCGTTTCTTTGAGGAGTTCTCTGTGCGCGATCGCGCTTTCTACATAAGTCTTTAGACTGCTCGGACTGAAGTTTACGTTTGTCATAGTGGCAAACATCGCTTCACAGGTAAACACATCTGCCTCGTGCGTATCTATGCCCATCGCTTTGGCTTGTAGGGCTACAGGGGCGAGACTTCGCAGACAGTGAATCAGTAAATCATGAATGGAATTTACTTCCGGGCTTTTACCACAGGCTCCGAACTGATGACAGCCATCGCCACTGGCGGTTTGTTCGCATTGTTCACAAAACATGGGACTTTTCCTCTTTCTATGTTAGTGAGGGACTGTTTAAGAGAACACGCTTTATCTCATAACACGTCATAGTAAACAGGAAAAAGTACTCTTTTGACTTATGTCATGCTTTTCTCACGCTTTTCCTACCGGATTGCATTTGAAGGTTCGGCCTTAGTGCATGCTCGCGCTACGCCCTTGTTTTTGGGCATTCACATTTCTCAATGGATTATTGACGCCACCTTGAGTCGAGACGAAGGCGCTGCCAACGTGTCACATGGGAGGGAAATTAGCGTGCTTTCATTATTTTTAAGCGCTATTAGACACCGATGTTGCCTTTTGACGATAGCCAGCTGCCGAGTATATTTTCCAGGCTGAATTGGAATCTAGTTCTAGTACCTTATGGTGGTAGTCCAGAAGTGAGGGCCGGTGACCGACGCTTACATAGACAGACTGCATTTCTGCTAGCAAGTCGTAGAGATATCGCTCATTATCGATATCCAGGGCGCTAGTCGCCTCGTCCATCATGGCGTAGGCAGGCTGCGATAGCAGTATCCGCGCGAACGCTAGTCGCTGTTGTTGCCCCAAAGACAAGACGCTAGACCAGTCATAGATGGTATCCCAGCCGCCAAAGCGCTTAGGTAAATCGCTCAGGTTCACCTGGTTCAAGGTATTGGCCAACGTTTTATCGGAATGTTTGTAATTGTAGGGATATATGAGCTGCTCTCGCAGGGTTCCTAGCAGCATGTAAGGGCGCTGGGGCAAAAACAACATCTCTTTAGCCTCAGGCCGTGTAATCTGGCCTTTGCCATTGGTCCATAGGCCCGCGATCGCTCTTAGCAAGGAACTTTTACCGCAACCACTTGCCCCTACAATTAGCAGGCGATCACGAGGCTCAATCTGTAAAGATAAATCCTTCACCAGCGTTTGTTCTGAATTAGGCGTGAGAATAGTCAGCTCATTTAATGAAAACTGAGGTGACACTTCTGTCTTGATCTCATGTTGATGCTTACGCTTTTGGGGCAAGGCTGGATCATCCATGCGCTCATAAAAATCCCCGAGTCGGTTAATGCTGGCGGCGAATTCAGCAATTTGTTCAATGCGGTTCGTAATGAGTGATAGCGCGCTTAGAACCTGTGAGAACGCGATTGAAGCCTGCGTAAAGGTGCCAAAATCGGTATCGCCTGCAAAGTATAGCGGCGCAACAATCACGTAAGGAACAATGCGGGTGAAGTAGTTATAGCCATACTGGAACAGATCAATCAGCGATCGCCAAATAATCAACAAATCAAAATTACGAATGGCGGTGAGTAAACGCTGACTAACCTGTTGACGCTCTGGCCCTTCACCGCGATAAAAGGCAATCGATTCGGCATTGTCTCTCACATGCACCATACCGTAGCGAAAATCGGCCTCCAACCGGAGCTGATCATAGTTGATTTTGATCAGCTTTCGTCCGGCGATCGCAGCCACCAGCGTACCAACCGTTGCATAAATAAGGAGTCCAACGGTCAGCGTTTTAGAAATGGTGTAAAGGATGGCGGTAAATGAAATGAGCGTCAATACAGAATCTAAAATATCGAGCAAAAACGACAGCGTCACTTCTGTAAAAGATTTGATGTCTTGAGTAATCCGCTGGTCGGGATTGTCAATTTCTGTATTTGCAGAGTTGGAGTCCAGCTCATAATAAGAACGATTTGCAAAGTAACGCTCTAAAAAGTGCTCGGTCAACCATTTGCGCCACCGCAGCGCCAGTTTAAGTCTGACGTAGCGGTAGAGCACCAATAGCGGAATGGCACCGATGATAATCCCGGCGTAGACAAACAAAAATTGCCAAAAGGTATCGGTCTCTCGCTGATTCAGCGCGGTATCAACAAACCGAAAGACATAGCTAATCGAGACGTTGATGCCATTTACAGTGAAGGAAAGTAACAGCAGTAACCCCAGCATGGCCCATTGAATCGCTCGTTCTCTAAGCAGCCTTCGCAGCCTGTAAACAACGAGACCCACGATAGCTAGAGCGGCGATCGCTCCATAGGGCGCCCAAGATGCTAGCAGCCCATTCACACGCTCAACCAGCTGCCCAGCTACATTAGAGAAAAAAGCGGGAAATATGGCTCTCCCGGCAAAAGTAAGCCCCACTGTCAGCCAAAAGGCGACGGCAACGACGGCGACTAGCAGCAGCAGCAATAAGCCCAAATACACCCTTGTAAGGCGGTGACTAATTGGGAAAAAATAGGGCTGGGCAATGGTAATAAAGCGTTGCCACAGCTGGCGATCAAATCGAAAACGAGATTCACGCTTGGCGCTAGAGACAGAAGGTGTTGACATAGATTTCAGATAACGGCAACAAACTTGAATGAAATTTTCAAATTGGATGCATCATCTTAAGCACAATCCTTGCCAAATTAGATTAAAAGTAGCTCATACAATCACAATCTATCGCTGTTCGCTCAAGAATTGATTGTCCTGACTAACCGGGCGGAAGCAATAGCAGTTTCCTCTTTCAAAAACGAGCAGCCAAAAACGAGCAGCATCTTCAGCTTACGAGATTGCTTCGTTACCTCTGCCAAAGAATGCCGGAAAAGGCTTGGGAGTAGTGAGCGCTTTTTGGCTCGCAGGGCGGGCATCAATGCGCTCAAACCAGGCGTTTGAGTTATTCAAATTCTCTACCGAAACCTTGGCTCCAAAAGACTTAGACGCGTTGCCCGCTGCCATCTTCTAGCATCGAACTCACGTCCTTGCTCGTATCGTTTAGGTGATGGAGGATGGTTCTACTCTGCGTGGATTCCATCGTGATCGCGATTCTTCAATGTGCATCGTCTTCTCATTTTTCTTCAGGTGGCGAGGACTGCTTTCAAAAGATAATGAAGAAGGCAGCGCATCAGCACCATAAGCCACCCGAATAAAATCATCGACTTCGCGATACGAGGGAAACAGATCATCGTCGATGGGTCTGGCTTGCTCTATCAGATAATCTCGCAGAGCAGTGAAAAAGAGTCCCGTCCCATCATCAAAAAAGCGTTCCGTGGTAGCGCCGTACAGCTCATAAGGATGAAAGGACAGATCCTCAGAAGCCTGATTAGCGACCCAAGAGGAATAGCACCAGTATTCGCCAAAAGTGCCAAACTGATTAGCCGATCGCATCATCAGGCAGAGCCAATGATCTTTAGCATCAAAATACTGATTGATGCGCTGGCCAAAAGACTTTAGATGCTCCTGCTTAAACCACATATGGTGAGCGGTAAAGGTGGCCACCGGATCCGTCACAGCCGGGACGCCTAGTACTTCATTAATCCAAGTTTTCCATTTAGAGACAATGCTGGCATTGCCCCAGCCGTTGTGCTGAAGCAGGGCAAAGGTATGCTTTAATCTGCCTGCGGCTGTGGTCAAGATAGGCCAGGTAGCTACTGGCAGCAGATCGCTATCCCAAACAAGATACCACTCACTTAAGCCAGCAATTCCCTCAAACGCTCCTAACTTGAGCAGCTGCTGGTAAAACCAACCGGGAGTATAGAGCGATTTTCCTAGATCAAGCTCCCCGCAGATGGATTCCTTAGTTAACCCCAACGGTTGAAAAAAGTCTTCCTCCGCATGGATTTCTAGAGGAGCAATGGCTCTATCTTTAGCTGTTTCTGCTAGGATTTCTACCTCCTTTGCGGGGGTAATGACGTGGATGGTTCGAGGAGAATAGTGATGCGTTAGTCCCTCTAGCACTACACAGGTATTCCACCTGACTTTGAAAAGAGGCATAACAACGTCAAATATCTCTTGTGCCATGATGAAGTCTCTACTTATAGCTTTGGTCACTTAGCTTACGGCATAGTCATTGGCTATAACCCTTGTGTTTCAACCGGCTAAGTGACTCGCAATGCACGTAGGCTTTGCCTTCTCGCAGAGTATGCATCCGCACATTGCTATAGAAGCCAGTAAGCAGTTCTGCTGGGATCTCCTCGATGGAGGATATAGGTTTGGGAACACTTTGTTTCGCTGTCTATAGGGTTTCTTAGTTGAGCAAGATAGCATGCGATAGCTCAAGAAAGCTCCACAACCTACTTTTGATAGCAACAGTATAGTCGTAAGCGTTTGATGCATTATCTGGCTGCATTGATAGAAGCAACTACGCTGTCCGGTTGTAAAGTGACATCAGCTAAGTCTTGGGGGATCTATAGAATGCAGAGTAGGAAGATCATAGAGTCAACTAAAACTATCTTCGACAGCCGTCTGACAACGCTTAAACATCTCTTACAGGTGGCTCAGACTCATTTTGGGGATGAATCGTTTCTTCAAAAGCGAATTACGGCAGATATGCTCCCTTTTGGTACGCAGATTGCCTTTACCTGCAATCAGCCGCGTAACTTTGCGCTGTGGTGTGAAGGTAAGCCAATGGATAATCTAAATCCAGATGTTCCCTCCTGCGTGCAGGCATATGAACATATCACAAACACCCAAGCGTTGCTTTCAGGTATCAGAGTTGAAGATGCACAGCTAGATGAGCTTGCCCGCATTGAGTTAGGACAAGGAGCCTATATTGAGCTACCAGGTAACGCTTACATCAATGAGTTTCTCGTACCAAACTTCTATTTCCACTTGGTTACGGCCTATGACATTCTTCGTATGGCAGGTGTAGATATCGGGAAACGAGATTATATGATGCATCTAGTGCCCTTTATCAAGAAAGCCTAATGCCTAAACTAGATCAAACTCTATCGCTTTCTCTTACCCTTATTCCTCACCTAGCCACTGGGGAATATAGAGGAATATAGAACTCTTTAAGAGAATCGTACTTGTGCCTGATATTCCTAATCACGTAGACGAGGCGATCGCCGTTATTGCGCGCTCAAGCCATGCTGAGCAAATATATCGATGGCCTGCTGAATCTGCTCGGCGGTGGGCGTAGGCGTGTCCTTCAGCAGATACTTGTAACCCATCATTTCCCACTTGTAGGCGGCCATCTGATGAAAGGGTAAAATATCTACTCTTTCAACGGAACTGAGGCTACTAGCAAACTGTGCGACGCCTGCCACATTCGCCGGTGCGTCGGTTAACCCAGGCACTAGCACAAAGCGAATCCACATAGGTTTATGAATCTCACTCAGATGCTTCGCAAAGCGTAATGTCGGCTCAAGGGCTACTTGCGTCACTTGGTGATATGTTTTCGGATCAGAAGACTTAATATCTAGCAGAACAAGATCGGTATAGTCTAGAACAGGCTTTGATCGCTCAAAATCAGGATACCCGGAAGTATCTAACGCGGTATGAATTCCCTCGGCTTGACATTGCTGAAAGATTTCTCTAACAAACTCAGGCTGTAGCAGCGGCTCTCCGCCTGAAACCGTCACTCCGCCCCCAGAAGAGTGCATATAGGTACGATACTGTTTGATCTCTTGAATTAACGCCTCCACTGTCACTGCTTTTCCGCCGTGAGGGTCACGGGTATCTGGGTTGTGACAATACTGGCATCGCAGACGACAGCCTTGAGTGAAAATCACAAACCGAATACCCGGCCCATCTACGGTGCCACAGGTTTCGACGGAATGAATTCGACCGCTTTGACCATCCAAACGGGAGTCTGAGTGAGAATCCGAATGAGAGTCTTGATTAGAACCGTTCATGGAACGTCCGGCTGATCACATCGAGCTGCTGTTCGCGGGTGAGCTTAATAAAGTTTACTGCGTAGCCAGAAACTCGAATAGTGAGCTGCGGATATTCCTCTGGGTGATCCATTGCATCTAGCAAAGTGTCTCGATTGAGCACGTTGATGTTGATGTGGTGGCCAGTGTTGTGGAAGTAGCCGTCTAGTAGGCCAACTAGGTTGTTCACCTGGTCTTCGCTTTGTTTGCCTAACGCCTGGGGCACGATTGAGAAAGTAAAAGAGATACCATCTTGGGCGTCTTCATAAGGGAGTTTGGCAACAGATTCGCAGGCGGCGATCGCACCCTTCGTATCCCGCCCATGCATAGGATTCGCGCCTGGTCCAAAGGGCTCACCCGCTTTGCGACCGTCGGGCGTATTGCCCGTTTTCTTGCCATAAACGACGTTAGACGTAATGGTCAAAATCGACTGAGTGGGCGTAGCGTTTCGATAGGTTTGGCACTTACGAATCTTGTTCATAAAGCGAGTAACCACATCGGCAGTAATGCTATCAACGCGATTATCGTTGTTGCCAAACTTCGGATAGTCGCCTTCAATCTCGTAATCGACGGCTAATCCGTCTTCATTACGCAACACTTTCACGCTGCTGTGCTTGATGGCCGAGAGCGCATCGCCCACTACAGAAAGTCCAGCAATACCGCAAGCCATTGTGCGGAACACTTCTGGATCGTGCAGCGCCATTTCTAGCCGCTCATAGCAGTATTTGTCGTGCATGAAGTGAATTACGTTGAGCGTGTTCACATACAGGTTGGCCAGCCAGTCAAGGGTAGGATCAAACTTCGCCATTACCTCGTCATAGTCGAGAGTGTCTGTGGTAATCGGCTCAGTGACTGGCGCGACCTGTTGGCCAGCTTTTTCGTCCTTGCCGCCATTAATCGCATACAGCAGTGCCTTGGCAAGATTCACCCTAGCGCCAAAGAACTGCATTTGCTTACCAATACGCATGGCCGACACGCAGCAGGCAATGCCATAGTCGTCGCCATATAGCGGGCGCATCAGATCGTCGTTTTCGTACTGAATGGAGCTAGTGTCAATCGAGACTTGAGCGCAGAACTGTTTGAAAGCTTTGGGCATTTGCTCCGACCATAGTACTGTCAGGTTCGGCTCAGGTGCTGGCCCTAGGTTGTAGAGGGTTTGCAAGAATCGGAAGCTGGACTTGCTTACCAGTGGTCTGCCATCTTCACCAACCCCACCAATGGATTCGGTTACCCATACCGGATCTCCCGAGAAGAGTTCGTTATAAGCTGGGGCACGTAGGAATCTCACCATGCGTAGCTTAATCACCAGATCATCGATCAGCTCTTGCGCGGCTGATTCTGTGAGGATGCCATTGGCCAAGTCGCGCTCGATATAGATATCGAGGAAGGTGGAAGTGCGACCAAACGACATTGCCGCGCCGTTTTGTTCTTTAATCGCGCCGAGATAGCCAAAATATGTCCACTGGATCGCTTCTTTGGCGTTTGTGGCCGGCCGGCTAATGTCTTGGCCGTACTTGGCAGCCATCGCCTGCAGCTCTTTAAGAGCACGAATTTGTTCGTTGATTTCTTCGCGATCGCGGATCACCGCTTCAGACATGGTGGCCGCGTTGGTTGCAGCTAGCGCTGCCTGCTTGTCGGCCACTAGTCGGTCAATACCATAGAGGGCAACGCGCCGATAATCACCAATGATTCGACCTCGACCATAGGCATCGGGCAAGCCAGTGATAATCCCAACGTGCCGCGCAGCACGCATCTCAGGCGTGTAGGCATCAAACACGCCGTCGTTGTGCGTTTTGCGGTATTTGGTGAAAATCTCGTGGAGAGCAGGATCAATCTCATAGCCATAGGCTTCCAGCGACTTTTCCACCACGCGAATGCCACCTAAGGGCATGATGGCTCGCTTCAAGGGCTTGTCTGTTTGCAGTCCGACAATCTCTTCTAAACCTGCATCGACGAAGCCTGCTTCATGTGCCGTGATACCTGTAGGCACTGCGGTATCGGTATCTAAAATACCTTGCTCGCGTTCTTGCTTCATCAGCACCGACACCTGTGCCCAGAGCTGCTGAGTCCGGGGGGTAGCTTCTGCAAGAAATGTGCGATCGCCCTCATACGGACGATAATTTAGCTGGATGAAATCGCGCACAGCAATTTGCTCGCACCAGGCGCCTGCGGCAAACCCATCCCATGCTTGCTGTGAAGTTGTTGCCTGAGTTTGAACTAAGGGTCTTAGAGGAGTTGCAACCATAAAACACCTGCCTAATTAACAATCGTTAAAAACTTTTGTATATTCAATAATCCTGGCCACACAGTACTTTTCTTCAGAAGCTGCTCAATTCGTCATTCGAGAACTGTATATCAAGCAATTGTATTCCAAGAACTGTGTATTCAGGGCGCTGTTATCTTGAAAAAATGTGATTTAAACAACAGCTTCTGCTTCTGACTTTAGTCTTAACATTATCTTCTGTTTTTATGTCAGCCATTTCTCAGAAATATCCTAAGAAGTTATTCACGATTTCTAGAAACAGAATAGATTTTCATCTATTGTAAACTCAATGGAAAATACCAACTCATTGCTTATCCCAATTTGGTGATCTCGAATATCAAACACTCAACTCAGAATCTGAGAAACAAATTTTATAAAACTGGCCCTTTAAAGCTGGCCTTACAAAACTGGCTCTGTGAAACTTGGATGCATTTCAATCAGCAGTCTAGCAGAGCAGAATGGTTTAGCCCTCCGAGATAAGTTAAGTAACGCTGACTTATCAAAGAAATTCTTCTGCTAAGAGCTGTAGAGTTGATAGTTTTCTACCCTCAACTCTACAGCTCCTAGCCCTATAGTCCTAAGCGCTACAGAAACAACCTCATCAATGTTTGCGTATTTGTTTGATGTTTGTTGTGTGTTTGTATCATGGCACTAAGCCACTAAGCGGCTTGTACTTTTCTAGGAATTTTCTTTGATAAATAGAATGTTTAGAAACAGGATATTTGAGCGCGAAAGTATTTGAGTCGCGTCAGCCGCTTCTAAAAGCCTCTTTAAGTAAAGAGCAACAGATGTTTAAAACCGTTACTAAAACGACAGATAAACGCGCTAGCTACTTATAGCATATGGAGATTATCAGAAAGTATGCTGAGCGTTGTTATGGTGACGGTGGTGCGCTGAGTGGAAAGGGCTCACCTTGCCAGCACCATTCGATAGGTCAAGTCTTGCCAAAGTGATTTTTCGAACCTGTGTGTTTGGAACCTATGTGCTCGTGATTGTTGTCATGGGTTGTTACCCTCAGCATTTTGAATGAAGCAGAATCTCAGCAAACAAGACAAGAACTCACTCAATTGGAGGCGCTGTCATCATGAAAACTCGCCAATTTGCAACATTAGATGGTAACGAAGCGGTAGCTCGGGTAGCCTACCGTCTAAATGAGGTGGTAGCGATTTATCCAATCACGCCGTCTTCTCCCATGGCAGAGTGGGCTGATGCTTGGTCTACCATGGAACAACCTAATTTGTGGGGAAGTGTGCCGACCATTGTGCAACTGCAAAGTGAGGCAGGGGTAGCGGGTGCTCTCCATGGTTCATTGCAGGCGGGGGCGGTAACTACAACATTTACAGCGTCTCAGGGATTGTTGTTAATGCTTCCCAATCTCTACAAGATTGCCGGAGAACTCTCTCCTACAGCCATCCACATTGCGGCCCGCTCAGTGGCAGCCCAGGCCCTGTCTATTTTCGGCGATCATAGCGATGTGATGGCCACGCGGATGACGGGTTGTGCGCTGCTGTGTTCAGCGTCGGTACAAGAAGCTCACGATTTGGCCGCGATCGCCACCCGCGCCACTTTTGATACCCGCATTCCTTTCCTCCATTTCTTTGACGGTTTCCGCACTTCTCACGAGGTGCAAAAGATCGAGCTGCTTAAGGACGAAGATCTACGCGCCCTACTAGATCCCTCTGGTATGTTGGCTCACCGGGAGCGAGCACTCACACCCGACCGGCCCGTACTGCGAGGGACCGCTCAAAACCCAGACGTGTTTTTTCAGGCACGCGAAACGGTCAATCCCTTCTATGCGCACTGTCCAGCCAAGGTTCAGGCTGCCATGGATGACTTTAACCGAATCACGAGCCGGTGCTATAAATTGTTTGACTACCATGGCCATCCCCAGGCCGAACAGGTGGTCATACTGATGGGTTCTGGCTGCGAGACTGTCCATGAAACAGTGGACTATCTGGTAGCGAAAGGAGAAAAAGTTGGTGTCATAAAGGTACGACTGTATCGCCCCTGGAGTGCCGAATCTTTCATCGCTTCGCTACCGGCGTCAGTTCAGACACTAGCAGTGCTAGATCGCACTAAGGAACCCGGTAGTTTAGGAGAACCTCTCTACCAGGATGTGGTTAATACTCTGGTAGAACAGGGTCGGCTGGACATTCGGGTGGTTGGAGGTCGCTACGGTCTTTCCTCAAAGGAATTTACCCCGGCTATGGTCAAAGCAGTTTTTGATAACCTAGCCCAGGCCAAACCCAAAAATCACTTTACGGTCGGCATTATCGATGATGTCTCTCATACCTCTTTGACGGTTGATCCTGAGTTCACCATTGAGCCTGATTCTGTCGTGAGAGCTATCTTTTATGGTTTAGGCTCCGATGGCACGGTCGGGGCCAACAAAAACTCTATCAAAATCATTGGCGGCAACACTGACAATTACGCTCAGGGCTATTTTGTTTACGATTCTAAAAAGTCCGGCTCTGTCACCGTTTCCCATCTACGCTTTGGTCCCGATCCGATTCGCTCTACCTATCTGGTGGAACAGGCTAATTTTGTTGCCTGTCACCAGTGGGAATTTGTCGATAAGTATGAGGTGCTCAGTGCGGCCAAACAGGGGGCAACGGTATTGTTTAACAGTCCGTTTAGCCCGGTGGAAACCTGGCGGCGCTTACCGACTCAGCTCCAGGAGATTATTCAAGCAAAACAGCTGCGAGTATACGGCATTGATGGTGCCAAAGTAGCCCGTGAAGCTGGTATGAAGGGCCGCATCAATACGGTGATGCAGGTTTGTTTCTTTGCCTTGGCGAACGTGCTGCCCCAAGAGGAGTCCATTGAGCAGATTAAAAAGTCTATTCACAAGACCTACGGCAAAAAAGGAAAAGCTGTGGTGGAGATGAACCTGCAGGCAGTGGATCGCACCTTGGAAAATCTCTTTGAAGTGCCTACTGGAACTCAGCTAGAACCAGCGACCGTAGGAGTTGTGGCAGCAAAGAGTATCTCTAAAGAGAGTGGCTCTACTGGTGTCTCTGATGCTTTATCTGCTAGATTCTCTACGGCGATGGCTTCTGCTCCTGCTTTTGTGCGGGATGTGTTGGGTCCGATGATGGCCCGCCACGGTGACGATCTGCCCGTCAGTGCCTTGCCCTGCGATGGCACCTATCCTACGGGCACCACCCAGTGGGAAAAACGCAATGTGGCGGCGGAGATTCCGGTCTGGGATCCGGATGTGTGTGTCCAATGTGGCAAATGCGTGATGGTATGTCCCCACAGCGTGATTCGAGCCAAGGTATATGAACCCGAACAGCTCGCATCCGCTCCGGACAGCTTCAAAAGCACCTCTGCTCGAGATCGGGCCTGGTCCGACCTGCAGTTTACGATTCAGGTGGCAGCTGAAGACTGCACCGGCTGTGCAATCTGCATTGATGTGTGTCCTGCCAAAAACAAATTGGAACCCAAACGCAAAGCGATTAACATGGAGCCCCAGCTACCTTTGCGGGAGCAAGAGCGAAAAAATTGGGACTTTTTCCTCGAATTGCCCAATCCCGATCGCCAGCAGCTAAACCTGAAGAAGATTGGCCAGCAGCAGCTGCAGGAGCCCTTATTCGAGTTCTCTGGAGCCTGTGCTGGCTGTGGCGAAACCCCCTATATTAAGCTGGCCACTCAGTTGTTTGGCGATCGCATGTTAGTGGCTAATGCCACCGGTTGTTCCTCCATCTACGGCGGCAACTTACCCACCACCCCCTGGAGCAAAAATACCAATGGACGAGGGCCTGCTTGGGCTAACTCTCTGTTTGAAGACAACGCCGAGTTTGGTCTGGGGTTTCGCATTGCCATCGATCAACATATTGATCAGGCCATCGGTCTGCTAACTAACCTAGCAGCGTCTGAAGCCTCCCTGCTACCAACAGATTTGGTTCAGGGGCTAATTGGCGCGGCCCAGATGGATGAAGCCGACATCGTAGAACAGCGGCAGCGTGTGGAACAGCTCAAAACCCATCTCTCCCAATGGCGTAACCAAGCAGAGATATCTCCCGTCGTTAGCCGACAGCTGCAAAGTCTTGAGTCCCTAGCAGACTATTTAGTGAAGAAAAGCGTGTGGCTAATTGGAGGTGACGGCTGGGCCTATGATATTGGCTATGGCGGTCTAGATCACGTTATGGCCAGCGGTCGTAACGTGAATATCTTAGTGCTAGATACCGAGGTCTACTCCAATACAGGGGGGCAAATGTCTAAGGCTACTCCTCGAGCCGCCGTCGCCAAATTTGCCGCTGGCGGTAAGCCCGCTCCTAAAAAAGACTTGGGACTGATGGCCATGACCTACGGCAATGTCTATGTGGCCAGCGTCGCTATGGGTGCGCGGGATGAACATACCCTACGAGCGTTTTTGGAGGCGGAATCCTATGAAGGCCCCTCCTTAATCATTGCCTATTCTCACTGTATTGCTCATGGCATTGACATGCAAAAGGGCCTGCAGCAACAGAAAATGGCGGTAGATTCCGGGCGATGGTTGTTGTATCGTTACGATCCCCGCCGCAGCGATTTAGGTGATAGTCCTCTAATGCTAGACTCCCGTACGCCAACGCTGCCAGTGGAAGCCACCATGTATAGCGAAAACCGCTTTAAGATGTTGGCCCGCAGTAATCCTGATGCAGCTAAACAACTACTCAAAGATGCCCAGGTAGATGTCGATAACCGCTGGCAGATGTACCAATACTTAGCAGCTCGGCCTACCCAAACGCAGTAATTCTATACTCAGTCATCCCGTTCGGCACTCCCCGAGCTCAGTCATCTAGAGGTTTTTCATGGACTTAGCAACAACCTATTTAGGCTTAACCTTGAAATCCCCCTTAGTAGTGGGCGCTGCTGCCCCCTTGAGTGAAGAGTTAGAGACTCTCAAACGGCTGGAAGATGCTGGGGCGGCCGCCATTGTTCTCCATTCTGTGTTCGAGGAGCAAATCCATCAAGATTCCTTAGAACTCAACTACCACCTAGAACATGGCACCCATAGCTTTGCCGAGTCGCTTACCTATTTTCCGGAAGCTAATTTCTCTCATGTGGAAGCAGACCACTACCTAGAACACATTCGCAAGGCCAAGGAAAGTTTGGCCATTCCCGTCATCGCCAGTCTTAATGGCTCCTCTATAGGAGGCTGGGTGGACTATGCTCGCGACATGGAGCAGGCAGGGGCTGATGCCATTGAACTCAACATTTACGACATCCCCACCGACCTTGATTGTACCGGGGCTATGGTGGAAGAACAGTATTTGGAGATTGTGCGGTGGGTGAAGGCACAGGTTGACCTGCCAGTGGCAGTCAAACTCAGTCCCTTCTTTAGTAGCACTGCCAATATGGCCAAGCGACTAACGGAGGCGGGAGCTAATGGTCTGGTATTGTTTAATCGGTTTTACCAGCCCGACATTGACATCGAAAACCTAGATGTCAAACCCAATCTACTACTAAGTTCTCCTCATGAACTGCGGCTACCGATGCACTGGATCGCTCTACTCCATGGCCGAATAGAGGTGGATCTAGCGGCCACTAGCGGCATCCAAACCGCCCAGGACGTCGTTCGCCTATTGATGGCGGGGGCTAAGGTCACTCAATTGGTAAGCATTCTATTGCGGCGTGATGTGACTTATTTAGGCCGCATCGAACAGGAGCTAAGCTGTTGGATGGAGGAGTACGAGTACGCTTCTGTGGCCCAGCTACAGGGTACTATGAGCCAGCTAAACTGCCCTAATCCCAGCGCCTTTGAGCGGGTCCAATATATGAAAACCCTACAGACTTATCATCCCGATTGGAAGCTGCGAGAAGAAGCTGTGGAAAGCTCCGAGGCTTCCCGCTCATTCGAGTAGCGAGCCCCTTTCGGGTTCTGTTTTACCCAATCTGCACAGATCATAATTCAACAGACGATTATCTGTGATAGATCAGGAAGAGCGTATGAGGGTGGCTGTCATCTTTATGATGTCGGACCTACTCTCATACGCTCTAGCCGTTGTTCGCTCTCGTTCGCTCTGTCAGATCGTAACCATAAAACGCTTATCTCTTCGGTTGGTAAAACGATTGTTCAAACAACGGTTTTTGCCTCAGATTCTGTTTCTTCTTCAATTGCTTGAAAGCGTTCTGTGAAACCACCTACGACTAAAGGAGAATCTCCTCGGTACGCTTGCACGATGAGCTGTTGCAAGTCGCTGATCAGCGGATAGCGTGGGTTTGCTAGCGTACACTGATCGTCGAAAGCATGATCGGCAATGGCATCTACTTGAGCATAGAACTCATCAGCCGGAATGGTGAGTGCGGCTGAAATTGAAGTTGGAATATCTACCTGCGCCTTGAGCTGCTCGATCGCACCGATTAGTCGATTCACTTTTTCATCATCGGTGGTGCCGCCTAGGTGCAGATGATCGGCAACTTGGGCGTAGCGCCACTTCGCATTCGGATACTTGTACTGCGAGAAGGTAGCCTGTTTGAAGGGCGCATCAGTGGCATTGTATCGAATGACATGAGAGATCATTAGCGCATTTGCCAGTCCATGGGGAATGTGGAAAGTCGCTCCTAGTTGATGTGCCATCGAGTGACAAATGCCTAGGAAGCCGTTGGCGAACGCCAAACCCGCAATGGTAGAGGCGTAGTGCATTTTCTCTCTGGCTTCGGGGTCATTAGCACCATTGCTATAGGCCCGAGGCAGATATTTGAAGATTAGCTGAATCGCTTCTAGTGCCAGCCCGTTAGTGAATTCAGAAGCCATCACAGAGGTATAGACTTCTAGGGCATGGGTAAGCGCATCTACGCCGCCAAAGGCCGTCAGCGACTTTGGCAAGTTCGACACTAGGTCTGGATCAACAATGGCCATGGTCGGCGTTAGAGCGTAGTCGGCCAGCGGATATTTGATGCCAGTTTTGCGGTCAGTGACTACGGCAAACGGCGTAACCTCTGAGCCTGTTCCAGATGTGGTCGGCACCGCTACTAGAATTGCTTTTTCACCCAGCGGTGGCAGCTCGTACACCCGCTTGCGAATATCCATGAATCGCATTGCTAAGCCGTCAAAAGCGATGTCGGGATGCTCGTACATTAGCCACATAATCTTGGCCGCGTCCATCGGCGAACCGCCGCCGATAGCGATGATCACATCTGGCTGAAACTGCTGCATCATCGCCACCCCGCGCTGGACTGTATCCAATGATGGGTCGGGTTCTACGTCATAGAAAATTTGGCTTTTTATGCCGATGCTGCCTAGTGTTTCTTCGACCATGTTGGTCATACCTAGGTCATATAGCGGTTTGTCGGTGACGATGAAGGCTCGTTCGCGATCGCTCAATTCACTCAAAGCGACCGGTAGCGATCCCGACTTGAAGTAGATCTTCGGCGGCACCCGGAACCACAGCATATTCTCTCTTCGCTCGGCCACCGTCTTCACATTCAGCAGGTGGCGCGGTTCCACATTTGCACTCAGCGAGTTACCGCCCCAGCTCCCACAACCCAGTGTCAAAGATGGATCGAGCCTAAAGTTATAAAGGTCGCCAATCGCCCCCTGAGAGGCGGGCGTATTGATCAGCACGCGGCTGGTTTCTACCAGTGATTCAAACTGTTGAATATGGTCAGTATTATCTGGTTTGGTATATAGTACCGCTGTATGGCCACGCCCGGCAAAGGTCACTAGCTTCTGAACTTTGTCTAAACCATCGTCGAAGTCTGTTGCCCGATACATTGCCAAGATCGGTGTTAGTTTCTCGTAGGACAGCGGCTCATCGGGGCCAATCTCTTCAACTTCAGCAATTAGAACGCGAGTATCCTTAGGAACCTGAATGCCCACCATCTTCGCTAAATTAGCCACCGGCTGCCCGACAATCTCTGGATTCAGTCGACCGTTTGATAAGATTTTGTCTGCTAGTCGCTGTTGCTCTTCTGGTGTCGTAAAGTAAGCACCACGGCTCAAGAACTCTTCTTTAATACTTTCATAAACTGTGCTTTCAGCCACCACAGACTGTTCACTGGCACAGATCATGCCGTTATCAAATGTTTTGCTCAGTAGAATTGACGATACTGCTGTTCTTAAATCCGCACTCTCATCGATCAGTGCAGGTGTGTTACCTGCCCCAACGCCTAGAGAAGGATGCCCCGAAGAGTAAGCCGCTTTTACCATGCTAGGACCGCCTGTGGCTAGCACCAAGCTCACTGCGTTATGACTCATCAGTGCTTGAGAAAGTTCTATCGAAGGCTGATCAATCCAGCCAATGATAGAAGCCGGTGCGCCAGCTTTAACGGCTGCTTCCAATACGGTGCGCGCAGCGGCAATAGTACATTCTCTTGCTCTAGGGTGAGGAGAGAGAATAATTGCGTTGCGAGTTTTGAGAGCAATTAAGGTTTTAAAGATGGCTGTAGAGGTTGGATTAGTAACCGGTACAATCCCTGCCAAAATCCCCATTGGCTCAGCGATCTTTTGAATGCCAAACGTAGGATCGGATTCAATAATACCGCAGGTCTTCTCGTGCTTGTATTTGTTGTAGATAATCTCAGAGGCAAAGTGATTCTTAATTACCTTATCTTCTACAACGCCCATACCTGTTTCTGCAACGGCTTGCTTAGCTAAAGGTAGACGGGCTGTGTTGGCAGCAAGCGCAGCCATCTTAAAAATATGATCGACCTGCTCTTGTGAATAGCTAGCATATTCAATCTGGGCAGCCTTCACAGATGAGATGAGCATCTCTAAGGCATCAAGACTATTGACTTTAGCTTGGCTTACCTTAGCCTGACTTGCTGGGGAAGATGCTATTTGAGAAGGTTGGGTTGTAGAAGGATTGATCATAATTCATCGCCTTTGGTTCAGGTATGGCGTCATTAGGGGTTGCAAAAGGCTAGACCTTAAACAGCTAGATCGAAGACTCACAAGCAACAGGAATATATCACTTTGTCTATGTAGCACTTTTTTCTTCGAAATAACCATCTATAGGCACTATAGAGAAAACCGATAGAGAATAAAGTCCTAATCAAAGAGCACTAACTGTGATTAACTAACTGTGATTAATCGGTTCGTGTATACAAGACTACAAAAAGAGCTAGAACGAATTCTTCAAAGACTTCTGTAGGCAGATAAACTACGTACTGACCGTATTCTATAGACCGTATCTTAAAACTTTTGTTCTGTCGTTGAGCAGATCTTAAACCCTGCACTTTGGCTTTACTTTGGCTTTAATGTGTTCAACGATAATCTACACGAGAGAATTTGGATCGCACCGTCTTCTTAAGAATGTCATCAAACAACAATGTCATCAAAACCAAGTCCTGCTTTTGAAATCTTCCGCTAGTATTGGGAGTGGCTTTGCAAATATTATTGATTATTAGGTATGAGGCAGCAACTTTACTCATTGCTTTCTTAGCCTGAGTTCTAGCCTACAAATAAAGCCTAAAGATATCTGGAAAAAACATCTAGATTATTGTTGGTTCTGATTATTGTTGGTGCCTTGTTGAGATATTGGCCCTTCGATAGAGCGCTAATCGAAAGTTGAGCGCTCGTTGGGGCATACGTCTTTTTGGTTAGCGCTATTTCCCGTTCCGTTATACCTTTACGAACTGAAGGTAGAGTTGTTGATTGAAGCAAAGTGATTTATTGACTTTTCTCTATTGATTGACCATCCGATCTTGAATAAGCACATTAGCGTGTTTATAGAGAGTTTTACTGCAAAATCTCCCGATTAGGACGAGACTCAATGACTTCTGTACTATCCCTGCGTTCTGATCCGGCTCACGACGTTCTGCGCACGCGCCGTCAACCGTTAGATGTTTTCTTTAATCCTCAGTCGATTGCGCTAATTGGTGCTACTGATAAACCTACTAGTGTTGGTCGTCGGCTACTGTGGAACCTGATTCGTAATCCTTTTGGCGGAACGGTTTATCCAGTGAATCCTAAACGAGCTAGCGTATTGGGGATCAAAGCTTACCATCGCCTAGGTGATGTGCCAGAATCTGTTGATCTAGCGATTATTGCTGTTCCAGCGCCCGCTGTACCCAGTGTAATTCGAGACTGTGTAGCGGCTGGGGTGAGAGGTGCGATTGTTGTTTCGGCCGGGTTCAAGGAAGTCGGCGCGGTGGGGATCGCTTTAGAAGAAGAGATTTTAAGCTTAGTTAGAGCCTCGGGGATGCGACTGATTGGACCAAACTGTTTGGGCGTGATGAATCCTCATGTCGGGTTTAATGGTACGTTTGCAAGTGCGATCGCAAATCCAGGCAACGTTGGTTTTATCAGTCAAAGCGGCGCCCTCTGCACCTCCATACTAGACTGGAGCTTTAGAGAGAATGTTGGCTTCAGCGCGTTTGTATCTGTGGGCTCGATGCTCGATGTGGGCTGGGGAGATCTGATCAACTATCTAGGTGACGATCCTAAGACCGACAGCATCGTAATCTACATGGAATCGATTGGTAACGCCCGGGCGTTTTTATCGGCTGCACGAGAAGTCGCTTTTACGAAGCCAATTATCGTCATTAAAGCAGGCCGTACTCAGGCTGCCGCCGCCGCTGCTGCTTCACACACCGGCGCGCTGACGGGCAGTGATGAAGTATTAGACGCTGCTTTTCGGCGCTGCGGCGTGCTTCGAGTAGATACGATTGATGATTTGTTTAATCTCTCAGAGATTCTAGCCAAGCAGCCTCGGCCGAAGGGCAACCGCCTCACGATTGTCACGAATGCTGGCGGTCCGGGCGTACTTGCTACCGATGCTCTGATTCGCAACGGCGGTGAGCTCGCAGCGCTCTCTCTTGAAACTCAACAGGCCTTAGACGAGTGTTTGCCCGCTCAGTGGAGTCATCACAATCCGATTGATATCTTAGGGGATGCTACGCCCGAGCGCTATCAGCAGGCACTAGAAGTTGTTGCCAAAGATCCGAATAGCGACGGCTTGCTGGTGATTTTGACTCCTCAGGCCATGACCGATCCACAGCGCACTGCCGAAAAGATTCAGTCGCTGCGACCAGCGGATGGCGGTCCGATGCTAGCTACCTGGATGGGACAAGAAACGGTACAGCCAGGAGAAGATTTACTCAACCAAGCGGGTATTTTTACCCTCTCCTATCCGGACACGGCGGCTCGCATTTTTACGCAAATGTGGCGCTACTCTCGCAATCTGCACAGCCTGTATGAAACGCCGGCATTTGCTCAAGAGATCGCTCAAGCAGAGGTCGCCCAAACCTTGATTGAGCGCGTCCGCCTGGACAACAGAACAATAATGACCGAGATGGAATCTCAGATGGTGCTCAATGCCTATGGGATTCCTACTGTAACTAGCCAAACAGCTACGACGGCGCAAGCCGCAGTCGACTGCGCCCGGTTTATCGGCTATCCGGTGGTAGCGAAGCTGTGGTCACAAACCATCACTCACAAAACAGACGTGGGCGGTGTCTACTTAAATTTGAAAGATGATCAGGCAGTACTGGCGGCCTTTAAATCCATTCAGCAAGCTGTAGCCTCAGTTAGTACAGAACCCGGTGCTTTCCTAGGTGTGACAGTGCAGCCGATGGTGCCCACAGAAGGCTATGAGCTAATTCTAGGCAGCAGTATCGATCCCCAGTTTGGTCCTGTCTTGTTGTTTGGCTTGGGCGGTGAGCTGGTAGAAGTCTTTCAAGATCGGGCCCTGGGTCTACCGCCTCTAAACACGACGCTAGCTCGCCGAATGATGGAGCGCACTCAGATATACAAGGCGCTGCGTGGCGTTCGCGGACGGGCTGCGGTGGACTTAGGCGAATTAGAGCAACTGCTGGTGAGATTTAGCCGTTTGGTGATTGAACAGCCTTGGATCAAAGAAATTGACATCAATCCTTTACGGATAACACCCGTTGATGAGGAATTGGCCGGTCAGGGACATCGCCGCTGTGCGATCGCCCTTGATGCTCGCATCATCTTGCACCCTCCCGATACCCTGCTAGAAGCCTTACCCAAGCCGGCTATTCGCCCCTACCCTCACCAGTACGAGGCTCAGTGGACGCTTAAAACAGGAGAATCTGTCATGATTCGCCCGATTCAGCCAGAGGATGAACCGTTGATTGTGGCGTTTCACCAAACACTTTCTGATGAGAGCGTGTATATGCGCTATGCCCATATGTTTAAGCTGAGCGGACGCACAGCTCATGAGCGGCTAACGCGTATTTGCTTTATAGACTACGACCACGAGATAGCGTTGGTGGTAGAAGCCGGTACAGGAGACAGGCGAGAGATTTTAGCAGTCGGTCGGCTCAGCCAGCTACCCGGAACGCAAATAGTCGAGCTATCGATGCTAGTGAGCGATCGCCACCAGAGTCAGGGCATTGGCAGCCAGCTAATGAAAATGTTAATCACAGTAGCTGAACAAGAAAGTATTGATCAGATTGTGGCCGAAATTTTGCCTGAAAACATTCAAATGCAACAGCTCTGCCGTCGCCATGGCTTCGCTATTGAGCGCCATCGTCTGGGCGATATGGTCACGGCTACTTTGAAGCTACCCTCTAAATCTGCTGTCTAACTCTACCCCTTGGACCTGTGCTAATTCTCTCTTCAAGTCGCGCCGAATGCTCTATTCCGACTTAGTCTCAAAACAGCGCCTCAAAATAAATTTGATCGTTCAGCCTGGGAACAGTTTTCCTTTGGGTGCCACGGTTCGAGAGAATGGTGTGAACTTTTGTCTCTATGCCAAAGATGCTACCGCTGTAGAGCTATTGCTGTTTGATTCGCCAGCGTCGCTTTGGCCCTACAAAACGATTTGGCTAGACCCTGAGAAGAACAAAACGTTTCAGTACTGGCACATCTTTGTAGAAGGGCTGGCGGCTAATCAGGTGTATGCCTATCGGGTCGATGGCCCTTACGCGCCTGAGCGCGGACTAAGGTTCAATCGTAACAAGGTCTTGATAGACCCCTACGCTCGCTTAGTTGTTGGCTGGCCGACCTACTCTCGTCAGGCGGCTAGCACCCCTTTTGACAACTGCCCCCAGGCGCTAAGAAGCGTCGTCGTTGACACTGGGCAATACGATTGGGAGAACGACGTACACCCACAAACGCCCTATGCCGAAACAGTTATCTATGAGCTGCACGTTGGCGGATTTACTCAACATCCTAATTCAGGACTATCGGTTGAAAAGAGAGGCACCTACGCTGGTCTGATCGAAAAGATTCCCTATCTAAAGTCGCTAGGCATCACAGCAGTAGAACTGATGCCTGTACAACAGTTTGACGATAGTGATGCCCCAGCTGGAAAAGAGAACTATTGGGGCTATAGTTCGGTTGCCTTTTTCGCTCCGCACTGGGGCTATAGCGCTAATAAAACCGGCCTTGGCCCCGTGGATGAGTTTCGAGATATGGTCAAAGCCTTGCACAAAGCAGGCATAGAGGTGATTCTAGACGTTGTGTTCAATCACACAGCTGAAGGCAACCACGAGGGACCAACGCTATCATTTCGGGGGCTGAGCAATGAGTCTTACTACATTCTTGAAGACGATAAGGCCCATTACAAGAACTACAGTGGTTGTGGCAACACGCTCAAGACCAGTACGATCAGCAGCTATCTGATTCTCGACTGTCTGCGCTACTGGGTCTTGGAGATGCATGTGGATGGTTTTCGCTTTGATCTTGCATCGGTGCTCTCGCGGGGGATAACGGGCGAACCTCTAGAAATACCGCCGATTCTGTGGCTGATTAATACCGATCCGGCCCTAGCCGGTATCAAGATTATTGCGGAGGCGTG